>NZ_JASTTE010000010.1:0-839 GCF_055700935.1 Corynebacterium sp. 2571A | reverse complement strand
GGCGAAGATGATCGCGCAGCATTTTACGATGATGTTGACCGTAAGATTCATCAGATTTGGAAAGACTCTGATGAGGTTTATGGTGCTCCGCGGATCACCGCAGAGCTTGCCGAGCGCTACCAGATCACCTTGAATCGCAAGACTGTGGCTAAACGGATGCGCATGATGGGTATTGAAGGGATTTCACCGCGTGCCTTTGTCCCGGTGACTACAATCCAAGCCAAGCGCAAGTCCACACTTCCTGACCTGGTCAAGCGCATGTTTGATACTGGTGAGCTCAATCGAGTGTGGATGTCGGATATTACCTACCTGCGCACCGGCCAGGGCTGGCTGTATTTGTGCGCGGTCCGCGATGGTCATTCCCGCAGGGTACTGGGCTGGGCTATGGATAGCGTTCAAGACACAAGTTTGGTCGAACGGGCCCTGCGGATGGCGCATACGCTGCGTGGTGACGTTCCTGATGGGCTGGTGTTTCACGCTGACCGCGGAGGGCAATTCACCAGTGAGAAGCTCTGGGAAGTTTGCCGCAACCTCGGCATTGCCCAGTCTGTAGGGCGTACTGGCGTGTGCTTCGATAACGCGATGGCCGAGTCGTTCTGGTCGACGCTAAAGACTGAATTCTATGACCGGCAGCGATGGGCGACCCGTGATGCTGCACGCAAGGCCGTTGCCTACTGGATGGAAGTCGTCTACAACCGTCGGCGTCGGCACTCCGCACTCGGTATGGCAAGCCCCGTCGACTTCGAAAACCACACCGGTTCAACCACCAGTAAAAAAGAAATAGCTGCCTAACCACTAGGTAGCTCCACTACGTGTCCACGATTTGCGGGCAACCCCAC
>NZ_JASTTE010000009.1:0-1483 GCF_055700935.1 Corynebacterium sp. 2571A | reverse complement strand
AACCACCAGTAAAAAAGAAATAGCTGCCTAACCACTAGGTAGCTCTACTACGTGTCCACGATTTGCGGGCAACCCCATTCCTGCCGATCGAATCGATGTGGTTGTCGGTTTCGGTTGAGCAACCTTCTGTTCGACTGCGACGGGATTCATTGCCCTCAAGAAGATGGATTTCTCCTCGTTGGTGAGCTTGCTGTACTCCTCGTTGGGATCAGCAGCGTTCATTACTTGATTCGCTAGTTTCCCTTCCTTTGGGGCCTCGGTGGCGTGGGCTGGCCCTGTTGTCAAGCTGAGTGCAGTGGGAGTGGCAAGGGGGATTGAGAGGAGACGGTGTTTCACGGTTGTCTTATCTTGTGGATGATTGCGGTTAAGTAACAGGGTATTCTGCATAGCTTTCAAGATCCATAATTGTTCTAAAGAAGGGGGAGGCTCTCTTTGAGGTGGCGGTGGAAGCTGCGTTGTTGGCGGGCGCGGCAAATTCCAAGGGGATTTCGCTGACGAATACGGCGGTATCAGCGTCGATGATTGCGTCAGAGGTGAACTCCACGGCGATTTCTGCGACGAACTGGGCTGTCACTGCGGTGAAGACGGCGACGGCGGCGAACAGCGCGGCGATTGAGTCGGTGACTAAGGCCTCGGAAGCGAATACAGCGGCGATTGGGTTGCTGCACCTGAAAAACCACGGGGCGTGGTCAGTAGAGCAGCCGTACGAGCTGAAAGCCAACGTGTGGACTAATCCTAAATTCACGCGGCAGAAAGGTACTGTTTCTGGCTGTTATCTGGCGTATTTTACGGATACGGGGCAAAGCTATGTGTGATTTACCGAGCCCGGGAAATGGCAGGTGTAGGTGCGCATCCATATGCCTGCGTCTAGAGCGAGTGGCGGTGGTACGTCTTCTACTCTCCGGGTCCAAATCATGTCCAACGGCGTAGTTATGGATGAGGTGCAAACGGTGGGGTACGACTCAGGCTGGGATTACACCGAGCTTAACGTGCGTCAGCTGGCCCGCCTTTAGTGCAACGCGCACCACTGGGCAGACTAAGCGCCTGAGATAACCGCCAACTAGGGGGCCGCATGAAAGACACCAGCTATGATGCTGACCGTAACCCTGAGCTGGTCAAAGTTAACGGCGTAGTTACGTTTACGCCCCTGCTTAAGCAGGGGGATGTGGTTCAGTGGTCCGGGCCCAACCGCCCAGAATCTTTGGTGTTCGCCCCTACCCAATGTCGCGTTAGCGACGGCATCATCATGCACCTGTGGCGGGCGCGAGTGGAGCATACGACGCATGAGGGGTGGGTGCCGTCGGCGGCTACGCACGCGGTGTGGGAAGCCCTAGGGCAAGTTGGATAGTTTGGGCCTACCTGCCGTCCTATAAAAATAAGCCACACCAAAAAGGTGTAGCTCATGTGTGGAGCCGGCGACGAGAATCGAACTCGCGCTCTCAGCTTGGGAAGCTGGTTTAAATGTTGCATGATGCGACATTAA
>NZ_JASTTE010000008.1:0-32256 GCF_055700935.1 Corynebacterium sp. 2571A | reverse complement strand
ACCACCAGTAAAAAAGAAATAGCTGCCTAACCACTAGGTAGCTCCACTACGTGTCCACGATTTGCGGGCAACCCCACATTCACAGTTCCTGGTCAGAAATACGAACTCGGCTACACGCTCGCATCCTTAATCATGTGGTGGGATCGTCGAGTCAAAGACGGAGTTCTCAAAGAAACCGACAACAGCTTCATCCTCGACAAGGATTACGCCGGTAGCGTCTTCGATCAGCTTCGCCAAGGAAAGATCCGAAACTAGCTTTTACAGAATTGTTGTCCCTGCGCCCAGCACTTAAAAGCAATCGCCCAAAGTAGAGGACACCAATACTAAACGCTGGAGCACACTTCTCCGCTATAGTGGAGTCACATTCTCGACCTCCTGCCAACAGCGATGGCGGGATGATTGGCGGTAGTAAAATGCGCACTTCCATTCTCTCCACTGTGGTGGCAACTCTCCTGACTGTTTGTGCTTCCCCAGCTGCGTTTGCAACTGAATATAGTCCTAAAGCGGAGGAAAATCCTTACTCAATTTTAGAGCTATCCCAAGGAGAATCTGTTTCAGTTCCTCATGGATATGACATCGGTTTTGTAGAAGAAAAGCCATCTTTTACTCAGATGGCTCGTTCTGCCAATACCGCTCCATCCTGCGTCCAGGCGAGGGTGGAAAAACTTGCTGTCCAGGTTTATAACAACTGCGATTCCGATATGAGGGTCAAAGTTATTATGACCGCTAACACGTCTCCTATTTTGGGGGCTAAAGACAGCGCCTGCAATACGATTGCTCCAGGTACCAGGTCAAATGTTAGATGGATCATCCGCGGAAACGAGAAAGTAGATAGGGTAGAACTTTGCTAAGAAATATTTCAAAAACCTCCAAGTGGATCATTTCTATTCCGGTTGCCTTTTCACTACTGTTCGTTAGCCCAGCTCCAGCTTTTTCGGCTGTGAAAAAAAATGAACTGGGCATGTTCACAGTGAAGTGCCAAGTGGTGAAGAATGAACCGGGAAACCCAGTAGTAGGGTTGGTTTACGGTAATCATCCGAAAGATCCTACAAAGGCGGAAAAAGATGCGGATTTGTACACGAACAAATTCGGAAAAAATGTGCATAAAAGACACTGCTACCCTCAGCCTAGGTATACAAATTCTGGAGCTTTCACTGCAGACGGTGATCCGATTTAATATGTTGGGCGAAACTCTTCTTTTTACGACTTACTTCCTCGCTCGACAGTCTGACCTTGAACAATTCCATAAACAGTATTTAAAAAGGGTGGATAAGACTCGAGAGATCACAGAGATTCTCTATGTAACTGACGAAATTACACATGGGGGAGACGAAGTAATTCGCGAAGTCATGATGCAAGATTTCCGTAGGGATATGCGAGACTTTGGCACTTACCCATTTGATGAATCTGAATGGGGTTTGTATAGCCTTTCATGTGTGGCTAAAGACGTTGACGAACCCGCCATGGAAGGGGCTGGTGTCTCTCGGCTATGGCGTGATTTGGCATTAGGTGAAGAGACAGTACCTAGGGAATTTACCAGTCATGTAAAAGCCGTTAATGTGTCGAGCGATGGCAGAGGGTTCCCTCTGGGATCTATTTGTGCTTGATTGTGATCCAGAGATTCAACGGAATATCCATATGATAAATGCCGTCACATCTTGATTAAGGCGTCAGCGTGTAGTCTGGGCGATTAGGCTAATCGCTGGTGCACATATCCGGTGGCTTCATTTCTGGTACTAAATCGCTTCGCGAAGCACCAATGGCCAAAGTTTTGACAGGCGAGCAGACGCATGTATCGCGCGATTTAGGGAATCCTACGCCATATCATCCCCACCGTCGTTGTTTTCCCACACACCTCCTCTCGCGTTGATCGTCGCGATAACCATGGGCCACAGCCAAGTATCCTCGATCTGCAAAACGCTAGACCGTAGGCTGAGTTGTACGAAGTTACTTCTTTTCTCTTACCTGCATCCTGTTCTCGCCATGTATTTGACTGGAAGAATTCTCTATATAGATGACGCGACGGTGGAAATGCAACAGGCCCCATTTGCCCAGGAAGAGTTAAAAGCGGTTAGTGATGTGGCGGATACGCTGGTGTCTCTTACTGTTTCAGAAACACCACTATATGGTTTTAACGATGGCAGCGACGTAGTCCCTCAATGGTTTAACCTGGAAAAAGGTCTAGACTAAAAAATAAATCCGATAAGACATAAGGAAGAGGTTAGCCGTGACCCGTTAGCGGAATGTAAAACTCTGTGTCCACGGTTCTGTCTGCTTTCATCCTTCTCAATTCCATAAAATGCTGAGGAACGTTGTTGCTAACTTCCCCAAGCCACTCGATTTTATCTCCTGATCCATAGTCCAAGTCCCCGGCAAATGGGTCTCCAGCAAGTTGATCCGCCCAACCTTTTACAGCAGTATCTTCCTCCGAAGAGACGCCCCCAGTACTCGGTATTGGGGGCAATTCCATACCAAGATACGCAAGCCCTCGCGTGGACATTACTGAAAATACGCAGTAGACGAATTGGGGAGTTCTCCAAGCCGCTCTAAGCTCGACAGCCCCTGGGGAAATCAGGTTTTCTTCAGCGAAATATCTCTTCAAAAGAGAATTCATATAGCCCCCGAAAGCTGATACGCTCCACTCAGTCTTCATGTTCCACACTCCACATTTCAATGCGCCAAAATTTTTGTCCTGCACCAATTCACTGTACTTTACAACCGAAAAATGGCTTAAGGGACATTTCGTGTGGATTTGCGGCGTGTCGCGTTAAGGGGCATTTGGGGATGTGGACCCTTTGTTAGACAGTGTCGGATGCGGTTTGTTGGTACCGGTGTTCCAGTAATGCGGTACTGGGGTGTTCCGGGTAGTTGATGCTGGCCCGGGTCAAGCAATACCCAGCTTGGACCCGGACCGAGTGGTGTGTACTTAGGTGTCTGGGTCTACTGGGGCGGTAGCTTTGCGCATATCAAAGTCTCCGATTCGGTATGAAGCGTCCTGGGTTGAGGGTGTCAGGAAGTTTGTGTGTGAGGCTCTGATCTAGAAGGAGTTTCACCGATAATGACTACGGTGTCACCGAAGAAAAGCCATGACCCGGCGAGGGTCAACGAGATCCGCGAGAAGCTGATGGAAAACCCTGAGGTCGCCAGCTTGATCAGCGAGCTGTCGGCTTCCGCTGATGATGCAAGCGAGCTGGTCAAAGGCCTGTTACAGGCATCGATCAACGCCGGTCTTAAGGCGGAGATGGAAGCGCACTTGGGCTACGGCCATTCCGACCGCAACGCCAAAGCCCAGGTCGAAACCTCACAGGAGAATAACCACCGCAACGGCTCGTAGATCAAGACCGTCAATTCTGGATACGGCGCGGTGGAAGTAACTGTGCCCAGGGATCGTGCCGGCACGTTTATTCCCCGCATGGTGCCCCGGGGCGCACGCAGGCTCACAGAGCTCGACGACATGATCGTCTCGCTCTACGCCGGCGGGATGACAGTGCGCGATATTTGCCATCATCTCGCGACCACCCTTGGGGTGGATATGAGCCCCGATACGATCAGCACCATGACCGATGCGGTCGTGGAAGAGGTCATGATCTGGCACAACCGCCAGCTCGACGAGTTGTACCCGGTGATCTTCCTCGACGCCCTACGCGTGAAGATCCGTGACGGCCACCGCGTGGTCAACAAGGCGTGCTACATGGCGGTTGGTGTCGACATGGACGGCATCAAGCACATCCTGGGATTGTGGATCGCTGACAATGAAGGCGCCGCATTCTAGGCATCGGTGTGCGCAGATCTGGCCAACCGCGGGGTCCAGGACGTGTTCATCGTCTGCTGTGACGGGCTCAAAGGCCTGCCTGAAGCAGTGGAGGCAACCTGGCCGAATTCCATGGTGCAGACCTGCATTGTGCACCTGATTCGAGCTGCGAACCGGGTGGGTGTCTTATCAGGACCGCAAATCTGTCTCCCGCGCGCTGCGTGAGGTCTACACTGCTACCAATGAGGACACCGCACGCGCCACCCTGGATGCTTTCGAGGCCAGTGAACTGGGCCTAAAATACCCCCAGTCGGTCACAGTCTGGCGCGACGCCTGGCAGCGGTTCGTGCCGTTTCTACAGTTCCCGCCTGCGGCCAGGCGAGTGCTCTACACCACCAATTCGATCGAGTCACTCAACGCGCAACTGCATAAAGCTACCCGTAACCAGGGCCAATTCCCGAACGATACCGCGGCGCTGAAGACGCTGTGGCTGATAATCTGCAACACCGAAGACAAGCGTGCTGCCCAGCGGGCGAAGAAAGCCAAGCGCAACATAAAGTGCAACGGCTATATTGAAGGAGCGAAAGCCACCGGGTGGAAACAAGCCATCAACCAACTAGCCGTGGCTTACCCCAACCGATTCGCGGACTACCTGTAAACCAAGCCCCCGCACACAAACAATCAGACACTCTCCAGCCGCGTTGAAAAAGATCTACACCGCCGCAGACGAGTCCACAGCCCGTGCTGCTTTGGACGAATGTGAAGCCTCTGAATTGGGAGAAAAGTATCCCCGCTCAGTCAAGGTCTGGCAGGACGCGTGGGGGCGGTTTGTCCCGTTTCTGCAGTTCCCACCAGCAGCCAGGAAGGTAATCTATACGACGAACTCCATTGAGTCGTTTCACAATGAACTACGTAAAGCTACTCGCAATAGGGTGCAGTTCACTAACGATGAATCAGCACTGAAGACGCTGTGGCTGATGATCTGCAACATTGAAGACAAACGAGCTGCAAAGAGGGCAAAGCAGGGCAAACGAATCTCAGCGACAGCCGGCAGACTCATGGAAGGAGCCCGAGTTTCCGGCTGGAAACAAGCCATCAACCAAATGGCCGTGGCCTACCCCGACCATTTCGACAAATACCCGTAAACCTAACCCCCCACACAAACAACTTGACACGCTCCCTAAATGGGATCTCAAGCCAAGGATGGTTTAAACACACTGGCGTTCCCGTACAACGAATCCCTAGAACTGGCTGGCCTATGGGCCCCGGCTGAGATACATCGAACAAAACGCCGCAGAGCCCAAAACGAACTACGAGATCATCCAATAAACTATTGGCCTCTCGAGATTGTCAACCAAACCAAGGCAAACATCAAGCCTCGAATTGACTGCCTACACAGTAAGTCGAAGACTCAAAGAAAGGCTGCCAGACAGGACAACAAGCAAGGTGATTTGTTGACACCATCGAAAACAAAATTCGAAAGACGTGTCGGCCGGCGCGGGCGGGATTTAGGATGTAAATCCCCACACTTGCAATCCTCGACCGGAAAAGTTCAGAAAAACAAAAGACCGGAGGTCACGAACCCTTTCGAGTTTGTTACCTCCGGTGTTGCAGTTTGTTTAACTGCGCGCTGTGCCCGGGGCGGGACTTGAACCCGCACGTCCTATAAGGACACTGGCACCTGAAGCCAGCGCGTCTGCCAATTCCGCCACCCGGGCTGGGTATTGCCTGTCTTGGCGACTAGATAAAGATAGCACGGGACACCCACATACTTACAAATCCGCAGCTAGTACGCCGGAAAATGAGTGAGATCTACGCATCAATTGCGGGAACTTTTCGGGCTCCGGCTACGTTTTAGTGCTATACGCGGCCTATAATGGTTGAGGTTTATTACCAGAGCCGAATACATCCACGTTCGAAGGAGGACCGCAGCATGGCACTCATGGAAAAGCTTGCCAAGTTTGACTCTGCCCTGCAGCGCGGACTGGACAACGGGATGGCTTTCGTCTTCGGCGGCCGCGTTGTGCCCGCCGAGATCGAAGAGCTGCTCAAGCAGGAGGTCCAAGACAACCTCACACGCGGAGAAGACGACAACCTCTACAGCCCCAATGTGGTGCTCGTGGGAGTCAGTTCCAAGGACCTGGAAAACCTCTCCCAAGACCCGCAAATCCCGCAGAACCTGGCCGACCAGCTGTCGCGGTTTATCCGCAACAGCGGCTGGGGTCTGGCGGGACCCGTCATCGTTCGCATCGCCGAAGAATCCGGACTCCGCACCGGCCAGTTGCGGGTTTCTTCGTTCATTGACCATGAGCCCGAGGAAGAAATCGGGTTCGACGCCATTTTCCACGAGACCGAAACCCAGGAGGACCAGATGAACAGTAATTCTGCTGACGAGGCCGCCACGACAACCTTTATCCGTCCCGAGCCCACGGACGCGGAACCCGCTACCAGCGGCCCGAGCGTGAATCTTCTCCTCCAGGACGGCTCCTCGCGGACCTACCACGTCCACGAAGGATCCAATATCATTGGACGTTCCAACGATGCCGACTTGCGCCTGCCGGACACCGGGGTCTCCCGCCAGCACGCTGAAATCACCTGGAACGGCCAGGACGCAGTCCTGGTGGACCTCCAGTCCACCAACGGCACCACGGTTAATGACACGCCCATCGAAAACTGGCTGCTGGCCGACGGCGACGTCATCACCCTGGGGCATTCGCACATCGAGGTGCGAATCACCGGGCTGGACAATTAAACCCCAATAGTTTTTAGGAGGTCACCGATGGATTCATTCGTGCTGCTCGCGCTGCGAATCGGCCTGTTGGTCTTACTGTGGCTGTTTATCCTGGTGGCCTTGAATGCCATGCGACTGGATGCCAACAAGGCGGCCCGCACCGGCGGCAGTAGCGTCGGCCCCGTCGCCGCAGTGCGCCGGAAGGACCGCAAAGAAAAGCCGCGCCACATCACCGTGGCCGAAGGCCCGCTACAGGGATCCCACATGGCTCTGGGCACCCTGGAGGACATCACGCTGGGCCGCGCGCAGGACTGCGACTTCGTCCTGGGCGACGACTTCGCCTCCTCCCACCACGCGCGCCTGTTCCGTCGCGGTTCCCAGTGGTTCGTGGAAGACCTCGAGTCCCGCAACGGCACCTTCGTCGCGGGAACGCGCATCGACCAGGCAGAACGCATCGAAGTGGGAACGGATATTAAGATGGGTCGCACTATCGTAAGGCTGGTTGCCTAATGCTGAAACTACATTTCACCGCCGCTTCGGACCGCGGCTTGGTCCGCAAGAACAACGAAGACTCGGCCTACGCCGGGCCTTATCTTTTAGTCCTGGCCGACGGGATGGGCGGTCACGCCGCCGGCGAGGTCGCCTCCCAGCTCATGGTCGAGCACCTGGAGCACTTAAACCGCGACCCAGAAGACAACGACATGCTGGCGCTGCTAGGCGGCGCCGCAAACGACGCCAACACGTCGATCGCCAACCACATCAAGGACCACCCCGAGACCGAGGGCATGGGCACCACCCTGACGGCCATGATGTTCAACGGCACCCAGTTCGGCGTCTGCCACGTGGGTGACTCGCGCGGCTACCGCCTGCGCGACGGGAAGCTGACCCAGATCACCAAGGACGACACCTTCGTGCAGTCTCTGGTGGACGAGGGCAAGCTCGATCCGAGCGACGTGTCCTCCCACCCGCAGAAATCACTCATCCTCAAGGCATATACCGGCCGCTCAGTGGAACCGACGCTGTTCATGCTGGACGCTAAGCCCGGCGACCGGCTGCTGCTGTGCTCCGACGGGCTCTCGGATCCCGTCACGGCCTCCACCATCGAGGACGCCCTCCAGCAGGGCACCGTGGAAGAAGCCGCCCAGCGGCTGATCGAACTCGCGCTGCGCTCCGGCGGGCCGGACAACGTCACTATGGTCATCGCCGAGGTCGTCGAAAGCGACGAGGCGCCGGCCGAGCCGGTGGCCGTGGGTGCTTTGGCCGGGGATACCCCGGAGCCGACCCACCCGGATTCGGCGGCCAGTCGCGCTGCGGCGCTGGAGCGGCGCCCCCAGGTCATCGAGCCGCACACGAACCAGTCCGCCGGCCAGCCGCGCGAGACCTCCGCGCCGGCCCGCCTAGTCGCCGAGGAAGAAGCGGCCGACGAGGAGCCCGATCGCCGCCGGAAAAGCTCCCGCGGCACCTGGATCGCCACCACGGTCGTCCTGGCCGTGCTGATCGCCGCCATCGCCGGCGTGGGCGTGTGGGGAAAGAACTACCTGGACAACAACTACTACGTCACCACCGCCGGGGCGAACGAGGAAATCCAGCTCGAGCGCGGCGCCGACTTCTCGGTCTTCGGGAAGGACTTGCACGAGACCTACCAGGTCGCCTGCCTCGGCAAGGATGGCGCACTACGGCTCAGCAACGGCTCCTGCGACGCCGGGTTCAACCCGCTCAAGGTCGAAGACCTGCCGGCCACCGAGCGCGGCGTGGTCCACAACCTCGACTCCGGCAGCTACGACGAGGTCCAGGGCCAACTGACCCGGCTGGCCGATAACGCTCTGCCGGTCTGCCGCGATAAGGCGGACAACCAAGAGGACAAGAAGGACAACGGCTTCCGGCGCGAGCCGGGCGTGAACTGCCGGGAGGTGAACTAGATGCTGAAGCAATTTGTTGGGCGCACCACTGAGCTGTGGCTGCTGGTAGCGGCCACGGTGGTCTTCGCGATCACGCTGGTGAGCCTCGAGCTGTCCCAGGGCAATATCCTGTCTGTGGACGTGCTCTACCTCATCGGCGGATTCATCGGGGTTTTCGCCGTCGCCCACTGGGCGCTGTGCCTGCTGGCCCCGCACGCGGATCAGATCATGCTGCCGGTCACGGCGGTGCTCAACGGCATCGGGCTCATCATGATCCAACGCCTGGACCTGGCCTTGGGCCGCGACCTGGCCGTGCGGCAGGTCATGTGGACCATCGCGGGGCTCATCCTGTTCATCGCCGTGCTGGCCATCGTGCGTGATCACCGCTCGCTGACCCGCTTTTCTTACCTGCTGGGGCTGGTCGGCCTGATCCTGCTGGCGCTGCCGCTGGTCTGGCCGCAGCCCGCGCAGGCCGACGCGCGCATCTGGATGAAGATCGGGCCGTTTTCCATCCAGCCGGGCGAGTTTTCCAAGATTCTCCTGCTGCTCTTCTTCGCCATGCTGCTGGTCCAGAAGCGCTCGCTGTTCACGGTGGCGGGCTACCGCTTCCTGGGCCTGTCGCTGCCGCGTCTGCGCGACCTCGCGCCCATCCTGGTGGTCTGGGGCATTGCGATCGTCATCATGGGCGTGTCGAACGACTTCGGCCCGGCCCTGCTGCTGTTCTCCACGGTGCTGGGCATGCTCTACATGGCCACCGGGCGCGTGTCCTGGCTGGCCATCGGCGTGGTGCTCGTGGCCATCGGCGGCTTCGGGATTGCGCAGATTTCCACCAAGATCCAGGATCGCTTCTCCAACTTCCTCGATCCGCTGGGCAACTACGACAGCAACGGCTTCCAGCTGTCCCAGGCGCTGTTCGGCATGTCCTCCGGCGGGATCACCGGCTCCGGCCTCGGCCAGGGCCACCCGGACATCATTCCGGTGGTTTTTTCCGACTTCATCATGGCCGGCATCGGCGAGGAATTCGGCCTCATCGGCCTCGCCGGGATCCTGATCCTGTTCGCGCTGCTGGCCTCCCGCGGTTTTCGCACCGCGCTCAGCGTCAAGGACTCCTACGGCAAGCTGGTCGCGGCCGGCCTGTCGCTGACCCTGGTCATCCAGGTCTTCGTCGTGGTCGGCGGCATCTCCGCGCTGCTGCCGATGACCGGCCTGACCACGCCTTTCATTGCGGCCGGCGGTTCCTCGCTGATGGCTAACTACATCCTGCTGGCGCTGCTGCTGCGGATCTCGAATTCCGCCCGCCGCCCGGCCGAGGAAGCCCAGGCCGGTGCCGGCACGTCCTTGTTCCCCGCCGTCCAGGAGGCTCAGCGATGAATAAGACCATCCGCTTTACCGCTATCTTCTCCCTGATCTTGACCGCCATCCTGCTGGTCAACCTCACGGTGGTGCAGGCCTTCAGCGAGGACAAGTACGCCAAAAACCCGAAGAATATGCGGGAGTTCTACCAGCTGCAGACCATCGCCCGCGGGCAGATTTACGCCGGCAACACCGTGCTGGCGCAGTCCGTTCCCGACGGCAATGGCGAAGGCGGCGACGACGAGACCTACTCGCGCATCTACCCGACCCAGTCCCCCGCCTTCGGCCCGGTGACCGGCTACCTGTCCTCCCAGTTCGGCGCCTCCCAGCTGGAGTCCTCGCAGAACGAGATTCTCAACGGCACCGATGATTCGCTGCTGAAGCAGAACTGGCTGGACAAGCTGACCGGCGAGCAGCCGGACGGCGCCAACGTCGAGGTCACCATCGACCCGCAGCTCCAGCAGCTGGCCTACGACCAGCTGGTGGGGCCGGGCTACCAGGGCTCGGCGGTCGCGCTGCAGCCGTCCACTGGGCGCGTTTTGGCGATGGCTTCCTCGCCGAGCTTCGACGCGAACTCCGTGGTGGGCGATCCCAACGCGGAGGACAACTGGGCCGCGCTGCAGGAGGCCGACGGCGCTCCCCTGCTCAACCACGCCACGCAGGAAACGCTGCCGCCGGGCTCCATCTTCAAGATCATCACGACCGCGGCGGGTCTGAACAACGGCTTCACGCCGTCGTCGACCCTGACCGGCCAGGCCTCGATCACGCTGCCGAACACCACGACCCAGCTGACCAACTACGCCAACCAGTCCTGCGGCGGCTCGGACTCGGTGACGCTGCAGACGGCCTTCGCCCTGTCCTGCAACACGGCCTTCGTCCAGATGAGCGAGGGCATCGGCGCCGACGAGCTGCGCAAATATGCCGAGGCCTTCGGCGTGGGCGAAAACTACGACCTCGGGGTGGACACCTCCCCGGGCAACCTGGGCGAGCTGCCGGATCCGGCCGCGACCGCCCAGTCGGCCATCGGCCAGCGCGACGTAACCATGTCCGCCCTGCAGGCCGCCATCATGGCCGGCACCGTGGCCAACGAGGGCAAACGCATGGAGCCGCGCCTCATCAAGCGGATCACGGATTCGCAGATGCAGGAGGTCCGCGAGATCAAGCCGAAGGAGGCCACCGAGGCGATTACCCCGGAGACGGCCGCGACCCTGCGGGATCTGATGTTCGCCTCCGAGCGATCCACGTCCGGCTACGACGGCAATTCCTTTGCTTCCAAGACCGGTACCGCCGAGCATGGCGACGGATTGCCCCCGCATACGTGGTATGTTGCATTCGATCCGGACCGCGATATTGCCGTGGCCGTGGTGGTCAAGGACGGCGGCAACCTGGGCCAGTCCGCCACGGGCGGCCAGGTGGCCGCGCCGATCGGGCGCGCCATGCTTCAGGCCTACGGAGGAGAGCAGTAATGAACCACGCCGAACACCAAGAACGCTTCCAGGCGCTCATCGGTGATGATTACCGCCTGCAGTGGGTCATCGGGCACGGCGGCATGTCCACCGTGTGGCTGGCGGACGACGTCCGCAACGACCGCGAGGTCGCCATCAAGATCCTGCGCCCGGAGTTCTCCGACAACAACGAGTTCCTCTCCCGCTTCCGCAACGAGGCCGAAGCCGCCGAGTCCATCGACTCCACCAACGTGGTGGCCACCTACGACTACCGCGAAATTGATGATCCGGTGGGCACGACCTTCTGCTTCATTGCCATGGAATACGTCCGCGGCGAGTCCCTGGCCGACATGCTGGCCCGCGAGGGTTCCCTGCCGGAGGAGATGGCGCTCGACGTGATGGAGCAGGCCGCCCACGGCCTGTCCATTATTCACCGCATGGGCCTAGTGCACCGCGACATCAAGCCCGGCAACCTGCTGATTACCCAGAACGGCCGGGTCAAGATCACCGACTTCGGCATCGCCAAGGCCGCCGCGGCGGTCCCGCTGACCCGCACCGGCATGGTGGTGGGCACCGCGCAGTACGTCTCCCCCGAGCAGGCGCAGGGCCGCGAGGTCTCCCCCGCCTCCGACGTCTACTCGCTGGGCGTGGTCGGCTACGAGATGCTGGCGGGCCACCGCCCGTTCACCGGAGATTCCTCGGTCTCTGTAGCGCTGGCGCACATCAGCCAGGCACCGGAGCCGCTGTCGACGAATATTTCCGCGCCGGTGCGCGAGCTGGTGGGCATCGCCCTGCGCAAGGACCAGCACACCCGCTACGCCGACGGCAACGAGCTGGCCAACGCCGTCTCCGCCGTACGGCTGGGCAAGCGCCCGCCGCAGCCGCAATCCGCGGCCGTGGCCCCGATTGCCACCGAACCTTCGCCGACGGCCTCGACCCAGATGCTGGGCGATACCGCCAACCCGACCACGGTGCGGCCGGCCCCGGCCCCGGTCGCGGACACGCGCGACAAGCACCTGGCCCAGGAAAAGGCCCGCGCCAACAAGCAGGCCCAGAAGAACAAGAAGAAGGGCTCGGCGGGCGCGAACTTCGGCATCGGTCTGCTCATCGCCCTGATCGTCGTCGTGCTGGTCGGCGGCGGATTCCTGCTGGCCCAGCAGCTGGCCGGCGACCGTGGTTCCAGCGAACCCACCAGCACGCCGCCGTCGGTCGTGACCGAATGGGTGGAGCCGTCCACGGAGGAAGCCGAGACCGTCACCGAGACCGAGGTCGAGGAGCCCGAACCCTCCCGGACCGAGGAGCCGGAGCCGGAGACCCGCGAGCGCACGGAAACGCCCACGCCGCGTCCGACCACGCGCCGCGAGCAGCCGACCACGCGCCAGGACACCCCGACGCCCGAGCTGCCGGAGATGACGGAGGCCCCGTCGCTGCCGACGGAGGAGCTGGAAGAAAACATCGAGGACCTGTTCAATAATTCGCCGCAGGCGTCTGATTACACCAACCAAGGGGGTGGAACCACCAATGCTGGGTGATCGTTACGAACGCGGTGAACTCATTGGTTCCGGTGGTATGTCCGAGGTCTACGCGGCCCAGGACACCATGCTGGGCCGCGAGGTGGCCATCAAGATGCTGCGCCCGGAGATGGCGCACGACACCAATTTCCGCGAGCGCTTCCGCCGCGAGGCGCAGAATTCGGGCCGCCTCAACCACCCGAATATCGTCGCCGTCTTCGACACCGGCGAGGTCGAGGATAACGCCCTGACCATCCCGTACATCGTCATGGAGCTGGTCCACGGGCGCACCCTGCGCGACATCTTCCGCGCGGACGGGCCCATGGCCCCGGAGCAGGCCGCGGAGATCCTGACCCCGGTCGCGGATGCCCTGCAGGCCTCCCACGAGGCCGGCATCATCCACCGCGACGTGAAGCCCGCGAACATCATGCTGACCAACACGGGTCAGGTGAAGGTGATGGACTTCGGCATCGCCCGCGCGCTGGACGACTCCACCTCCGCCATGACGCAGACCTCCGCGGTCATCGGCACTGCGCAGTATCTGTCGCCCGAGCAGGCCCGCGGCAAGGCTGCCGATGCCCGCTCCGACGTCTACGCCCTGGGCTGCGTCATGTACGAGGCCGTCACCGGCCGCACCCCGTTCGAGGGCGAGACCCCGTTTTCCGTGGCCTACCAGCACGTGCAGGAAGATCCCATTCCGCCGTCGGAATACCTGGATGATTCCATCACGCCGACCGGGCGCGTGAACGTGGACGCGGTCATCCTCACGGCGATGGCCAAGCACCCGGCGGATCGCTACCAGTCGGCCCATGAGATGGCCGAGGACCTGCGCCGCCTGGCCCACGGCAACGTCACCCAGGCGGCCCGCGCGCACGTCGAGCCCGAGGCCGAAGCCCCGGCCGCCTCCCACCGCGCGCCGGTGGCCTCCACCCGCCCGGCCTCCCACGCCGCGGAGGAAGAGGAGGGCACCAGCGCCTGGATCAAGTGGCTCACGGCCCTGCTGGCGCTGCTGCTCATCGGCGCCATCGGCTACTTCGCCTGGGACTACCTGAAGCCTTCGGAGACCCCGGACGAGCCCGCGCAGACCGCGGAGATGGTCGAGGTGCCGGAGGTCGAAAACCGTCCGCGCGCCGAGGTCGTCCAGGAGCTCGAAGAGCTGGGCCTGCAGGTCTCGGTCAACGAGGAAGCCCACCCGGAGATTGAGCGCGACCACGTCATCCGCGTGAACCCGGGCCCCGGTTCCCAGCTGCAGAAGAACGCGACCGTGACGCTGACGGTCTCCTCCGGTAAGGAAATCACCGACGTCCCGGACGTGACCGGCTTGGATCTGGAGTCCGCCTCCCGCGCGCTCGACGAGGCCGGTTTGACCCTGTCCGATGACATCACCGAGGAAGACTCCGACGACGTCCCGGCGGGCCAGATCATCTCGCAGTCGCCGGCCCCCGGTTCCCAGCTGTCCAAGGGCTCGAAGGTCAAGGTGACCGTCTCCCAGGGGGTCAAGCAGGTGCGCATCCCGCGCCTGACCGGAATGGACTGGGACGACGCCCGCCAGACCCTGGACTCCCTGGACGTCGAGCCGCAGCTCGAGCTGGTCGACTCCGAGGAGCCGGAAAACCGCGTCCTCGAGGTCCAAAGCGAGGGCCGGCAGGTCGACGCCGGCAGCACCGTGGTGGTGCGCGTGTCCAACGGCATGCTCATGACCGCGCCGGAACTGACCCGCAAGACCGAGGACGAGGCCGTCGAAGCCCTGCGCGAGGCCGGCTGGGAAGGCAACGCCCAGGACCTGCGCGTCGGCCCGCCGATCGGCACCGGGGCCGCCGTAGACTCCGGCAAGATCGGCTGGGCCTCCGTTTCCGCCGGGGACACCATCCGTAAGGACACCAAGGTAGAAGTCCGTTATTGGGAGTTCAACCTGGAAACCCTCGTCACGGGCCGCTAGCCGTGGCGCTGCTAAACTGTGGCGCAACACTAGCCCGGCCCGAATCCGCCCCGCCCGCACACCAAAGTTAGGAAAGAACATGCCAAAGGCCAAGATTTCGAAGAACGCCCCGATCAGCTCGACCGCCAGCTCTTCCGCGAACCGCACCCCGGTCAAGATCAACTCGGAGGGCACCTCCAAGTGGTACATCGTGCTGATGCTCGGCTTGATGCTCATCGGGCTGGCCTGGATCGTGGTCAACTACCTGGCCGGCGAGCACATCCCGCTCATGCAGGAGCTCGGCCCGTGGAACTACCTCATCGGTTTCGGCCTAGCCATCATTGGTCTCCTGATGACCATGGGCTGGCGCTAAGCTTTTGCCCCGAAGGCGGCCTTTGGCCGCCTTTTTTCATGCCTTTTTCACGTAGTCTTTTGCGCATGAGCACTAACCGCGAATATCAGATGGACTACGACTGGCTGTGGGACAATCCCCCGCACAACGACGGCACCCCGGCGACGGTCCGGCTTGTTGTCACCGACGGCGAGCGCGATAGCGCCCAGGCGGCGCTGGCCGCCTTTCTGGACAGCCTCGAACGCTCCGAGGACGGCGCCTACGTCTCCGGCGGGTGGGTGGCCGCTGTCCGCTCCCGGGAGCCGCTGACCGTGGATATTACCTCCGGCGGCGAGGACGTCGCCGACGGCATCCAGGACGGCACGGAGCGCGCGTACGAGTTCTTCGGCCGGGGCACGGATCTCGGCCTGCGCTGGACGCAGCTGCCTCGCCTCTGAGATTCTCCACCGCAGAGTTCTCCACAGTGTCCCCAAGTTTTCCACCGGGGCACTCACCTGCACTTTTGTAAATTACAATAGTGTAAGCTGGGCTTTTATTGACACCGTTGGGTAAAGAGTTATCCACAGGCTGGGGATAAAAGTGTGAAAATCCGTAATTCACAGAATTTACCACAGCCTGTGGATAACTTTTCTCCCCGTTTCCACACCGGTTTAAAATTTCGAAAAATGATCGCTACGCTGGGATTTGTCATTCGAAAAACACACAAGCGTTCGGAAATTACAAAAATGTAGTTATCCACAATGTGGACAACCGGTGTGAAATCTTTTCGAACACTTGCGCGCGTGGATAACACGCCGCACCTATCCCCAAAGGCCTGCTCGCGCCACCAGTAACACGAATGCCGCCGCCGCGGTCGCTGCGACACCCCAGCCGGAGATTTTGGGGTTCCGGGCGGCTACACACAGGGCCAGCACCACGCCCACCGCGACGCCGCCCAGGTGACCCCACAGGGACACACCCGTGGCGAGGAAGGTGTAAGCGATGTTGACCACCACGAGCACGATGGGCGCGCGCAGATCGGTGCGCCTTTGGTAGTTCACGGCCACCAGGACCACCATGAGGGCGAAGAGCGCGCCGGAGGCGCCGGCGGTTGGCTGGGTGAAGGCCATCCACACGATGCTGGCCGAGGCCCCTAGCACCGCCGCCAGATAGACCAGGGCGTACCGCGCCGAACCCAGGTAGGTCTCGATCTCCCTGCCGATTAACACCAGCAGGAACATATTCACCGCCAGGTGGCCTAGCCCCAGGTGCATGAAGGCGCTGGTGACCGCCTGCCAGTAGTGCCCGGCGGAGAATTCGGGGCCCCAGAGGCTCCAGCTCAGCGCCAGCGAGGAGTGGTAGTAGCTGCCGGTCACAGACCGGGACTGGACGGCGGTGGCCAGCCACACCGCGCAGTTGACGGCCACGATCCAGGCGGTGACAGGGGCGGTGCGGTAATAGGAACGCAGGTGCTGTTGGAAGGTCATGGGAAAAGAAGGCTTTCTGTGAAACCAAGGGGCGAGAACGGGAGCGGCTTGGAGGAAGGGGCGGAAGATAGCAAAAAGCCCGCCCCGGCCGGCTGATGCGGCGGGGCGGGCGGGAGGGCTCATCGCGGGAGCCTAGAGCTTAGGCCTCGGCGATCTCCACGGATTCGATGATCACGTCTTCGCGCGGGCGGTCCATGCGGTCGGTGTCGACCTTGGCGATCTTGGACACGACGTCCTGGGACTGGGCGTCGGTGACCTCACCGAAGATGGTGTGGTGGTTGTTCAGGTGCGGGGTGGCAGCCACGGTTATGAAGAACTGGGAACCGTTGGTGCCCGGGCCGGCGTTGGCCATGGCCAGCAGGAACGGGCGATCGAACTGCAGCTCCGGGTGGAACTCATCCTGGAACTGGTAGCCGGGGCCGCCGCGGCCGGTGCCGGTCGGGTCGCCGCCCTGGATCATGAAGTTGTCGATGATGCGGTGGAAGATGGCCCCGTCGTAGAACGGGCCGGACTGCTCGCCCTTAGCGTTCTGGGTGGCGTATTCCTTGTCACCCTTGGCCAGGCCGATGAAGTTTTCTACGGTAACCGGCGCATGGTTACCGAACAAGTCAATAACAATGTCACCCAAGTTGGTGTGCAGAGTTGCTGTAGCGGTCTTCTGAGTCATGCCCGCCATTATAGATAATGAAGCAAGGGCGCGCCGCGTGCGGCGGCACGCCCTCAGCGATCGCGGGCTAGACCACGGCGTCGCGCGCGCGGACCATGTTGCGCAGGGAGGCGGTCGTCTCCTCGTAGCCGCGGGTCTTCAGGCCGCAGTCGGGGTTAATCCACAGGCGCTCCGCCGGCACGTTCTTCAGCGCCGCGCGGATGAGCTCCGCCATCTCCTCTACCGACGGCACGCGCGGCGAGTGGATGTCGTAGATGCCCGGCCCGATTTCGGAGTGGAACTTCTCGTCCAGGTCCTCGAGCAGCTCCATGCGGGAGCGGGCCGCCTCGATGGAGGTGACGTCGGCATCAAGTGCGGCCACGGCGTCGATGATCTGGCCGAACTCGGAGTAGCACAGGTGGGTGTGGATCTGCGTGGTGGGCTGGGCTTCAAGCGCCACCAGGCGGAAGGCGCGCACCGCCCAGTCCAGGTACTCGGCGCGGTCTTCCGCGCGCAGCGGGAGCAGCTCGCGCAAGGCCGGTTCATCGATCTGGATGATCCCCACCCCGGCGTCCTCTAGGTCCCGGACCTCGTCGGCCAAGGCCACGCCCAGCTGATCCGCGGAGACCGATTGCGGGACGTCGTCGCGCACGAAAGACCAGGCCAGGATGGTCACCGGGCCGGTGAGCATCCCCTTGACGGGGCGCTCGGTCAGCGACTGCGCGTACGAGGTCCACTCCACGGTCATGGGCGCCGGGCGGGAGATGTCCCCGACGACTATCGGCGGGCGGGTGCAGCGGGAGCCGTAGGACTGCACCCAGCCGTTTTCGGTGACCACGAAGCCGTCGAGCAGCTCCGCGAAGTACTGGACCATGTCGTTGCGCTCGGCCTCGCCGTGGACCAACACGTCCAAGCCCAGTTCCTCTTGCAGGGCCACCACGCTGGCGATTTCCTGCTTGAGGGCGTCCGTGTAGGCGGCGTCGCTGAGCTCGCCGGCGTTGTGCTTCGCGCGGGCCGCCCGGATCTCCGGCGTCTGCGGGAAGGAGCCGATGGTGGTCGTCGGCAGCGGCGGCAGGTTGAGCAGCTCCTTCTGGGCGCGGTTGCGCTCAGCAAAGGCGGGCTCGCGGCTGACGGCCCCGTGCGGCAGGGCCGCGGTGCGGGCCTGCACGTCCGCGTTGTGGGTGCGGGTGGATTCGGCGCGGGTGCGCACGGCGCGATCGGCCTTGGCGAAGGCCTGCGGGGCCGCCTCCGGCCCGGCTGCGAGTGCGACGACCTCGGCGATCTTCTCATCCGCGAAGGAGAACCAGCCGGCCACGTCCACAGGCAGGTTCTTTTCGGCCTCCACGGTGTGCGGCACGTGCTGCAGGGAAACCGAGGTGGACACCGATGCCCCGGGCAGCCGCTCGAACTTCTCCCGCAGGTCGTGCAGGTTGGCCGCCCAAACGTTGCGCCCGTCCACCAGCCCGGCCACCAGGTGGGTCTTGGCCGCCAGCTTTGCCACCCGGTCGAGGTAGTCCGGCTCCTGGCCGAGCGTGCCCACGCTGAGATCCACCTGCACGGCCTCCGGGGCCAGATCCCCCAAGACGTCGAGGCTCGCGCGGGCCGCGCCGTACGGGGTGGTCAGGTAGACGTTCGGGCGGGCCTGCGTGCCCAGGATGGCGCGGTAGGCCTCGGCCAGGTGAGCGGCTAGTTCGGAGTCGCTGGCCACCGCCAGATCCGCTACCACGGCGGGCTCGGCCAGCTGGACCCATTCCACGCCTTTGACGTGCAGGGCTGCCAGCAGCTCCTGGTAGACGACGACCAGCTCCGCTAGGCGCTCCAGGGGCTGTTTGGTCGCGCCCTCGGCCGGCTTCGACAAGGCCAGCAGCGTGACGGGGCCGACGAGGTAGGGGCGGACGGTGTGGCCGGCCTGGCGGGCCTCGTCCACCAGCTTCAGCAGGCGGTCCGGGTGGGCGCTAAAGCTCTGGTCGTCGGCGATCTCCGGGACGATGTAGTGGTAGTTGGTATCAAACCACTTGGTCATCTCCAGCGGCGCCTTGTCGGCGTTGCCGCGGGCGAGGGTGAACTCATCGTCCAGCGTCAGCCCCTGCACCGCGCCGACGGTCAGGGCGGTTTCCAGCACCTGGTCGTAGTAGGCCACGTCCGCCGGGATGGCGTAGTCCTCGTTCAGGCCCAGGTCTTTCAGGCGGGCGTAGGTGTCCAGGCGCAGCGAATGGGCGGCGGATTCGAAGCTGGCCTCGTCGATCCGCCCGGCCCAGTAGGCCTCGAGGGCCTTCTTGAGCTCGCGGTTCGCACCGACGCGGGGATAGCCCTCGATGGTCGCGGCGGGAAATTTCTTCGGTGAAGTCATGGTGGTGTTCTCCTTAAATTTTCGTTCTGATTGCGGTTTAGGCGGCGGCGATGCCCACCCGGTCCAGCAGGTCCTGGGTCACGGCGGCGTTGTTGTGGGTATAGACGTGCAACCCGCCCGCGCCCCCGGCCAAGACCTCACGGGCCAGCTGGGCGGTCAGCTCCAGGCCGATCTCGTGCTCCTCGGCCGGGTCCCGCGCCTGGGCGAGGCGGTTGACTACGGACGCCGGAACGGGCAGGCCGGTGAGCTCGCCCATGCGCGCCAGGCGCTTGGCGCTGGTCATGGGCATGATGCCCGGGATGAGCGGGATGTTCACCCCGGCCAGGTGGGCGCGCTCGGCGAAGCGGTGGTAATCGTCCGCGTCGAAGAAGAGCTGGGTGATGGCGAAGTCGGCGCCGCAGCGCTGCTTGGTCAACAAGACGTCGATGTCCTCGTCGGCGTTGCGGGATTCGGCGTGCCCCTGCGGGTAGCAGGCCACGCCGACGGCCAGGCGCCCGGCGGCGAAGCGGGCGGCCTGGGACTGCTCCCACTCGCGGACCAGCCGCACCAGGTCGTCGGCGTGCGGCAGGTAGCCCTCCGGCAGGGAAGTCTGCCCCGGGGCGAGGTCGCCGCGCAGGGCCAGCAGCCCGCGCACGCCGGCGTCGACGAGCGTGTCGATCCAGTCGATGAGCTCCGCGCGGGTGCCGGCGGTGCAGGCCAGGTGCGCGAGCGGGCGCATCTGGGTGCGCTGGGCGATGCGCTCGATGAAGGCGGCGGTGCCGCGCAGCCAGCCGGAGCGCTGGGAACTGGTGACCGCGATGTAGTCGGGGCGGTAGGAGCTCAAGGCTTCGAGCAGGCCGTTGACCTTGGCGGCATCCGCGTCGTGGCGCGGCGGGATGACTTCGAAGGACAGGGCGGTGCGCTGTGGCGCCGGCGCCGGGTAGACCTGCAGCTCGTTTTGGTCTAGTGGCGCGGAAGCGGACATCCGGGGGACCACGGTGACCTCCTCTGCTGGTAGTGGGCTTGTGCTTAGCGAAAAATGTACCAAGCTGTTCATTTTTGACACTAGCGTTTTTCAAACGTATTACCTTTAAAACCGCAGTAGCTGTAGCGATTTCCGATTTTCGGGTGAATAAAACGCGGCCCGAAATGAACCAAGCGGTCTATCTGCGGCTGTGTTCTCGCCCCCTCCTATTGCCGCCCCGCCCAAAAGTTCACTACGCTGGACTAGGCTGGACTAGGAACGATTAATAACCCTTTACTTAGGAGAAACCATGAATCTTGGCAGCTTGAACGTGGCCTACCGAGTCGGTTCGTCCCTGTGGAACCAGTTCGCTGAGTTCCGGGACGAAAAGGCCCGCCAGGCTTACGACGCTTTAGAGGAGGCCGCGGACAAGGTGGACAACCACACCCAGGACTGGTTCCCCGAGTCCCGCAAGGAAGCCGGCCGCGTGACCCAGGCCGCCCACTCCCGCCTGGAGCGCGCCCTCGAAGACATCAAGTCCCAGGCGAACGACGCCCAGGACAAGGCCAAGGATAAGACCGAGACCGCCACGGCCAACCTGCGCAAGTCCGCCACCGAGGCCCGCAAGAAGTCCCAGAAGAAGGCCAACCAGCTGGAGCGCCGCGCCCAGGACTCCCGCAAGTCCGCCGCCAAGGCCGCCAAGAAGGCCCGCAAGCAGGCGGCCAGGAAGCAGAAGAAGCAGAACCGTTCCGCGTTCTGGCCGATCGCTGCGGTCGTGGCCGCGGTGGCCGCCATCGGCGGCGGCGTCTACTACTGGCTGCGCCGCAACGACACCCCGTCGGAGCAGCCGCCGCGCGTCGAGGAATTCGGCGGCAACGAGCAGACCGCCGGCTCCACGCTGGTCTACACCTCGACCACGGAGAAGCCGGTGTCCACCCAGGTGGAAGAAGGCGTGGTCGACCGCGACGAGGAGCTGCTCGGCTCCCTGGACGCCCAGCTGGCCAACCACCAGGCGGAGACCGCTGAGCGCCCGGAGGAGGACACCGCCCGCCTGACCGACGACTCGGATAACGAGGGCAAGCACCGCCTGCGCGAGGATGAGGACTAGTCCTTTCACCCCCGCAGCTTCCGCCACTCCCGCGAAGTGAAGTACACGGTTGTACTTACTTTCGGGGGTGGCTTCTTTATTGCATAGATCTCATTCGGACCTTCTAATTAGATTCTTTAGCGCCCCGGACAGTAGTTTATGGACAACAACGTTGTGCACTTCGATCGGTCGGGAGCAAGGAGCTTCAGCTAGATGAGTATTGAATCTTTGACGGTAAAACTTACTAACGGGGAGACTTTTTACTTTACTGCGGGGCCGATAGTCGGGGATCCGTCGAACCGGGTGGAAAACCTGCGCTTTGCGATTGAGAACGACACCGTGTTCCGCTCCGTGGACGAGTCCGGGGTGGCCCGCGAATTCGCTGGCCACGAGGTGGCCAACTACCACCTGGCCTAGCGCAGCCTACAATGGTGCGCATGGGCTCTCAGACACAGGATGACAAGCTAAACCAGAATTCTGACCAGCTGCAGATCGAGCTGCGGGCGACTCAGGAATCGGATCGCACCTACATCGCGCGCCTGAATTTCTTGACCGATACTTTCGGGGACGAATTCGGCGAGATCTCTGAGCATTTCGATAAGGATTACGAGTACTACGTAGCGGCGTGGAACCCGAACGAGGGCGGGTTCATCGCCTGGGACGCCTATGTCCCGGCCGGGGGCGTGTGGCTGATGTGGGGCACGGAAGAAAGCCACGGCTTCGGCCACGCCGAGGAGGGCATCCCGGAGCTCGCGCTCGCGGTGGAGGGCCGCTACAAGGGCCAAGGAATTGGCACCTCGCTCATCCAAGCCGCCACCGAGCTGGCCCGCAAGCTGGGGACTCCGGGCATCTCCCTGGCGGTGGATCCGGACAACCCCCGCGCCCACCGGCTCTACCAGTACCTGGGCTTTGAGCAAGAGGGCGAGCGCAACGGCCACCTGATTCTCGTCAAACGCTTTACAGATTAAGTATTCCTGAGCTAGACTTACTTTACACTTTAAGTAAAGGAGAGTCCCCATGCCCACCCTCGCCGAAGAATTCAACCCCGCCCGCCCGGCCGGCGCCATCTACGATCTGCGCGAACGCGCCCTCCCCGAGACCCACCTGCACCGCCGGTGGGAGCCCGCCGACGGCCCCCTGCCGGCCCTGTTCATTAGCCACGGCGCCCCGCCGGCGCTGGGCAACCACGGCTGGATGAACGACCTCTACGACTGGTCGCGCTCCCTGCCGAAGCCGCGGGCCATCGTGGTGGTCTCCGCGCACTGGGAAAACGCGCCGGTGGCCATCAACGCCACAGCGGCCGATGCCCCACTGTTCTACGACTTCTCCGGCTTCGACCCGGAGTACTTCACCCTGCGCTACCCCACCCCGGACGCCGGCGAGCTCGCCCAACGCGTCGCGGGCCTGCTGGGTTACCAGCCGGTCCACCAGTTCGCGGACCGCGGCTTGGACCACGGCGCCTTTATCCCGCTGATGGCCATGTACCCGGCCGGCGACGTGCCCGTCGTGCAGGTCTCCATGCCCAGCCTGAACCCGCAAGACCTGCTGGACCTGGGCGAGAAGCTGCGCCCGCTGCGCGCGGAGGGCATCCTGGTCATCGGCAGCGGGTACATGACCCACTCCTTCGCGGTCTTCCGCAATCCCGAGCTCTCCGGCCACCTCGACGCCTTCGACGAGTGGGCCGCGGCCAACATCCACTCCGGCAACGTGGACTCCCTGACCGACTACCTGCACCAGGGCCCAGGCGCGCGGATTGCCCACCCCACCGCCGATCACTACGTCCCGCTGCTGCTGGCGATAGGCGCGGCCAACGACCCCACCAGCGCCCGCACGGTCTTTACCCGCAAGGGCCTGGGCAACCACATCCGCTCGATCGAGGTCTACTAGCCTCTATTAGTCTGGGGCCATGATTGATTTCTCCGCCCCCGCCGACGTGGTCGCCCCGCAGCTTTTGGGCTGCATCTTTCACTTCGGCGGCGTGGCGGTCCGGCTTACCGAGGTCGAGGCCTATCTGGGCACCGAGGACCCGGCCGCGCACACCTTTCGCGGCAAGACCCCGCGGAACGCGACCATGTTCGGCCCGCCGGGCAGACTGTACGTCTACGCCTCCTACGGCATCCACCGCAACGGCAACATCGTCTGCGCGCCGGAAGGCACCGGCCAGGGCTGCCTGCTGCGCGCCGGCGAGGTGGTCGCCGGCCAAGAACTAGCCTATTCCCGCCGCGGCGAGACCGATTTTTATAACCTCGCGCGCGGGCCGGGCAACCTCGGCCAGGCCCTAGGCTTCACGCTCGAGGACAACTCCTCCCCCGTCGAGCTGGAGCCCCGCGCGGCCGAGCCCGAATGGGTGGCCGGGCCGCGGATTGGAATTTCGAAGAACCAGCAGGCGCCCTACCGCTTCTGGATCCCCTGGGATAAAAGCGTGTCCCGCCGGCGCGGCTACCCGGCCTAGAAGCGCCCGCCGAAGCGGGGGTCTTCCTCGATGGCCTTAATAATGCGGTTGTTCACCTGCGTCATGGTGCGGATCTGGGAGCGGGTGAGCTTGTCCGCGACTACCGCTCGGGCCTGGCGGGCGTGCCCCGGGGCGCTGGCGACGACCTTGTCCCAGCCGGCATCGGTGAGCTTGGCAAAGGTGGTGCGCCCGTCGTTGGGATCCGGGAAACGCTCGACCCAGCCCTTCTTCTCCAGCCGGGTGACCACCTGGCTCAGGCGCGACAGGGAGCCGTTGGCGGTAATGGCCAGCTCCCGCATGCGCATGCGGCGCTCCGGGGCCTCAGACAGGCGAGACATCACCGTGTAATCGAAGAAGCTCAGTCCCGCGTCCTCCCGCAGCTGGGCGTCGAGGACAGCAGTCAGCCGGATGTTGACGGCCATGAGGGACATGAAGGCTTCCAGCTCTTCCTCGTCGAGCCACTGCGGTTCTTCGTTCATGCACCGTATTGTAGTCGGGAAACACAACGCTTAAAAGCTGAAGCGAATATATTTCTCAGCAATTTCTCCATCCGCCCCAAAAAGCACGGGCAGCACGGTAAAAAATAAGGACCTGACCCCGGAAAACCACGTTTCCGGTGTCAGGTCCTGCACGGTAGTGGAGCTAAGGGGAATCGAACCCCTGACCTTCGCATTGCGAACGCGACGCTCTACCAACTGAGCTATAGCCCCGTTATGTCTTTAAAGCGTACTCCGGTGGGGCCGGTGCCTAAAAATCGGGGCGCCCAGCTGCGACTTTAGGCGAATTCGGGAAGCGGCTTTAGGCGCATGTGGGTGGCCTTGACGTCTTCGCCGTAGCCCATCTCATCGATGTGGTTGGCGGCGTCCTGGAGAGTGCGCATGACCAGCTCGCGGGCGGCGTCGTAATCGTCGAAGGTATCCAGGATCTCCAGATCCTGGTCACTGCGCTGGGAGACCACCACGTAACGGGAGCCGGCGGGCGCCTCCACCCGCAGCTTGGTCTCGGCAAACGGATGGTTGAAATAGAACTCGGCCATGATAATTGTCCTGCACTCTCTGCCGCGCACGGCATAAGGTTTTCATTAATCGGTGAACACCAGACTAGTACGATCCTCGGGACCGGGCAGGGAAAGAAGAAACGCCAGGCGGTTTCGCCTGGCGTTTGTGGTGATTGTGGAGCATAGGAGAATCGAACTCCTGACCTCCTGCTTGCAAAGCAGGTGCTCTACCAATTGAGCTAATGCCCCATGTTCCGTGGTGGGCCTAGCTGGAATCGAACCAGCGACCTCATCGTTATCAGCGATGCGCTCTAACCGACTGAGCTATAGGCCCCTGTGTGGAACGACTATGAACTTTACATACCCCCTTCAACCTTTAGCAAATCGCCAGGTCGAAGAGGGTATTCACGGAAAGTTTACCTAGTCATCGAAGTCGCAAGTAAACCCACCGAAAAGCTCCGCGATGGCGTTGTAGATAATCGCTATCACCGGAACGAAAATGGCCACCAAGATAGCCATGATGGCGCCCACGAGGGCGCAGGCGGAAAAGACTACGCCGAAGGTGACATGAAAATCACCGCCCACGTCACCGACCAGCGCGTTGACCGAGTCCCAGATGCCCGCGGCAGCCATACCGAAGTAGAGCAGGGTCACGGCCAGCAACCAGGCGATGAGCCCGACCAGGGCCATCGCCATGCCCACCTTGAAGGCGGAGACCGGTGCGATGCGCGAAAGCGTTACTTCCCGTCGTGCCATGTATTACTCCTCGTCCTTGGCGGAATCGTTCGCCTTGAGCTGTTCGGCCTGTACGTCTTCCACGGTCTTTTCGCCCTTAGCTACCGCTTTGGCTTCTTCTTCGCCGCTTTCCTCGACGTTGCGGTCGATGGCCAAAAGCTCCACGCCGTCGGCCAGGTTGACCAGGCGCACGCCCATAGTAGCGCGCGAGGACGGGCGGATCTGGTTGACCTCGGTACGGACCACGCCGCCAGCGGAGGTGATGGCGAAGATCTCGTCTTCCTCATCCACCGAGATGGCGGCGATGAGCTTGCCGCGCTTCGGGTTGTACTTGAAGGTCATCACGCCCATGCCACCGCGGCCCTGCGGGCTGTATTCCTCGATGGCGGTGCGCTTGCCGTAGCCGCCGGAGGTGGCCACCAGCAGGAACTCGCCGTCGTGGACGACGGACATGGACAGCAGCTGGTCGTCGCCCTTGAAGCGCATGCCCTTCACGCCGGCGGTCGCGCGCCCCATCGGGCGCAGCTGGTCGTCGTCGGCGGTGAAGCGAATTGCCTGGCCCTGCTCCGAGGTGAGCAGGATGTCGTCGCCTTCGCCCACCAGGGACGCGCCGATCAGCGCATCGCCTTCGTTCAGGTTGATGGCGATGAGCCCGGCCGAGCGCGCGGACTCGTAGTCGGTCAGTCGGGACTTCTTGACCCGGCCCTGCTGGGTGGCCAGCACCAGGTACGGGGCGTCCTCGTAGGACTGGATCTGGATGATCTGGGCGATCTTTTCCTCCGGCTGGAACTCCAGCAGGTTGGCCACGTGCTGGCCGCGGGCAGCGCGGCCGGCCTCCGGCAGCTCGTAGGCCTTGAGGCGGTAGACCCGGCCGAAGTTGGTGAAGAACAGGATCCAGTCGTGGGTGGAGCAGATGAAGAAGTTCTTGACGATGTCGTCCTGCTTCAGCTCCGCGCCGCGCACGCCCTTGCCGCCGCGCTTCTGGGCCTTGTAGGAATCTACCTTGGTGCGCTTGGCGTAGCCGGTGCCGGTGATGGTAACCACGACGTTTTCGCGGGCGATGAGGTCTTCGTCCGTGACGTCGCCGGTCGCGGCAACGATCTGGGTGCGGCGCTCGTCGCCGTACTTTTCCACGATCTCGGCGAGCTCGTCGTGCACGATCTGGCGCTGGCGGGTCTCGTTGGCCAGGATGTCCTTCAGGTCGGCGATGACTTCTTCGATCTCGGCCAATTCGTCGACGATCTTCTGGCGCTCCAGGGCGGCCAGTCGGCGCAGCTGCATAGCCAGGATGGCGTCTGCCTGGACGTCGTCCACGTCCAACAGGGACTTCAGGCCCTCGCGGGCCTCGTCCACGGTGGGGCTGCGGCGGATGAGGGCGATGACCTCGTCCAGCATGTCGAGGGCCTTGACCAGACCGCGCAGGATGTGGGCGCGCTTCTCGGCCTCGTCCAGGCGGTACTGGGTACGCCGGACGATGACCTCGATCTGGTGGGCGACGTAGTAGGACAGCATCTGATCCAGGCGCAGGGTGCGCGGCACGCCATCGACGATGGAGAGCATGTTCGCGCCGAAGGAGGTCTGCAGCTGGGAGTGCTTGTAGAGGTTGTTGAGGACCACGCGAGCCACGGCGTCGCGCTTGAGGGTGACGACAATGCGCATGCCCACGCGGTCGGAGGACTCGTCCTCAATCTTGGAGATGCCGGCGATCTTGCCGTTGGCCACGGACTCCGCGACGTTGGAGATGAGATTATCCGGGTTGACCTGGTAGGGCAGCTCGGTAATGACGATGGTCTGGCGGGAGCCGTGCTCCTCGATGCTGGTCACGCCGCGCATGCGGATGGAACCGCGGCCGGTGGTGTAGGCATCCTTGATGCCGTTGTCGCCCACAATCAGGCCGGCGGTCGGGAAATCCGGGCCCTTCACGCGCTCCATGCAGGCGGCCAGGGCTTCTTCCTCGCTGGCGTTCGGGTTATCCAGCAGCCAGTAGATGGCCTCGGCCAGCTCGTTGAGGTTGTGCGGCGGGATGTTGGTGGCCATGCCCACGGCGATACCGCCGGAGCCGTTCATCAGCAGGTTCGGCACGCGGGACGGCAAAACGTCCGGCTCCGAGGTCTTACCGTCGTAGTTCGGGGAGAAGTCGACGGTGTTTTCGCGGATGTCGCGGACCATTTCCATGGCCAGCGGCGTCATCTTACACTCGGTGTAACGCATGGCGGCCGGGCCGTCGTTACCGCGGGAACCGAAGTTGCCCTGGCCGTCAACCAGCGGGTAGCGCATGTTCCAGGACTGCGCCAGGCGGACCAAGGTGTCGTAAATGGCGGAGTCGCCGTGGGGGTGGAACTGGCCCATGGTGTCAGAGACCGGGCGGGCGGACTTCACGTAGCCGCGCTCCGGGCGGTAGCCGGAGTCGAACATCGCGTAGAGGATGCGGCGGTGCACCGGCTTCAGGCCGTCGCGGACCTCCGGGAGGGCACGGCCGACGATGACGGACATGGCGTAGTCGATATAACTCGACTCCATCTCCTGGTTAATATCAATCGGAAAAATCCGATCGAAATCTTCATTATTGTTGTCACTCATAACCACCTATTGTACTGGGACAAAGGCGCAGACAGGCATTCACGGGCCCAGAATGTCCCGAAAAGGTCATATCTGGTATCACGGTGATACCATTTCGGGCATGGCCATGACCTTGCGACTGTCCCCCGATCAAGACCACGCGCTGACCCTGCTGGCGTCCGCGTGGGGCACCTCCAAACACGAGGCCGTCGTCCGCGCCGTGACTTTGGCGGCCGCCCGCACGCTTAACGATGCCGCCGTCCAGGACCTCGCCCGCTCCTTGCTGCCCGGCCGCGCCCAGCTGGAATCCGAAATCCGGTCCACCCGATGAGCCCGGAACAGCTGCTGCTCGTCGCCCGCGAATACCAGCGCCTGCACCCGGCGACCCGCGTGAACAATTTCGCGGCACTGGCCGCGGCCTCAGCCGCCGCCCACGCCCACATCGACGGCATCGCCGTGCACGCCACTGACCTGGCCGCCGCCCGCGCCCTGCGCACCTGCCTGCGCGCCTTCCCGGCGCTCAACACCGGCAACGAGGAATTCGCCGAACTCAGCGCGCGCGTCTTCCTGCGCGCTCGGGAGCAACCGGTAGATTGATCTTCTATGACCGCAACCAATCTCTCTCCCCTGCTCAAAGAGCCCCGCCGGAACTCCACCGTCTCCGACCTGGAAAAGCTGGCGGATAAGATCATCGATAGCCAGGCCGGCATCAGCGGCTTTGCCTTGAAGGCCGCCCTCAAGGCGGCCACGAAGGTCCGCCCCAACGTCCTGGCCCAGGCCATCGACCGGCTGCTGCCCGACGTGCTGGGCGAGCTGGAGGCCTACTGGCAGGAGTTCAGCGACAGCAACTCCGACGACTTCGGCGTCTTCCTGTCCCCGCGCAGCCAGCAAGTCACGGACAGCCTGCTGGCCGTGGCCGACCAACACGCCGACAGGGTCAACAACGCCACCCTCACCAAGGCCTACCAGAGCCTGCGGGGCAAGGCCGCCGGCCTGCTGGAGCCCTACGTCACCGACATGGGACAGATCCTGCAGCGAAACCTGGGTTAGCACGCGCGGCTAACCGCAATTCTTATCGCTGCGTTCACCAGGAACATCGCTCCCATCACGATGATGAAGGGGCTCCACCACAGCTGGCTCCACCAACCCGAAGGGAAAAAACCATGACTCAGGGAGGCCTGGAGGGGTGCGACGACGATAATACCCAGCACCAAGACGGTAAGAGCCGTTGCTGCTGTTAGATATGCCGCCTCCCACACTTGGAGGATGGAGTGCTCGCCGCATCCCGCTCCGGATAGGAACAAGCCGCGAGCATCCCTGCTTATTCGGCGCCGCAAGAGCAAGGGGATGACGCAGGCAGCCACAAGCGCGGGCCCCAACACTGGAGCCAGGACGACGACAAAAACGCCAGGACTGCTATAGCTTGCGCCCTGCTCTGCGCCCCCAATCCGGAGCGCCGAACCAACGCCGAAAAACAACGTGCCGATTAACACCCACGGCATGATCTGCGGGGCCGCAAAACGCACCCGGGCCCGCAGGTTGGCAGCCGCGAGCTGTGCCGCAGGCCCCGCCATCCGTCCCGCGCGGGTCAACTGCATGAGGGACGGTACCAACCATCCCCCGAGGACGACGAAAGCCATAATAAGGCCCATTCCCCAGGACATCACCTCGTCCGGCTCAGTGATCTTCCTAGCTACGGCCGGATAGATTAAGGCGGCAAACAAGCCGTAGGCGATAACCGCACGGCCGACCCGCCAGGTTCTCGCCCACGGACCAGCCTCCGTTTCTGGGAAAGGCGGGACACGAGCCGGATCTCTCCGTGCGACCCGCCATAGTGGCAACCACCCGCCGACGATTCCTGCACCGGCGCAGACCCACGTTGCAATAGCTTCCGCGGGAAAATCTTCGGAAGGGTTACCGAGCGGGATTCCGTCGGCACGCAACTGCTCCAGCGCGGGCTCGACAAACCAGTGGGCCTGCTGGGCGCCTAGGAAAGCCCCGAAGAGGCACACGGCCATGATGAGCACGCCCAACAGGGTAAAAACCAGCCATCCTGGCATCCCGATAAGCTTCCAACGCGCAAAGGTATATGCTCGCTCGGTGATAATCAGCCGAAGCTGTGAGAAGCTCACTGCCACAATCACCAGTACCGCCATGCCCAAGATGCTGCCACCCAGGGCACCAGCCTCATCACCGCCGGCATCCAAGAGCGACAGGGCTAGTGCAGCGCTTAATCCTCCCATCGCCATGGACACCGCGACCGCCACCCAGGACCAAGCGCTAGCGACGAATTCACTGTACAAGACATAGGCTATTCCGCGTCCCATGCTGACACCCTCCCCAAATCGATGATCCGGTCGGCCCGTGCAGCGGCTGCCTGGGAGTGAGTCACCATCACCACGGTGCTGCCCTGCTGGGCAGCTTGTCCTAAACAGTCCAAGACCGCGGACGCACTCGTATCATCGAGGGCCCCGGTGGGCTCATCAGCAAAGATATAGGGAACTTCCGCGATGACCGCTCGGGCAACGGCTACCCGCTGCTGCTGGCCTCCCGATAGCTGATGCGGTAAGCGTTCCTTCAGACTTTCTATCCCCAGCAGCCGGAATGTGCGGTCGACGACCGCCTTACTCACTTTCCGGCCGATGAGGCGGCTAGTCAACTCCGAGTTGTGTCGTACGTTAAGCGCCTCGAGGAGGTTGTAATCCTGGAAAATGAAGGCACGTTGCCGGCGGCTCGGGGCATTGATGGCACCGCTGGTCGGGGTATCCAATCCCGACAGTAGGTTGAGCAGCGTGGTTTTCCCGGAGCCAGACGGCCCGACAACGGCCACGAACTCACCCGGGGCTATGTCTAAGTCGAGGTTCGCAAAAACCATCTGCGACCCGAATTTCTTGGTTATTGTCCTTGCGTGTAGCCCAGGTGACGCATCCGCCTGGGGCTTCGTTGTCTTCTGCATGGTTACAAGTTCACTCCGCGGCAGCCGGATAAAACAGGGCGCTAGGTGGCCTAGTTGTTGGGGAGTTAGCTCTACTGTGCTGGCGGCTAAAACCTAATAAGCTTTCTAAGCATCATGGAGCACTCATCAGTCTTCGCCGGATTTCATCCCGCACCGTGGAAACTCGTAGCTAGCGGGCATACGTGGCGTGCGCTAGTGCTGCTTTCGACTCTCCCGCCAAAACACGCCGTTTAATCTCCGCTACCTGGCTCGGGCTTAGGGCGGGTATGCGGCCTTTGTACTTGCCGGCCTTTTCGCCAACGCAATCCCCTTCGCCTAGCGCTCACGAATAATGGCCCGCTCACACTCCGCAAAGCTACCGAGGATCCAGCATTAAATTTGCACGCGAGTCCGTGGTCTCTATCGCAAACGTGAGATTCTCGTGCAGGAAAGTAACAGTAATACCCTTGCCGGTAAGTTCATCAACGATGCCGCGAAGGTCCGTATATGAACTAATTTTGCTCCTACTTTACAAGAGCTTCTCTAAAGGAAAATCCTTACTGATCCAGATTCTTTCCTTGGCACGCTCATTTAAGTCCTCATAGTAGCTTAAGAAATCTCCGATGGACTGCGCCTTTGCATCTGCAGCTTCCTTTCCTCCAGCCCATACAATTTTGTCCGGCTCGGAAAAATCTGCTTTAAGGATTGGATAGTCGCCAGCTAATGTATCGAAAACAATTGAATCGGCGATTTCCTCGTATAAATAAGGTGACCATACATAACGCTGGTAGCCAGCCTCATACCCTACAATTGCCGTCCGTTTTAGGGCTTTAATGCGGAGGGTAAGGGCGATCTCGAAATGAGAAGGACATTGCTCTATGAATAATGGAGCTATGTCTGTCTTGCTTTTATAGCTGTTTTCGTTAACTATCCATTTGTCTAGTGCCACCGACAACTTTATTGCTAATCGGTCAATATCGATTTGTTCGATATTTATCCACATAGATCTTCCATTCCGCACTTCAGAAGCTTGAAGCGTCCTGGGTTTAGTGAGGTTACCCTCGTTTAGTGTACACCCTATTTGTGCGGATCTTGTGTCCGTAGGAGAGGATGTTCATTGTGAGTCA
>NZ_JASTTE010000007.1:0-107377 GCF_055700935.1 Corynebacterium sp. 2571A | reverse complement strand
CCGGCACACACCAACACAACCATCCACACAAATGCAAAAAGTACATTGGCACACTATTGAGTTCTCAAACATCACTGCCACCCAAACGAACACACACAAAAAGCACGTGCTCATTTAAGAGCTTTGAAACGATTTTGTCAGGGCCTGTTTTCCTGCCGCCTCTCTGCCTTGGACTCTGTCTCAAGGAGGGGCGCTGTCGGTCGCGCTGACCCATATGAATTTACACACCGGTATTGCATTCCACAAATCGCCTGGTAAATACGCATTTTAACGTACTTTTTCGAAGCCCAGTTTGCGCACTATTCCGCCACCCAGGCTGGCCCCCACGGCGGAGACCCGGAACAGACCCCAAGCGATTAGGTAGGCCACGAGCGGGAAGCCAAGCAGCGCCATTCCCCATCCGGGGAACTTCACCCAGGCGCTAATGCTTATGGCGAGCATGACCAGCACCACGGCGAACGCCCACCAGTTCTTTGTGGAGATGAGCTCGAGCGTGACAGCAATGGGCGCAACCCAGCAGGCCACGAAGACTACCTGCCAGATATCGCCGTAGCCGAAGAGAAATTCCAGGGTCCCCAGCAGCGACGCGCACGCTACGTTCAGCCAACCGGTCAGCCATGCGGCCTTTGCCCATCCCCGGCGCGTGCCGCCGAAGATTAGGTTGTCTCGCCAGGTCTGGCGCACGGTATCCATCACCACCGGCACGAGCCCTGCCATAGTCCCTGCCGCCATAATCCCTGCTGCTACCACGATGTGGTTCATCCAGTTCCAAAAGTTGTCGATGATACCTACGGTAGTTGCCACCAGGCCCACTACCGCCCAGACCGTAAGCCAGCTCCGAACCAGCGGGCGATAGACGATCTGTGCCGCCGGCGTCGGCGGGAAAATCCCATTGTCGGTCCGCCCGTCTGTTTCCGGTAGACGTTCCGACAGGGACTTGCGTTCCGGCTCGCCCGGCTTTACCCAGATCCAAGCCACGACCACCACGGTAGGCAGGACAATCCACCACTGGGCGACCAACGCTGAGATGGCAGCCGGCAGCAGAAATAAGCCGGCATGGACTTTGCGCAGCGTCTGCCACTCGCGGGCAGGCAGCCCCAACACTTGGAACGGGGCGAATTCGGGGAACGCACCCCACGCTGACCCCGCGATAATGGCACTGACGAGCACGGATTCCCAGGCACTCGCGTCCGGAAGCAGGGCTGCTCCCCATATCAAGAAGAGGCCTCCGTATGCGACGAGCGTCCATTTCGTACTAATGGCCCAAAGAAGTCGGAATCGGTTAGGCATTGTGCTCGCCTCCCACCTGCGCGAGGGCCGCCACGGCGCGGGCCAGTGTGACCTCGCTGGCGCGCAGCCCGAGCTCCCGGGCCTGCTCGAAGACGGCGTCGGTGAGGTTGGGGCGGGCATCGACAAGCGCCTTGGATCCAAGCTTGCCTTCGTAGCGTTCGAGGATAGGTACCTCCAGGCGCGATAGTGCCCGGTCGAGCTGTTCCGGCTTGCCGGTAAGTTCGAGGACGCCTTCCAAGATCTCCTCCACCCAGCCCGTAACCGGGTTCTCGCCCATCAGGGAGACGGTATCCAGGTAGGCCGCCAAGTCGTCGAGGTGGTGGGTGGAGACGATGATGGTGCGGCCGTGCTCTTCCTGCAAGACTTCATAGAAGACCTCCTGGTTGCGGGCATCTAGGCCCAGGTAAGGCTCGTCCAGGAGCATGTTGTCGCAGCCCGACGCCACCGCGAAGACGATGCCGAGGGCCGACTTCTGGCCACGCGACAAATTCGCGTAGTTCGTGCTCGGCAGCTCAAAGCGCTCAATTAACTCTTCGGCACGTGGGGAATCCCAGGTGTGCCAGCGCGCTTTCCCGATGGTCATGAGCTTGCGCGTATTCCACCCGTCGATGAGCGGGGTATCGATCCCCATGAGGATGGTCTTGTCCAGCACGGCCGGGTTGTCGAAAGGCACTTGACCGTCCACCCGCACGGCCCCGGAGGGAAGATGTCCCGCAATGCGGCGCAGCAACGTGGTCTTGCCAATCCCGTTTCGGCCGACTAAGCCGTGGGTCAAGGCGGGGGCGAAGTTAAAGTCGCGGGTCTTAATCATCGTCGTGCTCCTTGTGCGTTCTACGGGTCTAGTGGTAGAGACCGCGGCTTTCGGCCACGCGCACGATGAGGTCGAGGAGACCCTCGCGGTCGTAGCCCAGCCGCACTGCCTCGTCGATGAGCGGGGCAACATATTCCGCGGCGAAGTCCCCGCGGCGCCGTTGCCGAATGAGTTCGGTCGCCCCCTCCGCCACGAACATGCCAATCCCGCGGTGCTTTTCCAGAATTCCGAGATCAACTAGCACGGCCAGGCCCTTGCGGGCGGTGGCCGGGTTGATGTTGTGGAAAGCGGCCAGCTCGTTGGTCGAGGGCGCTTGCGCACCCTCCGCCAGCGTGCCGTCCACGATGGAGTCCTCGACCAATGTGGCGATCTGCCGGAACAAGGGTTGCGTCGCGTTATCCATGTCCACCTCGGGGTCTGTCGTGCAGCGGTTAGTGTTGGTTGGTTAGTTAGTCGGTTAGTTACTCACATAACTAACCTAAACACAGGTGCCCTTTTCCGCAACCGCTGGGGCAAAATACCGGCGTTAACTTTCAGATTTCACGCTTCGACCTGGAGTTTTGGGAAAAGAGATCGACGTTGACACGCGAATGAGGCAAACTGGAAGGTACCGAAATTTATTTAGAACAAAGAGAAACGGATTTTAGGAGCCATGCTTGAACGCACAGTTGTATTCGTCGACACCTCGTATTTGTTGGCTAGCTTTTACAACTCCTGGGAAATTGGAGCTCGCGCGCAGCTAGAAATCGACCTCCCCGAGGTGGTATCCACCCTCGGGTCCATGATTGAAAACCAAATCGGCAATCCCGTCCACCGCCAAAACTGGTACGACGGCATCCCGGATACCGGCCCCCACCGCTACCAGCGCGCGCTGCGCACCTGCGACGGCGTCCAGCTCCGGACGGGCCAGCTCATCGAGTGGGGCGAACGCCGTACCCAAAAGGCCGTCGACACCCGCCTGGTCGCCGACATGGTCATCGCCGGCTACGGCCGCCAGTTCACGGATTTCGTGCTGGTCTCCGGCGACGCGGACATGATCCCCGGCGTGCAGGAGGCGACGGAGAACGGCGTGCGCGTCCACCTCTACGGCTTCGGGTGGGACTCTATGTCCTCCGCCCTGCGCCACGCCTGCGACTCGACCACCATCCTGGACCCGCGCGAAGACTTCGCCGACGCCATGGAGCTGCAGGTCCTCGAGGGCCCGCTGCCGCCCGCCGTCCGGGATACCAGCTCGACCGAGGACACCACTGATCCTTGTGCCGAGGACACAGACGCCACCCCGGAGCAGGCCGACGCGCCGCTGCCGCCGGAGGAAGATTCCCGGGTCGAAAAGGAGTTGGGCGGCGACGCGGCGACACCGCAGCCGGAAGCCACCCCGGAGCAGGCCCAGGCACCGGCGGCCGCCCCCAAGCCAGGCGCCCCGAAGCCCGGGGACCAGCTGCCGGCCAACAAGAAGTCCGAGAACAAGAAGCCGGCCCCGAAGCCGTCCATGATGGCGCCGCGGCGGAAACTGCGCTCCCGCTACGTCCCGCTCCCCGAGGAGGTATGGACCTCCGCCGGCTTCCAGACCCCGTTCGACGTGGGCCAGCAGTACGCGTCGTGGTGGTTCGACAATGCTGCCAACACGGAGCAGCGCGACCAGGCCCACCTACTCTCGGGCGGCGGGCTTCCCCCGGAAATCGATCGCCCGCTGCTGCAATTCGCGTGCGAGACCTTGCACGAATACACGTTGAGTGAAAGCCAGCGCGTCAATCTGCGCGATGGCTTCCACTCAGGAATCCGCGGCGTCCTCATCAACATCCGCCGCGATAACTAGCTCTTTATAGAGCTTAGTCCTTCGCGGAGTCAGTGGACTCTGCGGACTCGGCGTCACCCTTTTCGCCGGATTCCAGCTCGGCGGTGGTATCCGCGCCGGACTCGACCTGCTTGTCACTATTCAGCGACGCGCGGATTTCGTCTAGGCGGGCGGCCGCCTTCATGTCCGTGCCGCTCGCGGCGATCTCCTGCATGTGGGCGCCGGCGGAGTCCTGGTAGAGCTCCTGCGCGCCGAGGGCGTCGGTGTAGCGCTTTTCAATCTTGGCCCGCACCGAGTCCAGGGTCGGGGTGTCCCCGTCCGGGGCCAGCTCGTTCATGGAGTTCAGCGCCGCGGAGTTCTTCTCCTGCATTTCGGCCTGGTCAGCCTGGGCCAGCAGCTGGTCCACCTGGGCCAGCTGCTCCTTCAGGCGGGCAGAAGACTCCTTCTGCTGGCGCTGCGCCTGCTCGGCCGCCTGCTTAGCGGCCGCGTGCTGGGTCTGCAGGTTCTCCAGCTCGTTTTCGGCGGAGACCAGCTGGGAGGCCAGGACCTCTGCGGCGTCGTTGTACTCCTGCGCCTTCTGGCTATCGCCCTCCGCGGTGGCCTTGTCCGCCAGCTCCAGCGCGCGCTTGGTCTGGTTCTGGTACTCTTCCCGGGTCTTGACCAGGCGGTTCAGCTGCATTTCCAGCTTGTTGCGGTTGCCGATGATCTCCGCGGCCTGGTCGGAAATTTCCTGGTGCTGCTTCTTGGCACCCTCGACGGCCTGCTGGATCTGGACCTTAGGATCAGCGTTCTCATCGATCTTCTGATCGAAGGAACTCATCAGGTACTTCCAGCCCTTGCTGAACGGATTAGCCATAGCTTTTAAGTCAACTCCTCGGGGTTCATAGAGCATAAAAAATCGCTTTCCCGCGAGTTTAGCCGTACTCGCGGGAAAGCGTGGGGCGGAAGCTGCGAAAACCCTAGTTGTTCTCGGCGTCTGCCTGGGCATTCTGCTCCGCAACCTGCTTGCGGACTTCGTCCATGTCCAGGCCCTTGACCTGCTCAATCAGGTCCTCCAGGGCGGCCGGCGGCAGGGCGCCTGCCTCGCGGAAGACCATGATGGAATCACGGAAGATCATCAGGGTCGGGATGGACTGGATCTGCAGAGCGGCAGCCAGGCCCTGGTTGGCCTCGGTGTCCAGCTTGGCGAAGGTGAGATCGGTGTGCTTTTCCGAAGCCTCCTCGTAAATGGGGGCAAAGCGCTTGCACGGGCCGCACCAATCGGCCCAGGCGTCTACGAGGACGATGCCCTCTTCGGTAACGGTCTTCTCAAAGCTATCTTCGGTCACATCGATGGTCGCCATCTGTAACGTTCTCCTTAAATTCGCGGTACGGGTACGTTGGCCACAACGGTACCGGACGCGCCTTTATTCCGTTTCTTCCGGTGTGGCCTCTGCCGGGCCGATCCTGGGAAAACCCGCTCTTGCCAGATACCCCCTGGGGGTATAACATGGGGGAGAGAAAGCAACTGAGGAAAGGAGCCACCATGGCTACCAAGAACTACACCGTCGAAGGCATGACCTGCGGGCACTGCGAGCTCTCCGTCCAGGAAGAGGTCAGCGAGATTTCCGGCGTGACCGAGGCCAACGCCGATCACACCACCGGCACACTCACCGTCACGGGCGAGGACTTCAGCGACGAGCAGGTCGCCGCCGCCGTGACCGAGGCCGGATACCAGGTGAAGTAAATGACCGCCCCCGATCTTGCCCGCTCCGCTGATACCGCCCACCTAGACCTTGGCGTCACGGGGATGACCTGCACCTCCTGCTCCTCGCGGGTGCAGCGCAAGCTCAACAAGGTCGAGGGCGTTGACGCCCAGGTCAATTTCGCCACGGAGACCGCCGCCATCGACTTCAACCCGGAGTTGTCCACGCCGCAGTCGCTCATCGACGTCGTCCGGGCCGCCGGCTACGACGCCTTCGATCTCTCCGGAGCCGGCGACAACGGCTCCGATGGCGCGGCGGGTGACTCCCCCTCTGACGCACTGTCCGCGGCCCGTGACGACGAGGCCCGGCAGCTGGCCCGCCGGACTATCTGGGCGGCGGTGCTGTCCGCGCCCGTCATGGTCGTCTCCATGGTCCCGGCCTGGCAGTTCATGCACTGGCAGTGGGCCGCCGCCATCCTGGCCACGGTCGTCTACGTGGTCGGCGGCGCCCCCTTCCACACCGCCGCCTGGGCGAACCTCAAGCACGGCGCGTTCACCATGGACACGCTCATCTCCTTGGGCACCTCCGCGGCCTATTTCTGGTCGTTGTACGTCATGTTCTTCGGCAACGCCGGCATGCCCGGCATGACCATGCACATGACGTTTAGCTCCAACCACGCCGAGATGGACCACATCTATTTCGAGTCGGTGGGCATGGTCATTACCTTCCTGCTGCTGGGCCGCTGGTTCGAGACCCGCGCCAAGGGCCAATCCTCCGCGGCCCTCAACGAGCTGCTGACCCTCGGGGCGAAAGACGCCACGGTCCTGCGCGACGGCAAGGAGGTGCGCGTGCCCATCGAGGAGCTCGCCGAGGGCGATATCTTCGTCGCCCGGCCCGGCGAGAAGATCGCCACCGACGGCGTGGTCATCGCGGGCAATTCCGCGGTCGACGAATCCATGCTCACGGGCGAGTCCCTGCCCGTCGAGGTCACTGAGGGCTCGGCTGTCACCGGGGCGACCATCAACTCCTCCGGGCGCCTGGAGGTCAAAGCCACGCGCGTCGGCAAGGATACGACCCTGCAGCAGATAGCCGAGCTGGTCACCGCCGCGCAGGCCTCCAAGGCCCCGGTGCAGCGGCTGGTCGACCGCATCGCGCAGGTTTTCGTCCCCGTGGTGCTGGCCGTCTCCGCGCTGACCCTCGTGGTCCACCTCTTCTTCGGCGGCGTGGCGGCGGCCTTCGTCGCCGGGGTCTCCGTGCTCATCATCGCCTGCCCCTGCGCCATGGGCCTGGCCACCCCCACCGCCATGCTGGTGGGCACCGGGCGCGGCGCCCAGCTGGGCCTGCTCATTAAGGGCCCGGAGATCCTGGAGTCGACCAAGCAGGTCGACACCATCGTGCTGGACAAGACCGGCACCGTCACCGAGGGCGCCATGCGGGTGGCCCAGGTCTTCAGCGCCGACGGCGCCGCCAGCCAGGCTGAGGTCCTCGGCTTGGCCGCCGCCGTGGAGGCCGGATCCGAGCACCCCATCGCCCGCGCGATCTGCGCCGCCGCCGAAGGCGACTCGGCGGTCCCGACTGCCACCGACTTCACCACCGTGGCCGGGCAAGGCGCGCAGGCCCAGGTCGACGGCCACACCATCCGCGTCGGCCGCCCGGCCGCGCAGCTTTCCGATGCCCAAGGACTGGCCACCGCCTTCGCCCGGGCGGAGGAAGCCGGCGGCACCGCCGTGGTCGTGACCCGCGACGAGGAGGCGATCGGGGTCATCGACGTGCGCGACACTGTCAAGGACTCCTCCGCCGCGGCCATCGCGCAGCTGCGCCGGCTGGGCCTGCGCCCGCACCTGCTCACCGGTGACAACGAGGGCGCGGCGAAGGCCGTGGCCGCGCAGGTCGGCATCGATAGCGCGGACGTGACCGCGGGGGTTATGCCGGAAGACAAAGTGGCGGTCATCCGCCGGCTGCAAGAAGACGGGCACAACGTGGCGATGGTCGGCGACGGCATCAACGACGCCGCTGCCCTGGCGCAAGCCGACCTGGGACTCGCCATGGGCGCGGGAACGGACGTGGCCATCGAGGCCTCCGACATCACCCTGATGAACAGCGACCTGCGCGCCGCGGTGGATGCGATCCGCCTGTCGCGCCGGACGCTGCGCACCATCCAGGGGAACCTGTTTTGGGCCTTTGCCTACAACGTAGTGCTCATCCCTGTGGCCGCCTTCGGCCTGCTCAACCCGCTCTTCGCCGGGCTGGCGATGGCACTAAGCTCCGTCTTCGTGGTCAGCAATTCCCTCCGCCTGCGCGGCTTTAGCAGCACTATCCGGGGGTAGTCGGAAAGAAAAGTCCTGGGCAGAAGCATAAAACTCTGGCCTCGGGCCGGGGCAGGTCCTACAGTTAGGTTTCCATGACCCCTATCACTCCTATTTCCCTGACCCGCAACCAACGCCTAGACCGCCTGCCGGTGACCCCTAAACACCGGCGGCTCATCTTTGGCTCCGGGCTCGGCTGGGCGCTCGACGCGATGGACGTCGGATTGATTTCCTTCATCATGGCCGCGCTCGCCCTGCACTGGGACCTGAGCAGCACCCAGACCTCCTGGCTGGCCTCGGCCGGCTTTATCGGCATGGCCATCGGCGCCTCCGTCGGCGGGCTGCTCGCCGACAAGCTGGGCCGCCGCCAGGTCTTCGCCGCCACCCTGCTCGTCTACGGCCTGGCCACCGGCGCCTCCGCCATGGCGACGGGGCTGGCGGTGCTCATCGTCCTGCGCTTCATCGTCGGACTGGGGCTGGGCGCCGAGCTGCCCGTGGCCTCCACGCTCGTCTCGGAGTTCTCGCCACGGCGCATCCGCGGCCGGTTAGTGGTGATCCTCGAGGCCTTCTGGGCGCTGGGCTGGATCGCCGCCGCCTTCATCGGCACCTTCGTCGTCGGCGCCTCCGACTCCGGCTGGCGCTGGGCCCTCCTCATCGGCATGGTCCCCGCCGCCTACGCCGCCTACGTGCGCCTAGGGCTTCCGGAATCCGTGCGGTTTTTGGAGGCGCGCGGCCGCCACTCGGAGGCCGAGGAGATCGTCCGCTCCTTCGAAGACTCCGCCGAGAAATCCGGCGCCACCGTAGAAACCGCGCCGCCCGCCGCGGTGGAAACGGCCCCGGCAGATGAGAAGGAGTCCCTGTTCTCGCCGCGCCTGCGCCGGCGCACCGCGGCCTTCTGGACCGTGTGGTTCTGCGTCAACCTGTCCTACTATGGCGCGTTCATCTGGATCCCCTCCCTGCTGGTGGCCGACGGTTTCGGCCTGGTGAAGTCCTTCAGCTTCACGCTGATTATCACCCTGGCGCAACTGCCCGGTTACGCCGCGGCCGCCTGGCTCATTGAGGTCTGGGGGCGGCGGGCCACCCTCACCGTCTTCCTGGTGGGCTCCGCGCTTGCCGCCGGGCTCTACGGCTGGGCCAGCACCGAGGTGCTCATCATCCTCGCCGGCTGCCTGCTGTCGTTTTTCAACCTGGGCGCCTGGGGCGCTCTCTACGCCATCGGCCCGGAGCTCTACCCCACCCGCCTGCGCGGCCGCGGCACGGGGGCGGCCGCCGGATTCGGCCGGCTGGCCTCCATCGCCGCCCCGCTTATCGTGCCGCCCATCGTGGCCGCCGCCGGGGCGCCCTGGCTCTTTGTCCTTTTCGCCGTCTCCTTCGCCATCGCCGCCGCGGCGGCCTGGGCCCTGCCGGAACAGGCGAACAAGGAACTGACCAACTAGCCGCCGCCACCGTCCACGCCGCCCGGACTAACCGGGAAGATGTGCTTTACTGGCTGTCATGCGTAACTGGTTACCGCTCCTGTGCTACGTCGCCGTGATGGTGGCCATCACTACCCTGAAGCCCTTCTACCAGATCGGCTATCTCTGGGACCCGGCGCGCCAGCGGGTGCGGGAGCTGCACCTGGTCCCCTTCGACGAATTCGCCGGATCCACCTGGTTTGCCCCGCTTTTTGAGTACGCCGGCAACACGGCCTTCTTCGTCCCCTTCGGGGTACTGGCCTTCATCCTGGTACCCAGCGTGCGCAAGGTGACCGCGTGGGGCTTCGCGGTGAGCCTGGCCGTCGAGGTGGTCCAGTACCTGGGCGCGCTGGGGCGCACCGACATCGATGACTTGTTGTTTAACACCCTGGGGGCGCTCATAGGCGCGCTGATCGCGCGCGCCTGCGGCCGTAGGGCCTACCCCGTCTGGCGGGGGCTCTCCTTCGCCCTGACCGCGGTTTTCGTCGTGCTCGTGGCACTGGGGCCGCGCCTGGGCGACGCGGACAAGGTGGTCGACCTGGCCGGTGCCTATCCGTGCCCCATGTTGACGAACCGGGAGTAGTGCAGCTGGTGGGCGACGCCGACGTCGCCGATGGGGCCGCCACGGTGCTTGGCCAGGATGATGTCGGCCTCGCCGGCGCGCTCGTTATCGCGGTCCTGGGAGTCCGGGCGGTAGAGCAGCATGACCATATCCGCGTCCTGCTCAAGGGAGCCGGACTCACGCAGGTCGGCCAGCTGCGGGCGCTTGTCGGTACGGGCCTCCGGGCCACGGTTCAGCTGGGAGATGGCGATGACGGGCACTTCCAGCTCCTTGGCCAGAAGCTTCAGGGAGCGGGAGAACTCACTGACCTCTTGCTGGCGGGACTCGACCTTCTTGCCCGAGGACATCAGCTGCAGGTAGTCCAGCACGATAAGATCCAGGCCGTGCTGCTGCTTGAGGCGGCGGGCCTTGGTGCGGATTTCCATCATCGTCAGGTTCGGCGAGTCATCGATAAACAGCGGCGCGTCCTGGATGCGGTTCAGGGTGTCATTGATCTTGGTCCAGTCATCGCCGCTGACGTTGCCGCCGCGCATGTCCGACAGCTTGACCTCGGACTCGGCGGAGAGCAAGCGCATGACGATTTCGGACGCGGACATCTCCAGAGAGAAGATGACGGACGTGCGGCCGTGGGCCAGGGAGGCCGAGCGCATGAAGTCCATGGCCAGCGTCGACTTACCGACGCCCGGGCGGGCCGCGATGATGATCATCTGCCCGGCGCGCAGGCCGTGGGTGAGCTTGTCCAGGTCGTAGAAGCCGGTCGGCACGCCGGTTTCCTGGCCGCCGTTTTGCAGCTCCGTGAGCTCATCAATGGTGGGCGTAATCAGATCGCCCAGGACGTGGTAGTCCTCCGCGGTCTTCTTCTGCGCGACCGCGAAGACCTGCTGCTGGGCGCTGTCCAGCAGCCCCTCCAGCTCCTGGTCCTCGGTGCCCTCGAAGCCGAGCTCCACCACGCGGGTGCCGGCGTCCACCAGGCGGCGCAGCACCGCCTTTTCCGCCACAATCTCGGCGTAGTAGCGTGCGTTAGCGGCGGTCGGCACGCTGGACAGCAGCGTGTGCAGGTACGGCGCGCCGCCGACGCGCTCCAGATCGTGCGAGCGGTCCAGCCGGGAGGCCAGGATGACCGGGTCGATCCGCTTGTTCTCCGAGTACAGGTCCAGCATGGCGTGGTAGATGATGCTGTGCGCCGGGTAGTAGAAATCCTCCGGGTCCAGCTCCTCGATGACCTCGATCAGCGTGCTGGGGTTTAACAGCATGGAGCCTAAAACGCCCTGCTCGGCGTCCTTGTTGGCCGGCGGGTGCCGGTACTCCGCCAGCTGGTTGAATTCCTCCCGGCCGCCGCGCTTGGCCGGACGGGAATAGCTGCGGTAGCCGCCCTCGTCCGGCGGTTCCGGCGGGATATACCCGTCGTCAAAGCTGTCGAAACTCGCGTTCGCCTCAGCCGCCATGGTCGTCTCGCTCCCCTTCACAAAATAGTGTGCGCAGTATCTTCGGTAATTTCAGTCGTCTCGGTCATCTCTGTCGCCGCGGTCAACTCAGTTTAACCGCCACCGCAGACACTGGCTCAGGCACTGGCCCCTCCGGGCCCCTGCCTGCTCTTTTCTCAGTCTTCTCCCCGGTATCCCTAGTGGGGCATTCTCGGCCCGCCGCCTACATGGTCGCCACGATGACGTACTGGAGGCCGGTAAAGATCCAGATCATGCAGTTGGGGATGAGCACCCACATGACCCCCATCCACGGCCGCCAGCGGATATAGCCGCGGTACTTGCGCACCAGGATGGCCCCGCCGCCCAGCATGCCGAAGACCGGCACCACGAGCACGGCGAAGCCCCAGAAAATCTGCTGGCCGGGGCTGCACAGCCAGGTGGCCTCCCCCGCCTCACACAGGGGTCCGCCCATGAGCCGCATGATGATGCCCAGGACGAAGGCCACCGCGAACGAGGCCACCAGCACCGCGCCGACGTACCACAGGGCCTGGCGGCTGGACTGCTCGTTCTTCTGCGCGATGACGGCCGGGTCCGGCTCGTCCGCGAGCTCGTCGAAGTTGTGCGGCTCCGGCCGGGGCACGTTGCTGAAATCGGCGTCCGTCGACAGATCGTTTTCCGGGTGCTCGAAGCCGCGGGAATTATGGGACCGCGAATGATAGGACATAGTGGGCCCTAGTTTAGCCCAGCCGCTAGCCGCTTAGTGACCCGCCGGATAGACCAGGACCGGCACGCGCATGTGCGGCAGGAGTTCCGTGGCGGTGGAGCCGATAAATACCCGGGCGATCGGCCCCATCGGGTTAGACCCCATCACCATGAAATCGCCCTTCTTCCACTTCAGGGCGTCAACCGCACCGCGCCAGCCGCTGCCGATGCCGATGTCGGTGCGCACGTCCAGCTCCGGGTAGCGCTCGATGACCCAGTCGCGGGCGACGTCCAGCAACGCCAGCGATTGTTCGCGCCACTGGTTGGTCAGCTCGTCGGCGACATCGCGGTGATTGTCGAAGGGGGCGTGGATGATGCCGGACGGGGAAAAGGCCAGGATGCGCAGCGGCACTCCCCACTTGTCGGCCATCTCCGCCGCGCGCCCCAGCGCCGGATCGTCCTTCTGCCCGTCCTCTTCGGTGAAGGCGAAGTTCACTCGGGTCACCCCGTGCTTGGAGAGCTTGACCTGCTTCGGCGCCAGCCCGACCGGCACGGGCGAATAGTGCAGCAGGGTATCCGCGGTGGAGCCGGCCATGAAGCGGCCCTTCGGCGCAGCCTGGTTGGGGCCGAGCAAAATCATGTCCGCCGCGAAATCGTTCGCCGCCTCCGTGATGAGCTGTGGCTTGGACGAGCCGTTGGACAGCCACGAGACCTCGTCGTCCCAGCAGGATTCATCCAGCCCCGCGGCCGCCAGGGCCTTTTCCACCTCGGCGCGGCAGGCCTCGGCTTCCTTGCGGAAGTATTTCTTGTATTTCTTGCCCAGCTTGAACAAGGGCGTGGCCGCCCAGGGCTGCAAAAGAGTAGACAAGACCCGCACCTTGACCGGCATGGTCCGCGACAACCACGCGGCAAAATCGATCGCCTCGGTGCCGGAGTAGCTGGGCGTCCACGAGACCAAAATGCGCATGGTCTGCGGCAATTCTGCTACTTCGGCGTGATCGTCAGGGAGGTTGTCTGTGGGCATGAACCTAATTCATCATGGGGGGATTGCTGTCTGACCATTTTATAAATGTCCCTCCCCTATTACCTAATCCCGGTTGGGCCGGTAGATTTCCGCCAGCTGGTTAATCAGGTCTCCGACTTCCTCGGCCGTCCGCAGGCCGTCCTTGTCCAGCCAACGCAGGATCTCCGCCAGGGCGTGCGCACGCTGGCTCGAGACTTCCTCGAGTTCCTGGTCGCCTTCCGGGGTCAGCGCGACCAGGACGCCGCGCCGGTCATTTTCGTCGCGCATGCGCTTGACCAGCCCGCGCCGCTCCAGCTGGTACAGCGCGTTCGAGGCGGTGGGCATGCGGATGAGCTCCGCCTGCGCGATCTGGCTAACCCGGGACGGGCCCCGCTCCTTGAGCTGGTTCATGATGGAGACCTGCGACGTGGTCAGGCTCGATCCCTCGGTCGTGCGCTGGAAAATCACCATCAGCTTGTTCAGAGCCGGTTGAATCTTCGCAGCGACAGCGAAAGCCTCCTCCGCGCTGGACGGGGATACTTGGGGCTTTTCAGCGGGGCTAGATTCATTCATGAAACCTAAGTTTAGCGTTTTTGGGCAGCAAACGTTAACGCCTTCCCCGCTCCCCCGCTCCCCTGGCTAGGACTGCCCGCCGCGGATGAAGTCCTCCAGCTGAGCACGCGCGATGTCGTCCGGCAGCTGCTGCGGCGGGGACTTCATCAGGTAGGAGCTAGCCGGCAGGATCGGCCCACCCAGGCCGCGGTCGAGGGCGATCTTGGCCGCGCGCACCGCGTCGATGATGATGCCGGCGGAATTCGGCGAGTCCCAGACCTCCAGCTTGTATTCCAGGTTGAGCGGGACTTCGCCGAAGGCGGAGCCCTCCAGCCGGACGTAGGCCCACTTGCGGTCGTCCAGCCACTCCACGTAGTCCGACGGGCCGATGTGGACGTTCCGGTCCTCCTTCTTGCCGGCCAGCGGGCCGGACTGCAGGTTGGAGGTCACCGCCTGCGTCTTGGAGATCTTCTTGGACTCCAGGCGGTTGCGGTCCAGCATGTTCTTGAAGTCCATGTTGCCGCCGACGTTGAGCTGCATAGTGCGATCCAGGCGCACGCCGCGGTCCTCGAAGAGCTTGGCCATGACGCGGTGGGTGATGGTGGCGCCCACCTGCGACTTGATGTCGTCGCCGACGATGGGCACGCCCGCGTCGGCGAACTTCTTAGCCCACTCCGGGTCGGAGGCGATGAACACGGGCAGGGCGTTGACGAAGGCACAGCCGGCATCGATAGCCGCCTGGGCGTAGAACTTGTCGGCCTCCTCCGAGCCCACGGGCAGGTAGCTGACCAGCACTTCCGCCCCGGCCTCGCGCAGGGCCCGGGCGACGTCGACGGCCGGGGCGGCGGATTCCTCGATGCTGTCCAGGTAGTGAGTGCCCAGCCCGTCCAGGGTGGGGCCGCGCTGGACGGTAACCCCCAGGTCCGGGACCTCGGCGATGGTGATGGTGCAGTTGCGGGAGGCGCGGGTGGCGGCGGCCAGATCCGCGCCCACCTTGGCGGCATCCACGTCGAAGGCGGCGACGAATTCGATGTCGCCGACGTGGTAGTCGCCTAGCCGCGCGTGCATGAGGCCGGGAATTTTCTCGTCCTCGGCGGCGTTACGGTAGTACTCCACGCCTTGAATGAGGGAGGTGGCGCAGTTGCCGACGCCCACGATGGCGACTTTGACTTTTCCATTCACGGTCGGATCTAACTCCTTGGTTCGGCTTAAAAAATGTGACTGAAGTTCAAAGGCGGCAGGGTGCCGCCCGTTCACATGGCTGAGCCTAGGCCGCGGCCCAGCGCGGTTGTGGGCCAGACAGCAAGTGGATCGATCAAGATGGCGCAAAACCCACTAGATTGGGGCGCCACCGGCCGCCGGGACGATAGATTTCCGCTTCCCGGCGCCGGGGCTTTGAGACAGGAAGGGACAGTTGATGGCCGGACTCGTGTTCACCCAGGCGGTCTCCCACCAGTGGGAGCGCGCCCAGTGCATCCGCGATCTGCGGGCGGGGCGGATCCTGCGCGAGGAGGTCTGCGACGCCGATTTCCTCCTGCGCGCCGCCGCCCAGCACCACGGGGTCGACCTGCCCAAGGCCTGCCCGGTCTGCGGGGCGGAGAGTATGCGGCTGACCCGGTGGGTCTACGGGGATAGTTTGGGGCGCCGGGCCGGCAGCGCGCGGCGGCTGAGCGAGATTGCCGAGTTCGCGGCCGAAGGCTTGGAATTCACCGTGCATACCGTGGAGGTATGCCCGGCGTGCCGGTGGAATTACCTGCTGGAAACGGCGGAAGCCCGGCACCGCACAGCTTGACCGAAGCTGTGAGTTGTGCGTGTTAGTTTTCTGCGGGCCCCACTAGCCGGTAAGCTGCGAATATTGAAGTCTAGGTTTACAAGTTAAGTAAGGGCTAAGGTCGCAGTGACTGACAAAAGTGGATCCCGCACCCCCGATGACCAGGGCGCGGCTAAACCAGCCTCCGCTGGCCAGGCGAAAAACAAGCGCCGTTGGCCGTGGATCGTCCTCGCGGTCGTCGGCGTAATCGTCTTCCTACCCCTGGCGATTTTCGCGTACGCCTACGCGCAGTACGACGTCCCGGAGCCGGAGGAGCTGACTAACAACCAGATCTCCTATATCTACGCCAACGACTCGTCGACGCAGCTGGCGCGCATCGTGCCCCCGGAGGGCAACCGCAGCCAGGTCAAGCTCGACGAGATCCCGGACCACACGGAAAACGCTGCCCTGGCAGCCGAGGACCGCGAATTCTGGACCAACTCCGGTTTCTCCCTGAGCGGTTTCGCCCGCGCCGTGCTCGGTGAAATCACCGGCAACTCCTCCGCGGGCGGCGGTTCCACCATCACGCAGCAGTACGTGAAGAACACCCTGGTCGGCGACGAGCGTTCCTACGTGCGCAAGGCCCGCGAGCTCATCTACTCGATCAAGATGACCAACGAGTGGTCCAAGGAAGACATCCTCAACGCCTACCTCAACACCGTCTACTTCGGCCGCAACGCCTACGGCATCCAGGCCGCCTCCAACGCCTACTTCGACAAGAACGTCGAGGACCTGACGGTCGAGGAGTCCGCCCTGCTGGCCGGCGTCATCCAGGCGCCCAGCGCCCTGGACCCGGCGGTGGATGAGAACGCGGCAGAGGCCCGCTGGAACTACGTCATGGACGGCCTGGTCGACATGGGCGAGCTCGACGCCGCGGAGCGCGCCGGCATGCAGATGCCGCAGACCCGCGAGCAGGGCGAGTACTCCGCCTACACGGAGGCCCCCGGCGCCAACGGCCACATCAAGAACCAGGTCATCCGGGAGCTGGGCGAGGTCGGCATCACCGAAGAGGACGTCAACACCCGGGGCCTGCGGATCACCACGACCATCGACATGAACGTCCAGAACGCCGGCATCGACGCCGTGGACACCAACCTGGCCCCGCTGCAGGACGACGCCCGCGCGGCGGCGGTGACCATCGAGCCGTCCACCGGCGCTATCCGCGGCTACTTCGGCGGCCACGAGGAGCACGGCTGGGACTACGCCAACGCCCCGCTGCAGACCGGTTCGACGTTCAAGATCATGGCCCTGGCGGCCGGCCTCCAGCAGGGCATCTCGCTGGATACCAACTACTCCTCGGCCCCGTACCAGCTGCCCGGCTCGGAGGTTGTCAACAACGTCAACGGCAGCGGCTGCGGCGTGTGCTCCCTGCGCGAGGCGACCAAGAAGTCCTACAACACCTCCTTCATCCGCCTGCAGGAGGACCTGAAGAACACCACGCAGGACACCGCGGACATGGCCCACGCCCTGGGCGTGGCCCGCTCCCTGCCGGGGATTGAGAAGACCCTGACCGAGAACGGCAAGCAGCCCTACGAGGGCATCGTTCTGGGCCAGTACCAGTCCCGCCCGGTGGACATGGCCGTCGCCATGGCCACCCTGGCCAACCAGGGCGTGTGGCACAACCCGCACTTCGTCCAGAAGGTCGAGACCATCAGCGGCGAGGTTCTCTACGAGCACCCGACGGACAAGGGCGAGCGCCGCGTCGGCCAGCAGGTAGCCAACAACGTCATCGACGCCATGCGCCCGGTGGCCGCTTGGTCGAACGGCGCCCTGGCGGGCGGGCGTGAGTCCGCCTCCAAGACCGGTACCGCCCAGCTGGGCGACACCGGCTACAACAAGGACACCTGGATGGTGGGTGCTACCCCGCAGCTGGCCACCGCCGTGTGGGTCGGTACCGCGGAGAACACCGACGCCATCTTCAACGCCTACGGCGGCAACATGTACGGCGCCGGCGCCCCGACCCAGATCTGGAAGTCAATCCTGGACACCTCGCTGGCCGAGGCCGACTACGAGACCTTCCCGCAGGCCGCGCCCGTGCGCTACGGCACCGGCGGCGCCGGCGGCGGCGCGACCTACTACGCCCCGACGGAGGACACCTACGCCCCGACCGACTCGGAGGGCGTCGAAGAAGCCCCGGCCGAGGGCGCGGAAGAACAGCCCTCGCAGCCGGCCCCGGCCGAGCCGAGCCGCAACCCGAATGAGAACCCCGGCGGGGGCGGCGGAAACGCCCCGTCCGGTGGAAACGGCGGCGGCAATGGCGGCGGTAACGGCGGCGGCGACGGCAACCCCTCGCTGGAGGACTTCCTCGAAGACCCCCAGGGCGGCCTAGCCGACATCCTGGGCTAGGCGCCGAGGCGGAGGAGTACTAAAACACATGGACGACACCGCCCCGGCCCCGCAGGCAGGCCCCGCCCCCGCGACCCCCGTTTGCCGCGACCGCCGGCGCCCCTGGGTGCCGCTGAGCGCGGAGCCCACGGCGCGCGGCATCGTCGACTTCCTGGGCGGGCCGGCCGGGCGCTTTGCCCGCCCGCGCCCGCACTGGATGACCCCGACCCGCGCCGTCATCGCGGTCGCGTGGGTCTTCCTCGCCCTCGGGTTTCTGGCCAAGGCCAACTGCGCGGGCGGCGTCCGAGACGGCGACGGCGCGGTCCAGCTCAACTGGTCCGGCAACCGGCACTACACCTCCGCCTGCTACAACGACATCGTGCCGCTTTTTGCCGGGCGCGGCCTCGACCAGGGCGGCTTCCCTTACGCCTTCTCCTGGGTCGAGGACGGCGTTACCCGCTACATGGAATACCCGGTGCTGGCCGGGCTGTTCCAAGGCGCTATCGCGGCCGTGGCGCGCGCGACCCACCCGCTGGTGGTCTGGGCGGGTATCCCGGCCGCCGGCTGGTATTTCGCGCTGACCGCCCTCACCATGTCCGTCCTCTGGGTCGCGGCCATCACGCTGGTGATGCGGCTGGTGGGCAACCGCTTTTGGGACACGCTGCTCATCGCGGCCAGCCCGCTAGTTATCGTCCACGCCTTCACGAACTGGGACATCCCCTCCATCTTCTGCATGGTCGCCGCCGTTTTCGCCTTCCAGCGCTCCCGGCCGGGCTGGGCTGGGTTCTGGATAGGAATAGGCACCGCGGTTAAGCTCTGGCCGCTCTACATCCTGGGCGCCTACCTGGTGCTGGCCATCCGCACGAAGTCCTGGCGGCCGTTCAGCGTGATGCTGGGGACTGCGGCCGTGACCTGGCTGGCGGTCAACCTGCCGGTGGCGCTGGCTTACCCGGCGGCGTGGGGCGAATTCTTCCGCCTCAACTCGGAGCGGTCCTGGGAGTGGACCACCGTCTACGCGCTGCTGGCCCGCAACACCGCCTTCAACCTCTCCCCCGGCGTGCTCAATGTAGTCTCCTTCGGGCTCTTCGCCGCCCTGTGCCTGGCCATCCTGGTCGTGGGTCTGAAGGCTTCCCACACCCCGCGGGTGGCCGAGCTCATCTTCCTCATCGTGGCCGCGTTCTTGTTGGTCAACAAGGTGTGGTCGCCGCAGTACTCGCTGTGGCTGCTCATCCCGGCGGTGCTGGCCGTGCCGCGCTGGCGGCTGATTACCGCGTGGGCCTGGGCCGAGTTCGCCGTCTGGCCGCTTCTGATGTGGCACATGCTGGGCGCCGAGAACGGCGGCATCCCCCACGAGCTGCTGGACGCCGCCATCCTGGTGCGCGACGGCCTCATCATCTCCATGGTCGTGCTGGTGGTGCGGCAGATGCGCGGCAGCGCCGACGATGCCGTCCGCCGCAGCCACCCCGACCGTCCGTATTCCGATCCCCTGCAACCGGTGCACTAATCATGCTCATCACCATTATTGGCATTATCTCTATCGTCATTGGCTTCGCCTGTGTGGGCACGGCCTACTACCTCTACCAGCAGAAGGGCCAGCGCACCGCGCCCATCGTCCTGGGCCTCTTGGCGCTGGTTTTCCTCACGCTCGTGCCCGCCGGCAGCGCGGTCTTTTTCGCCGCTACCCAGGGCGGCTAGATTTCAGTTTTGGGCCCCGAATGCGGTACTGTGGTGGGGTTGCTTGACGCAACGTACCCTCCTGCCACATCCGCAAAGGTGATGTGGCCGAAAACCATTTACTAGACCATAGGAGGTGATGAGGTCCGTGCGTCACTACGAAGTAATGATCATTCTGGATCCTAGCCAGGATGAGCGCACCGTAACCCCGTCCCTAGACAAGTTCCTCGACTCCGTCCGCAAGGACGGCGGCAAGGTTGAAAACGTCGATGTCTGGACCAAGCGTCGCTTGGCCTACCCCATCAACAAGAAGGAAGAGGGCATCTACGCCGTCGTCAACCTGGAGTGCGAGTCCCACTCGGTACTCGAGCTCGATCGCCGTTTGAACCTGAACGACGCCATTCTGCGTACCAAGGTTCTGCGCACCGACGCTAAATAGCGGATACTGGGGTTTGTAAAAACTACAGTTTCCACGAAAAGGAGTTTAAGAACATGGCACAGGGAGACACCCCAATCACCGTAGTAGGCAATATCGTCGCCGATCCGGAATTGCGTTTCACCCCGTCTGGCGCACCCGTAGCTAATTTCCGGGTGGCCTCTACCCCGCGTTACTTCAATGCGCAGCAACAGCAGTGGGAAGACGGCGAAGCTATGTTCTTGACCTGCAACGCCTGGCGCAACATGGCTGAAAACGTCGCAGAGACCCTGACCAAGGGCATGCGCGTTATTGTCAACGGCCGCCTGAAGGCCCGCAGTTTCCAGACCCGTGACGGCGACAACCGCACCGTCTTCGAGATTGACGTTGATGAGGTTGGCCCCTCGTTGAAGTACGCCAAGGCCCAGGTTCACCGCAACCCGCGTGAGGGCGGCAGCGGCAACTTTGGCAACAACCAGGGCGGAAACAACTCGGGTTCCAACAACTTCGGCTCCAATCAGGGCGGAAACCAGGGCGGCTTCGGCGGCAACCAGGGCAACCAGGGCGGTTTCAGCCAGGGTGGCTTTGGCGGCAACCAGCAGTCCACGCAGGACAACGATCCGTGGAATTCTGCACCGCAGGCCGGAGGATTCTCCGGCGCTGATGATGAACCCCCGTTCTAACTAAGTGCGCAGTAATCATCGAATAAACGACTCAATTGAAAGGCAGGGATCATGAAGCTGATCCTCACCGCTGCCGTTGAGAACCTCGGCGCCCCCGGCGAAATTGTTGAGGTTAAGAACGGCTACGGACGTAACTACCTGCTGCCGCGCGGCCTGGCCATCGTTGCCACCCGCGGCGCAGAAAAGCAGATCGAGGGCATCAAGCGCGCCCAGGAAGCTCGCGCAATCCGCGACCTGGACCACGCTCGTGAGATCCGCGATCAGCTTGAACAGCTCAACGACGTCACGGTTGAGGTTAAGACCTCCGAGAAGGGCAAGCTCTTCGGCTCCGTGAACGCTGAGGACATCGTCAACGCCGTGAAGAAGGCTGGCGGCCCGAACCTGGACAAGCGCATCGTCAAGATGCCCAAGGGCCTGGTCAAGAAGACCGGCAACTACCAGGTCGAGCTCCAGCTGCACGCTGACGTTCTCGGCAAGGTGAACTTCTCGGTCGTAGCTGCCTAATTAGGCGCTCGACGGTCAAACCATAGACCCAAAGACAACAGCAGCTTTAAGGCCCTGGGGCCGGCAATCCTATGTGAGGTGGGATTCCGCTCCCAGGGCCTTTTTGCATGCCCACTCCCGCAAACCTTAACCCCCGGCTCCCCCGGCGCCCCACAGCTTCCGGGCCCGCGACTTCCGCAATCACAAGCCGGACTGTGGACAACTGTGGATAACCCGCCCTTTCCTGTGGATAACTCCCGCCGGGCGGTGACTGTTACGAAAAATATACCGCGAAAATGTGACTCGCCGTCGCCGCAGGTAGGGAAGTTATTCACGGTTTTCCTTAAAGTATTCACACCTTTAAAACATCCCTGACCTGCACTTATTAAAACCGCAGGTCAGAAAACCGGGACGTTATCCACAGAGCCCGGTGGATACTTCGGCGGCGAAAGCAAAGGTGAGAGCGAATTCTACAGATACCTGTGGATAACTCCCCCGTGCTTATCCACCAGGGGCGGCGATTTGTACCCCCGAGGACCACACCGTGGGGGTAGATCCGGGCACCGCCAGCCTGCCGGATGTCTCCCCCGTCCCCACCCGCCGGCGCCCTAAACTAAGAAAATCTCACCGCCGGGGGCGCGGGTACCCGCTGGCCCAGCCGGGCTAGTTGTCCGCGTTCTCCGCGGCACGGGCGGCCACCGCCGCGCAGTCGGGCCGGCCGCAGTGCTGAGTCTCGGTGTGCTGGGCGCAGTCATCGCAGATGAGGACCTGGCGCCGGCAGGTGTCCTCGTTGATGCAGTTGTGGAAGGTATTCGTCCCGGCCCCGCAGTGCACGCAGTGGCCCAGCTGGATAAAGCCGGGATCCTCGGTGCCGATGCCGAATTCGTGGTGCATGCGCTTGTCGAAGACGTACATCGAGCCTTCCCACAGGCCGTCGTTGCCGTATTTCTCCCCGTAGCGCACGATCCCGCCATCGATCTGGTAGACCTCGTTGAAACCGCGGTTTTTCATCAGGGCGGAGAGGACCTCGCAACGAATGCCGCCGGTGCAATAGGACACGACGGGCCGGTCCTTCATCCAGTCGTATTTGCCGGACTCCAGCTCCTTAATGAAGTCGTGCGTGGTGTCCACGTCCGGTACCACCGCGCCCTTGAACTTGCCGATCTCGGCCTCCATGGCGTTACGACCGTCGAAAAAGACGACGTCGTCGCCGCGCTCGGCGACCAGCTCGTTGACCTGCTCCGGGCGCAGGTGGACCCCGCCGCCCACGACGCCGTCCTCGTCGACCTGCAGTTCCTCCGGCGCGCCGAAGGCCACGATCTCGTCGCGCACCTTCACCGACAGCCGCGGGAAGTCGTCTGCGGAGCCCTCCGACCACTTGAAGGCCATCTTTTTGAAGCCGGGGTAGTCGCGGGTCTTACGCACGTAGCGCTTGCAGGCGTTCATGTCCCCGCCCACGGTGCCGTTGATCCCGTGCTCGGAGACCAGGATGCGGCCTTTAAGCCCCAGGGATTCGCACAAGTCCCGCTGCCATAGCATGATGGCCTGCGGGTCCTTGAGCGGGGTAAAGCAGTAGTACAGGAGAATTTTGCCGATGCTCACGCCTTTGAATTTTAGGCGGGGCACCGGCAAAATCCGAATTGTTGACCTGCGGCTTAGCGCTTGTGGTACAGGCCTTTCTTGCGGGCGAAAACCGGGTCCGAGGTCACCAGGACGCCCAGGTTGCGGAAGATACCTTCGTCGACCGAGCCCAGGATGGTGGTGGTGTGGACGTCGCAGCCGGCCAGCTCCCTGATGTGCTCGAGGGCGCGGCGGGCGTTCTCGTCCTTTGCCGCCGACGTCGACAGGGCGATGAGCACCTCGTCGGTGTGCAGGCGCGGGTTGCGGGAGCCCAGGTGCTTGGTCTTGAGCGTCTGGATCGGCTCGATGGCCTCGGGGGACAGCAGGTGGATCTCGTCGTCGATGCCGGCCAGGTGCTTGAGCGCGTTGAGCAGCATGGCCGCCGAGCAGCCCAGCAGCGCGGAGGTGCGGCCGGTGATGATGGTGCCGTCGGCCAGCTCCAGCGCGGAGGCCGGGTCGCCGGTTGCCTGGGCGCGCTGGCGCGCCGGCTCGACCACCGGGCGGTCCTCGACGCGGATGCCGGCCTTCGCCATGATGACCGCGGCACGGTCGGACTGGGTGGAATCCAGGCCCTCGCGGGCTTCCTCGACCAGGGCCTTGAAGTAGCGGCGGATGATCTCCTGCTGGGAGGCGGCGCGGCAGACGGCGTCGTCAGTAATGCACAGGCCGGCCATGTTGACACCCATATCCGTGGGGGACTGGTAGGGGGTCTGGCCCGTCAGGCGCTCCAGCAGCGACTTGAGCAGCGGGAAGGCCTCCACGTCGCGGTTGTAATTCACCGTGGATTCCCCGTAGGCCGACAGGTGGAAGTGGTCGATGATATTCGAGTCGTTCAGGTCCACGGTCGCGGCCTCGTAGGCCAGGTTGACCGGGTGCTCGAGCGGCAGGTTCCAGATGGGGAAGGTCTCGAACTTGGCGTAGCCGGCCTGCACGCCGCGCTGGTGCTCGTGGTAAATCTGGCTCAGTGCGGTGGCTAGCTTGCCGGAGCCGGGCCCCGGCGCGGTGACCACCACGAGGTCCCGGGTGGTCTCGGCGAATTCGTTGCGCCCCAGGCCGTCTTCGGAGACAATCAGGTCCGTGTCGGTCGGGTAACCGGGGATAAGGCGGTGGCGGGCGACCTTCAGGCCTAGGCGCTCCAACTTGTCAATGAAGGCTTCGGCCGGGCCGTTGCCGTCTTCCAGCTGGGTCATCACCACGTTGTTGACCAAAAACCCGCGCTCGCGGAAGACGTCGACCAGGCGCAACAGGTCGTCTTCGTAGAGGATGCCCAGGTCCGCGCGCACCTTCTGGCGGGCGATGTCCTTGGCGTTAATGCAGATGAGGATTTCCACCTCATCCCGGATATGCTCCAGCATGGCGATCTTGTTATCCGGGGTGAATCCGGGCAGCACGCGGGAGGCGTGCATATCGTCAAAAAGCTTACCGCCCATCTCCAGGTAAAGCTTTCCCCCGATGTCACGCCGCCGGGCGCTGATGTGTTCGGACTGGAGTTGGATGTATTTCTCGCGGTCGAATCCAAGTGCGTGCGTCATAAATGGCCCTTCTTGCTCCATCAGCATGGGCGGCGTTACTGCCGTCTTATCGATTTATGTACGCCGCTACAGTCTACGCAACCCCGAGCTAAAAGTCATAGAAATCCTAGTCAGCCTATAACGAGGCCCGAAAGATTTGTCATCTTCTTTGCGCTGGGGGGACATCCGAACGCTGGGGGAGAGCTGGGCGCCAGGGGAGACCCGGATATGTCAAACGGCGCCGCCACCCACGGAAAGGAATATGGGTGAGCGGCGCCGTTCGCCTCTCTCCAGGAATAGGCGCATCCGACGGTTGCCGCTCTTACCCAACAACCGCCACGCCCGTACCCGACGTCAACCCTCTCGGACGGCGTCGAGTGCTCGTTAGACTACCGCAGATAGCACCGAAGCTATGAATTTGCTTAATGGTTGTCATGTCAGCAATTTTCCGTCCTACCTTGGGGTTTCCTGATGTTAACGCTGTGCGCAGGGGAGACGCCCACGGCGGCGTACAGGAAACGACGATGTTATAGGTAATATGATTTCCGTCACTAGCCGCGGCCGGCGGCCGCGAGTGCCCTGCCGGCTAGACTGGGAAACTATGCCCGAAGGTCACGTCATCCACCGTCTAGCCAACCGCCTGAACCGGGATTTCCGGCACCGCGCGCTGCAGGTCACCAGCCCCCAGGGCCGCTTCGCCGCCGAGGCCGCGCAGCTGGACGGGCACGAAATCGACCGGGCCGAGACCTTCGGCAAACACCTCTTCGTGCACTTCGACGCGCCACAGCCGGAGCACATCGTCTACATCCACCTGGGCCTCATCGGCTCCCTGCGCTTCGAGCCGGCAGAAGACGTCTGGGGGCAGATCCGGCTGCGGATCGCCACCGACGGGTTGGCGGCCAACCTGCGCGGCCCGCAGTTCTGCCGGCTGATCACCGAGGAGGACTACGCCGCCCGCCTGACCAAGGTGGGCGAGGACCCGCTGCGCGCGGACGCGAACCCCGAGGTGGTCTGGGAGAAGGTGCACCGTTCCCGGCGCAGCATCGCCTCGCTGCTAATGGACCAGCACCTGTTCGCCGGGGTGGGCAATATCTATCGCGCGGAGGCCCTTTTCCGGCAGGGCATTAACCCCTTCCTTCCCGGCAAGGAGCTAGACCGTGCGGCTTTCGATGCCCTCTGGGCGGATCTGGTCTTCCTCATGCAGGTAGGCGTGGAGCGCGGCCGGATCGACACCGTCCGCGACGAGCACACCCCGGAGGCGATGGGCCGCGATCCGCGCAAGGACGATCACGGGGGAGAGGTCTACGTCTACCGCCGGGCCGGCCTGGGCTGCTACGTCTGCGGCACCCCAATTGCCGAGCGCGCGCTGGAATCCCGCAATCTTTTCTGGTGCCCGACCTGCCAGCCGGCCTAGGCTGGAAGCATGTTAGCCACCTATAGCACTGCCGCTGTCCGCGCCGCCGAGCAGGAACTGCTCGCCGCCGAGCCCGAGCCGGACCACGTCATGCGCGCCGCCGCCCAGGCCGTCGCCCGCACCGCGGCGGCAATGTCGGCCTCCGGGCGCATCCTGGTGCTGGCCGGCTCCGGGGGCAACGGCGGCGACGGACTCTACGCCGGCGCCCTGTTAGCGCAGCTCGGACGCTCGGTCGAGGCCCTGCTGGTCACCGGCTCCGCCCAGCCGCGGGCCCTGGCCGCCGCGCGGGAGGCCGGCGTCACCATCGCCGACAAGGCCCCGCAGCCGGGGCAGTTCGATCTGGTCATCGACGCCGTCGCCGGGCTGGGCTCGGCCCGCGGCCTAGACGTGGACGTGCACGGCCTGCTGGCCGGCGCGCAGGTCCTCTCCGTCGACATGCCCACCGGGGTAGACGCCGACTCGGGAGTGGCCGCGGACAACGCGGTCTGCGCCGACGTCACCGTCACCTTCGGCGGAGGGCGGCTGGGCCAGGCCGTGGCGGCCGAGTGCGGCGAGGTCGTCGTCGGCGAAGTACCCGGCTTCGCCCAGGCGCTCGGCCGGCATACACCGGACGCCTATCTAGCGAACGAACCCACCGTGGGCAGCAGCTATGTTTGGGACTCGCCATTTCTGTGCCCTGCGGAAACCACCGGCCCCATCCCGGATCCCCGCCCCGGCATCCACTCCCACAAGTACAGCGGCGGGGTGACCGGCATCTGCGCCGGCAGCCAACGCTACCCGGGCGCCGGGGTGCTCGCCGCGGCCGGCGCCCTGCGCACGACGCCATCCATGGTCCAGGTCCTCAACAACCCCGGCGCCACGCAGCGCTTCCCGGAGATTGTCTCGGCCACCGGGACGGACGCCCGCGTCGATAGCTGGGTGGTCGGCCCCGGCAGGGCGGAGGCGGCCGCCGAGGAACTGGAGGCGGTGCTGCAGCGCCCCGAGTGCGCGGTGGTCATCGACGCCGACGGCCTGCGCCAGCTGGCCGAAAGCCTGCGCCTGCAAAGCCTGGTCCGCGCGCACCCGGCGGTCCTGCTGACCCCGCACGCGGCGGAATTCGACGCCCTCTATGCCGGTTGCGTGCAGGGCGAAAAGCCCGCCGGGCGCCTGCAGGCGCAGGAGGCTCTCGCCGGGGCATTGGACTGCTGGGTGCTGCACAAGGGCCGGATCACCACCGTCGTGGGCCCGGAAAGCGCCGGCACCACCCCGGTCGGCATCAACGCGGGCCACTCGCTGGCCGCCACGGCCGGCTCCGGCGACGTGCTCAGCGGGATCCTCGGCGCGCAAGTGGCGCTGGAGGGCATGAGCATGGAGGCCATCGTCCACGCGGTGACCATCCACGTCCACGCCGCGGAGATCGCGGCGACGACGGAGTACGGGGTATCGGTAGCAACCGCGGGCCAGATAGCCGCCGCCATTCCCGCGGCTGTCGCCCGGCTACTTGCGCGCCAGTAGCTTGCGGACCAGGCCCTTCGGGCCGATAGGCCGGGTGCGGCGGCGCAGCTTGGGCAGCTGCCACGGCGCGGTCATCGCGGCCCAGGCCGCGCCCACCGCGAGGATCTCGGAGACGATATAGAAGGGCCACGGGCCCAGGTAGTTGATGATGGAGCGGCTGCCCGGCGGGTGGTTCAAGAACCCGTAGTTGCCGTCGGTAAAGCGGTTGACCAGCATGGCGGTGGCCATCCAGACCGGGGTGGTGGCCACGGCCGAGCGGTACCCGGCCCAGGTCGGGCGGTATCCCAGGCCGAAGGTGAGCGCCAGGGGAGTGGCCAGCGCAGTGATGTGGAAGAACCAGTAGGTGGCAAAGCGCAGCCACTTCGGCTCGAAGTAATAGATCACGTCCGGGGTGATGATTGCCTGCGGGTTGAGGATAATCCCCCAGAAATACGTGAGGTTGAGCGCCCGCTCGTTCTCCGTGATGAGACCTATGGCCAGCACCGGCCGCAGGACGTCGCACAGGTGCAGCGGCAGCGACTCCCGGATGTCGAACTGCTTCGGGTCCAGGGAGATAATGGTCCAGGCGGTGCCGGCGACGAGCATGACCCAGCCGGTCATCTTCCGCAGGAAGGATTCCTTGCTGGTGCCGCGCACGCGCCGCGCGGCCACGATGAACACGCCGCAGGCGGCGACCGTGACGGCCAGCATGGTGATATGCGCAGGTCCCCACTGCGGCATCCGGGGATACGCGGTGGGGACTACACGTGCTTTACGCGGGCGTTTTAACATGACCCGACCTAGGTTACTATCGTCTCCTTAACCTTTCCGTCATTGACCTCCACTACGGCGTCGCACTCGGCGGCCAAGCTCCGATCGTGGGTAACCACCACCGTGGCGAGATCGCGCTCGCGGGTCAGCCGGACCAACAAATCCATAATCTGTTGGCTGAGATTGGAGTCCAGCGCGCTGGTCGGCTCATCCGCCAGCAGGACCTCCGGGTCAGCCATCAGGGCGCGGGCGATGTTGACGCGCTGGCGCTGGCCGCCGGACAGCTGCTGCATGCGGCGACCGCCCAGCCCGCCCAGGCCGACCTGCTCGAGGAGCTCGTCGGCGTGGTGCGGGCGGCGCTTGCGCCCGCTGATGTGATCGACAATCTCGAGCTGCTCGCGCACGGTCAGGGAGGCGATGAGGTTGGCCTGCTGGAAGATGATGCCGATGTGGTTGCGGCGGGTTCGCGAGCGCAGCTTGTCCGGGGCATCGGTGAGATCGGTGCCGGCGACGCGCACGCTCCCGCTGTCCGGGACCACCAGCCCGGCGCCCACCGACAGCAGGGTGGACTTGCCGGAGCCGGACTCGCCGACGAGCGCGGTGACCTGGCCGGCCGGAACCTGCAGATCCGCGGCGTCGAGGGCAGTGGTCACGGTCGGGCCATCGGGGTAGGTGACGGTAATATTGCGTAGATCAAGTGGGTAATTCATCTTAGGCAGCCCCTCCTAGAGCCAGCATCGGATCGGTACGGGAGACCTTGCGGGTAGCCAGCGCCGCCCCCGCCAGGCCGAGCAGCCAGATGCCCACGGCGGGCACCAGCACGGTGTTGATGGACAGTTCGAACGGCAGCGCCTGGGCCGCGGCTTCGCCCAGCCCCCAGCCCACGACGGCGCCGAGGACCGTGCCCAACCCCAGGACCACGGCGGCCTGGCCGAGCGCGTCGCGGCGTAGGTAGGAACCGTCGGCGCCGAGTGCCCGCAGGATGGACAGGTCGCGGGTGCGCTGGATGGTCCACACGGAAAGGAAAGCGACGGTCACCAGCGCGGAGATGGCGTAGAGGAAGCCCTGCATGGTCAGCAGCGAGCCGCGCTCCGACTGGTAGCTGGCCAGCCCGCCGAGGGCGTCGGCGAGGGAGACCGCGCCCGGCGCGTCGGCGTCCTCGGTCAGAAGGACGGTGCCGACGACGTCCTGCGGGGCGTGCGCGACCTCGCGCCAGGTCTCCGTGGTGGTCCAGGCAACGGGGGAGTGGGAGTAGAACTCGTCCGGGACGGTCCCGGCGACCAGGGCGTCCTCCCCGCCTACCTGGAGCATCTCCCCGGCGGAGGCGGCGACGTCCTCGGCAGCCGTCTCGGACAGTTGCAGCTGCCCGGATTTCACCGGGGTCTCGGTGCCGGGGACGAGGCTGCCTTCGGGCAGGCCCATCACCGCAACGGTGCCGGCCTCCTCGCCGGAGGCGATCCGGGTCTGGCTTACTCCCAGGGCGGTGGCGCCGGGGTAGTCGGCGGCGAAGTCCCGGTCCACCTGGGAGTCGCTGAACGAGGGCTCGTCGCTGCTGAAGACCACGCCGGCCGGGTCGAGCGCCTCCAGGGCGGAGGTGTTTTGCTTGCTGAGGCCGCCGGTGAGTCCGCTCAGCATGACGAGCAATAGGGTAATGAGCCCGACGACTGCGGTCATCAGCGCGAACCGGCCGCGGGCATAGGCTATATCTCGAAGTGCTAAGAACATACTTTCATCATGGTTTGCCCAGCTCAGAAAGTAATCGGGGCGGCGGTTGATTTGCCAGTCAACCGACTGGTTGATGAAAATCAACCTCCCGCCCGACTAGCGTGGATCGCTGTGAAGTTTGGTTTCGACTCCGTATTGAGTGGGCTGCGCGTGGGCCTGCACGTCATGTTCGCTTTCCTGCTGGGCTTTGGCGTGCTGCGCGCCGGCGTGGACGGGCGCCTGGACTACCGCGCCGTCCTGTTGGCGGGAGTCTTGGCCGTGGTCTACGTCGCCGGCACCTGGCAGGAAAAGCGGGGCGTGCCGCTGCGCCGGGCCACCCGATACGCCTGGTTGGCGCTGGTCACGCTGCTATGGCTCGGGCTGGTCGTGCACACGCCGGACTTTTTGTGGCTGGAATTCCCGCTGGCGTTTTTGTACCTGCACCTGCTTCCCACCGTGCCCGGCCTGATGGCCGTGGCGGGCGCCTGGGCGGTGGCGGCCTTCGTGCCGGCCTGGCTCCACCCGGCGGACTGGACGGTGGCCGCGGCCATCGGGCCGGCCATCGGCACCTTGTTCGCCGTGGCCATCTACTACTCCTACCGGGCCCTGGCGCGCGAGGCGGACCACCACCGGAAGGTGGCCGAGCAGCTGCGCGCCACCCGCGAGGAACTCGCCGCCGCCGAGCACCAGGCCGGCCGGCTGGAGGAGCGCGAGCGCCTGTCCCGGGAAATCCACGACACCGTGGCCCAGGGGCTGAACTCCATCGTGTTGCTAGCCCGCGCCACCCGCGCGCAGGCCCCGGACAGCGCCCAGGAGGGCCTGTCCACCATCGAGTCCGTGGCCCGCGAAAACCTGGCCGAGGCCCGGCGCTTCGTGCGGGACCTGACGGCGGCGGATTCCGCCCGCCCTCTCCCGGAGGCCGCCGCCGAGGTGCTGGCGCGGATGCGGCGCCGCGGCAAGGCGCTGGGGGAGCCCACCGCCTTTGAGCTGCACACCCACGGCCAGGCCGCCGCCCTGCCGGAGCCGGTCTACTCCGCCGCCCTGCGCTGCGTGCAGGAGGGCCTCAACAACGTGGTCAAGCACGCCCACGCCTCCCGCGCGGTGGTCACCCTGGGGCTGTTTAAGGACGCGGTGACCGTCGACGTCGTCGATGACGGAGACGGTGCGGACGGGCACTTCGGCTACGGGCTGCGCGGCCTGGCCCGCCGTGTGGAGGATTTAGGAGGTAGCCTGAGCCTAGAATCCACCGGCGCCGCCGGCACCGCCCTGGCAGTCAGCATTCCCCTGACCAGCCAGCACGCGCCCCAGACCCAACGCCCCGGCCCGGTTACTGAACCAGGCCCCGGCCCGGCAGAAACGGGCACACAGTAATAGCGACTCGGTCGCGGACGCACGAGTAGACGAGGAGGACGAGCACCATGGTGGCAGTGATGCTGATTGATGATCACCCCGTGGTCCGCGCGGGCCTGCGCGCCATTTTGGACAGCTTCGACGACATCGAGGTCGTGGCCGAGGGCGCGGACGGCTCCGCGGTCAATGACCTAGACCCGCAGGTCGAGGTCATCGTCTGCGATATCCAGATGCCCGGCGTGGATGGCATTACGGCCACCCAGCGGGTGGTGGAGCGCGGCGGGCCGCCGGTGCTCATCCTGACCACCTATGACACGGAGGCCGACATCGTCGCCGCCCTGGAGGCCGGCGCCCGCGGCTACCTGCTGAAGGACTCGCCGGAAGAGGAGCTCCACCAGGCGGTGCTGGACACGGCCGCCGGCCGCCGCACGCTGTCCCCGGAGGTAGCCGGGATGCTCGCCGATAGGCTAGGCCGCGGGCAACAGGCGCTCTCAGCCCGCGAGATTGAGATCCTGCGCGCGCTGGCCACGGGCGTGTCCAACAAGGAGCTGGCCAGCCAGCTGTTTATCTCCGTGGCGACGGTGAAAACGCACCTGATCCACATCTATCAGAAGCTGGGCGTGGACACCCGCACCGCGGCCATCCACCGGGCGCAGGAGTTGAAGCTCATCTAATGCTCGACTGCCTGGTTATCGGCGGCGGACAATCCGGGCTCGCCTGCGGCTACTACCTTCACAAGCGCGGCCTTGATTTCCGGATCCTCGACGCCGAGCCCGCCCCGGGCGGGGCCTGGCAGCACACCTGGGACTCGCTGCGCCTGTTCAGCCCGGCGACGGCCTCGAACCTGCCGGGCATGCCGATGCCCGCCTACCCCGGCTACCCGCCGGCCAGCCACGTGGTGGACTACCTGCGCGCCTACGAAAAGCGCTACGACCTGCCGGTCAACCGCCCGGTCACTGTCACGCGGGTCGACCACCGCAGCGCCAGCCACGAGGACAGCCACGGTGTGGGCGGCAAGGATTATTTCGTGCTGGCCCTCCGCGGCGGCGATGCCCCGACGGTTACCGCCCGCACCGTCGTGGCCGCGACCGGCACGTGGTCCAGCCCGTTTATCCCTTTCTACCCCGGGCACTTCCGCGGAAAACAGTGGCATTCGGCGTGGTACCCGGGTGCTTCCCCCTTCGCCGGCGCGGGCGTGGCCGTGGTGGGCGGGGCCAATTCCGGCGCCCAGATCGCCGCGGACCTGCTGGGCACCGCGGCCCGAGTGGACTGGTTTACGCACCGGCCGCCGCGCTGGATGCCGGATGACATCGACGGCCGGGATCTCTTCCACCGCAGCCGCGCGCGGCTGCTGGCCCAGAAGGAGGGCCGCCCCGATCCGGGTTCGGAGTCTTCCCTCGGCGATATCGTCATGGTCCCGCCGGTCAAGGCGGCGCGCGATGCCGGGCGCCTGGCCGCCCAGCCCATCTTCGGGCGGCTGGACGAGCTCGACCACGACCACCTCATCTGGTGCACGGGCTTCCGCCCGGCCCTGGGGCCCATCCGGCACCTGGTCGCCGAGGGCAAAGCCCAGGTACCCGGCCTTTTCCTGGTGGGTTACGGCAGCTGGACCGGCCCCGCCTCGGCCACCATCACGGGGGTCTCGCCGTTCGCTAAGCAGACCGCCGCCGCGGTCGAGGAGATTGTCCGCGCCTAACCGCGCAGGAGGGTGTAGCCCAAGGCGGCGAGCATGAGGGCGGCGACGACGGCGGCTATCAGCGTCAGGCGCCGCAACAGGCGGGTCCGGGCCGCGTGGTCGCAGCGGGCGAACCAGATGCCGCCGAGCGCCGCGCCGATGGTGTTGAACAGCAGATCGTCGACGTCACTGTAGCCGAGCGCGAAGATGTACTGGATGACCTCGATGCTCAGGCTGGTGGCCAGGCCCAGAAGCACCGCGCGGCCGGTGCCGCGGGTCAGGGCGTAGAAGGCGGCGCCCACCGGCACGAACAGCAGGATATTGCCGAAGGTGTTGGTGTACGGCCCATACCAGATGGGCGGGGTCTCCCAGCCATCCAGGAATTGCAGATCCAGGCTGCGGATCGCGTGCGCCGAGCCGTTGATGAGGCCGGGGATTTCAATCCACGGCTTGGCCAGGGTCACCAGCCCCACCATTGCGAGGATGACGACGAAGCTGAAGGCCAACCGCCCGCGTCCAGCACGACGTGGCCGAGCGGCGGTGGGCTCGGCGACGGCGAGGCGGTAATTGGCTGACATGTCCTCTACCGTAGCCTTCCGCCCTGCTAATCGGGAGGGGAGACACTGGCAGGAACCTGAGTCCTCGGCGATGGTGGCCGTTCTAACAATGCAGGTTAGCCGTGGGGCGCATAACATGGCGGACATGACTATTTGGGTAACTCGCAACGATGACGGCTCCGTCCAACACTCGCAGGAGTCCGAGCAGGACTCGGTCAACTCGGTCAACACCGAAGGTGACGTCGTAGTCGCAGTCAGTCACTCCTCCCTGAACTACAAGGACGCCATGGCCCTGAACGGGGACAAGGGCGTGATGCGCACCAACCCGCTAGTTCCCGGCATCGACGTCGTCGGCACCGTGGAAGAGTCCAGCTCGGAGCGCTTTAGCCCGGGCGACCAGGTCGTCTGCAACGGCGACGGCCTGGGCGAGTTCCGCCACGGCGGCTACACCGACCGCCAGCGCGTGCGCGCGGAGGCCACCGTCGCCGTCCCGGAGGCCTTCACCCTGGCGCAGGCCGCGGCCATCGGCACCGCCGGCTACACGGCCGCGCTGTGCGTGAACTCCCTGCTGGACCACGGGCTTTCCCCCGCTGACTCGCCGCGGATCCTGGTCACGGGCGCTACCGGCGGCGTGGGTTCGATTGCGGTCGTGTTGCTCAAGCAGCTGGGCTTTTCCGTCACGGCCCTGACCGGCCGCGTGGCAGAACACGGCGACTACCTGCGCAGCCTCGGCGCGGACGAGGTGCTGGACCGCGCGGAGTTCGCGGAGGCCGGCAAGCCGCTGCAAAAGGCCCGCTTTGCCGGCGCGGTGGATACCGCCGGCTCCCACGTGCTGGCCAACGTCCTGGCCCAGGTGACCTGGGGCGGCGTGGTCGCCTCCACGGGCATGGCCGCCAGCCCCAAGCTGGAGACCACCGTGCTGCCGTTCATCCTGCGCAACGTCATCCTGGCCGGCGTGAACTCCGTCGACGCCCCGCTGGACTACCGCCAGCGCGCCTGGGACCTGCTGACGGACAAGCTGCCGGCGCAGGTGCTCGACAGCCTGACGACGACCATCGGCATCGATAAGGTCGCCGACGCGGGCGCGGCCCTGCTGGCCGGCACCCGCCACGGCCGCACGGTGGTGGAGCTCTAATGCGCGAGGAGGCCATGGCCCAGGTCTATGCCGCCCTGGGATTCGAATTCGGTGATTTCGACGAGCTGCTAGAGCTCATCCAGGAGGCCCCGGGGCAGCGGACCATCCCGGTGGACGGCTTCGACGCCGCCATGACCTACCAGGATCCGTCCGGCGCGCGCATGACCGCGCTGCAGTACGAAGGCGAGTGGGCCACCCTGCCGGGCTTCCGCTCCGACAACACGGTCGACGCGTCGACCTACCGGGTCAGCCCCTACCTGTCGCTGGTGGAGCTGCGCCGCGCCGGCGACGGGGAGGTCTTCAACCAGTTCGCCGCCGCCTCGGACGAGGCCTTCGCCCTGCCCGCCGGCAATCCCGCGGGCGGGCGCAAGCTGCGCGCCACCGAACTGCGCATGGCCGCGGCCGGCACCGATTACACGTTGTACGACTCGGTGGAGGAGTGGCGCGAATCTCAGGACGCCTACGGTGCCGCCGAGCCGTCCATGCTCTATTCGCCGTCGACCGAGCGCTTCTACCGCGACTTCCACCCGGGCAACGTCAACCCCTTCGCCCGTCTCGGCGGGGTCATCCGCAGCGCACAAAAGCGCACCAACCAGCTGACCGGCAATGAATTCGTGGTCGCTACCCTGGCCACCCCGGCGGGCAACCTCCCACTGCTGCTAACGGGCAAGGTCCCGGAAGAAGGCCAGGTCTTCTTCGGCGCGGCCTGCATGCTGGCCTCCGCCGGTTTCTGGGAGACCGCCCTGGCTCGCTAAGCCCGCAGCCAAGCACCGCGCATCCGGCGCTCTAGTCCGGCGCGTCGCTGCGGCGGCCCGCCGCCTCCGCGAACTCGTCCAGGACCTCGAGGACCTCCGGCGAGCGCCACGCTCGTGTCCTTTTGTCCAGGTTGGCGGCCACGACGATCCCGTCTTTGGACAGTCGGTCCAGCGCATTGCGGGCGTTAGCCGATGACGTATGTAGCTCTTCGGCTACCGCACTCGCCGTCAGGACAGGACGCCGCAACAGCAGCGGGAGCACGTCCCAGGCCAGGGCATCTCCGCGTGCGTTAAGCCGGGCTTTCCATTCCCGTTGAATCTCCTGCAGCTGGCGGGCCAACCAGGTGCCCTGCTCAACCGCCTGAACCGCTGCCTCCGCAAAGAGCTTCACGATGGGCTCCACCTTGCCCTCCCGGTAGTCATCTAGGGCGGCAAAATAGGTTGTCGTCTGCGCCAGCAGTCCGGCCGAGACGGGCAGCGCAGTGCCCCGGGATAGCCCGTGCTTTTTCAACATGACGTGGACGAGCGCCCGGCCGGTACGCCCATTGCCGTCGGCGAAGGGGTGGATGGTCTCAAACTGAGCATGAGCCACTGCCGCATGGGCGAGCGCCGGGATATCCGTGCGAGCCATGAAGGCCTCCAGATCCCCCAGGAGTTCTTTCACCTGGTCTTGGTGGGGAGGGACGAACAGCGCATCACGGGGCGAGTCTTCCCGCCCGCCGATCCATACCGGCTCGGTGCGGAGCGCGCCGGCGATTTCCGGCGCATCCTCACGGAGCAACACCCGGTGCATGGCGCGGATGGCATCCGTACTAGGTGAGTCTGCCTCAATCGCTTCCCGCATCAAGCGGGTATTCGCCACGATGAGTCGAGCGTTAGGGTTCCCAGCGGCGGTAAGTTCCGCCTCCAGAACCTTGCGGGCCGAGGACGTCAGGTTCTCAATCCGGCTGGATGCCATCGACTCCGATCGCAGAAGCAGGGGCGCGAAGGGGACCACGCCATGCACGTGCACCCCTTCGAATTTCGCGACCGCGATGGTCGCGGCGTCAAGCAACGCCCAGGTAGCAGTACCCAGGGACGGAGTACTTTCCGCGATCCGCGGGACAAGAGCACTGCGGTATTCCCGCATACGCCGCCGCGAGAGTCCTCGGTCTAGCGTCGGTGCCCAAGGACGAGTCTCATACTCCAGGTGCGGCCACGTCATGGCACGAGATTAGCAAAGGATCTTTTCCCTTTCCGAAAAACACGAAACTTTAATTGCCTAAGTTTGTGCTTTTTCTCGAAAGGAACAACTTCGATGAAAACTTTCCCTGCCCCTGCGAGCCAGCCGGTGTCCTCGGTGGAAGGACCGGTTAGACGAAGACGATGCCGGTAGCCGGGGTATCCAGGTGGGCGACGGCCGTGGCTTCGGTCGTCTCGGCGTCCACGCGGTAGATGGTGCCGGACAGGTCGCTGACCCAGACCGCGGAACCTTCCGGGGCCAGGGCTAGCCCGATGGCCTCGTGCAGGCCGCGGACTACGACCTCGACCTGGCTTAGATCCGCCAGGGGAGCGCGGTTGAGGGAGTTGCCGTCCGGCTCCGCACCGCGGTCGGTCCAGTACATATAGTCGCCCACCACGGCCAGATCGATGGGCTCGGGCAGGCCGTTCACCAGGGTGGTTCCCGGATCGACGGCGTCGGCGCCCAGCTGCGTTAGTTCGGCGGCGTGGATGCTGCCGTGGCCGCCCTTCGACGGGCCCTTCTGCGTCCAGTACAGCGTGCCGTCGTGCACGGCCACGCCAACCGGGGTGGTCTCCCAGCTGCCGGCGGGATCGGTGGCTAGTAGCTGCTCCAGCTGGGCGGAGCCCGCCGGGTCCGTCACCCGCCAGACCTTGTGGCCTTCGCGGTCGCCCACATAAAGCGCGCCGTCGGCGTAGATCAATTGCTTGCCGGTGCTAAAGCGCGCGTCATCGCTGGCGACCAAGTCTTCGACCGGGCCGGTGGCGGCGGTGCCATCGAAGGCAACGCGGTGGATGCCGCCGTCCGGGGAGGAATAGTCCCCCTCCTGGGTGCCGTTGGGGCGCGGGGTGCCCATCGTGGAGTAGAAAATATATCCTTCAGCCAAGGCGATGCCATCGGGCCCGCCGCCGGTGCTTTCCACCACCGTGCGCGCGGATCCCGTCGCGGTATCTACGGCTACGATTTCTTCCTTCTGGTGCAGCAAGACGAGCAATTCAGACATACAAACCTCCTTGAACGAGTGGTATGCCTTCCAGTGTAAGCGCGCCCTCCACCGCCCCCGCGGCCCCGGCGGAAGGCTTAGGCCGACACCGGGCAGATGACCGGGGTGCCGGCGTCGTCCAGGATGGTGGCCTCGATGCCGTAGACTTGGGCGATGAGTTCCGGCGTGAGCACCTCGGTCGGGGTGCCGTGGGCCAGGGCCTTGCCGCCCTTGATGACCAGCAGGTCGTCGCAGTAGCGGGCCGCCAGGTTCACGTCGTGGATGGCCACGACGGCCTGGCGCGCGCCGTCGGCCACCGTGCCGCGCACCACCTTGAGCAGCTTGATCTGGTGACGCAGGTCCAGCGCGGAGGTCGGCTCGTCCAGCAATAGGATGTCGGGGTTGCCCACCAAGACCTGCGCGACGCTGACCAGCTGGCGCTGGCCGCCGGACATCTGGGAGACCAGGCGGTCAGCCAGGTAGGTGATGCCGAGCAGCTCCAGCGTGTCGGCGCTGGCCTGCACCGGTTCTACCCCGGGGCGGTGACTGCGCCGGGCGGTGACCATGAGGCTTTCAAACGCGGTCAGCGAGGCCGTCGACAGGATGTCCTGGGGCACGTAACCGATAGCGGTGCGCCGTTCTTTCTTGCTCAGCTCGGTCTCGCCTCGGGTCAGGCGCACACGGCCTCCCGCCGGCTGTTTGAGCCCGGCGATGGTGTTGAGCAGCGTGGACTTGCCGGCGGCGTTCGGGCCGAGCAGGCCGGTCACCCGGCCGTCCTTTAGCGGCCCGAAGGACATGCCATCCAAGATGGTGTGCTTGCCGTAGCGGAAGCTGAGGTTGTCAACCGTGATTGCCATGGCTAGCTCCTTCCCTTCCGCCGCGAGAAGACGAGGAAGACGAAGAAGGGCACGCCCACCAGGGCGGTGATGATGCCAATCGGGATAGCCACCCCGGGCACGATGGAGATGGAGACCGCGTAAGCCACGGTCATCAGGACCGCGCCGGAGGCGACCGAGGCGGGCAGGAAGAAGGCCTGATCCTCGCCCACCAGCATGCGGGCGATGTGCGGGCCCACTAGGCCGATGAAGCCGATGATCCCGGCGAAAGCCACGGCCGCGGCGGCCAGGACCGAGGCGACCACCAGGGTCGCAATCCGCAGGGCCTTGACGTTGACGCCCAACGATGCCGCCCGGTCGTCGCCCAGGCGCAGTGCCGTGAGCCTCCACGCGCTGGCGGCGGCGTACGGCAGGGCAACGAGCAGGACCACGCCGATGATGCCGTTGGAGGTCCAGTTGGCCCGCTGCATGGAGCCCATGGTCCAGAAGACGATTTGCTGCAAGGCTTCCGTGGAGGCGCCGTATTGCATCAGCGACAGCAGGGCTTGAAAGAAGAAGGACAGGGCGATGCCCAGCAGGATCATTACCTCCGCGCTGGCGCCGCGCCACAGGGATGCCGCGGCCACCACGAGAACCGCCAGCAGTGCGGAGACGGAGGTCAGCAGCGCGAGGTTGAACTGCGGGTTGGCCAGGATGGTCCAGCCCATCACGATGGAAAAGGCCGCGCCGAAAGCCGCCGCCGAGGAGATACCCAGGGTGAACGGCTCGGCCAGCGGGTTGTCCAGGATGGTCTGCATGAACGCGCCGGACAGGCCGAGGGCCGCGCCGACCAGCAGGGCCATGACGGAGGCGGGCAGGCGCAGCTGCCAGAGCACCGTGTGGGTGCGCTGATCTACCCCGTCGGAGCCGGTCAGCGCGAGGAAGAGATCACGGACGCCCAAGTCGATGGGGCCGACGACGGTCGCCACGACGAAGGCCACGAAGGCGAGCAAGAACAGCCCGACGATGGCCACCACCTTCCGGCGCCCCCGCGATCGGTAGTCCTTGATGGCCAGTTGCTTTAGCTCCGCGTTCTCCTCGCCCGCAGCGGGCTGAGCCTGACGGAGACGGTCTGGGTCTGTTGCTTGCATTAATGCCATCGCCGGTTATTTATCCCCATTCTGAGCGAAGAAGGCGCCGGAGTAATCGAACGGCAGCCAGTCCTTGTGGAAGTCCTCGAAGTCCTTGGCCGCGTCCATGTCCTGGAACTTATCCGGGTAGAGCCACTTCGCGAAGGCCTCCAGCGCGAAGACGTTGAAGGGGTTGTCATAGAACTGGTGGTAGACGGCGAAGTACTTGTCGTTCTTCGGCGCCTCCAGCAGGTCCAGGCCCGGGGTCTCCAGCGGGCCGTCCAGGGTTTCCTGGGCCTTGTCCGGGCTGGACTGGTAGCCCAGCTGGACGTGGCGAACGTCCGGGGTCTTGTCCGTCTCATCGGACCACTCGCCGCCGGTAACGATGAGGTTCTCCGGCTGCATCTCAATCATCTTTTCAGCGGTCAGGGTGTTGTTCTCGGCCGAGGTGATGTCCTCGCCCAGGTTCTTGGCGTGCAACGCGTCCAGCAGGGAACCGAAGTTCTTGTCCGCGGAGACGGAGCAGCAGTCCATCATGCCGGCCGCGGTCCAAACCAGCGCCTCCGGACGGTCCTCGTCCTTGACGTCGGCAACGCGGTCGGTGATTTCCTTGACCTTGCCCTCGTAGAAGTCGTTGAACTTCTCGGCCTGCTCGGTCTTACCCAGCAGGTCGCCCAGCAGCTTGACGGAGGTGGTGGTGTTCTCCAGCGGCTTCTGGCGGAAGTCGGTGAAGACGTAGGTGATGCCGGCCTTGTCCAGATCGTCCAGGAAGCCGGTCTTTTCCGCGCCGTCCTTGTGGTCCAGGGACATGACCACGACGTCCGGGTCCTGCGCCAGCAGGTTTTCCACGGTCACGTCGCCCTTGGCGATGTTGCCGATCTCCGGCAGGTCCTTGGCCGCGGGGTTCAGCTCGTAGAGCTTCTCTTCGAACTTTGGCGCGGCCTTGGTCAGGTCCGAGCCAAAGGCAACGACGTTTTCGAACGGATCGTCTTGCAGAATCGAGGTGACGAAGGTGTTGCGGCCTTCCGCCAGGATGATGCGCTCCGGCTGTTCCGCGAACTCGACGGTGCGTCCGGCGGCGTCGTGGACCGTCAGGGCCGCGTTCTCCACCTTTGTGCCGTCTTGGTTTACTTGAGAAGCCCCACTCGAGCCGTTCGACCCGTTGGAGCCGTTATCGGCGGAGTCGCTAGAACAGCCCGCTGCGCCGAAAACCAGCGCAGTCGCCGCGACAGCGGCCAGGATTTTCTTCATGATGTGCTAGAACCCTTTCAGAGAAATAAGCAGGTAAGCAAGGACAGCTTTACCTTAGACCTCCGATGGATGGCAACAAAATTTTTTTAGGCGACCCTGCCCTAAACAATCCCTCTATAACCCCTCCGAGCGGCCCCAGCGGGCCACCCGCAGTGAAATCACCCCACCTCACCGCGGGTTTTCGGGCGGATTACCCCAAAAGAAAGTATCCGCCCGTCCCCGACTTGCCCTTGCCCGGCTATTTCACGACGAGGTTGACCATGCGGCCGGGCACGTAGATCTGCTTGACCACGTTCTTGCCGCTGATCAGTTCCGCGATCTTCGCGTCGGCGGAGGCGGCGGCCAGGACGGTGTCCTGGTCGGCATCGGCAGCGACGTGGATGCGGGACTTGACCTTGCCGTTTACCTGGACCGGGACCTCGATCTCGTCGTCCACCAGGTATTTGTCCTCGTAGGCTGGGAAGGGCTCGAAGGTGATGGTCTCTGTGTGGCCGAAGCGGCGCCAGATCTCCTCCGCGATGTGCGGGGCGACCGGGGAGACCATCTGCGCGATGGGCTCGACGGCCTGGCGCGGCGCACCGTTCGAGTAGGCCTTGGTCAGGTAGTTGACGTACTCGATCAGCTTGGCCACGACGGTGTTCAGACGCAGGTTCTCGTAGTCGTCCCGCACGCCCGCGATCGTGCGGTGCAGGGCCTTCAAGTCCTCCTCGGTCAGGGCGGCATCGGTAGCCGCCAGCTCACCCGTCTCCTCGTTGACGGCTAGACGCCACAGGCGCTGCAGGAAGCGCTGCGCACCCACCACGTCCTTGGTGGCCCACGGGCGGGAGGTGTCCAGCGGGCCCATCGACATCTCGTAGACGCGCAGCGTGTCCGCGCCGAAGTCACGGCAAATGTCATCCGGAGCGACGGCGTTCTTCAAGGACTTGCCCATCTTGCCGTATTCCTGGTTGACCTCTTCGCCGTTGTAGTAGAACTTGCCGTCCTTCTCCTCAACCTCGGCGGCCGGCACGTAGACGCCGCGGGAATCCGTGTAGGCATAGGCCTGGATATAGCCCTGGTTGAACAGGCGGCGGTACGGCTCCTTGGAGCTGACAAAGCCCAAATCGTAGAGCACCTTGTGCCAGAAACGGGAGTACAACAGGTGCAGCACGGCGTGCTCCACGCCGCCGACGTACAGGTCGACGCCGCCCGGATCATTCGCGCCGTGCTCCTGCGGGCGCGGGCCGGTCCAGTAGCGCTCGTTCTCGAGATCGCAGAACTGCTCATCGTTGGTCGGATCCACGTAGCGCAGCTGGTACCAGGAGGACCCAGCCCACTGCGGCATGACGTTGGTGTCGCGGTAGTAGGTCTGCGGGCCGTCGCCCAGGTCCAGCTCGACCTCGACCCACTCGCGGGCCTTGGCCAGCGGCGGCTGCGGCTCCGAATTGCGATCCTCCGGATCGAAGGAGACCGGCGCGTAGTCCTCTACCTCCGGCAGCTCCACCGGCAGCATGGACTCCGGCAGGGCGTGGGCGTGGCCGTCCGCGTCGTAGACAATCGGGAAGGGCTCGCCCCAGTAGCGCTGGCGGGCGAACAGCCAGTCGCGCAGCTTGTACTGGATCTTCTCCGCGCCCTTGCCGGTCTCTTCCAGCCAGCCAATGGTGCGGGCGATAGCGGCCTTCTTGTCCAGGCCGTTGAGATCCAGCCCGGCATCGTTAGCCGAATTGACCAGGGTGCCGTCCTCGGTCCAGGCCTCGGTGCTGACGTCGCCGCCGCTGACAACCTCCGTGATCGGCAGGCCAAAGGTCTGCGCGAACTCGTAGTCGCGGGTGTCGTGGGCCGGGACCGCCATGATGGCGCCGGTGCCGTAGCCGGTCAGGACGTAGTCCGCGATGAAGATCGGGACCTTTTTCCCGGAGACCGGGTTGGTGGCATAGGTACCCAGGAAGACGCCGGTCTTGTCCTTGTTTTCCTGGCGCTCCAGGTCAGACTTCGCGGCGATGTCCTCGCGGTAGGCCTCCACGGCCTCCTTCGGGTCATCGTGGCCGTAGGTCCAGCGCTCATCGATGTCGTCGTCGTAAGGGATGGGGGAGAGCAGATGGTCGACCAGCTCGTGCTCCGGCGCCAGCACCACGTATTCCGCTCCGAACAGGGTGTCCGGGCGGGTGGTGAAGACGGTGATCTCCTGACCCTCCGCGGTGAAGTTCACGTCCGCGCCCCGGGAGCGGCCGATCCAGTTGCGCTGCATGGACTTGACCTTCTCCGGCCAGTCCAACAGCTCCAAGTCATCGAGCAGCCGGTCCGAGTACGCGGTAATGCGCATCATCCACTGCTTCAGGTTCTTGCGGAAGACCGGGAAGTTACCGCGCTCGGACTTGCCGTCCGCGGTCACCTCCTCGTTGGCCAGCACGGTGCCCAGGCCCGGGCACCAGTTCACCGTGGAATTCGACAGGTAGACCAGGCGGAACTCGTCCACCGCCTCGGCCTTCTCCGCCGCGGTGAGATCCTCGTAGTAGCGCCCGTCCTTGGTGGTGCGCTTGTTGGCCTCCAGCTCCTGGATCAGCTCCGAAATCGGGCGGGCCTTGCCCTGCTCCTCATCGAACCAGGCGTTGTAAATCTGCAGGAAGATCCACTGCGTCCACTTGTAAAACTCCGGGTCCGTGGTAGCCACACTGCGGCGCGGGTCGTGGCCCAGCCCCAGGGCGCCCAGCTGCCGGCGCATGTTGTCGATATTGGCCATCGTGGTCGTCCGCGGGTGCGTACCCGTCTGGATGGCGTACTGCTCAGCCGGCAGGCCGAAGGCGTCATAACCCAGAGTGTGCAGCACGTTCTTACCCAGCATGCGGTTGTAGCGGGCGAAGGTGTCCGTAGCGATATAACCCAGCGGGTGGCCCACGTGCAGCCCCGCCCCGGAGGGGTAGGGGAACATATCCTGCACGTTGAGCTTTTCCGCTGGCAACTGACCATCCGTAGCCAGGTCGCCGACCGGGTTCGGCGCGTTAAAAGTGCCATTATCTGCCCAGTACTGCTGCCAGGTCTTCTCAATCTGGTTAGCCAGTTCCGGCGTATAGCGGTGCGCGGTAGTATCCGTGGAATCACTCGGGTTAGTCATAGGCACACAGTGTAGTCGCCGCAGGTTAGCGGTGTCAGTTTAGGTTAAGCCGGGGCCAAATTTTTGGACCCGAATGCTGAAGGCCACTGAACAATTCAAAGCGCCATCATCACCATCCGCATACTTCGCTTATCTTCCAGTGACGAAAAGCCGCGCGAACGCTGAGCATCTCAGCGCCGCGCGGCTTTTGCCGTGCCGGCTAGATTGGGGCCTAGCCGAAGATGCGGTCGAAGAAGTTCTTGACCGGCTTCATCATCAGGTGCGGCAGATACTTCCAGGCTGCCCAGCTACCCAGGCCAAGCGCGCCCAGCAGCGCCCCAACCAGGCTAAAGCCCCAGAACACGTTGGACGAACCCTGCGAGCTAGCATCGCTGCTGCTCGAGCTGCCTTCCTTGTTCGGTTCCTTGCTCGGCTTCGCCGGCTCAGACGGCTTGCTCGGCTTCGAAGGTTCTTCGGTCTCGCCCGGCTTACCCGGCTCAGTGGACTCTTCCGGTTCGCTCGGTTCGGTGGTCGGCTCCTCGGAAGGTTCGGTCGACGGTTCGGTAGTCTCCTCGTCGGAGGGCTCGGTGGTCGGCTCCACGGAAGGTTCGGTCGACGGTTCGGTGGTCGGCTCTTCGGTCGGTTCCGGCTGCTCCTCGCGCGGATCGACGAGGGCGCGGTCGCGGTTTTCCAGGGTGACGCGGTCGACGAGTGCGCCGGTGGGCTCGTCGTAGGTGGTCAAGCGGAGTTCCTCGCCGGTCACGTCCACCCGCAGGTAATCCGGGGTGTAGTCCTGGCGCCAGTAGGCGGTGGAGTCGTGGACCAGTTCCTGCGGGACGTGTTCCATACGGGCGTTCGGCTGCTTTTGACCGTTGACGTCCTGGAAATCATAGTACTTGCCGCCGCCGGCGCTGGTGGTGGTCAGGTAGAGGACCTCGTTGTCGTTCGGGGAGAGCTTGTCATTGCGCTTGCCTAGGCCCTCAGAGACCGGCTCATTGCCGTTCATCAGGTGGGTACGGGTGTAGATGTGGTCGTGGCCCGAGAGGACCACGTCGACGCCGAGCTCCGAGAAGGTGTCGGCCAGTCCGTCGCGCAGGCGTCCCACGTCGGTGTCGGTGTAGTGGGTGGCCTGCGAGTACAGGGAGTGGTGCATGCCCACGATTACCCAATCGTTGAAGGCGCCACGGTTGTCGATGGTGTCCTTGAGGAAGCGCTTGTGGCGCTCAATGTCGTCCTCTTGGCCCGCGTTGGAGTCCAGGTTGATAAACAGCACGTAGTTGCGCTCAAACCAGGAGTCGCGCACGTCCGGGGCCTGGTTCGGGTTGATGAAGTGCTCGTCGTAGTCACCAAAAGAGATCGCGGAGGGGTAGCCCTCGTGGTTGCCCGGGATAGCGCTGAGCGGGACCTGCCGGATGACATCCGGGCTGAAGAAACCGTCGTACTGGGCCAGCGGAGCGCCCCAGCCCTCAATCTGGTCGCCCAGGGACCAGATGAGCTGCGAGTCCGGAACGTCACCGATGGCCTTGTTGATGGTCTTGTTCCATTGCTCGGTTTGTTCCTCGATCTTCGTCTCCACGCCGATCTGCGCGTCGCTAATCGTGACGAAGGACCAGTCTTCGCCGTAGGAACCGGTGTTGAACGTCTGCGGGGCGGACCAGCCGCCCTCGTCAGAGCCCACCACGTAGGTGTACTCGGTGTTTTCCGCCAGGCCGGTAGCGGTCGCGTAGTTCGACAGGTAGAGGATGCGGCCGGCGTCCTTTTCCTTGGCGTCGAATTCCTTCGCCTGGTCTTCCTGCCCGGTCGGGTAGACCTTGAGCTTCTCCTCGCCCTTGTGCTTGGTGCGCCAGGAAACGATGACGGAGGTTTCATCCGCACCCGGCTGCAGGACCTGGCGGAAAATCGGGGATTCCTGCGCCTGGGCGGTGGTCGGCACGACGGCGCCGGAGGCAAGAGTGACAGACAAGGCGCAACCAAGCGCCACGAATGAGCGGTTGAGGCGAGCTTTAATCATGAGCTTCTTCCTGGTCAAACGGCCCTGCCACAAGGCCTGGCGGCGCTGCAGCTCATCACTGTCATCGAGCGTGCGGTGCCCCACGGTGCGTGCGGCAGAACCAAAAGCAGAGTTTGTGGGCGAGTTGTTTTACAGCTTTAGAGCCGGGTGGTCACGGAGGGAGAGAACTTCGGTCGCCCCGCGTAAACCACCCGGCTTGAGCAAAACGTTAGGCACATGGAAACAAATACAGGTAAATGTCAGGTTAAAGTCAGATTACTCAGAGAATAACTTCTACTTAAGACTCAACTACCAGCTCTTATTCCCCCAGCGAGCAGCCCGGGACTGGGCTAGTTTGTCAGCCATGAAGACAACCCGTTTCTCCCGCCGCACGGCCCTGACCGCTGCCTCGCTCACCGCAGCCGGCATCGCCGCGGCCCCCGCCTTTGCCCAAGACGAGCCAACCTCCCCGTTGGATATTTATAACCAGGATTCCGGTGCCAGCCTGCCGTTCTTGCACGGCGTCGCCAGCGGCGGCCCGCTGTCGAGCTCCGTGGTGTTGTGGACCCGCGTTACCCCGGATCGTGACTCGCTGCCCGGCTCCGGCCTGGGCGAGCCCACCCGCGTCGACTGGGAGGTGGCTACCAGCCAGGAGTTCGGCGACATCGTCGCCCGCGGCACGGAGACCACCAGCCCGGATAGCGATCACACGATCCACGCCGAGCCGCACGACCTGAGCCCGGCTACCGAGTATTACTACCGCTTCCGCGTTGCCGACGGCCCGCACGCCGGGGCCGAGTCCCCGGTGGGTCGCACCAAGACCGCACCCGCCCACGGGGATAGCCCGGACCAGCTGACCTTCGCCGTGGCATCGTGTGCGAACTACGAGTCCGGCTTCTTCTGTGCCTACCGCGACATGGCCGAGCGCGGCTGGTCCGGCGAGCTCGACCTCGTGGTCTTCCTCGGCGATTACATCTACGAGTACGGCACGGGCGAGTACGTGGGCAAGTCCGGCATCGCCCGCCCGCACCACCCGTCGTGGGAGATCACCACCCTCGAGGACTACCGCATGCGCTACGGGCGGTACCGCACCGACGCCCACCTGCAGGCCGCGCACGCCTCCGCCCCGTGGGTCGTGACCTGGGATGACCACGAGTCCGCGAACAACGCCTGGCGCGACGGCGCGGAAAACCACACCGACGGCTTCGCCGAGGGCCAGTGGGCCAGCCGCCGCGACCAGGCCCTGCAGGCCTACTTCGAGTGGATGCCGCTGCGCAAGGCCGGCACCTCGCAGGAAGGCCACCTGTACCGCAGCTTCCAGTTCGGCGACCTCATGGAGCTGACGCTGATGGATCTGCGCAGCTACCGCGACGCGGAAACCACCGCCGCCAACTTCGCCAGCCCGGACCGGACCATGCTCGGCAGCGAGCAGTTCGCCTGGCTGACCGACGTCGTGGAGACCTCCCCGGCGCGCTGGATGGTACTGGGCAACTCGGTGATGATGTCGCCCATGCGCCTGCTGACCATGCCGGGCAACCGCGAGGCCGAAGAAGCACTCCAGGCCATGAAAGCCTCCCGCTCCGGTATCGCACTCAACTCCGACCAGTGGGACGGCTACACCCACGACCGCGACCAGCTGCTCGAGCTTTTGGGCAAGCGCGGCCGCCACAACTTCTTCGTCACCGGCGATATTCACTCCGAGTGGGCCAACTCCATCTACACCGGCGACAAGGAGGTCGCCTGCGAGATGGTGACCACGTCCATCTCCGCGCCGAACGTCGACGAGATCCTGACCGAGTACACCGGCATCTACCACGCGGAGGACAACTCGACCTCGCTGCTGGTGGAAAGCGCCATCAAGGACGCCAACCCCAACGTCAACCACCTCGACTACGACGCCCACGGTTACGCGGTCGCGCAGCTGCGCGCTGACGACGTGGAGATGCGCTACTACCGCGTCTCAGACGTCGAAGACCCCGAGGCGAGCGTCTCCCTGCACACCACCCGCACCTGGCGCGTGGACGGCGGCTTCGACCCCTCGGACAGCGAATAGACGAGCCGTTAGGGCGAATTAAACCCGCCTTAAGCGCGGTCTGCGGCCGATTCCGGGTAGACCATCGGCCGGCTGATCTTCAGCCCTACGGCGTCGCCGACCTCGGGGTGGTGCTCCAGCCCCACGCTGGCACGGAAGGTGTGCCCGGAGCCGGTCTCGGCCGTGACCGAATACGCCGTGGTCTCAAAGAGCACCGAGGTCAGCGTGGCGTCGACGGCGCCCTTCTGACCCGGCGCGGTAATCCCCACGGTGCGGGGCAGGACGACGATTTCTACCGCTCCGCCGTCGGGTGGGGCAGCGTTTCCGGCTTCCCGCTCTTGCCCCGCCGCCCAGGCGAAATCCTCCCAACCAATACCGAGTTCTGGGCACTCCACTGCGCTGTTGCGCACGCGCCCGTCCAGCACCGTGGCGTCGGAGATAAACCGCGCCACCGCGGGACTGGCAGGGCAGTGGAGCAACTCCGGGGCCGTGGCTATCTGCTGGATGCGACCGTCGGCCAGGACCACAATGCGATCGGCTACCGCTAGGGCCTCGGCGCGGTCGTGGGTCACGTGGACCGCCGTGAGCCCCTGGGTGCGCACCAGGGCCGTGAGATCGCGGCGCAGTTTGTCGCGCAGCGGCTCATCGAGGGCCGAGAGCGCCTCGTCGAGAAGCAGCACGCTCGGGTTCGCCACCACCGCACGGGCCAGCGCCACTCGCTGCTGCTGCCCGCCGGAGAGGGTAGAGGGCTTACGTTTGGCCATTCCCTCCAGCCCGACCATGGTTAGCGCCTCGTGGATCCGCTCCCGCCGCGAAGCCGCAGCGAGGCCTGCCATCTTCAGCGGATAGCCCACGTTGTCCGCGACACTCATGTGCGGCCAGACCGCGTGCTGTTGGAAGACCATGCCCATGCGGCGCTTTTCCGGGGGCAGGCCTGCTAGATCCTCGCCCGCCACGCGGAGTACGCCCGCCGTGGGGTGGACGAACCCAGCAATAGTGCGCAACAGCGTGGTCTTTCCCGAACCGGACGGGCCCACGAGCGCGACGAATTCGCCTTCTTCGACCGCTAGGCTCACCGAGTCCAGGCCCCGAGTGCCGTCGGGAAAATCGACGGTCAGGTCTTGTAATTCCAGAAATGACACTTTTTTATTTTCCTTTCCCGGGGGACCGGGCGGACAGCGCGAGCGCGACGATGCCCACCACGCTAAACATCAGCGATAGCGCCGCCGCCTCGTTATAAGCCCCGGCCTGCTGCAGATTGAAAACCTGAACGCCCAGGGTCGTGGTGCCCGGCGCGATGAGCAGAATCGACACCGTCAGCTCGCGGACCGCGGTCACCGCCACCAGCACCGCCCCGGAGATGGCCGCGGGGATCGCCATAGCTCCCGTCGTCGAGAGCAGCGCCCGCACCTGCCCGGCACCGGACATCCGCGCGGCTTCCTCCACGGCCAGGGGAGTGGTCCGCAGGGGAGCCCGCACGGCTTGTAGGACCAGGGCGGTGAAGGCGCACACGTACGCCCCCAGGATGACCCAGATCGTGTTGTAAATGCCCGTGTACCGGCCGAAGATCAGCCAGGCGATGCCAACTATCATGCCGGGCAGCGCCGTCGGCAAAAGCACCAGTAGGGTCAGGGCGGTGTTGCCCCACAGGCGGGTGCGGGTCACGACCAGGCCTACCGCCCAGCCGATGATCCCGCAGAGCACGGCGGCGCTGAGAGCCAGGAAGGCCGAGTTCTGGAAGCCGTCGATGACCCGCGGGTTGGACACCGCGTCGGTAAAATTGTTGAGCGAGATATTCTCCCATGTAAACGGGACGCCCGGCGCGGGCAACAAAGCTCGATAGGCAAGTCCAGCCAGCGGGCCCACCGCGATGACCAGCGCCACCGACCACGCGATCGCAGTGACCACCGCGCGCAGAGCGCCCAGCTCGAAGAGCGCGGGTTCGCCCGTTGCCTGCAGCGTCGTCGCCGCCCGCAGGGACACGACGTGCTCAGCGATGACCGCGCCGATGCCCAGCACGAGCAGAACCACACCCAACGTGGAGACCACCTGGAGGGGGTTCGACACCGTGCCAGAGTCCATGAAGCGGTACATCATCGTCGCCAGCGTCTCGAAGCCCTGCGGTGAGCCCAAGATGGCCGGGATACCGAAGTCGGCCAGGTTGGACACCGCGGTCAGCGTAAACGCCGACAGCAACGCGGGCCGCAGCAGCGGGAGCGTGACTGTCCAAAAGACCATAAACGGGCCGGCGCCGGAGACCCGGGCAGCCTGCTCCAGATCCGCCGGCAGGCCCCGCAGCGCCGCAGCAATGATGATGTAGACCATCGGGTAGGAGTGGACCAGCATCAACACCGTCACGCCGTCGGCGCCGTAGATATTCCATACCGTCGTGCCGAAGAGGCGGTTAACCCCCTGCGCCGGCCCGAACAGCTGCATCCAGGCGATGGCCCCGATAAACGGCGGGACCAGCAGCGGGGAGAGCAGCAGCAGGCGCAGCCACCGCGTGCCCGCCGCGTCAGTGCGGTCCAGCACCAGCGCCATGGCGGTGCCCACGATGACTGCGCCCACCGCGGAGAGCAAGGTGGTAAAAAACGAGTTCCACGCCGCCTGGCCCAAGCCGCTATCCAGCAACAGGGGCCACTGGTTGCCGCCCAAAGCCAGGGCCACGACCAGAGACAGCGGGATGACGAAGACCCCGGCCACCACGAGCCAGGTGCCGAAACGGGCGAGGGAAACCCCCGACAACAGCGACGTGGCGCTGGGGGCGGTGCCGGAGGCCTTAGTGGCCTGGGCGCTTCGCTGAGTGTTTCGCGTAAGTGTACTTGCCAAGGCTTTAGTTCATCGCGTCCTGGAAGACCTTGACCGCGGCATTCTTGTCTTCGGTCACGGTGTCCAGATCCGGGGTCATGAGCTCAATCTCGTCTAGGGCCGGGGTGTTCTCCGGCACTCCGACGTCGTCGCGAACCGGCAGGTAGGACTGCTCCACCGCCAGCTTCTGGCCTTCCTCGGACAGCAGGAAGTTGATGTACTTCTCGGCGGCCTCCTGCTGTTCACTATCGGCAAAGACACCGGCCGGCTCCGTGATGTAGGGTGCGCCCTCGCTCGGGTAGGCGGTGGCGATAGGCGAGCCTTGGGCAGCCAGGTCGCGCACCAGATAATCCACGACGATGCCCACCGGGCGCGAGCCCGATGCGATCTCCTGGGAGGTGGGCCCATTGGACTCCGCCACCATCGGGGAGTTCTCACCCAGCTGGTTGATCCAGTCCTCGCCGAGCTGTTCGTGGTTTTTCCAGACCGAGGCGTTGAAGGCCGCTGCGCCGGAGACCGCCGGGTTCGGCAGAACGATCTTGTCGCGATACTCCGGGTCGACCAAGTCGGCCCACGACTGCGGGGCGTCAGCCTCATCGATAACGTCGGTGTTGTAGGCGATCACCGTCGGGATGATGCGGGTGCCGACGTAGTAACCGTCCTCCGAGACTGCCTCATCGATGAGACTGGAGGTGTCCACGTCCTTTAGCTGGCTCAGGTCGTCGCTGGCGACGTACTGGTCGAAGGTGGCGGAGTCCGCCGCCCACAGGACGTCGGCCTCGATACCGCCGGAGGACTTTTCGGATTCGATACGGGCATTCAGGTCGCCCGTACCCGCGCGGTAAACCTCCACGGAGATATCCGGGTGTGCCTTTTCGAACGCCGCGTTGATTTCATCGACCTTGTCCTCCGGCTCGGAGGTGTAGACCGTCAGGGTCGTCTGGTCGCCCCCGGCCGCGGAGTCATCTCCGCCGCTGCCGTTTTCGGCCGGTTCGGAGCAGGCAGTTAACGCCATACCCACGGTCGCCACGCCCGCGATAACGGCTGCCGCACGGGGGCGGTGGGAGGGACGGTAGCGGTTAAAGTAACCGGAGAGTTTCATGCGCAAACTCCTTCATGCAAGTGATAGAGATAGGGACTTTAGCGTCGGCTCTTTAGCTCAGAGCCTCGACACCATGTCTGACCATCCAAGTCCCCGGAGGTTAATACCAGGTTTTCTCCACGTTGCGCTGCGGTGAATTATCTCCCCGGCCGGTTTCGGCCTTTAGCCGTTGATGATGTGCGGGTAGGCTAGGCCCTTCAGCCCCTCCGCACCGAACTCCACCCCGTAGCCGGAGGACTTGATGCCGCCGAAGGGGACGCGGGGATCCACCCCGCCGTGGCCGTTGATCCACGTGGTACCGGCCTCCAGCCGGGCAGCCACGCGGCGCGCACGCTCGCGGTCGCTGGACCAGACCGAAGAGCCCAGCCCGACATCCAGCTTGTTGGCCTGCTCAATGGCCCACTCCTCGTCCTCGTAGGCGATGATCGGCAGCACGGGGCCAAACTGTTCTTCCACCACGAGCGCGTTATCCGGGTCGATGTCCCCGATCAACGTGGCGGGGTAGAAGTAGCCCGGCGCGTCGTAGTCCGGATCGCCGCCGAGCAGTACCGTAGCGCCGCCCTTTTTTGCCTCCTTGACCAAGCGGTCGACGATCTCGAATTGCTGCTGGTTCTGCAGCGGACCAAGCACGTTGTCCTCCTCGAGACCAACGCCCATGGGGGAGTTCTTAGCCACCTCAATCAGGGCCGCCACGACGTCGTCGTATTTTCCGGCGGGGACGTAGAGGCGCTTCATCGCCGCGCAGGTTTGCCCGGTGTTGATGAACGCACCCCAGAACAGATCCCCGGCGATAGCGTCGATGTCCGCGTCATCCAGGACGATGCCGGCGTCGTTACCGCCCAGCTCCAGCGTCAGGCGCGTCAGATTAGCCGCGGAGGATTCTACGATCTTGCGCCCCGTGGCGGTCGATCCCGTGAACATAATCTTGTCGATGCCAGAGTGCGTCGACATCGCCGCGCCTACTTCACCGTCACCGGTAACCACTTGGAGCACGTCCTCGGGCAGCACTTCGTTGACAATCTTCATCAACGCCAGCACGGATAGCGGCGTGTATTCGGAGGGTTTCACGACGACCGCGTTGCCCATCCGCAGCGCCGGCGCCACCTGCCAGACGGTGATCATCATGGGCCAGTTCCACGGGCCAATGGCACCCACCACGCCAAGCGGGCGGTAGTGCACCGTGGCAGTGATGTCGTCCTCCACCGCGGTGTAGTCCGGGGATTCAAACGTCACCGTGGCGCGCAGCCATGCGGAACAGGCACCGACTTCAAAGCGCGCGTTCGGCCCGTTGAGCGGCTTGCCCTGCTCGCGGGAGAGCAGCTCCGCCAGCGCCTCCGTGTGTTCCTCGATGGCGTCAGCAGCCTTGAGCAAGAGGTCGCAGCGGGCGGCATCCCCCAGTCGGTCGAAGTGTTTCTGCGCTGCGCGGGCCTTATCCACCGCAGTCTCGACGTCATCGACCGTGCCGACGGGCGCGACGCCGACGACCTCTTCGGTCGCCGGGTTGATGATTTCGCGCCCCTTGCCCGAGTCGACGTTGGGGAGCAGGTCTGCGTAGTTGTGCACTGTGGTCATGAGAACTCCTAGGAGAGGATCGGAGGGTCAAGAACGTGGCCTCCAGTATTGCACAGGTCACACATCCATGGTTTCACGTGAAACCATGCGGTTAGTTGGCGGTACCTTCCAGGCCCTGCCGGGCTTCTTCCGAGGCGCCCGGGACGCGCATCTCGAACTTCTCGCGGACTACCGTGTAGTCGAAGTAGCCCATGCGGGCGATCGGCTCGGCCTTGAGGATGTCGAGCAGCCCATCCTCGGTCAGATAATCGTCATCGATGTGAATCTTCTCCACCCGCGCGAATACGACGTCGATGCTGCCCTGGTTGGAGTTGCCCATAAGCCGTTGCGTGGACAGGTAACGGCACTCGAAGTGGACCGGGGATTCCTTGACCATGGGGATGGGGTAGTTGTCAGCGTAGACCTTGGTGACGTCGAGGTGGTCCCACTCGCTCTCGTTCGCCTCGAGCGCCATCGCAGACTTGTTGACCTCTTCGCGGAGGGGATAGGTGGCCATGTTCCAGACAAACCATCCGGTGCGCTCAGCATTAATGACCGTATCCTTGCGGCGCCCGTCGGGGTAGTGGTTCGCGGAAAACATCACCATCGGCGGGTCAAACGTCAGGTTCTGCCACTGACTGTAAGGCGCGATATTTTCCCGACCGTCTTCGCTCACCGAGGAGAGCCATCCGATGGGGCGAGGCACGGTGCAGCCCTTGAACGGCGAGTGCGGCAGTCCGGAGCTTTCAGTTAACGGGTTGAACTTCATGGAAGAAACCTTCCTGGTTTGGCGGATGGGGCTGGCCGGTTAACGCAATACTATGCGCACCCGGTGAACCCGGCAAGGACTCTTCGCCCCCGAATGCGAATGTTTCACGTGGAACATTAAGGATCAGAACGAGCTGCGACGTAAATAGAGTCGAGCTGTCCTTCAGCACCCAAGATGCATTTTCCGTCCAACCTGGATGATAGGATCCAGCTCTTGACTTATTTTCGCCATCTTCATACCCTATCCATATCAGTCCCGAAAGACGTTGTTCATGCCAAATAACGCAGCTCGCACAGTGTTGAATTACAACTTCATCATTGGTCCCTAAAAGCCTTTCCGAAGTATGTATTCCAACCACGCAGAATTGGAGCACGACTTTGAGCGTCGTCAAAAGAATTGTTTTGCTGATAACAGCGGCCCTGGCTCTTTTGTGTACTTGCCTAGGCACAGCCGCGACAGTTTCCACCGTCGCCCCTTGGCTCACCGAGGTTACCGGTAATCCGCGAGCCGGCATACCTTATTCCGTCTGCTTTGCGGTCTGCGGGCTCAGTTTCACAGTCTTTCTTGCCACCTGCACCTGGTTCTGCCTGACCCGGGGCGGGCGATCACGGGCCGCATTCTTGCTGCGCTCCCTAATCGCCATGCTCATCTTGTGGATGGTAGCGGCAGTAGCCTGCAGCGTCTGGTTCACCATTGAGGTCAACGACTTCGGCTACCCAGGAATCTTGGGAGTTCTCACTGCACTGTCCATCGGTACTCTGATGGTCCTTGCCCTGCGTCGGGTCAAAGCGAGCATCGATTCGCGAGCCTAGGGGCCGACCCACAGCAGACTTAACCGGGGCGGATATCGACTATCCACCCCAGTTTTTGCGTACCCGAGGAGCTGGGCTGGGCCCTCGCTAGGCCTGGTTTGCGTAAGGGTCGCGGATGCCGAGGTACTGGACCTCGGTGTATTCTTCGATGCCCTCGGCGCCGCCCTCGCGGCCCAGTCCGGACTGCTTCACGCCGCCGAAGGGGGCGGCGGCGTTGGAGATGACGCCGGAATTGAAGCCCATCAGGCCGAATTCCAGCCCGTCGGCAAGGCGCCAGAGACGGTCGGAATCCTCAGTATAGACGTAGGAGGCTAGACCATACTCGGTGTCGTTGGCTAGCTCGATGACCTCCGCCTCCGAGCGGAAGGTCATGATGGGGGCGATGGGTCCGAAGATCTCTTCACGCATCACGCGGGCCCGGCTGGATACGTTGCTCAGGACGGTGGGGCGGAAGAAATAGCCCGGCTTCTTCACGGCCCGCTGATCCGTTTCCACGGTCGCGCCCTTGGAGACGGCGTCCTCGACGAGCTTCTCCAGGTTCTTGAGGGCCTTTTCCTCAATGACCGGACCGCAGGTTGTTTTCTCGTCTAGGCCGTTGCCCAGCTTCAGCTGGCCCATCCGCTTGGCCAGCTTGCGGGTGAATTCCTCCGCAACGGATTCGTGGACGAAGAAGCGGTTGGCGGCGGTACAGGCCTCGCCCATGTTCCGCATCTTGGCGCCCATGGCGCCCTCGACGGCCTGGTCGATATCGGCGTCCTCGAAGACGATGAAGGGAGCGTTGCCGCCGAGCTCCATCGAGGTGCGCAGGACGTTGTGGGATGCCGACTTGAGCAGCGAGCGGCCGACTGCGGTGGAGCCGGTGAAGGACACCTTCCGCAGGCGGGCATCGGCAAGCAGGGGATTGGAAATCGTGGAGGCGGACTGCCCGGAGACCACGTTGAGCACGCCCGCGGGCAGGCCGGCGTCCTCCATGGTCTTGGCGAAGTACTGCGCAGTCAGCGGGGTGAGCTTGGCGGGCTTGAGCACCATCGTGCAACCGGCGGCCACGGCGGGCGCGACCTTGCGGGTCGCCATAGCCAACGGGAAGTTCCACGGGGTAATCAGCAGGCACGGTCCCACCGGTTTGCGGCGGGTAATCATGCGCAGCGTGCCCTCCGGGACGGGGGAGGAGTGGCCGTAATCGCGCACGGCTTCCTCGCTGAACCAGCGCAGGTACTCCGCGCCGTAGGTAACCTCGCCGCGGGACTCGGCCAAGGGCTTGCCCATCTCCAGGGTCATCAAGGTAGCGAAGTCTTCCGCGCGCTCGTGGACGAGCTCGAAGGCGCGGCGCAGGATATCGGCACGCTCCCGCGGGGACGTTGCGGCCCACTGGTCTTGGACGGAGCACGCGGAGTTCAAAGCCGCCAGGGCGTCCGCCGAGGAGCCGGAGGCCATCGTGGCGATAACTTCCTTAGTGGCGGGGTTTTCCACCTCATAGGTCGAACCGTCGCTCGAGTCGCGCCACTCCCCGCAGATCAGCAAACCCTTCGGTACGCGACTGAGAAGCTCTTCCACATTAACTGCCATGTCCCACTCCTAAACTACTAATCGAGGTTCCCTTCTGATCGCCACTCTACACTTGTCTAGAAAAGTGCGGCCCCGATCACACCTTCGGAAACAATTCGGGGACGGACACTCACTCGCGCCCTTATAGTCACTGTGACGTTATACCTTGGTAGCGTCGGTACCGCTGTGTTGCGGCTCTGATCCCACGTTTGGCGAATGGTGGGCGGGGGAGGACATCCGCTAGGGTGGCAACTATGCGGAAGGCGTTACTCATTGGTCTTGGCTGGGTGAGCGTGGCCCTGGCGGCGATCGGGGTAGTGCTGCCCCTTCTGCCGACGACGCCCTTCCTGCTGTTGAGCGCGTTCTGTTTCGCCCGCAGTTCCGAACGCTTCCACGCTTACCTCTACAACCACCGGGTCTTCGGCGCCTACCTCCGCAACTACGAGTCGGGCCAGATGAGTACCCGCCACAAGGTCCGCACCCTCAGCATCATGTGGATAGGCATCCTCGTCTCCGCCGCCTTGATTAACAAGCCCCTCGTCTGGGTAGTGTTCATCATCATCGCCAGTTGCGTGACCGTGCATCTGTGGCGGCTACGGCCGGCGGAGGCCCAAGAGGCCGCCCGGGGTGAATAAATCTCCCGATTCGCTCCCACCATCCGGAGTTTCTACGTTAATATAGGTTTCATGAAGCAGAACACACTCAACGCCCAGTGGTGGTGGCTCGCTTAACGTAGCGGACCACCAGCTTCTAGTCATGTCCTAGGTCCGCTTAGCGCGGGCCTAGTGGTGTTTTTTGCACCTCTCTTGCTCGCGGTAAAGCTAAATTCCCACCGCTTCCACACTTTCGACCCGCAAGAGAGGTCTTCAATGACGCTAGTAACCGCCAGCCAGACGCTGGCCTTTCACGGCGACACCGCGGCCGTGTTCCAAGAGCTCAGCACGCCGCACGACAGCCTGCTGCTGGAATCCGCGGACATCCAGTCCAAGGACAGCCTCAATTCCCTAGCCGTCCTCACCGCCGCCGCCAAGGTGGTCTGCCAGGACGATGAAGTAACCGCGACCGCTCTCACCGAGGCAGGCCAGCAGATCCTCTCGCGCCTGAAGGAGCAGTTTTCCCACCGTTTGCTAAGCGAGTCCGCCGCCCAGGCCACGTTCCGCTTTAGCCGTTCCACGGCCATTGACGAGCGGGAGCGACTGCGCGAGGAATCAACGGTCTCCGTCCTCCGGGCCCTCCAGGCGGACGCCGGCTACGGCGACGGGATGCTTCCCTTCGTCGCTGGCGGCTTCGCCTTCGACTACCTCTCCGGCTTCGAAGAGCTGCCCGCCGTCGCGGACGGCGCTAACACCTACCCGGACTACGAGTTCATAGTGGCCCAGGAGTTGCTGCACGTCGACCATCAGGCGGGCGAAGCTCACCTGCACGTGGTGGGGGTTGATGAGGGCCAGGTCGACCAGCAGCTGGGCGAGCTGGTGCGCCGCGTCCAAGGCGCTAGGGATAGCCTACCGCGGGAGACCTCCACGGTGGGGGAGCCCAACACCACCTTCCAGGCGCGGGCGGACCGCACCGACGAGGAGTTCCGGGGCATCGTCGAGCAGATGAAAGAGCACGTTCACGCCGGCGATATCTACCAGGTCGTGCCGGCCCGGGCCTTTAGCATCCCCTGCCCGGACGCCTTCGCCGCTTACCGCGAACTGCGCGCGGCGAACCCCTCGCCCTATATGTTCTACGTGCGCGGCAGCGACTACGAGCTCATCGGCGCCTCCCCGGAGTCTAATCTGACCTACGAGCCGGGTACCCAACAGCTGCAGCTGTATCCCATCGCCGGCACTCGCCCCCGCGGCCTGAACCCGGACGGCAGCCTCAACGAAGAGCTGGATGTCCGCAATGAACTGGACCTGCGCACGGACTCCAAGGAGCTAGCCGAGCACACCATGCTAGTTGACCTGGCCCGCAACGATCTGGCGCGCGTCTGCGTGCCGGGGACCCGGAAGGTCTCCGCGCTGATGCAGGTGGACCGCTACTCCCGCGTGATGCACCTGGTCTCCCGCGTGACGGGCCAGCTGGACGAAGGCCTCGACGCCCTAGACGCCTACCGCGCGTGCATGAACATGGGCACGCTCTCGGGCGCTCCGAAGCTCAAGGCCACGGAGCTGCTCCGCAACGCCGAGGGGACCCGGCGCGGTTCCTACGGCGGGGCAGTGGGTTACCTCCGCGGCGACGGGGTGATGGACAACTGCATTGCCATTCGCTCGGCCTTCATTCGCGGCTCCCGCGCCATCGTCCAGGCCGGCGCCGGGGTGGTGCGGGACTCCTCGCCCCAGGCCGAGGCCGATGAAACCGTCCACAAGGCCTTCGCCGTGCTGAAGGCCATCGCCACCGCCCACCACGCCGAATTGGAGGTTATCCGATGAGCGACAAGCGCCCCACCGTGGCCGTCATCGACAACCACGACTCCTTCGTCTACAACCTGACCGACGCGCTGCGCGCCTACGACGTGCACGTGTTCCGCAACACCGTGGACGTCGACGCGGTCCTCGAGACCCAACCGGACGTCCTTTGCCTCTCGCCGGGGCCGGGCCACCCTCGCGAGGCGGGCAACCTCATGGAATTCGTTGAGCGCGCCGCCGGCCGCATCCCACTGCTGGGCATCTGCCTGGGCTTCCAGGCCCTGTGCGAGCACTTCGGCGGCGAGGTCGAGCGCTGCGGCCCCGTCCACGGCCAGTCGGTTCCCATGCAGCTGACCGAGGAAGGTACCGCCAGCGAGCTCTTCGCCGGGCTAGGCACCGACGCCGACCCGGCGGCCGTGCCGGTCGCGCGCTACCACTCCCTGGGCTGCCGAAAGCTCCCGGAACCGCTGCGGGCCCTGGCCACCACGGAGACCGCCATCGGTCCGGTCGCTATGGCCTCTGATAACGCGGAGGGCACCATCTTAGGCCTGCAGTTCCACCCCGAGTCGATCCTGAGCCCGACCGGCCCGCTCATCTTGGAGCGGTGCATCGCCCGGCTCAGCCCCGGCTAGAGCCACAACACACCGAAGCAACCACCCCTAAAGACTAAGAACTATCACTCAAGGAGACCAACACATGGCAAACAACGAATCCCGCAGGATTCTGCAGCAGTTCCTCGACAACTACGAGCCGACGGTGGAGGAGGCTATGGAGGCCTTCGCCCCCTTGGCGGTCGGTGACTACGACGACATTCAGATCGCGGCACTTCTTACGCACATCCGCACTCGCGGAGAGACCTTTGCGGACGTGGCCGGCGCGGCCAAGGCCTTCCTCAAGGTGGGCTACCCGTTCCCGATCACGGGTGAGGGCCTCATGGACACCGCGGGTACGGGCGGCGACGGCGCCAACACGATCAACATCACTACCGCGGCGTCGCTGGTCGCCGCCGCCGGGGGAGTGAAGATGGTCAAGCACGGCAACCGCTCGGTCTCCTCCAAGTCCGGCTCCGCGGACGTGCTGGAGGCGCTGAATATCCCGCTCGACCTCGACGCCCCGCGCGCCGTGCGCCAGTTCGAGGCCTCCGGCTTCACCTTCCTCTTCGCCCCGGCCTATAACCCGGCCGTCGCGCACGTGCAGCCGGTACGCAAGGCCCTGGGCGTGTCCACGCTCTTTAACACCATGGGCCCGCTGCTCTCGCCGGCCCGCCCGGAGTTCCAGATCATGGGCATTGCCAACCCCGACCAGGGCCAGCTCATCGCCGAGGTCTTTAAGGAGCTCGGCCGCAGCCGCGGCCTGGTGGTCCACGGCGCCGGCACCGACGAGATCGCCACCCACGGCACCACGCTGGTCTGGGAGCTGCGCGACGGGGAGATCACCCACTACGAGCTCACGCCGGAGGACATGGGCATCGGCCGCCACCAGCTGGCCGACCTGGTTGGCGGCGAGGGCAAGGACAACGCCGCCGCCATCCGTGCCGTCTTCGCGGGGCAGGGGAGCGAAGCCCACTTCGACGCCATTGCGGCCACCGCGGGCGCCATGTTCTACCTGGACGGCCACGACGAGACCATCGCCGAAGGCGTGGCCCGCGCCCAGCAGCTGATTACCTCCGGCGAGGTCAACGCATGGTTGGCCAAGCACGAGGAGGCCAACTATGCCCAGTAATCCCTCCCCTACGAATCCTTCCGGGGCGCTGCCCACGGTGCTGGAAAACATCGTGGCGAACCGCCGGACGCACCTGCCGGAAATCCGCGAGCGCCTCGCCCACGTGGATACCTCCGCGCTGCCGCGCTCCGAGCGCTCGCTCTACGAGTCCCTTAAGGGCACCAACCGCTTCATCATGGAGTGCAAGTCCTCCTCGCCGTCGCTGGGGCTCATCCGCTCGGATTACCACCCCGGGGACATGGCCCGCATCTACTCCCGCTACGCCGCGGGCATCTCGGTGTTGTGCGAGCCCGACCACTTCGGCGGGGACTACGACCACCTGCAGACCGTCTCCCTGTCCACGCACCTACCGGTGCTCTGCAAGGACTTTATCGTCGATCCCATCCAGGTCTACGCCGCCCGCTACTACGGGGCGGACGCCATCCTGCTCATGATGTCGATCGTCAACGACGAGGAATTCGCCGAGCTCAAGGCGCTCGCGGACAAGCTCGGGCTCGACGTGCTCACCGAGGCGATCACCCCGGAGGAGGTCCAGCGCGCGGAGAACTTCGGCGTCGATATCATCGGCATCAACAACCGGAACCTCCACGACCTAAGCATCGACCTGAGCCGCACGGAGCGGCTGGCCAGCCTGGTATCCCCGGGCAAGGTGGTGGTCTCCGAATCCGGCATCCGCGACCACGCCACGGTCCGCCGCCTGGGCGCGCACGCCAATGCCTTCCTGGTCGGCTCCCAGCTGTCCTCGCAGCCGGACGTGGACCGCGCGGCCCGCGAGCTGGTCTACGGCACCCACAAGGTCTGCGGCCTCACCGCCCCGGAGCACGCCCAGGCGGCCCGCGCCGCCGGCGCCTGCTACGGCGGCCTAATCTTCGAGGAGGCCAGCCCCCGCAATGTTTCACGTGAAACCGCGGAAAAGATCATCAGCGCCGAGCAGGGCCTCCGCTACGTGGCCGTCAGCCGCCGCGCGGACGACTTCGCCGAGCTCGCCCTGCCCGGCGTCTACGCCATCCAGGTGCAGGCGCCGTACCAGGGCAGCCTGGACGGCGAGCAGGCTCTCATCGCCAGGGCCCGGGAGCAGGCCGGGGGAGCGGAGGTCTGGCGCGCCGTCGCCATGACCGACCCCGAGCACGCCGCCCTCGCCGAAGACCTCGCCCGCGAGGCCGACATCCTAGTCCTCGACTCCGGCCACGGCGGCACGGGCCAGACCTTCCGATGGTCGGACGTCCCCGACGCGGTGAAGGAACACAGCCTACTCGCCGGCGGCATCGACCGCACCAACCTGGCGGCCGCACTCGCGGTCGGCACCCGCGGGCTGGACCTGAACTCCGGGCTCGAGAGTCGACCGGGCCGCAAGGACACCGGGCTTATCGCCCGCGCCTTCCAGGAAATCCGCACCGACACCGAAGCAACACCCCTAAACAGCTAGACCCAGACCAGAACATAGAAGCACACAAGACACAAGGAGATTCCCATGGCGGAAGTTTCACGTGAAACCAAGAAGACGATCCTCCCGGCCTATTTCGGGGAGTTTGGCGGGCAGTTCGTGCCCGAGTCCCTCATCCCGGCCCTCGACCAGCTCGAGGCCGCCTTCGTCGAAGCGATGGACGACCCGGAGTTCCACGAGGAGCTGGCCGGCTACCTCAAGGACTACCTGGGCCGGCCGACGCCGCTGACCGAAGCGACCAAGCTGGGCGGCAAGGCCCGCATCTTCCTCAAGCGCGAGGACCTGGTCCACGGCGGCGCCCACAAGACCAACCAGGTCATCGGCCAGGCGCTACTGGCTAAGCGCATGGGCAAGACCCGCATCATCGCAGAAACCGGCGCCGGCCAGCACGGCACCGCCACAGCGCTGGCCTGCGCGCTGCTCGACCTGGAGTGCGTGGTCTACATGGGCGCCAAGGACGTCCAGCGCCAGCAGCCCAACGTCTACCGCATGGAGCTCATGGGCGCGAAGGTGGTCCCGGTCGACACCGGCTCCGGCACCCTCAAGGACGCCGTGAACGAGGCCCTGCGCGATTGGACCGCCACCTTCCACGAATCCCACTACCTGTTGGGCACCGCGGCGGGCCCGCACCCCTTCCCGACGATCGTGCGCGAATTCCACCGCGTCATCTCGACCGAGGCGAAGGCTCAGATGCTCGAGCGCACCGGCGGCCTGCCCGACGTAGTGGTGGCCTGCGTGGGTGGCGGCTCCAACGCCATCGGCATGTTCGCCGACTTCATCGACGAGGAAGGGGTGGAACTCGTCGGCGCCGAACCCGGCGGTGAGGGGCTGGATTCCGGCCACCATGGCGCGACCATCAACAACGGCACCGTGGGCATCCTCCACGGCGCCCGCAGCTACCTGATGCGCAACGCGGACGGCCAGGTCGAGGAATCCTATTCCATCTCCGCCGGCCTGGACTACCCGGGAGTCGGCCCGCAGCACGCCTACCTGTCCGCCACCGGCCGCGCGAAGTACGTCGGCATCACGGACGCCGAAGCCCTGCACGCCTTCCAGCTGCTGAGCCAGAAGGAGGGCATCATCCCGGCCCTCGAGTCCTCCCACGCCCTGGCTTACGCACTCAAGCGCAAGGATGAGGACATCACTATCCTGGTCTCCCTGTCCGGCCGCGGTGACAAGGACATCGACCACGTGCGCGCCACCCTGAAGGCCCACCCCGAACTGCAACTGAACCAGGAGGACTAAAAATGACCGACAACCGCTACGAAAAGATGTTTTCCGCCCTCACTGAGCGCAACGAGGGAGCCTTCGTTCCCTTCATTATGCTCAGCGACCCGAACGCCGAGGACTGCCTGGCCACCATCCGCGCCGTCGTTAACGCCGGCGCCGACGCGCTCGAGCTGGGCGTGCCGTTCTCCGACCCGGTGGCCGATGGCCCGACCATCCAGGCCTCCCACATCCGCGCCCTCGACGGCGGCGCCACCGTGGATCAGGCCCTAGAAATCATCCGCACCGTCCGTGCCGAATTCCCCGATCTGCCCATCGGCATGCTCATCTACGGCAACGTCGCCTTCACCCGCGGCCGCGACAAGTTCTACGCGGAGTTCCACGACGCCGGCGCGGATTCCATCCTGCTGCCGGACGTTCCGGTGCGGGAGGGCGAGCCCTTCGCCGAGTCCGCGAAGAAGGCCGGAATCGATCCGATCTTCATCGCCCCGGCCCGCGCCACCGATGCCACCCTGGCTGGCGTGGCGGCGCTTTCCGAGGGCTATATCTACGCCATCTCCCGCGACGGCGTGACCGGCACGGAGCGCACCTCCGAAACGCTGGGCCTCGAGGAGGTCGTCCACAACGTCGCGCGCCACGACGGTCCGCCGGTCTTGCTCGGCTTCGGCATCTCCCAGCCGGAGCACGTCCGGGATGCCATCGCCGCCGGGGCTTCCGGTGCCATCACGGGCTCCGCGATCACCCAGATCATCAACGAGTACGTCGAGCGCACCGATCCGAACGACGAGCACTCGCCGGCTCGCGTGACGGACCGAGAAGCACTCGACGCCAAACTAGGCGAGTACGTCTCCGCGATGAAGGCCGCCACCCGCCGCTAGGCGCAAGCACGCAGTACTGACCAGAAGACACAAAAAGACCGCCGGCCCGAGAAGGACCGGCGGTTTTGTCATTTCTTAGTCGCTGGGACCACCGACTGGCCGAGCCAGACCATCGGCGTCGTCAGCAGCAGTGGGAGCAGGGGACTTCCCGCTCGCGTTCTTGGCCGGGCGGGCCGGCCACCAGAAGCGCTCGCCCAGCAGCTGCACCACCGCGGGCACGACCAGGGTGCGCACGATAAGGGTGTCGAGCAGGACGCCGATGCACACGATGACGCCGATCTGGGCCAGCACCACCAGCGGCAGGACGCCCAGGGCGGCGAAGACCGCGGCCAGCAGAATACCGGCCGAGGTGATGACGCCGCCGGTCGCGGCCAGGGCGGTGTAGATGCCAGAGGCGGTGCCCTCCCTAGCGGAGTCCTCGCGGGCGCGCGTGACCAAGAAGATCGTGTAATCCACGCCCAGGGCGACGAGGAAGACGAAGGCGTAGAGCGGGGTGGTGGAGTCGAAGTTGTTGAAGCCCAGCAGGTAGTGGGAGACCCACCAGCCCAGGCCGAGCGCCGCGATATTGGTCAGCAGAACCGAGGCGATCATGATGGCCGGGGCCACCAGGGCCCGCAGCATGACCACGAGGGCGGCGAAGATCAGCACCAGCACGAGCGGGAAGATGAGCTGGCGGTCGTCGGCAGCTGCGGTCTCCGCATCGGCGAGTTCCGCGTCCGGGCCGCCCACGAGCGCCCCGTCCAGCTCGCCGCGCAACTCCTGGAAGTCCGCGCCGCTGACCTGCAGCAGGGTCCAGCCGTCGACGCTGCCTTGTTCGCGCCCGCTAGCGCCCATCTGCTGAAGCTGCTCCTGCGTGCGGTCCACGTCCTGGGTGGCCACCACCGGTGGAGTGGCGGACTGATCCGGGAAGTCGCGGCTGAGCTCTTCCGCGGCGGTGATGGACTCCGGGGTGTCGATGAATTGCTCGGACTGGGTCAGCCCGGTGTTGGTCTGGAAATACCCGGTGCAGCAGATGCCGAGCACCAGCAGGGCCACGGCCACGACCTTGCGCGGGCGCTGGCGCACCCAGGAGCCCACCTTCGCCCACACGCCGTGGTTCGGGGTGTCGCCCTCCCGCGGGATGCGCGGCCAGAAGATCCACCGGCCGAACAGAGCCAGGAAGCCAGGCAGGGCGAAAAGCGCAAAGAGCCAGGCGATCGAGATGCCGACGATGGCGGCCGCGCCCAGGCCCTGGGTGGTGGGCACCGACGACAGCAGGAGGCAGGCCACGCCCACGATGACGGTGGCCGCCGAGGCGGAGACCGTCTTGGCGGTCGGCGTCCACGCCCGCGCCATGGCGGTGAAGCGGTCCGCGGTCCCGGTCAGCTCGTCGCGGTAGCGGGAGATAAGCAGCAGCGCGTAGTTCGTGCCGGCGCCGAAGACGAGCACCGACAGGATGCCGGCCGTGGACTCGTTCCAGGACAGGCCGAAGGCGTCGAGGACATAAGTAAACGCGGTGGCCGCGGTGCGGTCGGCGACGCCGATGACGGCCAGCGGCAGGATCCACAGGATGGGGGAGCGGTACGTGACGATGAGCAGGAAGGCGACGATAGCCGCCGTCACGCCCAGCAACAGGAAGTTCGCGCCCTCGAAGACGCCGGCCAGATCCGCCTGGATGGCGGCGGGGCCGGTGGCTTGGGCGGAAACACCCGCGGGCATCTCCGCGTTGATATCCGCACGGAGCTTCTCGACTTCCTCAGCGTTTTCCGAGGCGGTGCCCGCGTTCACGGTGACGGGCAGCAGGGCCGCGGTGCCGTCCTCGCTGGGGATGAGGGCCTCGCCCCACTGGGAGGTCACGTTCTTGAGGGCGGGCAGGTCCAGCGGTTCCGCGGACTTGAGGTAGACCAGCGCGGTACTGCCGGACTCGCCGTCAGAGTTTTGGGCCGAGTACTTTTCCTGTAACTCGGCGACCTTGGTGGAATCCATGCCGGTCGGCGCGGTGGCCGTGGCGGATTCCGGCTGGTCCACGCCGCCCAGGGCGCTCACGCCCAGGCCGAGGACCAGCAGGACTAGGGAAATCCAACGCAATAAGCGTATTCGATGATCGGTCATTTACCCAGCATAACAGTGTTGTCTAACTGGGCTCGGGGCCTCCGGCTACGGCCGCTCGTCTTGGGCGACCGGGCGCGCGGCCTCGGCGTTAGCGGGCTCGCCTTCCGCGTTGACCTTGCCGCGGGCGAACTTGTCCACGATCATCGCGATAGCGCCGTCGCCGGTGACGTTCGCCGCGGTGCCCACGGAGTCGACGGCGATATAGGCGGCGATCATCAGGGCGACGAGGTTGTCGTCGAAGCCCATGTTCTGGCTCAGCAGGCCGACGGCCACCATGACCGCGCCGCCCGGCACGCCCGGGGCGGCGATCATGGTGATAGACAGCAGGACCATGAAGCCCATAGCCGAGCCGAAGCTGACGTCCATGCCGGTCAGGTAGATGATGGCGAAGGCGTAGAGCATCAGCTTGATCATCGAGCCGGCGATGTGGATGGTCGCGCACAGCGGGACCACGAAGCTGGCGACCGGCTTGGAGATGTTGTTCTTCAGCGCGTTTTCCAGGGTCACCGGGATAGTAGCGGCCGAGGAGGACGTTCCCAGCGCGGTGGCGTAAGCCGGCAGCATGTTCTTGAGCGCCTTGAAGGGGTTCTTGCCGGTGATAGCGCCGGCGATCAGGTACTGGATGACCAGGTAGACCAGCGTCATAGCGACGGACAGCAGCAGGACCTTGCCGAAGGCGACGAGCACGTCGACGAGGTTGCCGTTCATGCCCAGATCCAGGAACATGCCGAAGATATAGAACGGCAGCAGCGGGATGACAAAGCCCCAGATGACCTTGACCACTACGTTTTCAAGCTCTTTGGTGACGTTGTACAGGTTGTCGGACTTGACCTGGGTCATGGCCACGCCGATACAGAAAGACAGCAGCAGGGCGGTCATGACCTCGATGGGCGCGGGCATCTCGACCTCGAAGTAGGGCTCCAGCGCGCCGGCGTCGATATCGGAGACGTTGGTATCGATGGTCTGGCCGGCCAGCATCCAGGGATAGACCAGCAGGGAGACACCATAGGCCAGAAGACCCGCGATGATGGTCGAGCCCCAGGCGATGCCGGCGGTAACCCCGAGCCACTTGCCCGCGCCGCGGCCGAGCGCAGCGATGGCGGGGGCGATGAGGGCGAAAATCAGTACGGGGATGAAGAAGTTAAGGAAATTGCCGAAGAGCCCGTTGAAGGTGGCAAAGACCCGGCCCAGCCATTCCGGCGCAATAAAGCTGAGGGCGATGCCCAGCACAATGGCCACGGCGATCCGGAACAACAGGTTCTGGCTCAGTGTTTTCAATTTCATGGTGTCACTAACTATTTTTATATCCTGCGCCCCGGCGGTCCGTCGGTGCGCAGGATGAGACTTTCAAAGACAGCGGGCCAATCACCAAATATTTTCTATCGATCGACCTGAATTAAAGTGTACCCAACGGGCATGCCCCGCCGGAAGGGGGGATAGCTAACTGCACCCGCCGACAATTGCTGCTCGTCCGGCCTAGCGGGTTAGGATATGAGGCATGGTCGTTCTCGGTATTGTCATCCTCATCCTCGCCGCGGTCTTGATCGTGGTCGGCGCTCTTGCCACCGCCCGCAAACTGCCGGGTAACTCGGTGGTGGGCCTGCGCGTCGAGGAGGTCCGCAAGTCCCGCGAGGCCTGGGACGCCGCCCATGCCGTCGCCGGCCCCGTCTGGTTCCTCGGGGGAGTGGCGCTCGCCTTCGGCGGGATCGTCGCCCTGACCGCGACCGGCTGGATGTGGCTCATCCCGGTGGCAACCGCCATCATCGCCGTCATTACCTTGTCGGTGGGCGCCAACCTCGGCGCGCGTTCGGCGTTCCTGTGGGACCAGGCCAACAACGCCGACGAGGGATGCGGGGACAGCTGCAATTGCGGCTCCGGCGGCTGCGGCAGCGACAGCGCGGCGGAAACCGCGCCCGCGCAGATCGATCTCGACGCCGTCCGCCAGGCCGCCAACCGCGCGGATCGGTAGCCGATCCCCGGCCTGCGACCCCACCGCGGGTAGGGTCTTAGCGCCCACCACTATTGTCACAGTGACAAAACCATAGTGGTGGGCCTTTTTGTATTTTCTGCCGTCCGGGTAGCTCCCCGGACATGCCCGCGGCGACGGAAGGATAGCCTGCCGTAAATAGTCTCCCCGCCAGCCGAGGGATAGAGTAGGGATCATGACTATGAAGTGTTCGCGTCGCATGTTCCTGCTCGGGACCGCCACCACCTTCGCTGGCGCTTACCTCGCTGCCTGCGGCAAGGAGGCCTCGGCGGAAATCGCCGCCACCGAGATCCCGGTCGGCTCCGCCGTCATCGTCGACAATGTAATTTTCGCCCAGCCGGAGGAGGGGCTTTTCAAGGCCTACTCGCAGACCTGTCCCCACCAGGGCAACCCCATCACCGAGGTGGAGGGCTCGCATGTCATCTGCACCTCTCACTACACCGAGTACGACATCACCGACGGCTCGGTCGTCTCCGGGCCCGGCCGCGATCCGCTCGAAGAGATCTCCGTGGAGGACGACGGCACTACCGTGAAGACCGTCTAAGGTTTCACGTGAAACCCCGCCATCGAGGGGGAGGCGGGGCGTAAACTGCGGTACATGCTCAACGTACTGCGCCGACTAGACCCGCTCATCGTCCTGATCATCACGGCGGTCCTCATCGCGATCGTCCTGCCCGCCCGGGGACAGTTCGCCGAAGTCTTCGCGGTACTCACCAACATCGCGATCGCGCTACTCTTCTTCCTCTACGGCGCGCGGCTGTCCACCCGGGAGGCGCTCGCGGGCCTGAAGCACTGGAAGCTCCACCTGACGATCCTGGCGGCCACCTTCGTGCTCTACCCGATCATCGGCATGGCCCTGCGGCCCCTGTCCCTGGTGGTGGGCGACGAGCTCTACCTGGGCATTCTCTACCTCACGCTGGTCCCGTCCACGGTGCAATCCTCTGTCGCCTTCACCTCCATTGCGCGCGGAAACGTGGCGGGAGCCATCGTCTCCGCCTCGCTATCTAACCTCGCCGGGGTCATCCTCACCCCGCTGCTGGTAATGCTGTGCATGGGCGCCGGCCACGGTATCCACATCGACTCCTCGGTCTTTGCGGAGATTTCCCTCCTACTGCTCCTGCCCTTCGTCCTAGGGCAGCTGACCCGCCGCTGGGTGAAGAACTTCGCGGCCCACAAGGCCACCAAGGTCGTGGACCGCGGCTCCATCGCTATGGTGGTCTACTCCGCCTTTTCCTCCGGTGTAGTCGGCGGGATCTGGTCCGACATCGGGCTGGGCCAGCTCCTTTTCCTCATCGTCTTCGCCGTCGTGCTGGTCAGCGCCGTGTTGTGGCTGACCCGCTGGGTGAGCGCACGGCTGGGTTTCGCGCGCCCCGACGTCATCGCCATCGAATTCTGCGGCTCGAAGAAATCACTGGCCACCGGCCTGCCGATGGCCTCGGTCATCTTCGCCACCGGCGGCGGGCAGCTGGGGCTGCTCATCCTGCCGCTGATGATCTACCACCAGGTCCAGCTGATGGTCTGCTCGTGGCTGGCCGCACGCTACGCCCGGCAGGAGCCTACGGCCGAGGCGGGTTAAACACCGGGGGCGGGCTAGGCACTAGACTTGGGTGCCATGACTTCCGCAGAGAACACCGGCGCCGAAAAGGCGCTGCTCTACGTCAAGACCACGCTGAGCATCCCGGGCGCCGGAACCGCCATCCACGTGGCGGAGATGCAGCAGCTCGACGCCCGCAGCTGCCGCATCCACCGGCTGATCGCACAGACCCCGGACGGGCAGATCGCCGGCGCGGTCAGGGGCGATAAACGCGTGGGCAGCATCGACAAGCCCAACAGTACCGTGCCGCACCCGGACACGTACGCGTCCTACCCGGACATCGACGCCGAATACCTTAACTCGGCGGACTTCGAGTCCCTCTGGGTCGAGGCCCAGCTGCGCTATCCGGGGCTCTAAAAGACGAAGTTCACGAGCACCATGTAGACGGCGGTGCCGCCCAGGATGGACAGGCCAGACTCGCGCCGCCACAGGTGCAGTCCGGCGGTCACGGCCGCGCCCAGCAGGGCGGCCAGGATGCCGCCCGGGGCCCCAGACTGCCCGACGATGGTGTAGACGACCAGGACCCCCATCACGCCGACCGGCATGGTCCGGCCCAGCACGCCGACCAGATCGCTGCCGCGCAGCGCCCTAACGAAGCTAAACGGGATCTGCCGCAGGAGGATCGTGACAACGCAGACTGGGACGAGCACGGCCAGGATCATGGATAAGCTCACGCCGGCTGGCATTAGCGTTCACCTCCCGGCCCGCGGCGCCACTCGATCAGTTCGTCGAAGCGCGGGGAATACACGCGCGCCAGCAGGAAAAGGAAATAGGCGATCAAGGCCACCATGAGCACCTGGTTGGGCGTGATGACCACGGCCAGGACCCCCAGCAAGGCGGCGACCGCCGGCAGGGAAAAGTCCGGGTTGTTGCAAAAGGAATCCAGCGCCAGCACCACGAACAGGGCCACCAGCGCGAATTCCATCCCCTGCACGTTGTCCGGTATGGCCTGGCCCGCCAGCGCGCCCACCACGCCGCCGCCCACCCAGAGGAACTGGGCGAAGAGCTGGATGGTAAGTATCCGCCGCCCGGTCAGGGCGGAGTCGTGGGGCAGCGCCGAGACGATCGCGTAGGTCTCGTCCGTCAGCGCGTAGGTGGAATAGACCTTCCCGCCCACCGAGGAGATGCGGTGCCGGGGGAAGCTTAAGCCGTAGAAGATGTGGCGGAAGTTGACCATGAAGCCGGTCAGCGCCGCAGAGACCGGGCCCACCCCGGAGGTGACCATGCTGATGGCCAAAAACTCCATGGAGCCGGCATAGATGACAATTGAAAAGATAGGCGCCCACCACCAGTCGAAGCCGGTTTGGACGATCAGGACACCGAAGGCCAGGCCCAGGGGAACCAGGCCCAAGGCTACGGTCCAGGTGTCCTTCAATCCCTGGCGAACATCAGCGTGCATGCGCCTATCGTAACGGCGGCAGGCCCACCGCCGCCCCAGAAAACAGAGAAATATTCTAGTTGTCGTCCAAGTCGGCGGGGAAGGTGGAATACAGCGGCAGCGGCATGGGCTGGCGCTTCATCACGTCCGCCCACAAATCGGCCGGGCCGGGCGTTAACACGTCCTGGGCCAGCGCCGGGGCGACGAACCAGTCGCCGCGGTCGATCTCCTGCTGCAACTGGCCCGGGGCCCACTCGGCGTAGCCGGCAAACAGCCGCATCCCGTCTAGGGTCTGCGCCAGAAACTCCGGGTCGGCGCGCATGTCCACGTGCGCCAGCCGCGGGGCTAGGCGGCTTAGCTGCGGGTGATCCTCGAAGCGCACGCCCTGCTTGGTCATGCCCAGGCCCACCACGGACTGCTGGTTGAGCGGGCCGCCGATGTAGAGGGCCTGCGGCTTGGCGACCACCGGCAGGTATTCCGGCAGCACGTTGAAGACCGCCAGCTCGCTGCGGGTCGTCAGGTTCACGCCGAAGGTCAGGTAGTCGTCGTGCTGGATGAGCAGGATGACCGAGCGGGCAAACTCGGCAGAGAACATGCCCGGGGCGGCTACCAGCAGTTGGCCGGGCTCTGGGTCGTTGCGTTCGAGGGCATTAAATAGTCGGTCGGCGTACATTAACTACCAGACTCCCACCAAGCACGTAGCTTTGCAATCGCTTCCTCGCGGGGCAGCGGGCCCTGCTCCAGGCGCAGTTCCTTCAAAAACGACCAGGCGCGGCCCACCTCCGGCCCCGGCTGCAGCCCCAGGATCTCCATGATCTCATTGCCGTCCAGGTCCGGGCGCACGCGGGCGAGGTCTTCCTTTTCCTGGATCTCCTGGATGCGTTCCTCCAGGTGATCGTAGGTGCGCTGCAGGCGGCGCGCCTTGCGCTCGTTGCGCGTGGTGCAGTCGGCGCGCACCAGCTTGTGCAGGCGCGGCAGCAGCGCGCCGGCGTCGGTGACGTAGCGGCGCACGGCGGAATCCGTCCACTGCCCCTCGCCGAAGCCGTGGAAGCGCATGTGCAAGTAGACCAGCTGCGCGATGTCCTGGGTCATGGCCTTCGGGAATTTCAGCGCGCGCAGGCGCTTGCGCACCAGCTTCGCGCCGACCACCTCGTGGTGGTGGAAGGTGACCTTGCCGCCGGTGGTGTCCCGGGTGTCCGGCTTGCCGCAGTCGTGCAGCAGCGCCGCCCAGCGCAGGACCAGGTCGGGCCCGCCTTCTTCCTGATCCATCGCCTGCCGCATGACCTGCAGGGAATGGGCGTAGACGTCCTTGTGCTGGGCGTGCTCGTCCGGGGCCATGCGCATGGCGGGGATCTCCGGGATGACGATCTCGGCGATCCCGGTATCAACCAGCAGGTCGATACCCACCCACGGCGCAGTACCACCGACCAGCTTGTCTAGCTCGACGGTGATGCGCTCGACGGTGATGCGCCGGATCTCGCCGGCCATGTCCTGCATGGCGCCGAAGACCCGGTCGGCGACGTGGAATTCCAGCTGGGAGGCGAAGCGGGCGGCGCGCAGCATGCGCAGCGGATCGTCGTGGAAGGAGATCTCCGGCGCGTCCGGGGTGTCGATGATCCCGGCGACGAGATCCTCCAGGCCGCCCAGCGGATCGTGAAATTCGCGGCCGCCGTCGGCCTTGAGCTCGACCGCCATGGCGTTGATCTTGAAATCGCGGCGGACCAGGTCCCCGGCCAGGGTGTCGCCGTAGACGACCTCCGGGTTGCGGGAGTCGCCGTCGTAGGAGTCCGCGCGGAAGGTGGTGATCTCGATCTGCTGTCCGCGGTAGACCGCGGAGACGGTGCCGAAGGCGATGCCGGTGTCCCAGACCTTTTCGGCGTAGTCTTCCAAGATCTCCTGGACGACGTCGGGGCGGGCCGGGGTGGTGAAGTCGAGGTCATTGCCCAGGCGCCCCAGGAGGGCGTCCCGGACGGAACCACCTACCAGGTAGAGCGGGAAGCCGCGCTCTGCGAAGCGCTCCACGAGCCCGCTCAACAGGTCACTGAGTTGGGCAATCGCGGATTCTGCCCGCGCCATAACGCCAATTAGCTGAGTGTCCTGAAAATTCACGCACGTTAGTCTACTACGATTAACCAGGATGACTAACCACAACGAGGCCAGCCCGAAGGCCAGCAACACCAACGCCGCGCCCGGCGGCGAGCCTGCGGCTGCCACGGCAGGCGGGAACGGTTCCGGCTCCTCGCGCCGCGGGGGCCGCGGTCGCTCGCGCCGGCGCGGCGGGGCCAAGTCGCGGCGCGGCGGGCGCGCGAACAACGCCCGCAAGGGCGGCAAGAATACCCGCACCCATTCCAAGTCCCGCGGCGGGCGCGGCGGCAGCAACTCCCGGCGGCAGGCGGCGGCCAGCCACATGACCACCCGGGACGAGACCTCGGCCGGCGGCCTGGTGGTCTCCGGCCTCGCGGAGGCCGTCCACGACGGCGGCGAAGTGGATCTCACCCGCATCTACGTGGCACTGATCGGCCGGCTCGACCGCCGGGGCCGCCTGCTGTGGTCCATGCCGAAGGGCCACGTGGAGCCCGGGGAGCCGCGGCACACCACCGCCGAGCGCGAAGTCTGGGAGGAAACCGGCGTGCGCGGCGAGGTCTTCGCCGATCTGGGCACTATTGATTACTGGTTCGTCTCTGACGGGGTGCGCATCCACAAGACGGTGCACCACCACCTGCTGCGCTTCGTCGACGGCATCCTCAACGACGAGGACCCGGAGGTCACCGAGGTGGCCTGGATCCCCGTCTCCGAACTCATCGAGCATTTGGCCTACGCGGACGAGCGCAAGCTGGCCCGCATTGCCCACGACATCCTGCCGGACATGGCCCGTCAGGAGGCAGCTGCCGGGAAGGCCACGCCGCGGTGATGGGACGCCGACTCCGCCGCCTGACCGCCGGTACGACCGCCTGCCTGGCCGTGGCGCTCGGAATCAGCATCGGCGGCCCGGCGGCCACCCCCGACGCGACCGCGCAGGACGCTGAATCCGCCGCCTGGGGCCAGGCGCGCCAGCCGGACCAGCTGGACCTCGAGCTCATCGAGGCCAACCCGGTCCAGGTGGGCGACGCGCTGACCGTGCGCTTCCGGATCCACAACCCGACCGATCAAACCGTGGAGGACTTGCAGGTCACCACCCGGCGGGGGGATGCGGTGCCCACCACCGCCGAGGCCCGCACGCAGCTGGCCCAAGGCTCCTTCCCGTATTTCGGCGCCAGCGCCCACCCCGGGACCCTGGGCCCCGGGGAGACCCGGGAGGTCAGCCTGACGATCCCGACCGGGCTGGAGGGCGAGGGCTCTTTGGCTATGACCGAAGCCGGTATCTACCCGTTGCTCTACACGCTGACCGGCACCCGCGATGGGGAACCGGTCAGCCTGTCGGAGGACCGCACCCTGCTCGACCTCGCCCCTAAACCTGACGGACAGGAACAAGGCGAGAAACAAGGCGAAGCCGCGGGCCCCGCGGCCGAAGACGCAGAAAACATAGAAGAGACAGAGAACTCCGAGCCCCACGACCTGTCCGTTATCTATCCGATTACTGACACGGTGGACATCGTGCCGGGGGATACCGGCGGGCAGTCGCTGATTCTGGAGTCCGATCACCTGGCCCAGTCCCTCTCGCCCGGGGGACGGCTGGATCGCCTGGTGGATAGCTACCTGTCCCACGACCTGCAGGGCGCGGCCTGCGCGGCGCTGGACCCGGCGCTACTCAGCGTGGTCGAGCGCATGGAGGACGGCTACACCGTCCATGATTCCCGGCCTTCAGTGGCACACCAGACCAAGCGCCTGCGCGATTCGTGGTTTAACGATGACGCGGACTACCGCGGCGAGAACGGGCAGGGCAGTAGGGCCGCCAGTGAGTGGCTGGCCAAGATCAAGCAGCTCGACTGCGTTATGGCCATGCCCTGGGCGGACGCGGATCCCTCGGCCGTGCGCAGTGTGGACAACGCCTGGCTCGACCACGAGGCCTTCGCGCACGGCGCCGAGATCATCGAGCGCCTGGCCGGCCGCCCGCTGGCCAGCAACGCCCTGGTGGGCAGCAAGGGCTACGTCACGGAAGACCTCGGCCGGCCCGCCGTCGTGGCCGACAACAGCATCTGGGAAGGCCAGGCGCTTTCCTTCGACGCCTCCCTGGGGAGCCTGCTGGCCCAGACCGGCACGCGCCCACAGACCACGGCCTATTCCAACCCGGAGCTGCGCTACGACTACCGGGTGGACTCCGTCCTCGCGCGGGACTTGAGCGCCGCCGCAGCACTCCGGCTAGGCGCCCAGGAGGACGACACCCTGGCCGTGCTGCCCGCCACCCTGGAGCCGGCCACCGCCGACCAGGTGCTCGCCGCGGGCGAGGCCGTGCTGAGTGATAACACCGCGCGCGCCAAGCCAATTTCCGCGCTGCCGCTGGAAACCAGCGAGGCGGCGGAGCAGGGTTTGCCGGCCGGCAGCCCCTACGTGGACCCGGCTGCTTTCGATGCCACCCAGACCGGGCGTATCAAGCAGCAGGCGAAGTACGCCGACGAGCTGACCAAGATCATGGTCAACGATCCGCATATCGCGCTGACCCGCTACGGCTTTACCCAGCCCTTGCGCCACGATCTGCTCACGGCGCTTTCGGCCACCCGGCGGACCAGCCTGCCGACCGCTAAGGAATCGGAAGAGGCCTCCACCCGGCGCCTGGACGCCAACTCGAACACGCTGCAAGAGCTGCGCTCCTCGGTGACGCTGTTGCCGCCCGGCAACGTCTACACGCGCGTCTCGGAGTCCTCGCCGCTGCTCATCGTGGCGGAAAACGGCCTGCCGCTGCCGGTGGAGGCCACGCTGGAGTACCAGGGCCCGGATAACGCCCGGCTGAACACGCCGGAGCGGGTTCGGATCCCCGCCACCGGCTCTATTACGGTGAACATGACCGCCGATCTGCCCGAGCAGACCGACCGCATCCGTATGGAGCTGTGGCTGGCCACCCCGGAATCCGACATGATCTCGCAGCCGATAAGTATCGCCGTGCAGACCCGAGCCGGTATCCTCAGTGTCTATGGCATCGGCATCGCCGCTGCACTCGCAGTAGGTTTGGCCCTTCTTTTTAAGGTCGGGCGCAAGAAGAAATCAGAGACGTAAAAGAGCTTAAGTTTTTCTATGACCAACCAGCAGGGCCGCGAGGCTGAATCAGAATCCAGGCACGAAGAACCGAAACCCGCCGGCCTCCGCGGGCGGATCGTTTCGGCGTCGCCGCCGGCTCCCGTGCCCACCCGCCGCGAGCCGGTGAACGTGCCGGCCGCGGAACCGGTGGAGGACAAGTCGGACCTGCGCGGCAAGAATGCCGAACAGTCCACCAGCGACCGCGACGTGGTGCGCGCGACCGGCACGATGGCCATCGCCACGCTGCTGTCGCGTATCACCGGCTTCCTCCGCCAGATGCTCATCGGCGCCACCCTGGGCGCCGCCGTCGGCACGGCGTTCAGCTCCGCCAACCAGATCCCCAACCTCGTCACCGAGATCGTCCTGGGCGCGGTGCTGACCTCGCTGGTGGTGCCGGTGCTGGTGCGCGCGGAGAAGGAGGACTCCGACCGCGGCGAGGTCTTCATCCGCCGGCTGTTCACGCTGGCCTTTAGCCTGCTCGGCGTGGTCACGCTGCTCTCGGTGCTCTTTGCTCCGCTGCTGACGGAGTTGATGCTGCCCGAAGATTCCAAGGCAAACTCGATCCAGGCGATCTCCTTTGCCTACTTCCTGCTGCCGCAGATCTTCTTCTACGGGCTCTTCGCGCTGTCCCAAGCGGTGCTCAACACGAAGAACATCTTCGGCTCGGGCGCGTGGGCGCCGGTGGTCAACAACATCATCTCTATCTCGGTGCTGTTGATGTACCGCTTCCTGCCGGGCAGCCTGCACCCGGACGCGCCCAGCCCGGTGACCGACCCGCACGTCATCCTGCTGGGCTTGGGCACCACCACGGGCGTGGTGGTCCAGGCGCTGATCCTGCTGCCGTACCTGAAAAAGGCCGGCATCAACATGCGGCCGATGTGGGGCCTGGACGACCGCATCAAGCAATTCGGCAGCATGGCGGTGGCCATCATCGCCTACGTGGCCATCTCCCAGGCCGGCTACGTGGTCACCTCCCGGGTGGCCGCGCACGCCGACGCCGGCGCGCCGCTGGTCTACCAAAACGCCTGGCTGCTGCTACAGGTGCCCTACGGCATCATCGGCGTCACGCTGCTGACCGCCATCATGCCGCGGCTGTCGCGCAACGCGGCCGACGGCGACGTCGACGGCGTGGTCCGGGATCTGACGCTGAGCTCCAAGCTGACCTTCATCGCGCTGATCCCGATCGTCATCTTCATGACGGCCTTCGGTACGCCAATCGCACGCGCTCTTTTCCAGTACGGTTCCTACGGCGCCGACAGCGCCGAGCAGCTCGGCCTGACCATCAGCTTCTCCGCCTTCACGCTGATCCCTTATGCGCTGGTGCTGCTGCACCTGCGCGTCTTCTACGCCCGCGAGGAAGCCTGGACCCCGACGTTTATCATCGCCGGCATCACCTTCACCAAGGTGGTGCTGACGCTGCTGGCTCCGCTGGTGGCCAGCAGCCCGGAGCACGTGGTCATCCTGCTGGGTACCGCCAACGGCTTCGGCTTCATCTCCGGCGCGGTCATCGGCGCGTTCCTGCTCAAGCGCAAGCTGGGATCCCTGGGCGGCAAGGAGCTCAGCCGCACGATCGTGTGGGCCACGATTTCCGGCGTGGTGGGCGTGGCAATCACGATGGCCGCGAACTGGCTGGTGGGCCTGGTGCTGCCGGATCCCATGCCGTCCATCTTCTACCTGCTGCGCGTTATCGTCTTCGGGATCCTCTTCGTCGTCATCACCGGCCTGGCGCTGTCCCGCTCCGGCCTGCCCGAGGTCCAGAACCTGGGCCGGGCCCTGCACCGCATCCCGGGCATGGCCCGCTTCATCAAGGTCGACAACTCCCAGGCCATCGAGGTCGAGGAGCCGGAGCTGCAGGAAATCCAGTCCGTGTTCACGCAGGACTCCTTCAACTCCTCGCCGGTCCCGCCGCCCATGTCGGCCGGCATTGTCCGCGGCCCCCGGCTGGTCCCGGGCGCGCCGGTCTCCGACGGCCGCTTCCGCCTGCTCAAGGACCACGGATCCGTGGCCGGCGCCCGCTTCTGGCAGGCGCGCGAGCAGTCCACCGGCCGGACGGTGGCGCTGACCTTCGTGGACACCACCAACCAGGCGCCGTTCGCGCCGGCCAACCCGGGCCAGGCCGCGCGCCGCTCCGCCGCGGTGGCCCGCAACACCCGCAAGCTGGGCGAGCTGGGACTGACCTCGGTGGCGCCGAATATCGAGGTGCTGTCCTATCGCTCCGGCTGCCTGGTGGTGGCCGACTGGGTCGCCGGCACCGAGCTGAAGACGGTTGCCGCCTCCGACGGGCTGGACCCGCACGCGGTCGCCCACGCGATGGGCTACATGGTCGAGGACACCGCCACCGCCCACGAGGCCGGCGTGCTCATGGGCCTGGATCACCGCGACCGCATCCGGATCTCCACCGACGGCGTGGCCGTGCTGGCCTTCCCGGCGGTGCTGAGCGACGCCGCGGAGTCCACCGACCGCGAGAGCCTGAGCTCCGCACTCGACATGCTGGTCGAGTCGACCTCGCCCACGCCGAAGGTGCTGCGCGATATCGCCGCCGATGCCGAGCTCTCCGGCGAGGAGGTCGCGGCCGAGGTGGAGCAGGCCTACCGGGAACTGGACGCCGCGGACGCGGACGATAAGGAAGACAAGGAGGAGGCACTGGCCGCCGCGCAGGGCAAGACCCTGGCCGGAATTGCCCACCGCCTCTACGACTTCGCCCCGAACGATCCGGAAGGCGACGAGGCCCTGCCGGTCAGCCAGCTGCCGGACGATACCCCGGAGGAGACCCCAGAACCGACCGCCGGCTTCGGCGGGCGCGGCTACTCGGGCTCCGGCGTGCTGCTCATCGGCGTACTCGCCACCATCTTCGTGGTGCTCATGGCGGCCCTGACCACCTGGGTGATGTCGATCCTGGGCAACAACACCGAGAACGCGCCGATCAACACGGAGGCGGTCAAGCAGGCCGAGCCGACCCTGCTCTCCGGCCCGCCGCTGCTCCTCGACGCCCAGTCGGCCCACACCGTGCCGGCGAACAAGGACGCCAAAGACCTCATCGACGGCGACAAGTCCACGCGCTGGTCCACCGAGAAGGCGGAGACCGGCGTGGTCCTGCGCCTTGAGGATCCGGTGCAGCTGCGCGACGTCATCATCGATCAGTCGGGGAGCTCCCAGGCAAAGGTGGAAATCTACGCGGTGGAGTCGGAGACCTTCGACCCCACGAACCCGCAGCTCGACGAGCTGCCGCAGCTGGCCAGCGAACCGCTGCAGGGCTCGCGCACCTCGCTGGATCTGAAGGAGAAGCCGGAGTTCTACGACGGCCTGCTGGTCTGGATCAGCGAACTGCCGAAGAATAAGAAGGCCACCCTGGCCGATATCCGCGTCGCCGGAGTGCCGCAGTAGCTTTTCTTCCGCTGCGGCCCCGGCGGATTCCCGCAGCTAGTGGTTAGTTTATCCGTTAACTAAAAAATTATCTCCTAGCAGCGGTTGACAGATTTAAACCTTGGTGTATCATCGTTTGTAGACGCATCAACAACAGGTGCGCGGAGAATTGCATAGACTGGCGCTTGCCAAACAAACATCGCCTACTACACCGACTACTTCAAGGAGTAACAATGACCAACCTCGCAGGTAACTTCGTTCTGGACCCGGCCCACACCACCATCGGCTTCGTCGCCCGCCACGCCATGGTGACCAAGGTCCGCGGCAACTTCACCGAATTCGACTCCAACATCACCATCGCGGACAACATCGCTGACTCCCAGGCCCAGGTCACCATCAAGGCTGGCTCCATCGACTCCGGCAACGCCGACCGCGACAACCACGTCAAGGGCGAGGACTTCTTCAACGTTGAGTCCTTCCCGGAGATCACCTTCACCGCCACCGAGTTCAAGGTGGACGAGTCCGGCAACGGCTCCGTCACCGGCGACCTGACCATCAAGGGCACCACCAAGCCGGTCACCCTGGAGGTCGAGACCGACGGTATCGCCGAGGACCCGTTCGGCAACACCCGCCTGGGCTTCGAGGCCAAGGGCAAGATCAACCGCACCGACTTCGGCGTTGACTTCAACGCCCCGCTCAAGACCGGCGGCGTGCTGGTCTCCGAGGACATCAAGCTGGAGATCGAGGCCTCCGCTATCAAGCAGTAAGGCGCTCGCCTCCTTCCAGCCGAAACCAGACCCCGGGTCGGCTCGCAGACTGTGCAAAGCCGATTCCGGGGTTTCCGGCGTTTTCAGGCACTACTGTGGTGGCTATGACTTCGCAGACTGCCTCCGTGCCCGAACCCGCCACCCTCACCCAGGAGGCGGCGCGCCACCGCAGCGAGAACCTGCGGGTGGACTCCTACGATCTGCACCTGGATCTGAGCGCCGCGGCCACCCAGGCCACCTTCGGCGTGCACGTCGTCGTGGAGTTTTCCACCGCTGACCCGCACGTCTTCCTGGACTACCTGGGCGCCAGCGTGGATAGCGTCACCCTCAACGGCCAGCCGAGCCCGTTCGCCTTCGCCGACGGCTGGCTGACCGTCGACGACGTGCCGGTGGGGCAGACCGTGCGCCTCGAGGCCCACGGCCAGAGCCGCTATTCCCGCACCGGCCAGGGCCTGCACCGCATGGTGGACACGGCGGACGACGCCGTCTATATCTACTCCCACCTGGAGCCCTCCGACGCCCGCCGCATCTTCCCGTGCTTCGACCAGCCGGACCTGAAGGCCGCCTTCAGCGTCCACATCACCGCCCCCGCCACCTGGCAGGTGCTGTCCAACCAGCCGGAGTTAAGCCGCACCGACTGCGGCGAGGACTGCGTGACCGTTAGCTTCGCGCCCACCCCGCCGCTGTCGACCTACCTGACCGCCTTCGCGGCCGGGCCCTACCGCGTGGTGGAGGACACCTGGGCCCCGGAGGGCGACAGCGCCCAGCCGATCCAGCTGCGGGCCTTCGCCCGTGCGTCCATGGCGGACTACCTCGACGCCGAGATCCTTGAGCTGACCCAGCAGGGCCTGGGCTTCTTCCACGCGCACTACGACTTCCCGTACCCGTGGGGCAAGTACGACTCCATCTTCGTGCCGGAATACAACCTGGGCGCCATGGAAAACCCGGGCCTGGTCACCTTCACGGAGAAGTACCTCTTCCGCTCGCAGGCCACCCGCGCCCAGCACGCTGGGCGGGCGAACACCATCCTCCACGAGATGTCGCACATGTGGTTCGGCGACCTGGTGACCCCGCGCTGGTGGGACGATCTGTGGCTGAAAGAGTCCTTCGCCGAGTTCATGGGCGCGGATTCCTCGGTGGAGGCCACCGCCTACACGGAGGCCTGGGCGAATTTCGCCGGCAGCCGCAAGAACTGGGCCTGCCAGCAGGACCAGCTGCGCACCACGCACCCCATCAAGGCGGAGATCCCGGACGTGGACGCCGCCCGCCAGAACTTCGACGGCATCACCTACGCCAAGGGCGCCGCCGTGTTGAAGCAGCTGGTCCACTACGTCGGCCGCGAGGCCTTCTACGCCGGCGCGCGGGACTATTTCGCCGCCCACGCCTTCGCCGCCGCTAGCTTCGACGACTTCTTGGACGCGCTGGCCGGGCACACCGACCGCGACCTGCCGGAGTGGGCGCGGCACTGGCTGCGCACCACCGGCATCGACAGCCTGCGCCCGCAGGTCACCGGCACCACAACCATCGAGCACCTCTCCGTTCTCAGCGAGGACCCGGAATCCACCCGCCCGCACCGCCTGGACGTGACGCTGCTGGACGAGCACTTGCGAAAGCAGGCCACCTTCGACGTCGATATCGCAGCCGGCGCCGGAGCCACGGAGATCCCCGCGGCCGCCGGGCTGGACCTGCCCGCGCTGGTGGTGGTCAACGACTCGGACCACGCCTACGCCAAGGTGGGCTTCGACGACCGTTCCCTGGAGACCATCCGCACCCGCCTGTCCGAGATCGACAGCGATCTGACCCGGGCGGTGATCTGGACCGGGGTGTGGAACATGACCCGCGACGGCGCTTGGCCGGTCAGCCAGTACGTGGAGACGGTCACCCGCCACGCCGCCGCGGAGACCAACGCGACTTTGCTGGCCACCGCGCTGAACAACGCGCACTACGCGATCAACTGCTTCGTGCCGGAGGCCGAGCAGGACCCGGCCCGCACCGACTTCGCGGACCGGCTCTGGGACCTCGTCCACCGAGCCGCGCCCGGCTCCGACGAGCAGCTCATCCTGACCCGCAGCACGATTGCCGCCCTGGCCGCCGCGCCCGGCGACGCCCCCATCGCGCGCCTGAAACAGCTTCTGGACGGGCAGCTTGCCGGCCTGCGCCTCGATCCGGATGTGCGCTGGTCCCTGGTCAAGGCCCTGCGCGCCCGCGACGCCTTCAGCGCCGAGGATCTGGCGGCGGAGCAGGCTAACGATGCCACGCTGACCGGCGCCGCAGCCGCCCTCGGCGCGCGCTATTCCACCCCGGATAACGCCACCAAGCGCGAGGTTTTCGACCTGGTGACCACCCCGGAGAAGTTCTCCAACGCCCAGGTCGACTCCCTGTTGGCTGCCTTCAACGCCCCGCGCTCGAAGGCCCTGCGCGAGCCCTTCGCCCAGGCCTATTTCGATAAGCTGTCGCACCTCTGGGAGGCCCACCCCATCGAGATTGCCAACCGGCTGGTCCGCGGCCTCTACCCGTACCTACCGGGCCGCGACGCAGCCACCACGGCCTTTATCGAGAGCCACCAGCCCCCGCGCGCGCTGGCCCGCGTGCTGACCGAATGCCAGGACGAGCTGCGCCGCCGGCAGGCCGTGAAGGCCTCGCCGGCCCAGCACTAGGAGCACCTTCCCGAGAAAACTTCGCCTCCCCGAGTGGCGCAGGTCGCAAAAATAAGGTGGAATAGGAGTCACCATCACTTTTTAAAACTCGGGGGTGTTTCAAGCGATGGGCTCGGGGGAGACTCTATCCAGCCATAAAACCGACCAAGCAGATCACACAGACAGCACAGACAGCACAACCAGCACAAGCAGTGCAAACAGGGCGAGCAGGACTGACAACACGGGGCGCGACAAGACCGATCAGGAACTCGTCGACGCGTATATCGGGGGAGACGGCAAGGCGTTTTCCGCCATCGTGGAGCGCCACCGCTCACGCCTGACCACCGTGGCGCGGCGGTACACGCACAACGACACCGACGCCCAGGACATCGTGCAGGAGGCGCTGCTGCGCGCCAGCCGGAAGCTGCACACCTACCGGCGGGAGGCCCGGCTGGGCACCTGGCTGCACCGGCTGGTGATGAACTCCGGCTACGACTTCCTCAATCACCGCTCCAACCGGGAGAATTATTCCCTCGACGCAGGGGTAGTGGACGAGGACTATAACCACCTTTTGGCCTGCACCGACGACCGGGACGTGGACCTGCGGATAACGCTTTGCGCCGCGCTGCGCCTGCTGCGCCCGGATCAACGGGTGGCGTTGTGGCTGATCGACGTCGCCGGCTTCGACGTGGCCGAGGTCGCCCGCCAGCAGGGAGTGGCGCCCGGGACCATCAAGTCCCGCCGCGCCCGGGCCAAGGGGGTACTCAAAGAAGCCATCTCTTTTAGCCCGTGAGATTCCGACCCAATGATTAAGGTTGTGTATCAACTTCCCGCAGGCCCGCGCTGTCGATGCGGGAGTTTTCCCTAGACCGAGTAGAATCTGGGGCGTTAAGCGACTCGATTTGAATCAAGGGGAGTTACACACACATGACCGTTCACAATGTCGCCATCGTTGGATCCGGCCCGGCCGGCTACACCGCGGCGCTGTATGCGGCCCGCGCGGAGTTAAACCCCATCGTCTTCGAAGGTTTCGAATACGGCGGCGAGCTGATGAACACCACCGAGGTAGAAAACTACCCCGGCTTCCAGAAGGGCATCATGGGCCCGGACCTCATGGAGGAAATGCGCGCTCAGGCCACCCGTTTCGGCGCTGACCTGCGCATGGAGGTCGTCGACTCCTTGGAGCTCGACGGCGAGATTAAGAAGCTGCACGTCGGCGACGAGGTCTTCGAGGCCCGCACCGTCATCCTGGCGACCGGCGCCGCCCCGCGTCACCTGGGCGTGCCGGGTGAGCAGGAGCTGACCGGCCGCGGCGTGTCCACCTGCGCGACTTGCGACGGTTTCTTCTTCAAGGGCCACAACATCGCGGTCATCGGCGGCGGCGACTCCGCCATGGAGGAGGCGACCTTCCTGACCAAGTTCGCGGAGACCGTGACCATCGTGCACCGTTCCGAGAACTTCCGCGCCTCCAAGATCATGCTGGAGCGCGCGCAGCAGAACCCGCAGATTAAGTGGGAGCTCAACCAGACCGTCGAGCGCGTCCTCGAAGAAGACGGCAAGGTCAGCGGCCTGGAGCTGCACAACGCGGTGACGGGGGAGACCAAGACCCTCGACGTCACCGCCATGTTCGTGGCCATCGGCCACGACCCGCGCTCGGCCTTCCTCGACGGCCAGGTCGACCTCAACGAGGCCGGCTACGTCACCGTGACCCACCCGGGCACCGAGACCAACCTGCCGGGCGTCTTCGCCTGCGGCGACTTGGTCGATGACCACTACCAGCAAGCCATCACCGCCGCCGGTTCCGGTTGCCGCGCGGCGATCGATGCGGAACATTTCCTCGCGGAGAATCGTTAAATCATTATGAGCAATGTCAAAGAAGTGACCACTGATAACTTCCGTTCCGAGGTTATCGAGGCCGGTAAGCCGGTCGTCGTCGATTTCTGGGCGGACTGGTGCGGTCCCTGCAAGAAGCTCTCCCCGCTGCTGGACGAGATCGCAGAAGAGCTGGGCGACAAGGTCGGCGTGGTGAAGGTCAACGTCGAGGAGCAGCGCAACCTGGCGGCCATGTTCCAGATCATGTCCCTGCCGTCGGTGCTGATCTTTAAAAACGGCGAGAAGGTCGAGGAATTTGCTGGCCTGCGCAGCAAGGAAGACATTCTGTCCAAGATCAACAACCACCTTTAACCGTGGTTCAGGGATGCTTGAAGGATGAAGGAATGAATGTGAATCGCGTCTTAAGTGTGGGCGACACCAGCGTGCGCGTCGCTGAGGCACGCGCGAACCTGGCTCGCCTCGGCCAGCTGACTCAGTACTCCGGCGAGGTAAGCGCCTGGAAGAAGCAGAGCTACTCGGAGCAAGACAAGTACTTTGATGCTGAGTTGGCGGAAGCGATCAAGGCTTTCCAGCAGTCGCGAGGGATCATCCCCTCCGGTCGCATTGATGACATGACGCTGCGGGAGATGCGCCTGGCGTCCTATTCCCTCGGCACCCGTGTCCTGCAGTTCCAGCAGGGCAGCGAGCTAGTCGGCGACGACGTCTCGCAGCTCCAATCCCAACTGGAAGAGCTCGGCTTTTACCACAACCGCGTGGACGGGCACTTCGGCCAGTACACCCACGACGCGCTGGCTGATTACCAGCTCAACAGCGGCCTGCAGGCCGACGGCGTGTGCGGTCCGGTCACCCTCCGGGCCTTAAGCCTGCTGGGGCGCCGGATCACCGGCGGCTCGGCGCACAACATCCAGGAGCGCGAGCGCGTGCGCAACGCGGGCCCGAAGCTCAGCGGCAAGCGCGTGGTGATCGATCCGGGCCTCGGCGGCTCCCGCAAGGGTCAGACCGTGACCGGGCGCTACGGCGAGATCACCGAGGAAGAGCTCATCTGGGACCTCGCCCAGCGCGTCGAGGGCCGCATGATTGCCGCCGGGATGGAGACCATCCTCTCCCGCCCGCGCATGCACGATCCGTCCATCAAGGAACGCTCCGAAATGGCCAACGCCTTCGACGCGGACCTGGTCATCTCCCTGGCCTGTGACTCCTACGCCAACGAGAAGGCCAACGGCGTAGCCACGTTCTACTTCGGCTCCGAGTCCGGCAACTCCTCGCTCATCGGGGAGACCCTGTCCGGGTTCATCCAGCGCGAAATCGTGGCGCGCACGCACCTGACCAACTGCCGCAACCACGGCCGCACCTGGGAGCTGCTGCGCTTTACCCAGATGCCCGTCGTGCAGGTGGTGCTGGGCTACCTGACCAACCCGCACGACACGGAGGTCCTCACCGATCCCGCCAAGCGCGACGACATCGCCGAGGCCATCGTCGTGGCCGTCAAGCGCCTCTACCTCATGGACGAGGACAACCTGGCCACCGGCACCTACAAATTCGCCGAGCTGCTCGAGGCCGAGCAGTCCTAGGACCTAAAAAGCCACGGTAAACACAAAAGCCAGCGTCGAGACTCTCGACGCTGGCCTTTGTATTGCCGGGGAAGCCGCGGCTAGTTCTTCTCGCCCTCGATGAGGGACATGATGCGCTCGAAGTCTTCCTGGTCGCCGAATTCCACGACCATCTTGCCCTTGCGCTTGCCCATGGTCACCGTGACCTTGGTGTCGAAGCGATCGGACAGCCGCTCGGCTGAGTCGGTGAAGTACTGCGGCTGCACCGGGGCCTGGCGCTTGGCCGGCTGGTCGACCTTGCCCTGCCGCTTGTAGAGCGTCACGGCCTCCTCCGTGGCGCGCACGGACAGGCCCTCGGCCACGATGCGGTTGGCGATTTCTTCCATCGCCTCGGCCGAATCCAGGCCCAGAAGGGCGCGCGCGTGGCCGGAGCTGAGCACCCCGGCGGCGACGCGCTTTTGCACGGCCACCGGCAGGCGCAGCAGGCGCAGCATGTTGGTCACCTGCGGGCGGGAGCGGCCCAGGCGGTCGGCCAGCTCGTTCTGCGTGACCCCGAATTCCTCCAGCAGCTGCTGGTAGGCGTTGGCCTCTTCCAGCGGGTTGAGCTGCACGCGGTGGAGGTTTTCCAGCAGGGCGTCGCGCAGCATGCTGTCGTCGGTGGTGTCCCGCACGATGGCCGGGACGGTGGCCAGGCCCGCCTTGGCGGAGGCGCGCCAGCGGCGCTCACCCATGATGAGCTCGAAGCCGCCCTCCTCCGAAGGCCGCACCACGATGGGCTGCAGGAGGCCGAACTCCTTGATCGAGTGGACCAGCTCCTTGAGCTCGTCCTCGTCGAAGACCGTACGCGGCTGCTTCGGGTTGGGCAGAATGTCGCCCACGGGGACCTCGCGGTAGGTGGCCCCGATAGCGGCCGGCTTCGGCTGCTTCTTCTTGCCGGTGTTCCCGGACTGGATGGTGGGAGCGCCCTTCACGCGCTTGCCCTCGGAACCGCCCTCGGAGGAGCCTTCAGCGGGCGTGCGCGAGGTGGCGTTGCCCAGGATGACGTCCGCCGCGGAATCCCCCAGGCGCGGCTTGCGGGTCGGCGCGTCCGGCCCGGACGGGATGAGTGCCGCCAAACCGCGGCCGAGGCCGCCGTGCTGCGCCTTCGGTGCCTTACCCGCCTTGGGTGCTCCTGCTTTCTTGTCCGCCATGGTTTTAGCCTTCCTCCAATTCCGCGAAAATTTCCGGGCTTACCCCAATGGCGCCCGTGGTGGGGTGGGGGCGGTAGTCGCCCCGCTCGTCGAGTTCCCGGGCGGCCGCCACGTAGGCGCGCGCACCAGTCGATGAAGGATCATAGTCCACGACGGTCTTGCCATAGCCAGGCGCTTCCGAGACCCGGATGGAGCGCGGGATGACATTGCCCAAGACGACGGCGCCGAACTGATCGCGGACCTCGTCGGCGACCTGCTCGGCCAGCTTCGTGCGGGCGTCGAACATGGTCAACAGCACGCCCGAGATGTGCAGATCCTCGTTCAGGTGCTCCCGGATCATGGAGATATTGCCCAGCAGCTGGCCCACGCCCTCCAGGGCGTAGTACTCGCACTGAATGGGGATGATTACTTCTTCCGCACACGTCATCGCGTTGATGGTGAGCAGGCCCAGCGAGGGCGGGCAGTCGATGAAGACGTAGTCGAATTCGTGCTCATCCAAAAATCCCTTGTGCAGGGCGTCGTACAGGCGGAACTCGCGCCGCACCAGAGAGACCATTTCGATCTCCGCCCCGGCCAGGTCGATGGTGGCGGGGATGCAGTAGAGGTTGTCCACGTCCGGGCACTTCTGCATGGCCTGGTCCGCGCGGCAATCACCCAGCAGCACTTCGTAGCTGGAGTCCGTGCCCGAATTGTGAGCCGCCCCGACAGCGGTAGAGGCGTTGCCCTGCGGGTCCAAGTCGACCACCAACACCTTGTGCCCGGAATCCGCCAGTGCGGCGGCGAGGTTCACGGCGCTGGTGGTCTTGCCGACACCGCCTTTTTGGTTGGCGATGGTGATAAGCCGGGGAGTAGTCATGCCCACTACTCTAGTTCACGCGCGGGACACGGATGACGGTGGTTCCCCGCACCGTAGTGACCTCGGCTTTACCGCCGCCGGCCCGCTTAATATCCGCGGCATCCCGCTCGAGCTCGTCGCGTACCGACTCGCCCTTTAAGGCGATCATCTCGCCGCCTGTGCGCACCAGCGGCAGGGACCACTTGGCCAGCTTGCCCAGCGGCGCCACCGCGCGGGAGGTCACCACGTCGCACCCGCTAACGGCCTTCTTGATGGGGCCTTCCTCGGCGCGCCCGCGCCAGACGGTGACGTTGTCTAGGCCCAGCAGGTCTACCACCTCGTTGAGGTAGTTGTAGCGCTTGAGCAGGGGCTCAACCAGATCCAGGTGCAGATCCGGGCGGGCGATGGCCAGCGGGATGCCCGGCAGGCCGGCGCCGGAGCCGACGTCGACCACGCGGGCATCGGCAGCAATGAGCTCTTCGACCACGGCGCAATTGAGCAGGTGGCGGTCCCAGAGGCGCGGCACCTCGCGGGGGCCGATAAAACCACGAGTGGACCCGTCCGTAGCGAGCGAGTCGTGGTAGGCCTGCGCCAGCGGCAGGCGGGAACCGAATACTACAGACGGGTCCAGTTGGGACACTCTAATCTCCGTTTTCTTGTGGTGTACTCCTGAGAAACTAGCCCGCAAAAGGAGCTAGCCCTGACGGCGCTGCTTCTTGCTGCGGTTGTCCTTCTTGCGCGCCCCCGGCTTCGGAGCCGTGGTGCGCTTGAGCTCGCGTTTGGCCTCTTCCTCGGCTTCTTCCTCAGCGTCCATCTTGGCGTAGATGGTGCGGGTCTGGACGAAGGTCCAGACGGTGTTGGCCAGCATGTAGAACAGCAGGCCGATGGGCCAGATGAAGCCGGAAAAGACCAGCATGCCCGGCATGACCCAGAGCATCATCTTGTTCATGACAGCCATCTGCTGCTGCATCATCTGCGCGTTATCGCCCTCCGGCGCGTTAACCTTGCCGGCCTGGCGGCGCTTCTCCTGGCGGTTCAAGCTCATGCGGGCGTTGAAGTGGGTCAGGGTCGCAATGATGGCAATCAGCGGCACGATGATAACGGCCGCCTGGCCGACGGTGACGTCCTCGAGGACCGGGGAGTTCACGCGCAGGTTGGCCACCAGCGGAACGCCGAAGATCTTCGCGTCCAGGAACTGCTGGACCAGCTCCGGGCTGAAGATGTAGTTGGCGGTCTGGCGGTTTTGCTCGACCGTCATCGGCTCGCCGGCCGTGTGGCCTAGCCCGCCCGCCACGGAGACGGTTCGGTCGAAGGAGCGCAGGACGTGGAACAGGCCGATGAACATCGGGATCTGGGCCAACATCGGCAGACAGCCGGCCACCGGCTTGACGCCCGACTCCTTGTAGACCTTCTGCATCTCTTCGGCAGCTTTGGTCTTGTCGTTGGCGTATTTGCTGCGGATCTCCTGCATCTTCGGCTGGATCTCCTGCATGCGGCGCGAGGACCTGATCTGCGTGATGGTCGGCTTAACCATGATCGCCTTCAAGGTCCACGTCAGCAGAACAATCGCCAGGATCCAGGTGATACCGGCCGCCGGATCGAGCACGAAGCTCAGCAGCCAGTGCCAGAACCACAGGACGGCCGAAATAGGCCAGTAGATGATATTAAGCACTGAAACGAATTCCTAAGTTTTCTTCTTTACTGGATCAAACCCGCCGGGATGCCACGGGCCGCACTTGGCCAAGCGCGCCAGTGCCATCCCGGTGCCGCGCACGGCCCCATGCACCGAAATAGCTTCGAGTGCATAAGCGCTGCAGGTCGGTTCGAAACGACAGGTCGAAACCAGTTTAAGGCCTGATAAATGTTTTTGGTAGAAGCGCACCATAGCAACCAACGGCTTCGCTACGCCACGGGCAGCCGGGATTTCTTTCCCGGAGCTATTTACATACGGCATGCGCGGGCCAAGGCCTTCCGCAGGTCGGCGTCCAGCTGGGCGCTCGGGGCGTTACCGCTGGCGGGCAGAGCGCGGATCACCACGTCGTAGTGCCCGGGCAGTTCGTTTAGCAGTCCGAGGCACACATGGCGAAGCCGCCGGGAGGTGCGGTGGCGAACCACGGCGTTCCCGACGGCTTTCGAGACCACCAGCCCGAACCGCGGACCTGTGACCGCGATCTCGTCACGCTGGTGAGAAGTGTCTAAGACATGCACCACGAGGGTGCGTGACCCAGCCCGGCGCCCGCCTTTGATGGTCCGGCGAAACTGCGCCGGCGAGGTGAGCTTATGGGGTTTAGGGAGCACTTGTCTTAAGCGGTCAGCTTAGCGCGACCCTTCTTGCGACGTGCGGCCACGATGGCGCGACCTGCACGGGTGTTCATACGAGTACGGAAGCCGTGCTTGCGCGCACGACGACGGTTGTTCGGCTGGAACGTCCGCTTTCCCTTTGCCACGGTAAAACTCCTTGAAATTTGGGTGTGGAGGCGCAGAGCGCAAACCCTCGCCTCCACGACGATTAGATTCCGTAAAGCGCAACCAAAGCGCGCGAACTTGGCGCGAGTTATGCATTTACGCGCAACCATAAAGTTGCGATAGACCCTGACAGATTACGTGACGAACCCACCTCGGAACAAATCGACACACAGGGGTACCCGAAATTACAAAGATGTTGTTTCGCCCAGCTAAGGCCATAGATTTGCCAGTCTTACTGGGATTGTGCCATCACCGTGACCCCCACACCGGGAAGCGACACACGAAGGGACGAAATCGCCCGCTAGACAGCGCCGCGATCGAAGGGGTATCAATGAAGAATCGATATTCCACAGAAAGCACTCGGGTGTGGATAACCCTTAATCGATAGTTGAGACTTACGGAGTTTCCCGAGGTCACAACCGTTAAACACCCGAGTGGAGTTTATCCACACCCTATCGTATAGGCTGTGGATAAACTGATCTTTCACACCTGTGAAAACTTCTGTGGAGACCGAGGTTAACCACAAAATCCCGTTGTGGAAGACCCCGTGGAAAACTGTAATTTCGGCAATCCGCGCGTCCTCCGGCGCGCTTTTGGCTTCTAACTGTCCCTATCCGTCAACGAGAATAAAAGGCAACGGTGTGTCTGATCCGCAAGCGAACATAAACGCCACCTGGCGAACTGTGGTCGATGATCTCCTGGCTCAATCCGAGCAGCCAGACTCCGACGTACCAACCTTTACCCACTCCCAGCGGCTCTACCTGCAAATCGCCCGGCCCATCATGGTCATGAACGGCTACGCGCTGATCGCCGCGCCCGATGAAACCGGCAAGCGCACCCTCGAGCAGGAACTGGGCCACTACATCACCAAGTCCCTCAACCGGCACCTGGCCAGCCCCTGCGCCCTGGCCGTGACGGTAGCCGCCCCCGAGGCCCCCGCCGCGCCGCAGCAGACCCCGGAACCAGAACCGGAACCCGAGCCGGGCCTGCACCAGGTGGACGTGACCAAGATGCCGAACTTCCCGCACCAGATCACGGATCCGGCCACCTCCCAGACCGCTACGCAGCCGGCGCCGGAGCAGCGCGAGTTCAGCGAACAGCCGCACCGCCGCGAGCCGTGGTCCCAGACCCACGCGCCGGCCAGCCTGGACGAACTGGCGGATCACTACCAGCAGCAACAGCCGGAGGCCCCCGCCCCGGTGGAGCAACCGCAGCGGACGCCGCACTACGGCAACCGGATGCCGCGCGAGGAGCCGGCGCACGACCCGAACCGCGATCAGTCGCTGAACCCGAAGCACACCTTCGACAGCTTCGTCATCGGCTCGTCCAACCGCTTCGCCAACGGCGCGGCCGTCGCAGTCGCCGAAAACCCGGCCCGCGCGTACAACCCCCTGTTTATCTGGGGCGGCTCCGGCCTGGGCAAGACGCACTTGCTCCACGCCGCCGGCAATTACGCGCAGTACCTGCACAAGGGCCTGCGGGTCAAGTACGTTTCCTCCGAAGAATTCACCAACGACTACATCAACTCCCTGCGCGACGACCGCCAGGAGTCCTTCAAGCGGCGCTACCGCAACCTGGACATCCTCATGGTCGACGACATCCAGTTCCTGGAGGGCAAGGAGTCGACGCAGGAGGAGTTCTTCCACACCTTCAACGCCTTGCACCAGGCCAACAAGCAGATCATCTTGTCGTCTGACCGCCCGCCCAAGCAGCTGACCACCCTGGAGGACCGCCTGCGCACCCGCTTTGAGGGCGGGCTCATCACGGATATTCAGCCACCGGACCTGGAAACGCGCATCGCCATCCTGATGAAGAAGGCGGCCGCCGACGGCACCACCGTCGACCGCGCGGTCCTGGAGCTCATCGCCTCCCGCTTCGAGTCCTCGATCCGTGAGCTGGAGGGCGCGCTCATCCGCGTCTCGGCCTATTCTTCTCTGGTCAACGAGCCCATCAACGTCGAGATGGCTGAGATCGCCCTGCGGGACCTGGCCCCGGACGCCACCGACGCGCAGATCACCCCGGCCACCATCATGGACGTGACCGCCGAGTACTTCGACATCGAGGTCTCCACGCTGACCGGCGCCGGTAAGAAGCGCACGGTCGCCCACGCGCGCCAGCTGGCTATGTACCTATGCCGCGAGCTCACCGAGCTCTCCCTGCCGAAGATCGGCGATCACTTCGGCGGCAAGGACCACACCACCGTCATGTACGCCGATCGCAAGATCCGCAAGGAAATGACGGAAAAGCGCGCCACCTACGACGAGATCCAAACCCTGACCCAACGGATCAAGGCCCGCGGGCGTAGCTAACCGCGACAAAGAACACAGAGCCCAAGGCCCGCCATCTCCTCGAGGGACGGCGGGCCTTTCTGCGTCTCTAATCCTCCGGCCTAGTCCTCCCGGTAACTCGGTAACTCGGTAACTGAGTAACTCAGACACGGAGTCGGTGCCACTTTTGGAATTACACATCCCGCAGCCCGCCACCAGCCCTTCCGGTCCGGCCTCACACTGGGCGTCGCACCAGCTCACAGCAGGGAGAGAAGTTTATCCACAACGGTTATCCACACCTGTGTAATTACAGATTTGTAATTCATAGATCCGCCTCACAAAATGAATTACACAGGGCACACACCTCCGGGCCTCATCTGTGAGGGGATTTGTGTAATTCCGGTGATCAAACCGCGCGCCCCTGTGATCAAATGACAAGAATCCGAGTTTGATCACAGATCGGCCGATTTGATCACAGAATGATCACAGCCGAACCCACAGCCCGGATTTGCGCTCCGAACTTGTCTTTTAGGGCGCTATCCACAGATCCCACAGCGGTTATTACTATTGCTACTTTAAATTTCTAGAGATCCAACAAAACTGGGGCGTGTGAAAAGTCCGGCTCGGGCTCGCCTCGCCCGCCGAGACGGCCCGGACTAGAATGACAAAATGTCGTTCAACCCGCGGATCGAGCGCGGGTACTGATCGGGTAAGTTGGAAGCACTTACATAATTCGCGAATTTCTAGGAGCTAGACCCACCATGGATGATTCCTCTTCCGTGTCATTCCGCGTGGCCAAGGACGACCTGTCCAGCGCAGTCGCCTGGGTTGCTCGCAACCTGCCGACCAAGGTCACGCAGCCTGTCCTGCGCGCTATGCTCATCACCGCTGACGAGCAGGGACTGGAACTTACCGGCTTTGATTACGAGGTATCCACGCGCGTGCGGATCCCGGCGGAAGTGGAAAACCCCGGCCGAATTGCCGTCGCCGGCAAGCTGATCGCTGAGATTGTGGCTAACCTGCCCAACCAGCCGGTGGACCTGCGCCTGGACGGCAACAAGGTTTTGTTGACCTGTAGCTCCTCTCGCTTCGAGCTGCCGCTTATTCCCCTGGATGATTACCCGCAGCTGCCGACGCTGCCGGAGGTCACCGGCACCATCAACCCGCAGCTCTTCGTGGACGCGATCTTCCAGGTCGCCTCCGCCGCCGGTAAGGATGACACGCTGCCGATGCTCACGGGCGTGCACATGGACATCCAGGGAAAGACCATTCACCTCACGGCCACGGACCGTTTCCGCCTGGCTATGCGCACGGTGGAATGGGAGCCGGAGGATGACAGCATCGAGGCCAAGCTCCTGGTCCCGGCGAAAACCCTCCAGGACAACGCCCGCACGCTGGATACCAGCCTGAACACCCCGGTCGAGATCGCCGTGGGTACCGGCGAGAACATCGGCGGCGACGGCCTGTTCGGCCTGCACGCCGACAGCCGGGAAACCACCACGCGCATGCTGGACGCGGACTTCCCGAACGTCGCCCCGCTGCTGCCTAAGACCCACACGGCGATGGCCTCCATCGAGATTGGTCCGCTGCAGGAAGCCATCCGGCGCGTGTCCCTGCTGACGGAGCGCAACGCGCAGATCCGCATGCAGTTCACCTCCGGCCAGGTGATCCTGTCCGCCGGCGGTTCGGATTCCGGTACCGCCGAGGAAACCCTGCCGTGTGCCTTCTCCGGCGTTCCGGAGCTCATCATCGCGTTTAACCCGAGCTACCTGAAGGATGGCCTGGGCGTGGTGCACACCGACCGCGTGGTCTTCGGTTTTACCGAGCCGTCCCGGCCGGCCATCATGATCCCGGAACCTGAAAACATGCCGGAGGCAGACGCAGACGGTAACTTCCCGACCCCGGAGACCGACTTCACTTACCTGCTTATGCCGGTTCGCCTGCCCGGTTAAACAGAAAGCGGGGTGCGTCTAACGCATGTATATTCGCGATCTGGATCTGCGGGACTACCGTTCCTGGCCCAACCTGCACTTACAGCTCGAGCCGGGGATCACCCTGTTCGTGGGCCGCAACGGTTTCGGCAAGACGAATATCGTCGAGGCGGTGGGCTATACCGCCCACCTGTCTTCGCACCGGGTCAACCACGACGCCCCGCTCATCCGCCAGGGCGCCCAGAATTCGCGCGTCTCCATGACCGCGGTCAACCAGGGCCGGGAGCTGACCACCCACCTTTTGCTCAAGCCCCATGCCGCGAACCAGGCGCAGATCAACCGCACCCGCCTGAACTCGCCCCGCGAGCTGTTGGGCGTGGTCAAGACCGTGCTCTTTTGCCCGGAGGATCTGGCCTTGGTGCGCGGCGAGCCCGCCGAGCGCCGGGCCTACTTGGACACCATCATCGCCTCACGCACCCCGCGGCTAGCCGGGGTCAAGGCGGATTACGACAAGGTGCTCAAGCAACGCAACGCCTTGCTGAAGTCGGCATCGCCGGCCCTGCGCCGCGGCTACCAGGACGACGAGGGCGCCTCGGCGCTTTCCACCTTGGACGTGTGGGACGGGCAGCTGGCGCACCTGGGCGCCCAGGTAATTGCCGCCCGTCTCGAGCTCGTCGATGCCCTGTCCGAGCTCATCCCCGCCGCTTACGCGGGGCTGGCTCCCGAGTCGCGCCCGGCGGAGATTACCTACAAGTCCACGATCGACACCAGCGACCGCGAGGTCTTAGAAGCCGTGCTGCTGGCGGAGCTGGGCAACGCCCGCAACCGGGAGATCGAACGCGGCATCTCTCTGGTCGGGCCGCACCGCGACGATCTCGTCCTGAACCTGGGGCCGCAGCCGGCCAAGGGCTTCGCCAGCCACGGCGAGACCTGGTCATACACCATCGCGCTGCGCTTGGCGGAGTTCAACCTGCTGCGCCAGGAGGGAAGTGACCCGGTGCTGATCCTGGACGATGTCTTCGCTGAGCTGGATGCGAAGCGACGCCAGAAGCTGGTGCACCTAGCCAGCGACGCCGAACAGGTACTCATCACCGCCGCCGTGGACGAGGATCTGCCGGACAACCTCGAGACCATCCACCGCTACGAGGTCACCGTGCGCGATACCGACGAGGGCCGGATCTCGGAAATCTCTGCGGAAGATGATTCCGTGGAAGACTCGGAGGAGCAGTAGTGGCGCGCTGGGTAGAACGCGAAGAATTTGATCCCGATGACCCGGTCAGTGAGTTTTTCCACCGCATTCGCCTGACGGCCAAGAACCCGCCCAAGCTGGCTCGCCGGGCCCGCAAGCTGCGGATGGAACCCGGCCGCGAGGACCTTTCGGTGCCCGGCATTGCCGGCAAATTACTGGGAAACTCGGCGGAGCGTCCACAACGCGACGCGGACAACGACACTCAGGACGCCGGCGACGAGCGGGATATTCACTCGATTTCCTCGCTCAAGCGGTATACCGAGATAGACAATTACCAGGGCTACCAGGAGGGCCGTCCCAGTGGCGCCGACGGCCGCCGGGTGGCACGCTCCATCGGCGTTCCGAGCCTCGGCATGGCGCTGGGTCGCGAGATCATCGAGCGCGGGTGGCAGCAGGACCTGGCCCACGGGTGGATCATGGGGCACTGGGCCCTGCTGGTCGGCGAACGCATCGCCGCGCACACCCGGCCAGAGAAGATCGATGGGCAGACGGTCTACATCCAGACGGATAACTCCAACTGGGCCACGGAGCTGCGCTACCTGCAGCGCCAGATCATCAAGCGGATCGCCGAGACCATCGGCCCCGATGTCGTCACCGAGCTGAAGATCGTAGGCCCCAAGCAACACCGCAACTACCAGGGCCGCATGTGGGTTAAACCTCAAGGCTCCCAGGACACCTACGGCTAATTTAGCCCTTAAAAGGCGGTTTTAAGGCGTGTTAGCTGGCCTTCAGTAGGGGACCACAGTGTAGAATGGTAAAGGTCTTAAAACTAGCTATAGCCAAAAGGAGAACGTAGTTCCGTGGCTGAACAACCAGCATATGATGCCGGATCAATTACGATCCTGGAGGGCCTCGAGGCAGTTCGCAAACGCCCGGGCATGTACATCGGTTCCACCGGCATACGCGGCCTGCACCACCTGATCTGGGAGGTCGTGGACAACTCGGTCGATGAGGCGATGGCAGGTTACGCCACCAAGGTAACCGTGCGCCTGCTCAAGGACGGTGGGGTAGAGGTCATCGATGATGGCCGCGGTATCCCGGTCTCCATGCACGCTTCCGGCGCGCCCACCGTGCAGGTGGTCATGACCCAGCTGCACGCCGGCGGCAAGTTCGATTCGGATTCCTACGCGGTCTCCGGCGGCCTGCACGGCGTGGGTATCTCCGTGGTTAACGCGCTGTCCACCCGCGTCGAGGCGGAGATCAAGCGCGACGGGAAGCACTGGTACCAGAACTTCGTCAACGCCATCCCGGAGGACCTGGTCGAGGGCGGCAACGCCCGCGGGACCGGCACCACCGTCCGCTTCTGGGCGGATCCGGAGATCTTCGAAACCACCGATTACGACTACGACACGATCGCGCGTCGTCTGCAGGAGATGGCCTTCCTGAACAAGGGCCTGATCATCGAGTTGGTGGACGAGCGCGTCACCCAGGAGCAGCTCGAGCTCGAGGCCATCGCCGAGGCCGAGTCAGGGGAGTCGCAGCTGGATGCCGCCTCCTTCGACGACGCCGACATCAACGAGGATCCGGCCGACCCGGAATCCGCCGAGGAGCAGGCGGAGAACAAGCCGAAGAAAAAGCTGCAGAAGAAGGCCACGTTCCACTACCCCGAGGGGCTGGTGGACTACGTGAAGTTCCTCAACAAGACCAAGACTGCAATCCACCCGACCATCGTCAGCTTTGACGCTATCGGTGAGGACCACGAGGTCGAGGTCGCGCTGCAGTGGAACCAGGGCTACAAGGAGTCCGTCCACACCTTCGCGAACACGATTAATACCTACGAGGGTGGCACTCACGAGGAAGGCTTCCGCGCGGCGCTGACCTCCCTAATGAACCGTTACGCCAAGGAGCACAAGCTGCTCAAGGAAAAGGACGGCAACCTCTCCGGCGAGGACTGCCGTGAGGGCCTGGCCGCGGTCATCTCCGTCAAGGTGGGGGACCCGCAGTTCGAGGGCCAGACCAAGACCAAGCTGGGTAACTCCGAGATCAAGGGTTTCGTGCAGCGCGCGGTTAACGAGCACGTCAATGACTGGTTCGACGCCAACCCGGCGGAGGCCAAGGCCATCATTAACAAGGCCGTCTCCTCGGCGCACGCGCGCCAGGCCGCCCGCAAGGCCCGCGAGATGGTCCGCCGCAAGTCCGCCACCGACCTGGGCGGCCTGCCCGGCAAGCTGGCCGATTGCCGTTCCAAGGACCCGAAGATTTCGGAGCTCTACATCGTGGAGGGCGACTCCGCAGGTGGTTCCGCAAAGGCCGGCCGTGACTCCCTCTACCAGGCGATCCTGCCGCTGCGCGGCAAGATCCTGAACGTGGAGAAGGCCCGCATGGACAAGGTGCTCAAAAACGCTGAGGTCCAGGCCATCATCACCGCGCTAGGTACGGGTATCCACGAGGAATTCGACATCTCCAAGCTGCGCTACCACAAGATCGTGCTGATGGCCGACGCCGATGTCGATGGCCAGCACATCGCCACGCTGCTGCTGACCCTGCTGTTCCGTTTCATGCCGCAGCTGGTTGAGGAAGGCCACGTCTACCTGGCTAACCCGCCGCTCTACAAGCTGAAGTGGTCCAAGGGCACCCCGGGCTACGCCTTCTCCGACGACGAGCGCGACGAGCTGCTTCAGGAGGGCCTGAACGCCGGCCGCAAGATCAACAAGGACGACGGCATCCAGCGCTACAAGGGCCTGGGCGAGATGAACGCCAAGGAGCTGTGGGAGACCACCCTGGATCCGACAACCCGCATCCTGCGTCGCGTGGATCTGGAAGACGCCCAGCGCGCCGATGAGCTGTTCTCCATCCTCATGGGCGACGACGTCTCCGCCCGCCGTTCGTTTATCACCCGCCGCGCCAAGGACGTCCGTTTCCTCGACGTCTAAGGAGGCCAACGGCAGTGGGAGTACTATTCCTGCTGCCGTTTTTGCGTGTGCAGGTGCTGGTGGGACTTTTAAGTGACGCGTTTAGTGGTGACGCAACCACAACAGCACGGCTTTGACGCGGCGGTTGTCGTCTCGGGGGCTAAAGCCCAGTTTCATGAAGACGTTGGCCACGTGTTTGCTGACGGCACCGGCGGTAAGTACGAGACGCTGTTGGATTTCGCCGTTGCTCAAGCCTCGTGCCATGAGTTCTAGGACCTCTGTCTCCCGCGGGGTGAGGTTGGCTATGCCGGAGCGGCGCGATCGCAGAAGCGAAGAAATGACCTCGGGATCCACGGCAATTCCACCACCTACTACCTCGCCCAGGGTACGGTTTAGTTCAGCTACGTCCGCGATACGTTCTTTCAGCAGGTACCCGAACCCGCCGTGCTCGAGTAGGGAATCGAGGTAGCTGGCGGCAACGTATTGTGACAAAACCACCACGGGCAGGTTACCGGCCCCGGTAGCCTCCCATTCACTCCGCAGGTCGTGAGCAGCGCGCAATCCGTCATCGCTGTGTTCTGGGGGCATGCGAACATCCGTGACCACGATATCCGGTTGGATCTGGCGGACCTGGTGTTTGAGATGGTCGGCATCGTTAGCAGTATGCACCTCGTGCCCGAGTGCAGACAAGAGCTCGCGGAGACCCTCGCGCAACAGGGCAGAGTCTTCCGCCAGCACGATGGTTAACGGCTGGGTAGAGGAATCGGTCTTAGTCATCTTTTCGCTCCTGTAGGTTGCGATAGGGCACGGTGAGTTCGAGGCGTGCCCCACCAAGTCGGACATCGGGCAGTAGATTCAACGTACCGTGCAGGTCAGCCGCCCGTTCCCGCAGTCCCACTAGACCGGTGCCGGAGGTGCTCGGGGTGGCCGGCGGGCCTTGTCCGTCGTCTGCGATGGAGACGAGGACGGAGTCTGCCATCCATTCGACACGCACCGCCACGCGCTGGGCTTTACCGTGCTTCGTGGCATTGGTCAACGCTTCGGCCACACAGTGGTAGGCCAGTAGGGCCGAGGTGGCGTCTAGCCCGCGTTCGCGGCCGGAAAAAGAGCGAGTCGTATCCAGGCCGCTATGCACCAGCAACTCGTCGATGGCAGCCTGCAAGCCCTCATCGTAAAGGACCTGGGGCGAGATCCCGCGGACCGTGGCGCGGAGGCTCGCCAGGGCCTCACTCGCATTGTGCCGCGCAGAGCGCAGAGCCTTCTCGGGGTCGCGATCAGACTGCAGCGCCAGCTCTAAGGTGGATAGGTTTAACTGCAGCGCAGTCAGGTATTGCTGCGGGCCATCGTGTAGTTCCCGCTCTATGCGCTGGCGTTCGCCGTCGAAGGCGTCGATGACGGTAGCGCGCGAAGCGAGCAGAGAGTCCAGTTCCTGCTGGTTCGGGCTGAGTAGGACTGAGGTGGCTTTAACTGACAGGCCGGTGATACCCCAGCTCCCGTAGAGCAGGACGATAAACAAGACTATCCCTAGCGGCCAGCACGCCGCGGCGACCAGGGCCGGGTTGTCGGTCGACCATAAACCCACCTCAAACCTGCTGTCGATCGAGCTTAAAAAGATGAACGGCATGGCAAATAACAACGGGATGACAAGCATCGCGGCAAACCACACGATCAGACTGACTGTGGCCAGCAGAATTTGAATTACCAGATGGATAAGCTGCGGGCCGTTTATCATCCCCTTTCTTGGCCGGGGAGCAATGTCGATCCCCATTCCACCCGCGCCCGCCCGCCCTAGCGCGGCTACCGCGCGTCCGACAAGCGGGAGCCAGGGCAGCAACACAACAGAGCAGAGCACCATCGGTAGCGCAGCCATAGCCAGGACAAAACTAATCCCCAGCGCACGCCACGTATGCCCGCTAGCTACGAGTTTCCACGGTGCGGGATGAAATCCGGCGAAGACTGATGAGTGCTCCATGATGCTTAGAAAGCTTATTAGGTTTTAGCCGCCAGCACAGTAGAGCTAACTCCCCAACAACTAGGCCACCTAGCGCCCTGTTTTATCCGGCTGCCGCGGAGTGAACTTGTAACCATGCAGAAGACAACGAAGCCCCAGGCGGATGCGTCACCTGGGCTACACGCAAGGACAATAACCAAAGCGGTCAAGACTCGCCCCGAGGAGGCCCAGGCATTTAAAGCCCTTGTCCGGGACGTGGATGCTGAAATCGCCGGGGGACTAGACCAGTACGATCGGGAGTTTAATGACGGGGTGCGCGTGCTGTGGATTACCCCAGGGTGAGGCGGCACGTGACGAAACCGCTTTCCGGCATGCGCTCAAGACCGGCCACCGCTTGCGCCAGCAAGGGCAGCGCCTGACTGATGCGGCGATTATCGACGCACACGAGCATGCCTACAACGTCGCTCAGACCCACGGCGGAGCAGGCCGTTACAGTGAGATGCCGCCCATGCGCGACCGCCAGACCATGGCACGTCGCGTGCGCGGCTACGTGCTCAGTCCAAGGGTGATGCCTACACCGGCTCTAGTGCTCCAGGTAAAGCTACCAGCAGCGAGCGTAAAGCACTCGCCACCATGGGTCGCAAGCGTGGGCAGAAAGCCGTACAACGCAGGAAAACCGACCCTGATGGCGATTACGCACAAGGCCGATTAAGAGTTATGAAAAAGAAACACAAACGCAAGGAAGTACAGGGCTTACTAATAAGCAATCTGTTGGCCAGTTTGAGACGGCTTTTTGGCTTGAGATGGACTGCCTCCCTACACGACGAGAGATCATGACTGAAACAGGATTGTCAGAGGCAACCGTGAAACGACATCTGAGAGCGCCCCGATCTGAAGGGGCAATACCGGAGGAGGGGGTCACACCATAAGCAATATACGGTTCCCCTGCCGTTAGGCAGTTAAGTAAAACCTCTCTTAACAAGATTAGGTTGGATGAATTATGCTCCGGTGTCACTAAGAGTGCCAATAGTGTGTTGCCGCTAGCGCCAGAAGACGAGCAGATCGAGCAGCTCCGTCCAGCTGTCTATGACGGTCATGGGGTCGGCAAGCAGTACGCCGATGGCAGCGCCTAGAGCGATCGAGAGCAGTTCAGAGAATCGCCCAGGACTGGTGTTGGCATTGTTACTTATAGCTGAGAAATAGAGTTTTTGTCTCCACTTTTCGTCAGGTACTTGCCTGTTTCTTTTTGCTGAGGACGAGGGTTGTCTCGGATTGATGTTATGAAGCTCAACATACATCCAGCAAATAGGAAACCGCTAATCTGCAAGTGAGTAGCCCAATTCCCGCCGCCACCGGAAACAACAAGGAAAATAGTAAACGTTATAGCGGCTAGACAATGGATAGCAAGACGACTATGTGCATGTAGTCGTTGATTCTTTGGCCATACACTCCCAAGGAACCAGCTCACTACTGTAAGAATAAGATAAAAAATTATTCCAACTAGTATTCCAGGAACTATATAGAGCATACTTCTTTTACTCGGGGTATTGATGTTTTAAAAATGACTCGAGCTTGATAGCGAGGACATATCAGAAGAGCTCTTTCGTGTTTCTTTATGAGTGTCTGGGCCATGGGGCTCAACGGGCAGATGAGCTGCAGGAGGAGCATACTTAAGGCCGTTTTCTGCTTTAACTTTTTCTTGAGGGGAAAGTCTCACGTTAGAGTGGATGGTTTCATGTACCCAGTCAGCCCTCGGGGGGAGGTTTGTATGCCACATGGGCCTATCTTTCCCATCGATACATTCTGGGTTGAATCCGCCGGCAGTGTGTACTGCGTAGAGAGTGTTGTTTTTGTAGATAGGTGCTCCTGAATCTCCGCCGCAGGATCGTGAGTCCGTTGATCATTTTCCTTTGAGCAGATCGGTATACGTAACGTTTCCGAAGTTCAGGGAGTCTACTTTTCGGAAATGACTGTTGACGCTGAAGAAGCATAGTCCTGGGGTTGACCATAACCGGTAAGTACGGCTTGATCCCAGATCTTCAGCGGCTCTGTGGCCAGGGTAAATGAATCGGCATTGATTCCGTCACCGACTTTAATAAGCGCAACATCTTCGGTAGAAGACTTGGTATAGATAGTAGCGATACCTGCTACTTCACCATCTGATTGGCGGAGAAAACCATCCATAAAAGGTGAATTAGACACACGGTGATGCGCGGTCAACCAGAAGTTGTCCCCTATATAGCTTGCCGTGCAATCACGTCGAACGCGTTGTTGCTGTGAGTCATCCAAACTTGGAGTTACTGACCACAATGCCGCAATACGATTATCATTCACCGGCACAGTACTGCTTGCCTGTAATGAAGCGAAGTCATTATCTGCAGCGACAGCCACGGCAGAACAAGCTCCTAGCGCAGTAAATGCGCAGGCTAGAGAAGAAAGACCGAGTTTAACTATTTTCATCGGTACCCCACGAGATTAGAAAGGAGAACTTTTTCACTTAACCAGCGTAGCCTGCCACCAGGCTATAAGCTGACCTAGTAGAACAACTCCTTGTTTCACTCTCATCTACGGATCCGCCATGAAAGCTCTCTCACGCAAACTCCTTGCTTTCGTCTCAGCAAGCTTATTAATCAGTGCCACTCCCGGTACTGCAGTCGCGCAATCATCACTTCTGGGATCATCGATTCGCGATGAACAACAATCAAAAATTCAAGCATCTGAAACGCCGTCTGTCGACAACGATTTTTACCCCTCTGATCACCGTGATACGACTTCGCCGCAAGTAGTCGATGGTCCGTTTGCTCAGTGGGGCATCCCAACCCCTCCAGGGGCAGAAGGGTATGAAATCAACCAAGCCACAAATGAAGAGCTCAACCCGCAAGGGCTGAAAGAATGGCATCCGACTACTAATCCCAACAGTGAAGTTATTCCTGGTCAAATGCGCTCCGACAGAGAAGAAATTCCTGCCGGTATCGACAAGCACGAAGCCGACAAGGCAGAAATACGAGAAGCGCAACTTGCCAGCCCTGATACTCCAACGCTGAATGCTCGGCCAGGGTGTAAAGTGTACTGGCCTTCCTCCTTTGAAGTATGCGGTTTAATTAAAGAAAAATACGATAAGGTAGGCGGCCCGACCAGCTTCCTTCTTCTGCCAAAGTCTAATGAGCTCACCAATCCAGACGGAATAGGAAAGCGTTCTGAGTTTGTCAATGGATATATCTACTGGCACCCCAAGACAGGAGCACATACAGTTAGTCTCCCAGTAGCTAAAGTCTGGGAGCGTCATGGCTGGGAAAAGGGCTTCCTTGGGTACCCCACTAGCAGCGATATGGCTTTAAGAAACCAGTGGTTTAAGCAAGACTTCCAAGGCGGACATGTTTACACCCACAATGCATTGCCGGCAACTCAGGCCAGCATCCAAGGCCGAATTTATGACAAATGGCAATCCATGGGAGCCCAAAACAGTGAACTCGGCTACCCGATCAGCGATGAGCTAACCACCCCGGACGGTGTCGGACGCTACAACGTCTTCGAGCGCGGAATGATCTACTGGACTCCACGACATGGGGCACATGCTGTTCTCGGTTCTATCCTCATAGAGTGGGGTAAAGCTGGTTTCGAAAAAAGTAGCTACGGATACCCTGTAGAAGATGCCGTTGAGTCCGCTAATGATGTGAAAATTAGTCAAAAATTTGAGCATAAAACTTTAACGGGGTACGGCGATGTAGTCCAGAAAATCGTAGATTTTATGCCCGGTAATTAGCATGGACATCTTGACGCACGCCAAGTATATGCGGATGGAATGGACTACATAAAGTTCACTAAACAGAGCGATGTAAAGAAAGCTTTCGCTGATGCGCTTAATGAGTTAATCGAATACAACGACAGGTATGAGCTGGAAATTATATCCTTACAGTCAGGGGGCCTGCCTGAAGGTACGGATGTAGATCCTATTAATCCCAAAAATCGAGGAGATATATTCTATTCTGACGCGACAACTGCTCGTGTAAATCATGGGCACAATGGAATTTTTGTTGGCGATCCCCATGCTAGCGATAACTCGAAAAACGACACTGTTGAAGCCTCGGGGGCAGTGGGCAGCAGTTCTTTGTCCGGACAGGATGACTCAACAGCAGGGGTGAAACGACGTCAAAACTTTGAAAACGGAGATCCCCGAAGAACCCATGCTCCGCGGCTAAGGAACCTCCGTAAGCAGACAGTCAACGCGTCCCAGGAAATAAGAAATTCTGCAGCAAGATGGGCAGCTAGCAAGGCTGGAGCAGGGTATAATTCCCCTGGGGCAGGATATCGGTACAACTTCGCTTTCAACAGAAATGTCGACGGTGACTCTTTCAATTGTTCTTCTCTAGTTTGGGCTGCATACATGTACGCTTCTAAAAATGATATTGACTTGGACAAAAACGGAGGACCAGGAGTCTATCCAGACGATGTCAGAGATAGCCCGTTCGTAGAAGACTACGAATAGTACTGGAACCTTCAGATGAGAAAGATGCTCTCGAGAAAACACAGCTTTCCCTGGCTGGTTGTACCAGCTGCGTGCCTAGTTCTTGCGGGGTGCACAGACGTCGAGCGATCTACTGGAGACAAACAAGCCTGGGCCTCTCCCGGAAACTTCGTAGTCTCCTATGGCCCCGTGGTTGAGCCTTATCCTTCAAGTATCCACAACACTTATTACTTGTACTCCTCCTCTGGGCAGCGTCTTGCCTCATCGCAGGGTAAAGGAAGCTGGACCCCCGTAGCCTTGACCACCCGCGAAGGAAGTTACGGCTATTTTCCAGACTCAATAAAGGATCTCGGATCAGGTGAAGAAAAAGCTTGCTTTCTAGAGAGAAGTCCCGTCTCGTTCTATGGCGGTTCTCCTGAAGGAAATTTAACCGTAGGCATCGTAAACGATTCCGATTCGGCTGAATTCCACCACTCCCTTGTTGTATTTCACGGACAATCAACATTCAAGGAACCGATTCCAACCGTTCCGCACTCCCTTGCCGTAGGAGAGGACGCCGCACTTGTCGTCGGAGATTCTTATGAAGGCGAACGCCACAAGAAGGACCTCGTGTTGGTCCGCAGCGATGGTTCCGTAAAAACTATTGATTTCCCCCGCGGTTATGACACCTCTATCCCGGATTTCAAATATCCTCACGTCAACTATTTGGGTAACGGCGTATTCGAGGTCCTAGAGGGACGAACAACAGGAGAGGTCACTCCTTTTAAGTCGTTTGAGGTCCGAATCAGTGACGATGATGAGTTGGTAACACAGAAGGTCAGCCATTTTTCCATGGTTCTTCCTAAAGACTTTGCTGTTACACGAAGCCTACCGTTGGGCGAGAATGGTGTCATTGACACTAACGGCAACGTATTTATCAACCACCGCGACACTAAACCTCCGGAGCTCACTGGAACAATTCCGGAGTTCCATGAGAAAAGTTTTGTGCCAGTTAATTTTTCAGCTGAGGCGCTTTTCGGAATTCGTCGCAAGGACTCTATTGAAATCCGCCGATGGGACGCCCCAGAAGAAATCACAGCCCGCTTGAGTTACGAAAAGAACGCATGCTCAGATAGTGCCTGCGGAATCTCCTCCATATCACGCGCTTCATACAGTGAGCAGATGAAGTAAAGACTTGTTCATTATGTATCCATAATGAACAAAAAGAGTACACCCTAATTGGATCAGCGACTTTAATAATCGTGCGCTGTGGCTGGTTGTCTTTCGTGCAGATCAGCAGACTGCGAGTGTTATCCACGCGGAGCATCGAATCATCAAGGGGTTGAGTACTCCGAAGCACAGCTGCGTGACGAAGCTTTGCTTGGAGCCCAGATTGTTGCGGAAACCTTGCTGCGTTATAGCGAAGAGCATCCGCAGTAGGTCGCTAGCTAATAAAACTCTCGGTATGTGCAATCAAGTGTGATGAGTTGTTGAAAACCGGATGCGACGAATAATTCGTTATGTGTAGGTCTAGTTATAGGTTTCGTGCTGCCGCAGAAGTCGCGCCCGCGAGACTTCCTTGCCCCGTGTGATTGTCACGTCCTGGTGCTCGATTGCGCGTGCGCACCCTAACGTTTTGAACGCGCTCTGTTGCTCATACTGATACGCAAATGCGCCAGCACATCGCGTGACACAAGCGCCCTGCTATCTGCTCGCAGATGTTCACACCTCTGACCACGACTCATGGTCGCTGCCGCGATTAATCCCATGGCACATTTGCACTAGAAGTGCCTAGGGGTGTTCTGATGCTCACCGTGCTGGTTAGAGGAGGTGGCGGGTGTGCTGACGATCGCGAAGATGGGTGCGCATTCGGTGGCCTATTATCAGTCCACGGTTGATGAGGATCGGGGGTCGGATTCGTATTATTCCGAGGATGGAAAGCGGCCGGCGTCGGTGTGGATTCGGGGTGAAAACGTGGCTGGGGTGTCGGCGTTTTTGGGTGCTGATAATGGTGCGATCGTGTCGGGAAAAACGGTTGAGGATTGGTTTAATAAGGCGGTCGCTCCGAGTGGGGTTGCCCGCAAATCGTGGACACGTAGTGGAGCTACCTAGTGGTTAGGCAGCTATTTCTTTTTTACTGGTGGT
>NZ_JASTTE010000006.1:0-111574 GCF_055700935.1 Corynebacterium sp. 2571A | reverse complement strand
TGGGCCCATTTGTAATATCCAGACCGAGACACTTTTAATAGCCGTGCCATGCGCTTGATGCTGTAGTTCGCCTTCTCTTGCTGCGTTAATTTGAACTTTTCTGCTCGCGTTGCTTTGCGGCGAAGAAGGCTGTCGCTTTTGACAAAAACTCGTTATCCATCTTGGCTTCTGCCAGCTCACGGCGCAGACGAGCATTCTCAGCACGAAGATCAGCCTCACTCATCCCATCTGATGCTCCTCGGCGTTCGCGCTCATTTTTTACCCACCGGCCTAAAAGCCCGGCGGAAACACCAATTTCCTTAGCTACATGAGCGATCGGGCGCTCTGGCTCGATTACCAGGTTCGCGGCTTCACGCCGGTACTCCGGCGTGTATTTCTTGCGCTGTTGACTCACAATGAACATCCTCTCCTACGGACACAAGATCCGTACAAATAGGGTGTCCACTAAACGAGGGTAACCTCAACCCCTGCAAGCTAGCCGCACGGTATGCGGATAGACAGGCCGCATATACCTCGCTTTACCTGCTATCCAATGACGGCCCATGGGATTGGTACCCCTCGGCAATAGAAGAAACAAAGCGCGCCTTATGCAGGCGATTTACCGAAGTACGCGAGTTTACTTCCGTAGGAAAATCCCGCGTCCTGGAGAAAGAGGAGGTGCTAGAAAGAATGCTAGATAGCAAGCTAGCTAGCTAGCGCGGTAGTAATAAAAAGTAGCAATCTAGCTCGCCTATGTGTACACATGAAATCATGTCTACACGTAAACGTCCGCCCTCGCCCGCTGCCCAAGCTGCCCGCGCCCGCCTGGAGGCTTTCGCCCCGGAGGCTGCTGCAGCCCTGGGCGACCACTACACCGTCGAAGAGGTACAAACGGCCACCCTCCACGCCCTGGAGCTGCCGCCGCCACGCCCCCGCGCTTGTATCGATGAACGTACGCGTGCCTGCTGACCTCAAGGCTCGAGCGACTGATGCGGCCCGCTCGCGCGGCGTCACCCTGCAGGCCCTTGTGGCTGAAGCACTAGAAGCTTTTATCGAACAAGGGCGCTAATCGCCGCTCGAATTTTCGACGCTGCTCAAGCCCTGCAACCCCCGGCCTTCCTGAGGGAGGGAGGGAGCGCCGTGCCTGTACAGCACAGAATTCTACCTACGGGAGGCGAGAATATGTACACTTTAATTGCAGAATCAGGGGCTGCTGGTATGTTTAATTTTTCCCACCGAAATCTCTTCGAATTATGGTGGGCCTTGTAGATAGATAAAAGCACCGCTTTTCTGGTGTGGTAAGAGTCCCTAGGTGTCGTGGTGAGTACCTAGGGACTCTTTTCTATTTTCTGGGTCTCCCTCAACCAGGGGGGAGGAGAGCCTTGGGCTATGACAAGATCAGGAATAAGCTCGAAACTTGGAATTTATATACGATCATTGATGTTTTAAAAATGACTCGAGCTTAATAGCGAGGACATATCAGAAGAACTTTTTCGTGTTTCTTTATGAGTGCCTGGGGTATGGGGGTCAACGGGCAGATGAGCTGCAGGAGGAGCATACTTAAGGCCGTTTTCTGCTTTAACTTTTTCTTGAGGGGAAAGTCTCACGTTAGAGTGGATGGTTTCATGTACCCAGTGAGCCCTTGGAGGGAGGTTTGTATGCCACATGGGCCTATCTTGCCCATCGATGCATTCTGGGTTAAATCCGCCGGCAGTGTGTACTGCGTAGAAAGTGTTGTTTTTGTAGACAGGTGCTCCTGAATCTCCACCACAGGCTCGTGAAGGCGTTGACGATTTCCCTTTGAACAGATCTGTATACGTAACGTTTCCAAAGTTCAAGGATTCTACCTTTTCGGAAATGACTGTTGACGCTGAAGAAGCATAGTCCTGGGGTTGACCATAACCGGTAAGTACGGCTTGATCCCCGATCTTCAGCGGCTCTGTGGCCAGGGTAAATGAATCGGCATTGATTCCGTCACCGACTTTAATAAGCGCAACATCTTCGGTAGAAGACTTGGTATAGATGGCAGCGATACCTGCTACTTCACCATCTGATTGGCGGAGAAAACCATCCATAAAAGGTGAATTAGACACACAGTGATGCGCGGTCAACCAGAAATTGTCCCCTATATAGCTTGCCGTGCAATCACGCCGAACACGTTGTTGCTGTGAGTCATCCAAGCTAGGAGTTACTGACCACAATGCCGCAATACGATTATCATTCACCTGCACAGTACTGCTTGCCTGCAATGAAGCGAAGTCATTATCTGCAGCGACAGCCACGGCAGAACAAGCTCCTAGCGCAGTAAATGCGCAGGCTAGAGAAGAAAGACCGAGTTTAACTATTTTCATCGGTACCCCACGAGATTAGAAAGGAGAACTTTTTCACTTAACCAGCGTAGCCTGCCACCAGGCTATAAGCTGACCTAGTAGAACAACTCCTTGTTTCACTCTCATCTACGGATCCGCCATGAAAGCTCTCTCACGCAAACTCCTTGCTTTCGTCTCAGCAAGCTTATTAATCAGTGCCACTCCCGGCACTGCAGTCGCGCAATCATCACTGCTGGGATCATCGATTCGCGATGAACAACAATCAAAAATTCAAGCATCTGAAACGCCGTCTGTCGACAACGATTTTTACTCCTCTGATCACCGTGATACGACTTCGCCGCAAGTAGTCGATGGTCCGTTTGCTCAGTGGGGCATCCCAACCCCCCCCAGGGGCAGAAGGGTATGAAGTCAACCAAGCCACAAATGAAGAGCTCAACCCGCAAGGGCTGAAAGAATGGCATCCGACTACTAATCCCAACAGTGAAGTTATTCCTGGTCAAATGCGCTCCGACAGAGAAGAAATTCCTGCCGGTATCGACAAGCACGAAGCCGACAAGGCAGAAATACGAGAAGCGCAACTTGCCAGCCCTGATACCCCAACGCTGAATGCTCGGCCAGGGTGTAAAGTGTACTGGCCTTCCTCCTTTGAAGTATGCGGTTTAATTAAAGAAAAATACGATAAGGTAGGCGGCCCGACCAGCTTCCTTCTTCTGCCAAAGTCTAATGAGCTCACCAATCCAGACGGAATAGGAAAGCGTTCTGAGTTTGTCAATGGATATATCTACTGGCACCCCAAGACAGGAGCACATACAGTTAGTCTCCCAGTAGCAAAAGTCTGGGCACGCCATGGCTGGGAAAAGGGCTTCCTTGGGTACCCCACTACCAGCGATATGGCTTTAAGAAACCAGTGGTTTAAACAAGACTTCCAAGGCGGACATGTCTACACCCACAATACATTGCCGGCAACTCAGGCCAGCATCCAAGGCCGAATTTATGACAAATGGCAATCCATGGGAGCCCAAAACAGTGAACTCGGCTACCCGATCAGCGATGAGCTAACCACCCCGGACGGTGTCGGACGCTACAACGTCTTCGAACACGGAATGATCTACTGGACTCCACAACATGGGGCACATCCGGTTATGGATCCGGTGCTTCTTGATTGGTCTGCAGCAGGATATGAGAAAAGCTCTTACGGATTCCCCACAGGAGATCCGAAAGAAGAAGAGGATGTTGTTTCTCAGAATTTTGAGGGTGGAACACTAAAGTCTATTAGTCGAGAGGGCCTACCAGGGGGTTCTCTAATGGGCGTTACTCCTTATTTGGAATTTCCTAGTCCTGCTCTAGCAGCAGAGTTTTTTGACCGTGTCGAAGCTGGATTGGAAGAGCTCCCCTTGGAAGATACGATAAGCCTTCAAGCAGCGGGAAAGCGCTATGGCCCTTGTGAGCTGTCATTGGATAATCCACACCCTCGGAAAAGCTCAAATTTTGAAGCCGTGGGGTTCAAGCCACATACGAAGTGCAAAGAAAAGGTACTGAGCGTGACCCACGTTAATACATTGCGCTATAAGTACTATGCATGGTGGAAAAAAGCACCTGATTTAAGGGGCGGCACAGATAATAAACCGTATTATAAATTCGATAAAAAGAAGAATCTTCCACATAAGTACAGCTCGCTTAAAGTGGAACAAGATTGCATTGGAGACGTCGAAACCTCATTTATCGGGGTAACTGAAGGAACAATTGTTACCTCAACGGGAAATTATTATGCGAGGGCTTATAGTAATCCGGCTCGTGTTGAATGTAAGATTCCTGGCAACCTTTAAAAGATCGGCCTCGGTTAATGCATATATCTAATATTTACCTTGCCTACGTCAAACGCTTCTTTCTATCCGATCCTGATGGAGCAATCCAGGTTTTTGCAGGTGCCAGTTTTGATGAGCAAGAGATTCTCGAGTGGATTGATAAAGGCAAAAAAGTAGACCATGACATTTGGTACGAGAAAATTCCGATAGAGAACCCTCCCCATTCTCTCAGTTCCCCGAGTGAGGTATTAGTTTATTTCGATGGATGTGATTTTGACGAAGGATGGGAACATGATTTCCAGTGGACAGATCCAGTAGGTCGTAGAGCCCTTATCCCCGAAAAGTTTAATGGAGTTGTACGCCCCCAACCTGAGACAGAAGGAGTGCTACGGGAAGACGGATATGTAGGTAATGATTACTATCTGTGGAGAGTTCCTTGCCCGTGGAAAAGCCGCTACCTTTTGGCTCCGTTCCAGGAAAAGAGTAATGAGTACATTGACTACGGACGTCCGTTTACGGTTTGAGCGTAATTAAATCGTAAAATCACGATGCAAGAAAAGTGACCCCACTAGCACGAGCTCGTTCCTGGGGCCGGCTCATGCAACCTCTTCAACGGCGCGGTCGTTGTCGATGGCGTTGGATGTCATCGTGGTTTTCGTCTGCTCTAGGCTTGTCAGCGACATGTAGCGTTTCTGCTGAATCCAATTATCGTGCTGTTGAGTCAACACCGCCCCGACTAGGCGCACGACGGCGTCTCGGTTCGGGAAGATACCTTCAACATCCGTGCGCCGACGGATCTTGCGGTTCAACCGCTCGGTCGGGTTATTCGGCCACACCTTTGTCCACACCGCCTTCGGTGTCTTCGTGAATGCCAGTAACTTGTTGAGTGACTCCTCTAGGTAGTCCGCGACATGCGGGAATTTCTGCTCACAAAACGTCACCACCTCCTTCACCTGGGCCTATACAGCCCGGGCGTCGGGTTGTCGGAAGATTGTCTGAAACATTGCCGACAGTGTCGGCCACTGGGTTTTCGACACTAGGCCGGAGAGATTCTTCGCGAAATGCGCTCGGCAGCGTTGCCAAGAGGCATTCGGGCACCGCGCCGATGGCGTGCTGGATGCCTACATGCGCGTCGCTGGTGACCAAGTACACCTGAGTGAGTCCGCGAGCTTTCAGGTCGCGGAAGAATTCGGTCCACGAGGCCACCGACTCGGCTGTGGCGACCTGCATGCCCAACAGTTCGCGGTAGCCTTCGGCGTTGACGCCGGTGGCCAGCAGCACCGAAGGCTTCATGACGCGTCCACCTTCACGGACCTTCATGGTCAAGGCATCACATGAACCCTACAGGTACGGGCCGGAATCCAACAGGCGGGCAACGGAAGTCCTCCACCATGGAATCGAGCTCTTTGGCCATCTCGGATACCTGCGACTTCGACAGATTTGTTATGCCGAGTGTGGCTACCAAGTCGTTCATTCTGTAGGTGGAGACCCCTTTAAGGTAGCAGGTGGCGATCACGGTAGTCAGGGCTTGTTCGGCCCGGGCGCGGCGCTCCAGCAACCAGTCTGGGAAAAACGATCCTGTGCGCAGTTTCGGCACGGCGACATCGATGGTGCCAACCCGGGTGTCAAGGTCACGGTGGCGGTAGCCGTTGCGAGTGTTGGTGCGCGCATCGCTGACGGTGGCGTAATCAGCACCGCACACCTGGTCGGCTTGACTCTGGTTGATGAAGCCTCGAAGCATCTCGCGAATTAAGTCCGGAGACGCTTGGGACAGGAGTTCGTCGAGGTAAGTGGTGGGGTCGATAGAATGGGGGCCAGCGGCCACCGTGGGTTGCCCTTTCGAGGAGATGTAGGAGTTGATTCGAAAGGTACCTGCACGAAGGCGACGAGCGCTTAATGCACGCGCCTTGGACTGGCGATAACCACGTGAGGTGATAAACCCACCAGCCCGGATATTTTTCAACGTCTTACACATGAACTCGACAGAGAAACGATTCCGATATTCATCGATGAACGGATCATTTCGTAACGTTTTGGGTCGAGTTCCGACGCGAAAAAGCCGAGGCAGCCTTCAGCAGCTCATTAGTATCGCGTAGCTGTCGATTTTCACGGCGCAACCTTGCGTTTTCAGCGGCCAAATCTTCAGGCACGGACTCTGGTATGTTCCCGGCACGGTGGGCCTGCTGAGTCCATTGACCAGCCGTGTGCCATGAAACCGCCAACTGTGGGGCTACTGCCTAGCATGCGGCTTGCATCGACATATTTTCCGCCACGATGCGATCTTCCACGAGACGGACCACTCGGTCCTTCGCATCCTGATCAAATATTCTCGGCAAATTCCAGATTGTCCCACCTACTCAAACGGAACAAAACCTGGGACACTTCAGTATGAATACCGGTTGCCGATGTTACACTCCTTGCAAAAGCAGGGGCCGTTGCCCCCAGTGGATTATTAACTCTCCACAGATTAAATAACATGTATAAAGCAATGCCTATTTCATGGTCTGCTGATTTGGCCGGCAAAGACATTTCTGGAAGAGATATGTCTAATTATGACCTAACTGATATCAACCTTGAAGGAAGCGTGTGCCGGGGATGCTCATTCCGAGGCTCCATGTTGGCATGGGCTAATTTGAAATCAGCAGATTTCACCGACGCAGATTTTACGGATGCAACCCTTAGTGAATCAGATTTTCGTGGAGCGACGTTAACCCATGCTGACTTAACAGACGCATATCTAGTTCCCATTACTGCTGATGAGGAACAATTCTCCGACTGCATAGGGGTTGAGGAATCTGCGATTGAGTTTCACAGTTCTTGATCCGGATTGCGCTCCTAAAACTCTGTTTCAAACTCCGCCGACGCACATGATCGTCGCCGGCTATACGCATAAAGGCAGGACACCACTCGGTGCCCTGCCTTTACTCATGCGGTCTTTAGACCGCGCTGTGGTTGATTCTTGCCTAGCTGCAGGTGACGATAGGCTGCGGGTCGTAGACCGTGGTGGTGGTTTCCCGGGAGATCTCCTGGCCGCTCAGGTTGCGGATGACGCGCGTGTCCGAGGTGGTAAAGCCCGGCGCGCCCGACGACGGCGAGCAGTCCTCGGCATCGACCTGCTTGGGCTGCGGCTGGGTCTGGGCCCAGCGGCCGTTGTTGATGGATTCGACCTCGACGGTCTTGGTGCCCTTGAGCTGCACGGTGATTTCGCTGTTGCTGTAGCTCGTCGAAATCATCACCGGGTGCTCGGAGTTGTTGGTGAACTGCAGGTCGATAGCTCCCTCGTACACGGTGGCCTCGCGGCCGGCCGGGTAGCGCGAGATGTAGTAGGAGTGCGGGGTGTGGGCGGTATCTTCCATACCCGCGAAGTAGGCGGCGTTGTACAAGGTGGTGGCGAACTGGGAGATACCGCCGCCGACGGCCTCGCCCGCGCGGCCGTCGATGATGATGCCGGACTCGACATAGCCCTGCGCGGTGCCGCGCGGGCCGGTGTAGCCGTTGAGTGAGAAGGTCTCGCCCGGGGCCAGGAAGGCACCGTTGACCTGGTCGGCCACGCGCTTGATGTTCTGCCCCGACGCGCCGGAGAAGCCGCCGGTGGTGAACTCCCCGACGACGTCGTCGAAGCTGGCGTTTTCGGCCTGCTCGGTGGTGAACGTGGCGGGCTCGTCGCGGTACTCGGCGTCCCACTCGCGGTCCTTCTTGTCCCCCACGCGCTCGTCAAAGCCGTCCATGGTCTTGTCCCAGTCGATGACCACGCCGTCGCGGTGCGGGGTGACCTGCTTGGAACCGCCGGAAAAAGAGATGGAGGCGTTCTGCTTGACCTGGACTGAAGGCTTGAGGGCTTCGCCTATCATCTCCTGGGCGCGCTCGTTGTTGATCTTCAGCTCCAGCTTGCCGTCATGGGGCTCAATCGTGACGAACTGCTCGACCTCGGCCGGGGTGATGCGGGACTCGACGTCGTCGCGGCCGCGGGTGACGAGATCGCCGGCCACGGCATCGGCGGCGTCGCCGTCGGCCATCTTTTCCACCTCGTCTTGGGTGATGGCGGGCTCGGTTTCCTCCGCGTCGACCTCGACGCCCTCGGGGTCAACCCAGCCTTCGGAGACCTCCGTGGCCAGCTCCTCGCGGTCGACGGACTGGCCGGTCACTGCGTCGGTGACGTTGACCTTGCCGCCGGCGAGATTGATCGCACCGTCCTTGGGCTGGATGGTCAGGTCTTGGTTGAGGCGATCGACGGTGGGCTGGAAGGCGGCCTCGTCGACCTCGGTGTCGACGTCGTATTCGCGCTGGGGTGCGAAGAAGCTGTAGACGCGGGCGAACGGGTTCAGGGAAGCATTCTCGATGCCGTCCACGGCCTTCTTAAAGTCCATCCGCAGGCCGGCCTCGTGGGGGATGAACTCCGTGGTCTTTTCCCCAGCGGTGACCGTCACGGGCTGGTTTTCCACGTCCCCGAGCTCGTCCTCCAGTTTCGCCACGGCGTCGCGGCGTTCCATGTTGGAAATATCTACTCCACCGACGGAGACGGCCCGGGGCGTTTTGCCTTGGTTCGCCACGACATCCATGGCGTAGGCAACGCCCGCGATGACGAAAAGGCCGACCAGGATGCCCAGGGCAATGGCCCAACCCTTCACTCCGCGTTTTCCGTTCGCTTTACTCACACGCACTACAGTAATGGTTTACCGGCCCTAATTCCTAGTCAGGAGGCCTAAAGTATTATCAAGACAACCGCGTCGGGCGGACAAGAGGGCACCGGGGGTGACACATGCAGCGACCCCGGAGGCTACTCCGCGCGTGGAGCCGTTCCGGGATCCGCGCCCGGGACGGGCTCGGGTTCCGTATGAGATTCGGCCACGCGCAGGGCGGATTCGGCCACCCGCTCGGGCGGGAGCTGGCCGCCATCCACGGCCGCTTCCAGGTGGTTTAGGACGCTCTGGAAATCCACGGCGGTCGACCAAAGCGCCTGGTCCGCGCCGGCGGCCAGGGAGGCGGTGACGGCTTCCTCCGGGGACATCCGATCCGTAATCGCCTTCATACCGGTGAGATCATCGGTATAGGTCAGCCCACGGAAACCGGCGTGCTCGCGCAGCAGCCCGTAGGCGTGGTTGTTGAGACTGGCCGGGGTGACCCCGTCGCCCAAACCCGGAACGACCAGATGGCCCACCATGACCCCGGCGCCCGGCGATTGGGGCAGCGCGACATCGAAGGGCACCAGGTCGTAGCCCACCAGCTGGTCCAGCGGCGGGGTAATCGCCATTCCCTGGTGCGTGTCCCCGCTGGCGCGGCCGTGCCCCGGGTAGTGTTTGAACACCGGCCGCACCCCGGCGTCGTGCAGGCCCCGGGCAAAAGCGGCGCCGAGCTCACCCGCGGCGGCCGGATCCGGGGAGAAGGAACGGTCGCCCACCACGTTGAGGCCGCCGCCATCGACGTCGATGACCGGGGCGAAGTCCACGGTGATGCCGTGGGCGGACAGGGTCTGGCCCACCGCGAAGCCCTGACGCTCGGCCTCCGCGGTGCCGCCGGCGGCCATGTCCCGCGGGGTCGGGAAATCCCCCAGGATTTCCGAAAAACGTTGGACCCGTCCTCCCTCAAAATCGATGGAGACATCAAAGTCGCGACCGACCGCCGCGCGCAGAGCGTGGATATCCCGCCCCGGGGTCTGCAACAGCTCCGGGTCCGCCCAGCTGGTGATGAAGATACCGCCGGCCCCGGCCTTGAGCTTCGCCAGCGCGTCGTCGTAAGTGACCACGCCCGGCATCAGCAGCGAGGCGAGCTGCTCGCGCCGGGTGGCGGGCAGCTGCACCGCCGGTGCCGGTTCCGGCTCGCTCGTAGAAGAGCTCGTCTGCGGGGCCGAAGAACTCGTTTTAGTTTCGCTGCTGGCCACACCAGCCGAGGGCGCTGCCTGCTCCGCCTCGTCCGACGAGCACGCGCTGAGCGCCCCACCACCGGCCACGACGGCTACCACGGCAACCAGCGCGACCCGCATAAGCGGGGCACTGATGTGGGTGGCAGCGGGCCGGCGACGACGCCACCGCGCGGGCCGGGGAAACGGAATCATGGCTTATAGTCTGCCATCTCACCAACAAGAAGGAACACCGCTAGGCCACTATCCCCCATCCGAAATCTCCCGGCGGGTCCCGTTCCTCTGCTGGATCTGCCCCGCTGAGCTTTCGATACGGTGGTTTTTTGTTGCGCTGGTCGCGGTGTTCATCCTGCGGAATATGGAGATCCTCTCCGAGCCCGTGGCAGTCCTCAGCGCGCTCATTCTTTGGAATTTGCCTCATCGGGAGCACAACAGCTGTCGGGGTCGTGGTTTACCGGGATAGCTCTCGCCGCGGGTTCGAGGAATAAAATTCGGTCTCTTTTCGCCATCGCCGGGGCGCGTTGTCGGGCCGGGACGCTTTCTGCTGCTGTTCCTCAGCGATCGAGAGTCAGCCACATCACGCCCGAATGCCTACTAAGATGGCGGGCATGAGTAACGGCCAAACCATGTTAATTGCGTTCGACGGCTCGGAGCGCGCCGCCCGCGCCATGCAGCAAGCCGCTCAGCTGCTGCGCCCCAGCACGGTGGAGATCCTCACCGCCTGGGAGCCGGCCGCCCGCCAGGCCGCCCGTGCGGTTAGCCGCACCGGCCTGCACCAGTCGACGGTCTCCCCGGAGGCCACGGAGGAAGACCCGGCCTACGAGGAGGCGCTGGCCATCTGCCGCCGCGGCGTCGAGGTGGCCGAGGGGCTCGGCCTGGCGGGACGCGCCCACCTGGTCGAATCCGCCACGACTATCGCCTCCGCCATCGTGGATGCCGCGCAGGAGCTGGACGTCGACGTCATCGTCACCGGCACCCGCGCGCTGACCGGCTTCCGCTCTTGGTGGACTAACTCCACCGCGGACCAGATCGTGCGCAACGCCGGCATCCCGGTCTTCATCGTCCCACCGGAAAACGACGAGGACGAAGAAGATGACCCGGAATACTTCGAGTAGCTGCTAGGATTTGGTCCCATGGCAGTTGAATCCGACTCTTTGACAAAGCGCACGCTGGGCCCGGCCGTCGGCAGCGCCGTGGTCGGCCTAGTGCTGGGCGTGGTCACCATCGTGGGGATCGCCCAGTTCAGCGACGCTGATACGGTGCCTTCCGGCCACGCGGTGCCGGCCGATGACGCCGTGCTGGGCGGGCCTGAGTACGGCTCCCGCCAGTAGGCGTGCCCCGGCTGTCCCCTAAACTTCGCCCCCACCTCGCCGGGTGGGGGCTTTTGGCGATCGTCGTCTTTGTCCTGCAGTTCGGGCACAACACCCAGGTCGCGGCCGACACCAAGCACGACCTGCTGGTCAACCCGGCGGGTTTCCTGCGCGGGGCGCTTTCCCCCTGGACGGATGCGTTTACCCTGGGCCAGCTACAAAACCAGGCCTACGGTTATCTCTTCCCGCACGGGCTCTTCTTCCTAGCCACCGATCCCCTGCCGGAGTGGGTGGCGCTGCGCCTGTGGTGGCTGCTGGTGACCGGCGTGGGCTTTTCCGGGGCCTTCCTGCTGGCCCGGCGCGCCACCGACGCGGGGCCGGGGTGGTCCTTTGTCGCGGCGCTGGCCTACGCGCTTTCCCCGCGCGTGCTGACTACGCTGACCACGATCTCCTCGGAGACCTGGCCGGTCATGCTGGCGCCTTGGGTGCTGGTGGCCTGCCTCGCCCCGCGGTCGGCGCGCTGGCAATGGGCCGCCGCGGTCATCCCGGTCGCGCTGATGGGCGCGGTCAATGCCACGGCCACCTTGGCCGCCTGCGTGCCGGCGGCGGTGGTCTTGCTCTGCCAGCGGCGCTGGCGCTTCTTCGGCGCCTGGCTGGCCGGCTGCGCGCTGGTCAGCGCCTGGTGGATCGTCCCGCTACTGGTGCTCGGGCGCTTTGCGGCGCCCTTTACGGAATTCATCGAGTCGGCGTTCGTCACGACGCGCTGGCTCAACCTGGCCGAGATTCTGCGCGGGACGACCAGCTGGTCCCCCTTCGTCGACACCGAGCGCACCGCCGGCGTGCTGCTGGTGGCCGAGCCCGTCTTCGTCCTGGCGACCGTGGCCGTGGCCGCCGCCGGCCTGGTGGGCCTGTGCCGCCTGCCGCGGACGTGGTCGGTGGTGCTGATAGTGGGCATCGCGGTGCTGGGCACCAGCCTGCCGGCTTACCGGGAGCTGCTCGACGGGCCGCTGGCCGCGCTGCGCAACCTGCACAAATTCGATCCGCTGGTGCGCCTGCCGCTGGTGCTCGGCCTGGCGCAGCTGGGCGCGCGCCTCGGCTGGCCGCGGACCTTGCGCCCCGACCGGCGGCAGACCGCCGGGCTGCTGCTGGCCGTAGTGGTGGCGGCCAGCGCGTTCCCGGCCCTGTCCGGGCGCCTGCTGCCGCGCGGGACCTACGAGGAGGTGCCGCAGTACTGGGAAGAGGCCGCCGAGTTCCTCAACGAACACGCCGCCGGCACCCGCACGCTCATCTACCCGCCCGCGTCCTTTGCCCGGCAGGACTGGGGCTGGACCCGCGACGAGCCGGCGCAGCCGCTGCTGGAAGTCCCCTGGGCCGTCCGCGACGCGATCCCACTTATCCCGCCGGAGACCATCCGCGGCTTGGACGGGATTACCGCGGCCCTAGAACACGACGCGGCGGCGAGCGCGAAGGCCCTGCAGCGCCTGGGCATCGGCGCGGTGCTGCTGCGCCACGATCTGGATGAGCCGGCGGGCGGGGATAGCTCGGTGCGCGCGGAAGACCTGCCGGGCACGGTCCACACCTTTGGCGAGGTGGACGTGGTGCTGCTCGATCCGCAGCAGAACCTGCAGGTGGCTAACGCCGCCCCCGTGCGCGTGGCCGGCGGCGGCGAAGTCCTCGCCCTGCTGGACATGGTGGACGCGCCCGGCGCGCGCGAGCTCGTCGACGCGGATGCCGACATCGTGACCGATACGCCGTTGCTGGTCGACCGCAACTACGGCACGCTGGACGGCCCGGTCTCCGCGCCGTTGGCCGAAGGCGATAGGTCCCGGGTCCACAACCGGCTGCGCGACTACCCCTCGGCGGGCCGGGCGGTGGCGGTCGAAGAACACGGCGGCCGCGTGGTCGCGGAGTCCTCGGCCGCCGATGCCGACTCCTTCGGCGGCGCCGATCCCGCCCGCTCCGTCACCGCCGCGGTGGACGGGCAGGAGGATACCGCCTGGTGGCCGGCCCCGGGACAGACCGGCTGGCTGGAGCTCCAGGCCTCGCAGGGCGAGGTCTTCGCCTCCCCGGTGCTCAGGCTCACCGCCACCGACGACGCCCGCGCGACCGTCTCGTCCGGCTCCGCCTCCGTCGAAGTGGAGCTTAGCGCCGGCGAGGAAACCACGGTGCGCGTGCCCGGCGGCGACAGCACCGCGGTGCGCATCACGCCGCACGAGCGCGTCGGCATCAACGCCGCCGAGGTCGCCGGCCACCCCATCGAACGCGTCGTGACGGTACCGGATACCTCACCCGACGTGGAGGCCTTCTTTTTCCAGCGGCTGACCGTGGACACGGGTACTATCGTCCGGGACTTCACCGCGCCGCGGGACATGGAGCTTCCCCTCCGCGCAGGTGCTGGATCCGACGCCGACAAAGACGCCGACAAAGACGCCGACAAAGACGCCGACGAAGACGCCGAGGCGCCGGCGGTGCGCATCGACGGCCGCGACTACCGAACGGGTGAGACGGTGCGGCTGCCGGCCGGCACGCACCGGCTGGAGACCGCGGCGGCCTGGGTCCAGCTGGGCGAGCTGCCGCGCACTCCCTTTGAACCTACCGGGGAGGCTATCGCGCCGGCAGACCACGAGCGCCTGCTGATTACCGGGCGCGCGTACAACGCCGGGCTCAACGGCTGGCTGGACGATGCCCCGCTGCAGGCCCGGCAGGTGGACGCGGCCACCCAGGCTTTTGTCATTCCGGCGGGCGCGAGCGGCACCTTCCGCATGACCTTCGCGGCGACCGGCGCCTACCAGGCCGGCCTTCTCGGCGGCGGGGCGCTGGGGCTGCTGACGGTTATCGCTTGCGCGGTGGTCTGTTGGCGCCGGCGCGGCGAGCACGTGCCGCGCTCCTTCCCAGCCCCGCCCCGGGCGCTGTGCCTAGTACTGGCCGCGGGCGGGCTCGCGCTGGTGGGCTGGCCGGCCCTGCTGGCCGGGATAGCGGCGTTCGCGGCGGTGCGCTGGACGACGCTGCCGGCCCCGGCCCTATCCGCCGCGCTGCTGGCGGCCGCCGGGGCGATGCTGGCCCGCGCACCCTGGCCGAGCGCGGGCTATGCCGGCGATTCGGTGCTGGTCACCGCCCTGTGCGCCGGGGCGATCGCCTGCGTGTTCGCCGCATCTTCCCGCACCGGCCACAGCGCCCGCACCACCCGCGCGCCGGGGCGTTCCACCCATTCGTAGCCGACGGCGCTGACCACTACCGTGCCGGCCACCGTGGCCAGCCACACGAGGACGAAGTTAATGGCCCCGCCGCTAAACAGATCGAATCCCAGCAGCGGGAAGACCAGGTCGAGGACCGCCACGTGCCAGAGGAAGATGCCATAAGACCAGACCCCGGCCGCCTGCAGGGGCGCGGATTCCAGTACTTTCGAGCGCGGTGCGAAGACGAAGGGCAGCACCACGCAGGCGGCGAAGGCCCCGCCGACCAGGATGCGGCGGGCGAATTCGTCCGGGTCCGGGTGGGCCAGCCCGCGCGGGCCGAACCACTCCCGGCTGGCCAGCCAGATGCACCCGGCGGCCAGGCCCAGCCACGGCCAGCGCCACCTGGCGGCCCGCTGGACCCAGGCCGGCACGCGGCCTTCGGCCTCGGCGGCCAGCATGCCCACGGCGAACCACAGGGTATAGGCCGGCGGCCAGATCTGGGTGTTAATCCCGTCTGGGTCCGCGTTCGCCACGAAGGGCAGCCACGCCCAGCCCAGGCTCACCGCGGCCCAGGCCGCAATCACCAGGCAGCGCACCCGGCGCCCGCCCGGGAGGAGATCGGCGGCAATGGCCAGCAGGGGCATCGTTAGGTAGAAGGCGATCTCCACGCACAGCGACCACAGGTGGGTCAGCCCGGGGGCCAGGCCCTCTGGCCAGAAGATCTGGGTCGAGGTGAGGTTGGCTATCACCTGCTGGAGGCTCACCCCGGCGGCCGACGGCAGGAAGGCCAAAACCGCGGTCACGCAGACCAGGTAGGCCGGCGCGATGCGGGCGGTGCGGCTGCGGTAGTAGCGCGACCAGCCGCGGGCGGCGTAGCGCTCCCGCCGGCGCCACAGGACGAAGGCGCTGAGCGCGAAGAAGACCGCCACGAAATAATCGAAGCGCTCGGCCCAACCCCAGCCGGTGCCGGTCTGGAAGCTGACGTGGGTAACGATGATGCCCAGCGACGCGACCGCCCGCAGACCGTCTAGGGCGTCGAGCCGCTGCGGTAAGGTGTTATGCACGTCGGTGTGGGGCACAGCAGGCTGGCGGTGCTTCGCGTGAGCGTGCGGCACGCTGCCTCCTTCCCTCGCCGGGGCATGTTCGCTTTGGGGTTTTGCCCGCAAGCGCCCGTGCAACCAGAACCTGTAACTTTCCGTGATTGGACATGATACTGCAATGAAGCGCTTCCTCCGGCTCCGCGGCCGCCTGTTCTGGACCGTGGTGGCGGCAGCCTGCGCGCTCATTATCGGCGCGGTGGTCCCCGCGATGTATGAGAACCAGACGCGCCAGCTCTCCCGCGACATCGACTACCAGGTAACGGCCACCTCCCCGGAGTCAATGGTCCTGGACTACCAGGCCTTCCGCGCCGGGAAGCCGAATTCGCAGCGCGCCGCCGGCCCCGAGTGCGCCCCGGCAAAGCTGGCCAACGGCCAGACGCAGTACCCGCTGGCCTGCTTCATCCGGGACGTGCCGGTAGACGTCGACCGCCACACCCAGACCGGCAAGGCGGACGACTCCACGCTGGCCAGCTCCGAGTCCGAAGTCACCGCCCTCATCGATGGCCACCTGGCCGCGCGCGTGAGCGAGTCCTCGGTGCTGAACCGGGAGTCGACCTTCCCGGCCTCCGGGCCTTCGACCGCGCTGACCATGTCGCTGGGCGAGGGCGGCGACGAAGTCACGGACCCCGGCTTCGAACGCGACGGGCTGCAGTACTTCTTCCCCGCCGACACCGAACAGCGTTCCTACCCGCTCTACGACCCGCTGCTGCACAGCTCGGAACCGCTGGACTTCTCCGGCACCGAGAAGGTAGACGGCATCCCCACCTACACTTTCCAGCAGGACCTGCACGGCCGGGAGCTCGACCCGGAGGTAGAAAAGCTGCTGTTTTCCGCCTTCGCCGGCACGAGCGCGGGCGCGGAGGAGGCCACCGAGGTCGTCGGCCCAGCCAAGAACTTCTATTCGCAGGCCGACATGGAGCGCTTCGACTACCAGCCGGAGGACACGGTCGTGCTGGAGCCGTATTACTCGGTCAGCCGCACGGTCTGGGTCGAGTCCACCACGGGCACCATCGTTAACGCCGTGACCCACGTGGACATCAGCTTTGCGACCTCCCCGCAGGAGGCGGCCCAGCTCGATGCGACCGACCCGGCGCGCGAGCGGGCCGTGGTCAACGCGCGTCTCGAGTGGAGCCCGGAGAGCCAGCAGCGCGCCCTGGACAAGGTCGCCAGCACGGTCAACATGACCAAGGCCATGTCGATCCTCGGCTGGGGTGGCAAGGCCCTGGGCGTGGTCCTGCTCATCATTGCCGCGCGGATGTACATGCGCCGCCGCGCCGGCGAGGCGAGCTAACCGCCCGCAGGTCCGCCCATGCCGCGCCTTTCTCCCGCCAGCCGCCCAGCCGCGGTGCGCGCGGCCTGCCTGGTCGCGGTCGCCGCCGCGTGCATCGCCAGCGTTACCTGGCCTTTCCTCCTGCCGGGCGAGCTTGTCTGGCGGGACATGGTCGTACCCGCGGACATGGCGTTAAGCCCCGCCAATTTCGGCGGCGGGGATCTGCCCGCCCGGGCGCTCCCCCAGGACGGGCTGCTCGCCCTAGCCGCCCAGCTCGTGCCGGCGCATTGGCTCGTGCGCGCGCTGGTCATCGGCGCGGCCGTCGCCGCGGCCTGGGGCGGCTGGCGCCTGACCAGGTTGTGCGCTCCGGCGCCGCGGCAATCTTCGGAACCTGTGGTTGACCGGCGCCTGCTGGGCCCGGCCGCGGCCATCGCGGTGTGCGTTCTCAACCCCTTGGTGGTCGAGCGGCTCCTGCAGGGCCAGTGGTCCATCGCGGTGGCCGCCTGGCTGGGCCCCGTCATCGCCGCGGCGGGCCTGGCCGGCCGGCGGCCCGGGCAGTGGGCGGCCATGTTCGTCTCCTCGCTGACGCCGACCGGCGCGCTGACCGGAGCGCTCATGGGCATCGCCACCGCGCGCCGGCGGCTGGCCACGGCCCTCTACGGCCTGGCGCTGTGCCTGCCGTGGGCCCTGCCCGGGCTGTTGGGCGTCGTGCGCGGGACCGCGCCGGGGATGGATGCGGCCGCGGCCGTGGCGGCCTTCGCGCCCCGCGCTGAGGCCCACGCCGGGCTGCTGGTGACCGTGCTCGGGCTGGGCGGGGTCTGGAACGCAGAGGCCGTGCCCTCCTCCCGGCAGGCCGGCTTCGCCCTTTTCGGCGTGCTGCTCATCGCCGTGGTGGCGCTCGGCTGGGCCCGGCTTTCCCGCGCGGGTCGGGGCGCGGGCTCGCTGCGCTGGCCGGCGGGCGGTGGGGCGCTGCTTGTCCTGGCCGCGCTCGGGTTGGGCGGGGTCCTGCTCGGTGCGGTATTCCCCGGCGCGCTGGTCTGGGTCGTGGACACGGTGCCGGGCGGCGGGTTGCTGCGCGATAGCCAGAAATTCCTGGCCTTGGCCGTGCCGGCCTACGCGGTGGGCCTGGGCGCGGTGCGCGGGCCGGTTGCCACGGCCGGGCTCGTGGCCGTGGCCCTCTTGGTCCCCGACGCCGCCCGGGCGGTGGCGCCGCTGCAGCCGCGGCCGGCGGGTACGGACAGCGCCCTGGTCCACCAGCTGGGCGGCCGGGACGCCCTCTTCGTCGACCGGCCGGAGCTGGTGGAGATCCCCGGCGGCGTGGCCGTGGACCCGTATGCCAAGGTCGCGGCGAAGGTCCAGTCCGGCGCGTTGCGCGTCGACGGCGCAGTCGTGGACTACCCGGCGCCGCGCTGGGTGGCCGCCCAGCGCGCGTGGCAAGACCGCGACTTGCGGCGCCTGGAGCGCCTCGGCGTGGGCGCGGTCGTGGAGGGTGGCCAGATTATCGCCGAGACCGACGCCGGCCCGCAGCCGCGGCCCTGGGGCCTGGTTGTGGCCTGGCTGTTGACCCCGCTGGCGGCCGGGCTTATCGTGCGCTGGTTGTACCGGTCACGCGCTCGAGCAAATCCATAAACCGGCGGCCGGTGGTCTCCCAGGAAAACTGGGCGGCGAATTCTTCCGCGCCGGCGCCGAGGCGCTCGCGCTCGGCCGGGTCGGCGATAAGGTCCCGGGTGGCCTGGAGGAGCTGCGCCGGGGTGTCCACCAGCCGGCCGGTGACCTGGTCGCGGACGCTGTCGCGCAGGCCGAAGGAATACCCCACTGTGGGGACCCTATGTTGGGCCGCCTCCATGACGGCCAGCCCCCATCCTTCCTTGCGGGAGGGCATAAGGTGCAGGTCCGCCTGGGCCAGCAGGGCGTGCTTGTAGTCCTCGGTGACCTGGCCGCGGAAACGCACTCGCTCGCCCAGGCCCAGCTTTTCGGCGTACTCGCGCAGGCTGTGCTCCCACCAGCCGGAGCCGACGATGTCCAAGACCGCCTCCGGGATCTGCGCGACGGTGTCCATGGCGTGCTCGATCTGCTTGTGCGGCACCAGCCGCGACAGGGTCACCAGGTGGATGGCGGCCTCGCGCTCCAGGCGCGGCACGTGCGGCGGGATGGGGTCCACGCCGTTTTCGATGATCTCGGCCCCCTGCACGCCCAGGGTCTCCAAGTCCTGGCGGGAGGCCGGCGAGACGGTCACGTACGGCGCGCCGCGGTAGACCGCCGGCGCCACGCGGGACTCCAACCACCAGCCCAGGCGGGCCAGCACCGGGCCGGCCACGGGCCACTGCTCCTTGTGGAGGTGGTGGGTCAAAAGGACCGTCGGCACCCCGGCGACGGGGCGGGCGAAAAACGGGATGCCGTTTTGGGTATCGACCACCACGTCGATGCCGCGCAGCGGGCCCAGCCCCACCCGGCCGGCCAGGATGGCGGCCAGGGCATAGGGGTAGACGCTGTATTTGCCGCCCACGCGCCAGTAGTTCACGCCGTCGCGCTTGTCGTGCCGCGCGCCGTTCATGTGCCGGGAGGTCCAGTAGATGACCTGGTGGCCGTGGGCGGCGAGGTATTCGCCGACCCGCTCCAGGTAGCGCTCGGAGCCGCCGCCCTGGGGGTGGGTGGAATCGCGCCAACAGAGTAGAAGTATTTTCATGTCGAGCTACTAGCCTAGTGGCTATGCGCTACACCCGAGCCCTGGCCACGCTGAGCAGATCCTGGCAACTCCTGCGGGCCTTCCCGCAGGAGCAGACCAACCCCGCCGCCTTCTACGGTCCCCTGGCCGAGGACACCGCCGAGCTCATCGGGCGGCTGGCTCACGATTCCGGACTTGCCCTCCGCGGATGCTCCGTCCTCGACGTCGGCGGCGGCCCGGGCTATTTCGCCGCCGCCTTCGACCGCCGCGGCGCCCGCTACATCGGGCTGGAGCCCGACGCCGGGGAGATGTCCGCGGCGGGACTGAAACTGGCCAACAGCGTGCGCGGCGACGGCACCCGGATGCCCTTTGCCGACGGCACCTTCGACGTGGTGTATTCCTCCAACGTGGCCGAGCACGTGCCGGACCCGGAAGCGTTGGCCGAGGAGATGCTGCGCGTGACCCGCCCCGGCGGCCTGGTGGTGCTCAGCTACACCGTGTGGCTGGGCCCTTTCGGCGGGCACGAGACCGGCCTGTGGCAGCACTACGTGGGCGGGGCGTTCGCTAGGGACTACTACACCCGCCGGCACGGCCACCCGCCGAAAAACGTCTACGGCACCTCGCTCTTCGCGGTCAGCTGCGCGCGCGGGCTGCGGTGGGCCGAGAGCGCGCAAAAGCGCGGGGACGCCGAGCTGTTAGTGGCGTTCCCGCGCTATCACCCGCGGTGGGCGTGGTGGCTGACCCGCGTTCCCGGGGTGCGGGAGTTTCTGGTCAGCAACCTGGTGCTGGTGCTGCGCGCCAGCGCCTAGACCCTTTAGGCGTTGTGGTGAGCCTCCACGCGCGACTTCAGGGCGTCGAACTGGTCCCAGACCTCCTGCGGGACGCGGGAGCCCAGGAAGTTCAGGTAGTCGGAGTTGTCCTGGATGTCGCCGGACCAGTCCTCGGCGTGGACGGCCAGGGCCTGCTTGACCTTGTCGATCTCCACGTCCAGGCCGTGCAGGTCCAGGTCCTCGGCGCGCGCGGTGGAGCCGATGATGGTCTCCTCGGCGCCGACGTTGCCCTCGATGCGGTCGATGATCCACTTGAGCACGCGGGAGTTCTCGCCGAAGCCCGGCCACAGCATCTTGCCCTCGTCGCCCTTGCGGAACCAGTTGACCAGGAAGATGGCCGGCATGCGGTCGCCGCCCTTTTCGCCCATGTTGACCCAGTGCTGCAGGTAGTCGCCGGCGTTGTAGCCGATGAACGGCAGCATGGCCATCGGGTCGTGGCGCAGGGCGCCGACCTTGCCCTCGGCCGCGGCGGTCTGGCCGGAGGCCAGCAGGGAGCCGATCATGGTGCCGTGGTTCCAGTCGAAGGCCTGGGTGACCAGCGGGACGGTGTCGGCGCGGCGGCCGCCGAAGAGGATGGCGTCGATCTTCACGCCCTGCCAGTCGTCGTACTCCGGCGCGGCGGTCGGGCACTGGGAGATCGGCACGCAGTAGCGGGAGTTCGGGTGGGCAGCCTTGGTGGCCGAGTCCGGGGTCCAATCCTCGCCGGTCCAGTCGATGAGGTGGGCCGGGGCGTCGCCGTCCATGCCCTCCCACCAGACGTCGCCGTCATCGGTGAGCGCGACGTTGGTGAACAGGGTGTTGCCCGGCTCCATGGTCTTCATGGCGATCGGGTTGGAGGCGTAGTTGGTGCCCGGGGCCACGCCGAAGAAGCCGTTCTCCGGGTTCACGGCGTACAGGCCGTCCTCGCGCAGGTGCAGCCAGGCGATGTCGTCGCCGACGACCTCGGCGCTCCAGCCCGGGATGGTGGGCGTGATCATCGCCAGGTTGGTCTTACCGCAGGCCGACGGGAAGGCGGCCGCGATGTGGTAGTTCTTGCCTTCCGGGTTGGTCAGCTTCAGGATGAGCATGTGCTCGGCCATCCAGCCCTCTTCGCGGGCCATGACGGAGGCGATACGCAGCGCGTAGCACTTCTTCGCCAGGATGGCGTTGCCGCCGTAGCCGGAGCCAAAGGACCAGATCTCCTTGGTCTCCGGGAAGTGGGTGATGTACTTGGTCTCGTTGCACGGCCAGGCGACGTCCTCCTCGCCCTCAGCCAGCGGGGCGCCGACGGAGTGCAGGGCCTGCACGAAGGCACCATCGGTGCCGATCTTCTCCAGCGCTTCCGCGCCCATGCGGGTCATGATGCGCATGGACAGGACCACGTAGGCCGAGTCGGTCAGCTGCACGCCCAGCTTCGGGTCCGGGTCGTTGATGGGGCCCATGCAAAAAGGCACGACGTACATCGTGCGGCCGCGCATGGCGCCGCGGAAGGCGTCGGTCATCTCTTCCTTCATCGCGGCCGGCGGGGCCCAGTTGTTGGTCGGGCCGGCGTCTTCCTCGTTCTCCGAGCAGATGAAGGTGCGGGACTCAACGCGGGCGACGTCCGAGGGGTTGGAGCGGGCCAGGTAGGAGTTCGGGCGCTTTTCCTCGTTGAGCTTGAGCAGGGTCCCCTTCTCCACCAGCTCGGCGGCGAGCCGGTCGGCTTCTTCCTGAGAGCCGTCTACAAAGACCACTTGGTCCGGCTGAAAAAGCTCCACGTTCTCATTGATCCACGCGATAAGCTCCGGGTTGTCAGTCGGAAGTTGTCCAACAAGGCCTTTAATTTCGGCGGTCATCTAAAGTCTCCTGGGGTTATTTCTTCACGTTGTCAGACTTAAGCCATGACTTATGTCTTAGAGGGCATTCCACCTCCAGCGTAACGCGCCTGCCGACGCAAGTACCGACAATTCGCCGGGCACTGGATATATCCACACTGTTTACCACAACTTAACCGAGGGTACGCCATACCGTCACCGGCAATCTCATAGTTTTTATACCCCCGTCCGGGGGATCGACCCGGCGGGCCGAGCCGCCGACCTACTCATGGCGCCACCCCCAAGCAGCCCGCCTTCGCCCGGCCGGTCATAACCGGCACCCTCCGCGCGCGAATTCGGCCGCAGCTTGCGGCCTATTCCTTATGTCCTTTCCCCACTGCCGGCTCTGCGGGCGGCTTTGCCGCCGCCGGCGGCGCGGCAAATTGCCAACTGCGCTGGCTAAGTGAACAATAGACCACGATGGATAACTCTAGTAACACCCCCGCCGCCGTGGGCGAGATGCCGCCGGGCCGCCCGCTGCAGACCGAGTTTAACGACGGGCTGGACTACCCGCGCCTGGGTAACGTGACCTTCCGTCGTGGCAGCCTGACCGACAACCAGCAGGCGCTTTTCGCCGAGCACTGGCCCCGCCTGGGCCGGGTGCTGGAAGACGAGCGGATCGATATAGAGGAATGGTTCGGGCGCAGCGGCGCCAAGACCGTGGTGGAGATCGGCTCGGGTACCGGCACCTCCACCGCGGCGATGGCCCCGCTGGAGCAGGACACCAACATCGTCGCCGTGGAGCTCTACAAGCCGGGCCTGGCCAAATTGCTGGGCCAGGTGGTGCGCCAGGACATCGACAACATCCGCATGGTGCGCGGCGACGGCATCGAGGTGCTCGCCCGCATGTTCGCGCCGGAGTCACTGGACGGCATCCGCGTCTTCTTCCCGGATCCGTGGCCGAAGGCCCGGCACCACAAGCGCCGGATCATCCAGTCCGGGCCGCTGAACCTGTTCGCCTCCCGCCTCAAGCCGGGCGGGGTGCTGCACGTGGCCACCGACCACGCCGGCTACGCCGAGTGGATCGATGATCTCGTCGAGGTCGAGCCCGCCCTGCGCTACCGCGGCTGGCCGTGGCCCGAGTGCCCGCAGCTGACCGACCGCCAGGTCATCACCAAGTTCGAAGGCAAGGGCCTGGACCAAGACCACGTTATTAAGGAATACCTCTGGGAAAAGAGGCCGCAGTAATGACTACCCGTAAGCTGCTGCTCGTCTGGGACGCGCCCAACATGGACATGGGGCTGGGCGCCATCCTGGGCGGGCGCCCTACCGCCGCCTTCCGCCCGCGCTTCGACGCCATCGGCCGCTGGACCGTGCGCGAGGCCTGGGACCTAGATGCCCAGCCGCACGCCGCGGTCTTTACCAACGTCACCCCGGGCGGGGCGGACGTCATCCGCCCCTGGGTCGAGGCCATCCGCAACGTCGGTTTCGCCGTCTTCGCCAAGCCCAAGGTCCACGACGACACGGACGTGGACCCGGACATGCTCGATTACATCGCGGAAAACCGCGACGAGCTCGCCGGGCTGGTGGTCGCCTCCGCCGACGGCCAGAATTTCCAGGAGACCCTGGAAGAGCTGGCCGACGAGGGCGTGCCAGTCACGGTGGTCGGCTTCCAGGAGCACGCCTCCTGGGCCGTGACCCACCCGGTCATCGACTTCGTGGACTTGGAGGACATCGACGGCGTCTTCCGCGAGCCGCTGCCCCGAGTCAACCTGGACAACCTGCCCGACGGCGGCGCCTGGCTGCAGCCTTTCCGCCCGCTTTCTGCCTTGCTCGACGAACGCTAGGAGCCGCATGTTTTATAGCTGGGGCCGTTTTTCTTATGCCCACCGCAAGCTCATCCCCGTTATCCTGATCGCGCTGATCCTGGCTCTGTTCGCTATCTTCGGCACCCGGCTGGAAGACCGCATGAGCCAGGAGGGCTGGGAGGATCCGGGCGCGGCCTCCACCGTGGCTGCCGAGCTCGAGCAAACCACCTTCGGGCGCGACAACAACGGCGACGTCATCGTCATGGTGGAAAACCCGGACGAGAACTTCGACGCCGCCCAGCAGTACTTCGCCGATCTCAAGGCGCAGCACCCGGATCAGATTTCCCACCTCAACAGCTACTTCGACAAGAAGAACCCGAATTTCATCAACGAGGACGGGACTTACGCCTTCACTGCCATCGGGCTCAAGGGCGACGCGGAGCAAACGCTCAAGGACTTCCGCGCCATCGAGCCGGCGCTGCACGAGACCGACCTGCCCGTGCAGGTCGCCGGCGCGACCGCGGTGGCCGACGCCCTGGACGACGGCATGTCCAACGACATCTCCCGCGCGGAGAAGGCCGCCCTGCCGCTGGTCGGCCTGTTGCTGCTGGTGGTCTTCGGCTCCGTCGTGGCGGCGTTCATGCCGCTTATCGTCGGTGGCCTGTCCATCCTCGGCTCGCTGGGCATTTTGTCGATCCTGGCCGGTTTCCTGCAGGTCAACGTCTTCGCCCAAGCGGTTGTCACGTTGCTGGGCCTGGGCCTGGCCATCGACTACGGCCTGTTCATGGTCTCCCGCTTCCGCGAGGAGCTCGACCGCGGCCGCAGCACCCAAGACGCCGTGGCGATTACCACCGCCACCGCCGGCCAGACGGTGGTCTTCTCCGCGGCCATGGTCGCCGTGGCCCTGTCCGGCCTCTTCATCTTCCCGCAGGCCTTCCTGAAGTCCGTGGCCTACGGCTCGATCTCCGCCGTGGGCCTGGCCGCACTGCTGTCCGTGACCGTGCTGCCGTCGCTGTTCGGCCTGCTGGGCAAGAACATCGACAAGTGGTCCATCCGGCGCACCAAGCGCACCGCCCGCCGCCTGGAGGAGACCTGGTGGTACAAGCTGCCGGCGTGGGCCATGGGCCGGGCCAAGCTGATGACCGTGGGCATTTGCGCCCTGCTCATCGCGCTGACCATCCCGCTGATCAACATCGCCTTCGGCGGCATCAACGAGTCCTACCTGCCTCCCAGCCAGGACACCCGCGTCGCCCAGGACACCTTCAACGAGGAATTCCCCACCTTCCGCACCGAGCCGGTCAAGCTGGTGGTCGAGGGCGCCGATAACCAGCAGCTGGCCGACGTCTACCTCCAGGTGCGCGACATGGACGGCCTGACCGAGCCGATGAGCCCGTCCACGGCCACCAAGGACGGCATCACGGTGCTCTCCGCCGGCATCCAGGACCGCGACGACTACGCGGACATCGTCCACCAGCTCGAGGCCGTCGACGCCCCGGAGGGAGTCAACCTCTACGTCGGCGGCACGCCCGCGATGGAGGTCGAGTCCCTCGACGCCCTCTTCGACAAGCTGCCGTGGATGGCCATTTACATCGTCGTGGCCACCTTCATCCTCATGGCCCTGGTCTTCGGCTCGGTGGTCCTGCCCGCCAAGGCCATCATCATGACACTGCTGACCCTGGGCGCGACCCTGGGTATCCTGACCGCCATGTTCGTCAGTGGCGTCGGCGCGGATCTGCTCAACTTCACGCCGGGCCCGCTGATGAGCCCGATCCTGGTCCTCATCATCGCCATCATCTACGGCCTGTCCACCGACTACGAGGTCTTCCTGGTCTCCCGCATGGTCGAGGCCCGCAAGAAGGGCGCGACCACGGACGAGGCCATCTCCTACGGCACCGCGCACACCGGTGGCATCATCACCGCCGCCGCGCTCATCATGATCGTGGTGGCCGGCGCGTTCGGTTTCTCCGACATCGTGATGATGAAGTACATCGCCTTCGGCATGATCTTCGCCCTGTTCATCGACGCGACCATCGTGCGCATGCTCCTGGTGCCGGCCGTCATGCACCTGCTGCGCGAGGACAACTGGTGGGCCCCGCAGTTCATCCACCGCGCCTACGAGAAGCTCGGCCACGGCAAGGAGCCGGCCGCCGCCCAGCCGGCACCCGCGGCCCCTGCGGCCCCTGCGACCGCACCGCAGCGCACCACGCGGGAGGAAGGACACTGGGAGGAGATGCCGGCCCAGTCCGGGGCCGTCCTGGCTACCGATGCCGACGACTCCACCGACTACGAGCGTGAATCCGCGCGCGAGCCCGCACCACAAGAAGAGCCCGCAGCCCAGCCGGCCGCGGACGATGAGCGCGATTATCCGGCGCGGGGCAACCGCAACACGTCCACCGATGATTCCCTGGTACCGTTTAGCGAGCTAATGAAAAGACTAAACAACGACCAGGGAAGGAACTAGGCGTTGAAGAAATGGCTGCAGTGGGTCGCCGCGCTTGTGATTCTCGCGGTGCTCATCTGGGTCTTTCGCGATGAGCTGGACTTCCTCCAGGACGGGTTCCGGCGGCTGCGCACCGCCGACCCCTTCGCCGTAGGTTTGGTGATCATCGCCTCCCTCGGCGCCATCGTCGCCATGGCGGAGGTCATGCGCGTGCTGATCCGGGCCGGCGGCGTGCCCGTCCCGCTGCAGGAGACCACCGCCATCACGCTGGCCTCCAACGCCTGGTCCACTACCCTGCCGGCCGGGCCGGCGTTTTCCGCCATCCTCACCTTCCACGTCCAGCGCGGCTGGGGCGCGTCCGTCGCCCTGGCCGGCTGGTTCTTCGTGCTCTCCTCGGCGGTATCCACCATGTGGTTGGTGCTCATCGGCCTGGGCGGGGTGGTCTTCCTCAACGCGCAGATGCAGGTGCTCTCCCTGCTGCTGACCCTCACGGCGGTCGTCGCTCTTTGTGGGCTGGTCTTCTGGGTTTCCAACCACCCGCGCACCATTGAGCGCTGGCTGTCCCGGCAGAAACTCCTGCGCGGCGGCAAACGCGACGCGCTCATCAAGCAGGTGCGCAACCTCTCCGAGGTCCACCTGAACCGCTGGCAGTTCGCGCAGGTTGCCGGGTATTCCCTGGCCAATCGGCTGCTGGACATGGCCTCCCTGTGGGCGTGCGTGTGGGCCATCACCGGGGACGTCCCGGCCCTGCACGCCGGGGAGGACCAGACCACCCTGGCCGGCGTCGCCCTGGCCTACCTGACCGCCAAGCTGGCCGGCTCCGCGCAGGTCACCCCGGCCGGGCTCGGCACGGTCGAGGCCGCCATCATCGCCACGCTGGTGGCCACCGGCCTGACGGCTATCGATGCCACCGGCGCCGCCGTCGTCTACCGCCTGATTTCTTTTGCCCTCATCACCGTCATCGGCTGGATCGTCTACTTCTGGCACTATGCTCGGAATGGACTGACCTATGCCGCCCTCAACCGAAAGGATCACGCCGATGCGTCCCGCACCGCTGCTTGATATCGTCGCCATCATGCTTTTCGCGCTCTTCGCGCGAATCGCCCACCCGCCCTTCACCTTCACCGGGCTGCTGGCCGCCTTCTGGCCCTGGGCCGTGGGCGCGTTGCTGGGCTGGGTGTTCATCACCAGCATCAAGGCCTCACCCGGCCGCTGGGTCGAGGGCGCCATCGTGTGGTGCTCCACCATCGTCGGCGGCATGATCTTGTGGTCCATCGTCAACACCCAGCTGCCGCACTATACCTTCCTACTGGTCGCCTCCATCATGTCCGCCCTGCTGATGTTCGGCTGGCGCGCCATCGCCGCCTTCCGCGCCCGCCGCGCCGAGGTCGCCGAGATCAACGCCCAGCGGGCACAGCGCGCCCGCACCCGGACCGCTACCCGCCCGCCGCGTCGCTAAGCACACGGAGTATCGCTGGAGAAACAGAGCCAAAAATACCCTTTAGTCTCACCATTATTCACGTCGCAACAACGAGTATGGACTAGCCGTAAAGACCCTCTTGGCTGCTGTAGCGACCGCGACAACTGGGATCACCAAGACCGCCAGCAATGAGATCAGGATCGAGCCAACCAGGGGTGTATACCAAAAGCTATCTGAGATTTGGATACCCCCGACTTCCTGTCCGCCCAATAGAGCACCGGTGGCAACACGAATGATGTAATGTGCCCCGAAGGAAATAACGCCCACCAGCCCAGCAAACCAGGTGCTTTGCGCAGCCACTTCGGACAACAATCGACCTGAGCTAGCCCCGAAAGATTTCGCAACCCCGAAGTACAACTGCTGAGTCTGGGAGATAGTCCTCCCAATCCTAACCGAGAACAGCAAGACAATAAGCAGCGTGAGGATTGATAAGATGACGGCTACGGAGTACACAGCGTTGAACACCGGATTCGCTGCTCGTTTAAACTGTGCATAGGATGTTACTTTATAGTCCGCCTCCTGCAGAGTTTCTTGGACCTGTGCAATCGCCGCGAAGTCGTCCACTAAAATGTAGGCACGTTGGCCTTCGACTGGATCTAAGGCCGTACCCCGCTCATTCGAAGGTTCCTCCGAGCGTTTCCATTCTTGGACATCCTGCCAATTAGCATACGCTGCAGTAGGGCCGTCGTTACTTGGCTGAGAGGAATCGTAAGTCCCGACAACCCGAAGCGTGACCGGTACCCCCTCCACCGTCGAAGGAGTAACCGCCCGCTGATAGGTAAACGCAATTTCTCGTCCGACCAAGCCCTCCGTGTCCAGGTCTCCCAGAGGGTTAGGAAGTATAAGTTCGTTGCGTTGAAGCGGATACGAAACGCCACTCTCGACTTTCGGATCACGCCCTTCAAAGCTCGAATTAGCCCAGATAAGTCCAGTACCTGCCGAGGCTTGGATGTCTTCATCTATGGCGAGCAACCCAGCGCTCGACCAAGGAATAGTAGTGGCTACGTGGTCGAGCGATTTTATAAATTCAAGGTCACTTTCTAGGACAGGTTCTGCTCCATCGGCCTTTTCAACTTGCAATTGGCGCAGCTGTGGATCCGACTCGACCTCGTCTCCCAATAGCCGTCCCTGCGCTGACACCAATGCAACGATAACTTGCAAAACGGCCAATACAACCACAGTTAAGGCAAACAATGCCCACAGATTCGGCCAAACGCCTTTCCGCCATCTGACAAAGATCTCGTTCTTTTCTAAAACTCGCAATTCGCTTATCCCTTCAGCCGCTCACGATAAGGTTCGTTTTGCGCTAACACGCTGGACTGGGGCGCCGAGGTCTAAACGCTGATGGGAAGCGAAAATCAACAAACCGCCCTGCTTGACGTAGCTTTGTAAGCAGTCATTGACCATCTGACACGACTCATCATCTAGCTCAGCCAAAGGCTCATCGACGAAGAGCACCCTCGGCTCGGCAGCCAAAGCCCGCGCTAAACCCGCTCTTTTCAGCTGTCCCCCGGATAGGGTTTTGGCAGCCTGGTTTCTAACATCCCTGAGACCTAAGCGGTCCACGTAGCACGAGGCTGTTTCGTGGTCGGTAGCGAAAAGCAGTGCGTTTTCGACCACCGACAGATAAGGCTCGAGAAAGCCCCTCTGAAATTGAAACCCTACGTTGACCCGTTCCTTTAGTTCCTTTTCTGAGTATTCCCGAGTCCCAATTGAATACCGAACCTCACCCGAATCGGACTTTAAAATCCCACTAAGGAGCGCTAGCACCGTTGATTTTCCTGCACCGGAAGGGCCGTCAATCTGCACGGGCCCAGCGCTGCTTTCCATATCGGAAACCTCTATACCCGTAGTTCCCTCGGGCCGCCGAAAAGACCTAGAAAGCCCACTCCAACTTACAAAACTCACCATGGAAGCACTCCTGCAAATCTCAGATCCGCTGTAGTTTGGTACGAACAGCTCTCATTAGTAGGAACTCCGTCCCGGATGATGTCTGCAGAAATGCTTGCTCCATCGCAGGCTTGCCAGATTTTTTCGCCTTCCTGTCGGTTCTGCTCTACCGTTCGCTCGCCCACGTAGTTCTCCGCTTGAAGCGCCGCAGTTATCACGCTCGAAGGACCGGTATATGTGTCAACACTGTCTAAGACCTCGTCGGGCAACCCCTCCCAGGCCTCAGGTAATGTAGCCTTTTCGTCCAGCAAGTTCCTATTTGCCATTACTTGCAACGCGCGAAACTTTCCTTCGGCCGAACCAACACTCCACGGCTGCACTTGGCGACCTTCAATCGGGCACCCAAGGGTCTGAGCATTGGACAACACCGTAAGCTCCAATTCGACATTCTGTTCTGTTAGAACTCTAGGCCTGTCCTGGGTTGTACTGCACAGTTTCTCCTTAGTCACATCGTCCAGACCGTCGTTCAGATAGTGAAGGGTCGCTCCAGCAGCCAGTGCATCTTCCTGCGCCACGGCTTGATTGTCAATTACCTCTTCGAGTCGAGAGGCAAGTCGTTTTTCCGCCGGATCGCCTAGGGGTGCTTCCAAGACACGATAGGCATTGTGAGTTGCTGAAAGGTTTTCGGCGTCTGAAATTGCCGGATAACCGACACCGTCGAAGCGGCTTTCGAGCACCGACTCAATCATTCCCCCGCAGGCCTTGTCAATATTCTCGTTATACTTTGCCAGGTTTCCTAGTTGGTAAACTACCGAGGACTGCACGCGCTCCGGCCGGTTTACCGAACTACAATAATGCGTTAAATAGGACTCCGCTTTCTCCTCTTCTGATTTTCGTAGTCCAAACGTTTCAGCCGCCGGTGTGCTCGCAAGCTTCGTCACGCCCACGGCGTCAAAAAGCTGACCGAGATTTTCATTATCGAGCTCGGCCCCTCCATTGAACTCTTGCCTATCTTCAGCACAAACATCCAGGTCGTAGTTACCTTCAGCAGCCCTACTGTCCCTCAGTAGCCCTAAGTAGTAGTTATTACTGCAGATTATCTCGTTATGGTCTCGCACCCAGTCCTCAAACATCTCCTTGTCCTGCGGAGTAAAACCGTGTGCGGATTCGATCAAGAGCAAAATTCCAACTTGCTCTTGTTCCGGAAGAAACCGAACATCAGCCTGAGCCTCATCAAAATGAAGGTCTTTGTGCATCGCAAGCTTTTCGAAGATGGAAGGCAAGAGAGATAAGTCTTCGAACCTGTTCTTCAGTGCTTCATTAGTGCTGTTCCGCAAATTCGCTGTCTCTTGGAGGTAGAAGGTGTCCGACATTGTGGGTACCGGATCGATATCACCTTTCCTCGCATCCTCGAAGAATCCGTTGTCGCCGTTTCGGTAGGCCAGGATATCTTCCCTCACCTCCGAAGCAACTTTCGTGGAAGGCGTCTCAGCAGTCCCACAGGCCGCGATGGCGCCCGCGAGGAGTGCCATAAGAAAATAAAGCCGATACTTCTTTAAGCTCATGAAACTTGGAACTACTACCTAGACAGACGCGGAAGCTGACACCACGTTGCCATTCACTAAAGCACTGGCATTTGAGGCTGCAGATACGTACACCGTACCGACGCCGGCGCAGACATTACCTGAAATATAGGCACCCTTCTGCCCCTTATTGTTTGTAACTGAGTTTGAACCACTAGCACCATTAAACGTTGCCCCAGTACCGCTAAGGTTCACACCAAGGCCAACAGCATTGAAGTTCACGGAATTCTTCACCCACACCGGCTTCTGACTAGTCTCTGAGGAAGAGCGAAAATCCCCGCATCCTCGACCGTTCATTATTGTGCTGATCCACATATTTGCCGTTAAAGTTCCTCCGCCGCCAGGTACATTCGTAACACTCTGCTTAGAGTGCGCCGACGCTTCCGGAGCTGACAACAGAGAAAATGACATGAGAGCAACAGATAGAAGAGAAACCTTCTTGATCCAAACTTTTTGGGCGATCCCCATACCAGTAATCCTTTTTGACGATTGACTTGAAGTGACAACCGAACACTATCTTTTTCAAAGGAGTTTTATAACCGAACCCCCCCATGTGGGGGTATCTCTTTTGAATCGATGCGATGGAATACAAAGTACCGCCACCTTGTTTACCCTGCGGGCACAGCGCGCCCGCACCCGGACCGCTGCCCGCCCGCCGCGTCGCTAACCGGGCGTTAATACGGAAAAGGCCGGCGCTGCGAACCCCGGGAAGGGCGCAGCACCGGCCTTTGGCTTATTCGGCGGGGAATTAGCCGAAGATGTGTACCAGCTGGTTGCCGATGGCGACGACCAGACCGACGATCTCGCTGACGATGTCCAAAGCGCTGCTCAGAAGCATTTTTCCTCCACTATTACTCGGCGAGCCGGCCACGGGTGCCGGGGATTACTTTAGACATATCGTTCCCGGTGCCCGGTTTCGTTACATCGGGGCGATGGTGTGCTTCTTCGGCAGATCCCGCACGTCCTTGGTGGCCAGCTGGCGCAGGGCCTGGCGCAGGGCCAGCCGCGACTGGTTCGGCTGGATCATCGCGTCCAGGTAACCGCGCTCAGCGGCCACGTACGGCGCGGTCATGGTCTCGTCGTAGAAGTCCATGAACATCTTCTTGGTCATTGCGCGCTGCTCCGGGGTCTCGGCGGCCTCCAGCTGCTTGCCGGCGATCATGACTACGGCCGCGGCAGCGCCCATCACGGCGATCTGCGCGGTCGGCCACGCCAGGTTGATGTCGCCGGTCAGGTTCTTCGATCCCATGACGGCGTAGGCGCCGCCGTAGGCCTTGCGGACAATCAGCGAGACCTTCGGGACGGTTGCCTCCACCACGGCGAAGGCGAACTTCGCGCCGCGGTGAATCAGGCCGGCCTTTTCCTGGTCCACGCCCGGCAGGTAACCGGGTGTGTCGACCACGAAGACCAGCGGGATGTTGTAGGCGTCGCAGATGCGGATGAAACGCGCGCCCTTGTCCGCGGCGTCGGCGTCAATACAGCCGGCCAGGTGCATGGGGTTGTTCGCCACAAACCCGACGGCCTGGCCGTCGATCCGCCCGAAGGCGGTGATCATGTTCGGGGCGAAGTTTTCTTGTAACTCGATGAGCTCGTCATCGTCACCCAGCTGGCGCAGGAGTTCCTCCATGTCGTAGCCGGCGTTGGTGTCGTCGGGCATAAACGCGTTGAGCTCGTCGTCCTCGGCGACCTCCTCGTCGCTGGGAGCGGCGAAGACAGGAGCCGGGTCATAGCAGGTCAGCGGCAGGTGGTCCAGCAGGTCGCGGACCAAGTCGAAGGCTTCGTCCTCCGACTCGACCACGGCGGAGACGTTGCCGTTCTGTTCCTGCTGGCGGGCGCTGCCCAGCTCCGCGGAGGTCACGTCCTCGCCGGTGACCTCGCGGATGACGTTCGGGCCGGTGACATACATTTCCGCCTCGCCGTCGACGGCGATGACGAAGTCGGTGGTCACCGGGGCGTAGACCGCGCCGCCGGCGGACTTGCCCAGCATGATGGAGATCTGCGGGCTGCGGCCGGACAGCGGCAGCTGGCGGCGGGCGATCTCCGAGTACATGGCCAGGGAGGTCACCGCGTCCTGGATGCGGGCGCCGCCCGAGTCCTGGATGCCGATGACCGGGCAGCCGATCTTGATGGCCATGTCCATGACCTCGGTGACCTTCTTGCCAAAAGTCACGCCCACCGAACCGCCGTAGACGGTCTTGTCGTGCGCGTAGATGCACACCTGCCGGCCGTTGATGCGGCCGTAGCCGGTGACCACGCCGTCGGAGTAAATGGCCTTCGGGTCCCCCGGGGTTTTACCCAGGGCGCCGGTCTCCTCGAAGGAGCCGTCGTCGAGCAGTTCCTCGATGCGCTGGCGCGGGGTGGTGCGGCCGGCCTCGTCGCGGCGGGCGCGGGAGCGCTCGCTGCCCGGGTCCTGGGCCTTGTCCAGCCGGGCGCGCAGATCCGCGAGTTTCTCAGCGGTGGTTGCCACGAATCTTTACCTCGATCCAATCCTCGATGTGCTTGCCCACAATGCCGATTGCGGGCTCGTCCGGCACGGCCAGGTGGTCGCCGGGCAGCTGGACGATCTCTAGATCCTCCACGATAGCGCCCCAACCGCCGTCCGGGTCAATCTCGGCGTAGCGCGGTTCGAGCTCGATCGCGCCGTCGTGCATGCGCTCCGAGCGGAAAAGCAGCACGGGCACGTCCACGTCCGCCCAGCGGCGCATGTCCAGCTTGCCCAGGATCTGGTTGTCCACGAAGGAGGCGCGCTGGTGCTCCAGCACGCCGGCCGCCAGGCCGTGCTCCGAGGCGTCCGTGGTGGCCAAGAACTGCGCGAGCATATCCATCACGGCGTCCTCGCCGGCGGTCTCCAGCAGCTCGTAGGGCACCGGGAACTCCAGCCCGTAGGTCTTTTCCGCGAACGCAGCGTAGCGCTCCCAGCGGGCCTTGGTCTCCTCCAGGGTGTCCGGCGCCGGATCGGAGGGCTGGGTGGTGTCCAGCAGCGCGATGAACGAGACCTCGAGATCCTTGTTACGCAGCTGGTGCGCGACCTCGTAGGCCAGCGCGCCGCCAAAGGACCAGCCGCCGAGGACGACCTTGCGGCCGCGGGCGTACTTCTCGATGTCGGCGATGTAGGCCTGCGCGCGGTCTTCCAGGCTGCCCTCGAGGCGCTCGACGCCGTAGACGGCGACGTCCTCGGGCAGACGGCGCACCAGCGGCTGGTAGACCACCGTGGTCCCGCCGGCCGGGTGGAACATGAACACGGCCGGGCCGTCGGCCTCCCGCAGCACGCGGATGTTGCCCTCGACCTCGGTCTCCAGGCCCTCGCGGACCAGATCCGCCAGCGGCTCCAGCGTTTCCGCCTCGCGCACGGCCGCGGCGGTGACCTCGACGCCGGCGCGCTCGGAAAGCCGCTCGGCGATCCGGGTGGCCTGCTCCTCGGTCAGCTCCGGCAGCGGGCTGATCACACCGGCCGCCGCCTTCCCGGTAACCGAAGCCCAGGTGCCGAAGACCATGCGCTCGGAGGCGTCGCGCGGGGCCACGCCCACGCCGGCGCCGGCGCTCTTCTCGGTTTCCGCGGGGGCCTCGGCGGTTTCGGTCGGCTTGGCATCCTCGGTCGCGGCTGCGGCGGTCTCAACGCCGTCGGTCTCCCGGCCTTCGACGGCGGCGGTGACCATGTCGATGACGTCGGCCAGGGAGGCGTCGCGCAGCGCCTGGACCTGCAGCGGCGGGATCTGGAAGTCGTTTTCCACGCGGTTTTTGATGCGCATGCCCATCAAGGAATCCAGGCCGAGATCGATAAGCGGCAGCTCGCGCGGCAGATCGGTCACGTCGTAGCCCATGGACTCCGAGACGATCGCCGCCAGGCGATCCTCCACGGACTCCGTGGCCGGGTCCCAGCGCACGGCCTCGATGTCGGCGTCACCAGTCTGGTCAGCGGCGTCCGTCAGCGGGGCGTAATCCGGCAGGTCGGCCACGCCGGGCACGGACTTGGCCCCCAGGTCCAGGGAGGTGGCGAAACCTTCCGCGACCAGGGTCGTGGCGCCGTCGGCCACGGCATAGGCCGCGACGGCCACGCCGCCGAGCGACTTGGTCACCACGGTGGTGACCTCGCCCTGGGCGGGCAGCGTGCCGGGTTCTTCCACGGCAACGAGGTGGGCGCCCGGGGACACGGCATCGATAGCCGCCTCCAGCAGCGCCAGGGCGCTCGGGGCCTGATCGGCGTTAGTGGAAAAGGCGGTCTTGCCCTCCGGCAGGTTCACGCGCGTGCCCGGCAGGCCGGTGACCCCGGAGGACGGGCGGGCGTGGGTCCAGTAGCGCTGGCGCTTGAAGTGGGTGTGCGGCGCGTCGAGCACGGGTCCGTCGCCGAAGACAGCGCGGTAGTCCACCGGCGCGCCGGCGACGTAGAGCTTGGCCAGCAGGTCCAGCAGGGACACGCTCGGATCGACCTTGCGCTTGAGCGCGTAGAGCAGCTGCGCGTCCGCCTTGCCGACGGCGAAGGCGGTAGACATCATGCCCATCAGCGCCACCGGGTTCGGGGCGATCTCCACCAGCTGGGTGTGGCCGGCGGCAAAGGCCGCGCGGGTGGCGTCCTCCAGGAAGACCGGCTGGCGGGTCATGCGCAGCCAGTAGTCCTCGTCGTGGACGGTGGAACCCGGGCGGTAGACCTCGCCGCGGTCGACGGAGCTAAACAGCGTGGTGTGCAGCGGGCGGGCGGTAATGCCCGCGATGTCGCCCGCGAGCTCGCCGAGAATCGGGTCCACGGCCGAGGTGTGCCCGGCGCCCTTGACGTTGAGCGCGCGGGCGAACTTGCCCTCGCCCTCGAGCTTCTCCACCAGGTCCAGGACCTCTTGGCGGGGCCCACCCACGGTGGTCATGCCCGGGCCGGTGTAGACGGCCGGCTCGATGTTGCCGTCCAGGGCCGCGATGTCCTCCGCGGTCAGCTCGACGACGGCCATCGCGCCCTGGGTTTCCTCGGTCAGCTGGGCCTCGCCCTCGCCCATGAGGCGGGCGCGGTGGCAGGCGATCAGCATGGCGTCGTCAGCGCTGATGCCGCCCGCGGCGTAAGCCGCGGCGATTTCGCCCATCGACATGCCGATAACGCCGGCCGGGCGGGCGCCGAAGCTGGCCAACAGATCCGTCAGCGCGATCTGGATCGCGGTGATGGCCACCTGGGCGGTCTCGGTGTTGTAGGTCTGTTCGTCGTCGCGGACGATGTCCAGGATGGACCAGCCGGACTCGAAGTCCACGATCTGGTCCAGCTCCTCCAGGCGGGCCAAGAAGTCCGGGGACAGCGCGACGAGGTCCTTGACCATCTTGCGGTGCTGGGAGCCGAAGCCGGAGTAGACGAAGACCGGGCCCGGCACCGACGGGGAATCCGCGGCGGTGACCCCGACCGAGATCTTGCCAGCGGCGACCTGCCGCAGGCGGGAAATGGCCTCCTCCGGGTTGGTGGCGTTGACCACCGCGCGGGAGCGGGCGTGGTTGCGCCCGGCCAGGGAGCGGGCCAGCGCGAAGAGATCCGCGGTGCCCAGCTGCTGGTCCTCGAGGAAATCCGCCAGCGTGTCCGCCGCCTGGGCCCGGCGCGACGGCAGCAGGCCGGAGACCGGCAGGCTGACGGTGGCAGCGGCGGCATCGTCAGCGGTGTCGGTAATGGTGTCGGTAGTGGTATCGGCGGCGGAGGCGGTGGCGACCTGGGCGGCGCGCTGGTGCGGGGCGCCCTGGTAGTCGCTGAGCACGACGTGGGCGTTGGTGCCGCCGAAGCCGAAGCCGGACACGCCGGCCAGCTTGTGGCCGGAGTACTCGGGCCACTCGCGGGGGTCCTCGACAACCTCGAGCTTTTCCGCGTCGAAGTCGATGTAGCGGTTCGGCGCGGAGAAGTTGATGCTCGGCGGCAGGGTGTCGTGGCGCATGGCCTGGATGACCTTAATGAGGCCCACCACGCCGGCGGCGGACTCGGAGTGGCCGATATTGGACTTGGCCGAGCCCAGCAGCGTGGGGTTCTCCGCGCCGCGGTGGGCGCCCAGCACCTCGCCCAGGGCGGTGGCCTCGATTGGGTCGCCCAGGATGGTGCCCGTGCCGTGGGCCTCGACGTAGTCGACCGTGGCCGGATCGACCTCGGCGTCGGCGTAGGCGCGGTGCAGCACGTCGACCTGCGCCTCCGGGTTCGGGGCGGTCAGGCCGTTGGAGTGGCCGTCGGAGTTGATGGCCGAGCCCTTGATGACGGCCAGGATGTTATCGCCGGCGGCCTCGGCGTCGCTGAGCCGCTTGAGCACCAGCACGCCGCCGGCGTCCGCGCGCACAAAGCCGTCCGCGTCGTCGGAGAAGGCGTGGATGCAGCCCGTGGGCGAGATGACGCCGAGCTCGCCGAAGGCGGTAGAAACAAACGGGGAGGCCATGATGTTGATGCCGCCGGCCACGGCGACGTCGGCGTCGCCGTCGCGCAGACCGCGCACGGCCTGGTGGACGGAGACCAGCGAGGACGAGCAGGCGGTGTCCACGTTGACCGAGGGCCCGCGCAGGTCCAGCGCGTAGGAGATCCGGTTGGAGATGATCGCCGAGGAGGTGCCGGTCAGCGCGTACGGGTGCGCCTCCGCCGGGTCGGCGGTGATCAACATCCCGTAGTCATTGTTCGACGAGCCCATGTAGACGCCGGTGGCGGTCCCGCGCAGCTCGTTGGCCGGCAGGTGCGCGTCCTCGAGCGCCTCCCAGACCAACTCCAGCAGGATGCGCTGCTGCGGGTCCATATTGGTGGCCTCCACCGGGGACAGGCCGAAGAATTCCGCGTCGAAGCCGGCAATGTCGTCGATATAGCCGCCGGCGAGGTTCTGCTCGGCCATCTTCTGGGTCATCACCGGATCCGCGGCGTAGTCGGACCAGCGGCCGATGGGCAGCGGCCCCGTCGCGCCGCGGCCTTCGACCAGCATGTCCCAGAACTCGTCCACGTTGTTAGCGCCCGGGAAGCGGCCGGCCAGGCCGATGACGGCGATGTCCTCGTGGCCGCCGGCCGGGTTAATCCGGCGCGGGGCGGACGACGGCGCCGCCTGCTGGGCCGGGCCGTTAATCAGGCGGTCGGCCAGCTGGGCGACGGTCGGGTATTCGTAGGCGACCGTGGGGTCGAGATCCACGCCCACCAGGTTTTCCAGCTCGCCCGACAGCACCACGGCGTCGCGGGAGGACAGGCCGAAGTTTTCCAGCGGCTTAGAGTCGGTAATTTCCTCCGCGGGAACGCCCGTGGTCTGGGCTACCCAATTACGGATCCAATCACGCAACTGCTCTACGGTCATACGCCATGCTTTCTTTCGCTTACGTTCATTAAGGGGATCACAAAGAATAATCGTCTTTGGTGAAAATGCTCCACCTTAGGCTATCGAACTCGGGCCCCAAAACGTTAGTGGCAAGCGCCTGCCAGGCGGATGTGCAGGGCTTTGTTGAAGCCCCGCCGGGATTTAGCCGCGCTGGGCCAGGTAGTGCTTCTTGGCCACGCGGCGGGCGATCTTGCCCGAGGAGGTCCGGTTGATCTCGTGGGCCTGCTGGAAGACGATGTCGTCCGGGGTCAGGCCGTGGTGGGCGGAGACCGCCGAGCGGATGGCTTCGGCCGCCGCGGCGTCGCCGGAAGGCTCGGCCGTATCCGCGCGCTCGACCAGCAGGACCAGCTGCTCGGTGTCCGCGCCCTCGACGGAAAACGCCGCCACGGAGTCCGGGCGCACGTGCTGGCTGGCCTCCTGGACGGTGGACTCGATGTCCTGCGGGTAGTGGTTGCGGCCGGCCACGACAATGAGGTCCTTCAGGCGGCCGGTGATGTAGAGGTGGCCGTCCAGGATGGTGCCCAGGTCGCCGGAGGCCATCCAGTGGTCGTCCTCCGGGGCGCCGGCCACGCGAGTGTCGTCCAGGCGCTCACCCAGGGTGTTGCGGAAGGTCGCGGCGGTGTCCTCGTCGCGCTCCAGGTAGCCGGCGGCCATGTTTTCGCCGTGGGCCCACAGCTCGCCGATGACGCCGTCGGCGACCTCGGCCCGGGTCTCCGGGTCGACGATGGTCAGGTACTGCGGCTGCACCACCTGGCCGACGGAGGCGAAGGCCACGGTGTTCTCGGAAGCCTCGGCCACCTCGGCGCGGCCCTCGGCCAGGGCGGCGCGGTCGAAGTGGGTAATCAGCGGGCGCTCGTCGGTCTGCGGGGTGCTCACCAGGAGGGAGGCCTCCGCCAGGCCGTAGGACGGGCGCAGCGCGGTGCGCTTAAAGCCGTAGGGCTCGAAGGTGTTGAGGAAGCTGTCCACGGCGGACTCGGTAACCGGCTCGGAGCCGACGATGAGGCCGTCGATGTGGGACAGGTCCAGCTCCTCGCCGTCGGCCGGGGCGCCGTAGCGGGCGGCCAGCTCGAGCGCGAAGTTCGGGACCACGCCGTAGGTGGCCTGCAGCTTGTCATCGATCGGCTTGCGGTTGAGCTGGCCCACCCAGCGCTTCGGCTGCTGGATGAAATCGCGCGGGGACATCAGCTCGAAAGGCAGGCCCAGGATGGTCACGAACACCGTGAGGATAATGCCCATATCGTGGTGCAGCGGCAGCCAGGTGACCAGGCGCAGCGGCATCTTCAGCTGCGCGGCCCGGAAGATCTGCAAAACGTTGGTCAGAATGGAGCGGTTGGTCAGGATCACGCCGGCCGGGGTGCGGGTGGAGCCGGAGGTGTACTGCAGGAAGGCGGGCTGGTCCAGGGGCATGACCGTGGACATCGCCAGCTGCTGCTGGCCCTCCAGGGTGGCCGCCGGGTTCTGGTAGGACGCCGCCAGGCTGTCCGGCAGGGAGTCGACGGAGAGCACGCGCGGGCGCTCCCGGGAGGGCAGGTCGGCAAAGTGCTTGCGCACCGCGGCTGCCGATGCCCGGTTGGTCAGCACCAGTTTCGGCTGGGCGTCGGCGAAGACCGCCTTCAGGTGGTCGGCATGGCCCGGCTCGTTCGGATCGTAGAGCGGGATGGGCGTCATGCCGGCGTACAGGCCGCCCAGGAAGCCGAAGAGGTACTCCGGGGAGTTGCCGGCCAGGATGGCTACCCGGTCGCCCAGCTTGCCGACCTGCTGCAGGCGGGCCGCCACGGACTTGATGCGGGTGTTGACCTCCTGGCGCGAGTAGGTCACCAGCTGCCCCTCCCGGCTTTCGGAGTAATCCCAGAAGCGCAGGACCTTCCGGTCACCGCCGCCGGTCTGCAGATCGCCCTGGTAGAGCAATTCCGCGAGCCCGGCGAGGGTCAGTTGCGGCGCGAGGGTGATCTCCCCCTGGTCGTTGAAGAACTGGCCCATGGCGGCGTGCAAATCCATGTCAGTAACGCTCCTTGAAATCCGATTCGGTTTATTTTGCTACTAAAATTATCAGACGAGGCGGCCGCCGTGTTACACCGCGGGCGGCCGGTTCTAGATGCCGTCGATGATTCCCCGGGCCCAGCCGACCACCCAGTCGTTGGCGGTGGTTCCCTCCACCACGTGCGGGTTGGAGGCGTACTGGGCGTGCACGCCGTTGGCGGCGATGAGATCGCGGGCGCGGTCCAGGCCGTTGGCGGCATCGCGCGGGGCGTCGCAGATGGAGTCGTCCGGCGCGCAAATCTGGAAGGTGCGGTCGGCCAGCTCGCCGAAGCCGTTGGGGCGCGCACCGCGCATGGTCGCGCCCGGCACGATGGGCTGGACCAGCTTGCTGATCGGCTCCAGGGCGATCTCCGCGCCGATGCCGCCAACCTCGACGCCCGGGTTGATGCCCACGCCGGGCTCGCGGCGGCCGTCGGCGATAAGGGCCACGCCGGCCACCGACTCGGCCGGGACCGCGCCCGTGCCCGCGCCGATCTGGTCGGCGACGTCGCCCAAGATGACCGCACCCTGGGAGAAACCGGCCATGACGAACTTCGTCGCCGGGCAGGTCTCGTGCATGGTGCGCAGCTCGCCCTCCAGGGTGGAAGTGCCCTCCTGGCGGGAGTCGTCGTAGGACATCTCCTCCTGGGAGTTGATGTTCTTAAACTGCGCGGTGTACGGCAGGGTCCACACCTTCACGTCCTGCGGGGCGTAGGCCTGCTGCAGCGGCTGGGAAATCGACAGCATGAAAGAGCGCGGGTTGGCGGTCGGGTTGATGGGATCGTCGTCCGCCTTGGATTCCCAAGTGCCGGGGGCGGAGATGACCTCGACCCGCGGGCACCAGTCCGGCTGCTCCGGGGCGGCCGGCTCGTCCTCGCCGGGCTGCGTGGCCGGCGGCTCCGAAAGGTTGCTCGAGGAGGTGCTGTTGAAATAGTGCACCGCGGAGGCGCCCAGGATCACCAGCAGGATCACTACTGCTACCGCAGTAAGGGTCTTTTTCATGTGTTGTGCCTGTCTCGTCTAGCAGTAGGCGGAGCGCGCTTCGTCGGCCAGGAACCGGGTCAGCTCTTCGTAGTCCAGATCCGTGCGGCCCTGCTCGATGAGCTGGCCGGAAATCGCGTTCAGCGTAATGGGCTCTTCCTCCACGCAGACCCGCTGCGCGGCGGAGACCAGCTGCGCTTCCACGCCAGCCGTGTCGATGTCGCGCTCGCCCGCCGCGCCGAGGAAGTCGGCATCGCCCGCAGACGCGTCTGCCTCCGGGGAGGGGATCTCGGAGATCTCTTCGGCCCCGCGGTCCTCCGGGGCGCGGCCGCCGGCCGGGGCCGGGGCGGAAGGCTTGGTGCTGCTTTCGGCCGACTCCGACTCGGAGGCGGATGCCGACTCGGACTCCGAGCCGCGGTCCAGCGGCGCCACCGAGGTCGGGGCCTCGGCCTCGTTATCGTTGTCGACGGTGGCGGAACCGCAGGCCGCCAGGCCCAACGATGCCGCCGCGGCCAGACCCGCAATCAATTTTCGCATGGCGCTGATGGTACTCCTTCCGGCTGGCGTTTAGGACTTCTGCACGCGGCCGAAGATCTCGCTCAGGGTGCCGTTCTGGAACTTCTGGGTCAGGCCGCCGGCCGGGATCTGCTCCGTGTCCGAGGTCGGGTAGCCCATCTCGCCCTGCTCGAAGCCGCGCTTGCCCCAGGCGTCGAAGATCTTGCCGTACATGATGAAGTGCGCGCCGGTCTTCGGGGACCAGTAGATGTTGCCGTGCTCGAACTCCTGGAAGGCGCCGCCCTTGATCTTGATCTCGTCGCTGGTCGGGAAGCCCAGGCCGGTGGTCGCGCCGCCCATCTCCTTGTACTTGGCGCCGATGGCGCCGTGGACGATGTGGTGGGAGTTGTCCGGGTTACGGGTCAGGACACCGTTCTCGAACTCCTGCTGGAAGCCACCGTTGACCTCCTGCGGTGCGGAGGTCGGGTACTTGAGATCCCCGCCTTCCCAGCCGTTCTTGCCCCAGGCCTCGACCATGTCCTTCGGGATGGCATAAGCGCCGGTCTGGGCGGTCCAGTAGATGGAGCCGTTCTCAAAGTGGACGAAGCGGCCGCGCTGATCCGGGGTCTTTTCCTCGTTGGTCAGCGGGAAGCCCAGCCAGGAGCCCGGGCCACCCATCTCGCTGTAGCGAGCGTTGATGCGGCCGACCAGCGCCTTGGCGCCGGTCTCCGGGGACCAGTACGCGGTGCCCGCGCTGAAGTCCTGGGCCTTGCCGTTATCGCCGGCGTCGTATTCGTTGTTGACGCACTCGCCGATGGTGCCGGACTTGGTGGCCGCACCGATGGCGCCGATGGCCTGGCAGTCCGCCCCGCGATCTTCCTTGGGGATGGCCAGGGCGTCCGCGATGGACGGCCAGGCCTGCTGCATCTCGAACTGCCAGTATTCCCAGCTGTGGACGCCGGACGGGCGGAAGTGCGCCTCCGGCTGCACGCCGGCGCGCTCGGCGTACTTCATGAAGGTCCCGCCGGACATGCGGGAGATGGTCTCCAGGCCGATACCGGCCACGTTGGCCGGTCCCTTGGCAACGGACTTGGGGTTGCCGAAGTCATCCTTGCCGGAGCCGGCGGAGATGTAGACCTTCATGTCCTTCAGGTTTTCGATGCCCAGCTTCGGGTCGTGGTCGATCCAGTCCTGGGAGCCCGGCGGGCCCCACATGGCGTCCGAGTTGTAGCCGCCAGCGTCCAGCTGCGCGGCGCGGATGGCGGCCGGCATGCCGCTGCTGGTGGTGTCCAGGTAGCCGGAGAAGGAGCCCACGAAGTCGAACAGGTGCGGGTTGCGCTCGGCCAGGTTGACCGCGGCGGTACCGCCCATGGAGATACCCGTCACGGCGCGCTTGTGGTTGGAGCGGTACTCGTTGTCCAGGATCGGCACCAGTTCCTGGGTCAGGAAGGTCTCCCACTTGTAGTGGGTGCCGTTGTCCGGGCGCTGCCAGTCGGCGTAGAAGGAGGACTCGCCGCCCACCGGCATGATCAGGTTGACGTTGCGGTCGGCGTACTGGTTCAGGATGTTGGTCTCGATGGTCCAGCCGGACTCGTCGTCGCGGGCACGCAGGCCGTCCAGGGCCCAGACCTCCGGGAAGGTGGCCTCCGGGTTGGAGTACCAGTCACGCGCCAGCTGGATCTGGACCTTCTGCAGCTTGTCCGGCATGGCCGCAGACTTGATGTAGACCATCAGGTGGCGGTTGGTCAGGTATTCTACGCGCTCGATGTCCACGCCCTCCGGCAGGCCTTCGACGTCCGGGTAGGTGGTGTCAATCGGGGTGCGCTTCGGCGGCGCCGCCGGGGCGAAAGAATCCGACAGGCTCGACCCGGACGAGGAGGAGCTGAGATCCCCCAGGCTCTGCTGGGCGGTGGCGTTAGGCAGCAGGGCGATGCCGACGGCCAGCGCCGTGGGCAGGGCCGCGGCGGCCAGCCCGCGGCGGGTACGAGTCTGGTACGTGTTGCGCGCCTGGCGCGGGGAGGGCTTCGGAGCGGATGTGCGCATGGAGGTATCCTTGACGTTCGACTAGTAGACAGACAGCGATGGAGTCCCAGCCAAAAGAGCCAACGAGGCAGCGCTCGCCGAAAACACGGCCAGCGCACCCGGAAACTCACGCAATCCGAAGGTTCCCCTCCTCCGGAGCACGTACCTGGGTTGTTGTGCGCTCAAGTTTAAGTTCAACTTGAGACTTTTCCTAGCCGACACGCCCGAAGTCACATTCTTCATCCCGAAATACAAATATTCCCCGCGCTAGCCCTAGCGCGGGGAATATTGAAGTTCTGGTGCAGGTCTACGACCGACTTACCAAGCGTTCATCACGTTGAGGACGCGCGGCTTGGTCTTGTCCAGCTGTCGGCCGAACTGGTTCCAGTTGTGCAGGCCGACGTTCGGGTAATCCGTGGTCAGGTTGACGCCGTCGGCACGGGCCTTGAGCTCGTACAGCCGGGTCGAGACCATGGAGAAGGCCTCCAGCGCAGCGCCCGATGCCTGGTGCTGCGGCAGGTACTTCTCATCGCCCGGGCCCGGGATACCGGAGGCGGCGGAGACGTAGACGTCCTTGCCGCGCAGGCCGGAGGTCAGGTGGAACGGGTCGTTCTCAAAGCGGCGCGGGCTGATCAGGGTGCCGTACATGGCGTTGATGTTGAACCCGCCGGCGTCCAGCATGGCCAGGCGCATGAAGGTCTGGGCGCCCGGCAGCGTGGTGGTCAGGTAGCCGGAGAAGGACATGGCCTGACGGAACTGGTTCGGGTGCTTGCTGGCCAGGACCATGGCCGAGGTAGCGCCCATGGACAGGCCCGCGATGGAGTTGTTGTTGCGGGCAACGCCGAAGTTGCGCTCCAGGTAGCCCGGCAGCTCCTGGGTCAGGAAGGTCTCCCACTTGTAGTTGACCGGGTTGGTCAGGTCGTAGGTGGCCGGGCCTTCCCAGTCGGCGTAGAAGGAGGACTCGCCGCCGACCGGCATGACCAGGGTGATGTTGTGCGGCTCGTAGGTGGCCGCCGCGTTCACGTCGTTGACCCAGGCGTTGGTGCGGTCGGTCGCGCGCAGGCCGTCCAGCAGGTAAAGGCCGGCGTTGCCGCCGCGCTTGGCCGGCTGGATCTGGACCGGGATGTTGCGGCCCATGGACTGGGACCACACGTCGCAGCGCTGGACCCACCAGCCCACGCGGTCCCAGTCGCAGAGGCCGGTGGCGTCGGCGCGCAGGTAGTCACGCGGGGCGGCTTCTGCCCGCTGCGGGCCAGCCACCGCGAGCATGGTGACCACCATGATAATGGCCGCGACCACCGCGGTGACCCGGCGGGACGCGCGGGAGGCGAAAGACGTCAGTGTCATGTCTCTCCTTGCTTGTGTACTTTTTGTTTCAGTTTTTACCGAAGGGTTCCTTCAGTACTTATCGATCGCAAGCAAAGTTGCGTTAACAATCACGAAGTTATAACAGTGCCTGAGATTCTAGACGATTGCTGTCAATTTGTCTCATTCCGGCAGCTGACTGGGGACTACTTGAGGTAGTCCTGTGCGTTGTCTGTAAACTGCAGCGTCCGCCCATCGGTCAGGGAGAACTTGATGTTTTCGAAGAACCGCTCCGCATCCAGCGGGTCGCGATAAGTCGCGAAAAGCTCCTGGAAATCCGGGTGCTCGAGGGCCCGGCGGTTCTTAGCGACCTCGTCCTTGTCGTACCACGCGGGCAGCTCGTCGATGTCCACCGCGGAATCCGCGGCCTGCCAGCTAAGCGGCAGGGACTTGTCGTGGCCAATGCGCCCGTCCTCGATCCGCGGCTGCCGCGCGGCCAGCGGCGTGGCCAGCCCAATGTTGTCCAGCACGCGCACGTTCAGCGGCGAATGCATCGAGGACATGCCCATGTTGATCAGGTACAGCGTCGGCGGGTCGTTGCGGCGCTCGTCCCGGGCCGCCGTCATCCAGGCGTTGTCCTCTACCGAGTCGCCGGTGAGGTAGCGGATAGCCAGCGCGTCGCCACGCTCCAAGCCGCTGATCGCGTCGTCGAAGCCGCGCAGCAGGCGCATGTTCTGGAAGTCCTCCGCGTCCTTCGGCGGGTCCCCCAGCTGACGCTTGGTGGCATAAGTCCAGTAGTCGCGCTCGTCGACGATGGAGATTTCCCCCTGGTAGACCCGCCAGTCCACCGGGTGCCCGCGCCAGGCAATAACCACGGCCCAGACCGCAATCCCGGCCACGCCGGCGGCGGCCCAGTAATCCCGCACCGGCAGCACGAAGACCGGCAGCAGGAGCGCGAAAAGCGGCAGCAGCAGCATGCGCCCGTGCATGAAGTCGCCGCCCACCCGCAGCACGTAGAGCATGTGAATGAGCGCGCAGCTGACCATCAACGCCACGACGACGGGCTGGCTGCGCAGCGCGGAGAAGTGCGCGTCGCCGCGGAACTGGTAGGCGGCCAGCGCCGCCAGCACCAGCAGGGGCAGCCAGAGCCAGTAGGGGCCCACGAGGTCGCCGAGGTAGTTGAAGCCGGCGCCCCAGGCGGCATCGGCAGCCGACTTGGCCACGGCCGTGTGCGGGGTCAGCAGGCCGTAGTAGCCCATGCGGAAAACCTGGTAGGCCAACGGCAGCGGCAGGGCCGCGCCCAGGATGCCCGCCCAGTGCGCCGGGCGGCGGTGGGCCACCAGCAGGACGATGCCCGTCAGCCCGCCGTAGAGCGCCAACTCCGGGCGCACCAGCCAGGACAGGCCGGCCCAGAAGGCCACCAGGTAGGGGTTGGCCCCGCGCACCCAGCGGGTCAGCAGCCACCACAACACCGCCAGGTAGAAGATGGACAGGCCCCACTCCAGGCCGGAGGTGAAAAAGTCCCGGGCCGGCGGCAGCGCCAGGTAGACCAGCGCGCCCGCGGGCAGGACCAACGCGCGGGTGGCGTGCCGCCCGCCGGTGTTGTGCACCTGCGCGGTCGACCACGTGCCGACCACCAGGGCGGCCACGGACAGCGCGATGGCCAGCCACATGGCGATGGCCTCCAGCTGGGCGCCGGTGACCAGGCGGCCCAGGTAGATCAGGTACTGCCACAGCGTGGAGGTATTGGCCTCCACCCGCTCCCCCGCGTTGAAGACCGGGCCGTTGCCGGCCAGGAGGTTGCGGACGGTGCGCAGCACGATGAGGCCGTCATCGGCCATCCACCGGCGCTGCCACGCCGCGAAGAAGGTAATCGCCCCGATAGCTACACTGCTGGCCACCACCGAAATCTGGGCCGCACGGGGACTACCGATTTTTTGCATAACAGAGCAGGTTACCAGCTGGTCCCCAAATTAGATCATCGGGAAAACGTAGACCGCCATGGCAATACAAGCCAGCCAGAGCAGCGCCAGGATCTGCAGGACGCGGTCCTCCAGCGCGATCTCGTCCGGCGCCCCGCCGTGTCCGCGGTCGACGTCCGCGGCGTAGCGCAGGATAGCGATGGTAAACGGCACCATGGAGACCTGGTACCAGATGCCGGCCACACCCTCGGCCTGGTTGGAGAGCTCGAAGCCCCACAGGGTGTAGGACATCACCACGGCGGTGGCCGCCAGGGTCCAGACGAAGCGCAGGTAGGTAGGTGTATAGCCTTCCAGCGACTTGCGGATCTTCGCGCCGGTGCTCTCCGCCAGCAGGATCTCCGAGTAGCGCTTGCCGGAGGCCATGAACAGCGAACCGAACGCGGCGACCAGCAGGAACCACTGGGACAGCTCGATGCCCGCGGCGACGCCGCCGGCCATCGTACGTAGCATAAAGCCGGAAGAAACCAGCGCGATATCGATCACCGGCATGTGCTTCCAGCCGAAGCAGTAGCCCAGCTGCAGCGCGATATAGACCGCGATGACCAGCGCCAGTTCCACGCCGGCGGTGGCCAGCAGCGACAGGCCGATGGCGCCGACGATGAGCACCGCCGCCATGACGTAGGCCAGCTGCACCGGCAGCACGCCGGCGGCAATCGGCCGGAAGCGCTTGGTCGGGTGCGCGCGGTCGGCCTCGACGTCGCGGGCGTCGTTGATGAGGTAGATGGACGACGCGCCCATGCAAAAGACCACGAAGGCCAGCAGGACGTCCAGCAGCACGCGGCCGTGGAACAGCGCGTCCGCGCCCGCCGCGGCCGGGGCGGCCAGCACGAGCACGTTTTTGACCCACTGCTTGGGGCGCAGGGCCTTGACCATGCCGTCGGCGAGGTTCTTCGGCGGCTTGCGCTTCCGGCCCGTGTCTACGCCGGAGGTATGAGGCTCCGAGTGAAAGAAGCTCTGGTTGCCGTCATCGTGCGGATGGGCGCTCATGCGGTTTTCCTTTCCAGCCGGCTTACAACCTGCGCCGTGGTGGCCCCCAGCAGGGCGCCCACGGCAGTATCAGAGGGATAATGCACCCCCAGCACCATACGCGAAGCCATCATCACCGGCACGCCCAGCCAGAAGCTGCGGTTGCCGGTCACGCGGGCGGCCGCCACGAGGAAGGCCGTGGTCGACGTCGAGTGCGAGGACGGGAAGGACAGGCGCGAGGGCGTTTTCACCCCGACCCGCACGTAGCTGTAGTCCGGGCGGCGCCGGCGCACCACGCGCTTAATCACTACCGATGCCGCGTGCGCGCCAAAGGCCGCCACGCCCACCCCGGCCCACTGGCGGCGCCGGGGCTTATCGATGCCCGCCGCCAGCGCCGACAGCGCCATCCAGCCGAGCGCGTGCTCGCCGAAGTGGCTCAGGCCCCGCGCGGTCGGCACAACGCCGGGCACGTCGAAGGCGACGTCCTGGATGGCCTGGAGGACGTGCGACTCGGCATCGTTGAGCTTGGAAATGCTACTCAAAGATCTTCCTCCAGGATTCGCGGCTGGTCAGCGTCGGCAGGGCGGCGCGGTAGGTGAAACGCAGTTCGTCGAAGTTGTCCTCGATCTCCTTGAGCAGCTCGCGGGTCTGCTTGACTAGGTCTTGGGCCAGCTCGCGGTCGCGCTTGCGGAAGGCCACGCCGGTGCCGCCGGCGGTCGAGACCGTCGCCGAGTCCAGGCGCGACAGCGTGAACCAGCGCGCCTCCTCCGGCGTCAGGTTCAGCTGCGGGGCCGCGTGGTGGGCCGGGTCCTCCTTGCTGGCCAGGTGCTTGATGCTCTGGAACAGCCAGGGCAGCTTCTTGATCTTGCCCAGGCGGCCGCCAATGTTGCGGGTCGGCACGCCCGGCGCGCCCGTCGGGGCCGGCAGCTCGGAAGCCGAGGGCAGGATCTGCGCGTCGGAGTATTCGGAACGGATCTTGTTAATCCGCGGCAGGGAGGACTCCAGGATGTCGAAGAGCTGGTCCGGGCCGGCCAGGAAGTCCCGCATGGCCTCCAGCTGGATGGCCATGGTGGAGTACTCCATGCACATGGTGTGCTTGAGCGTGGACTTGAAGATGGAGCGGGTGATACCGCGCGGGTCGCCGTCGTGGTAGATGGCCGCCACGATCAGGCGGTTGCGCAGGTGGAAATAGGCCTGCCAGTCGATGGCGTCGTCCTTGTCCGCCCAGGCCATGTGCCAGATTGCCGCGCCCGGCCAGGTCACGGTCGGGAAGCCGGCGCGCCCGGCGCGCAGGGAGTACTCGGTGTCGTCCCACTTGATAAACAGCGGCAGCGGCTGGCCCATCTTTTCGGCCACCACGCGCGGGAACAGGCACATCCACCAGCCGTTGTATTCCACGTCGACGCGGCGGTGCAGGGCGCGCGAGTCGTATTTGTTGGGGTCCTTGTGCGATTGGGCATCGCCAATAGCCGAGAGCGGGTACTTGGCGAAGTCGTGGTCATAGACCGCGTGCGGGGCCGGGCCCCACATGAAGTCGGACTTGTTGACCTGCTCGCCGGTGGTGCGCAGCTGGCTGCGCTCCTGCAGGTTGAGCATCTGACCGCCGACGATGATGGGGCGCGCCGCGTAGCGGGCCGCCTGCACCGCGCGCAGGATGGAGTCCGGCTCGATGGCGATGTCGTCGTCCATGTAGAGGATGAACGGCGCGTCGGTGTTCTCGATGGCCTCGAACATGATGCGGGAATACCCGCCGGAGCCGCCCAGGTTGCCCTGGCGGAACTCGCGGAAGCGCTCGCCGAAGTGGGCGACGGCCGCGTCGTAGCCCGGCTCGTCCGCCGGGTGCTGGTTGCCCTGGTCCGGCATGAGAACGTAGTCGATGATGCCGTCGACGACCGGGTCCTCGGCCAGCGCCTGCAGGGCCGCCACCGCGTCCGTCGGGCGGTTGAAGGTCGGGATGCCCACGGCCACGCGCTTGTCCGCGGCCGCCTGGGTGGTGCCGTCGGGCAGCACCTGCTCGCCCGGGGCGTGCGGGGCGCACCAGGCGACCTGGGACAGTTCGGTTTCGGTCTCGGCGGTCACGTCGAACCACAGCCAGCCGCCGTCCTCGAAGTTCTTCAGCGGCAGCTCGAAGTGGTGCTCGCCGTCCTCGACCAGGTGGTTGGCCACGCCGATGCGCTGCCCGTTTTCCTTGGAGCGGTACACCGAGACGTTCGCCTGGCCCTTAACGTGCAGCGACAGGACGATGGAATCCAGCTGCGACCAGCGGCGCCAGTAGGACGCCGGGAAGGCGTTGAAGTAGGTCTCGAAGGAGACCTCCTCGCCGGCCGGGATGGTCAGGGTGGTGCGGTCGTGCCAGCTTAAGCGCTGGCGGTTCTGCGGAGACTCAATGAGGTAGAGCATGCGCACGTCGTTCGGCTCGCCGCGCTTGGGCAGCAAGACGCGTTGCACTGCTTCAAATTCCTGGGGGTAAGTCACGATGGCTTCTTTTTCTCCAAACGTTTTTTACACTCTTCTAGCGTGTAAGGGTAGTGCCCCCAGCCGCCCAGCACGTTCTCACACACGGTCATGGGTCGGAATTCACAGCCGCCCGCCCGGATCCGGCAAGCGCACAAAAGCCCCGCCGCCGCCCCGGAAAAACCGGGGCGGAGCGGGGCTAAGATTGGTCTCCGGTGGGCCCTTGGAGTGCCCGAGGAGTGGCCTAGGCGTCGACGGCGACCTTCTCGTCTACCGGGTCGATGCCCAGCTTGCCCAGCATGTAGAGCACGCGGGCCTCCAGGTCGTCGGCCAGCTCACGGGTTTGCTCGACGGTTTCGGCCGGCAGGATGTCCCAGATCTTGACGTCCTTGCCCGCCTCGTCGCGGTGGACGTCGCGGCCCAGGTAGACGATGAAGTCCGGCATGGCGACCGTGCGGGCATCATCGAAGTGGCGCGGCTGCCCCTCGCTTAAGCCCCGCTCGGCCAGGACGTGGCTCATGTGGCCGGCGTCCTCGTTTTCCGGGTGGGAGACGGCGGCGTCGACCAGCAGGGCGTCGCCGGCGTGCTTCTTGGTCAGCTCCACGGCGGCCTCCGCCAGCGCGTGGTCGGTACCGGCGGCAAAGCGCACGTGGATGCGGTGCTCGCCGAAGTACTCCATGACCTCCCGCTCCACCAGGACCGGGACAAATTCTTCCAAAACCGCACGGGCGGAGTGCTTGGCGATGACCTCGTCCAGCTTGGCATCAATCTCCGCGGCGCTGTGCGCGTGCCCGAAAGCTGCGTGCAGGTCCTTGCGCAGGGTGTCAAAAACTCGGTTGTTGTTCATCATCGCTATTCACCTGATTTCCTGTTATTCCGGCGAAGACTCACTGTCTTCAACCACTCGAGTGAACCTTCTGTTCCCTCAAAGTTAACCTGCCGTTAACCTTAGCAGATCGTTGGGCAAATGCAAATGATGGGCCTAAACCAAGCCTTTAGTGGGGGTCGGATCACAAAAACGCCGCCGCTTCCCTACAGAAACGACGGCGCTTTCGATGCCGCGTACGCGCTACTTCTTCTCCGCCAAGCGCAGCCAGGTATCAACCACGGTGTCCGGGTTCAGGGACAGCGAGCTAATCCCCTGCTCGACCAGCCAGTCGGCCAGGTCCGGGTGGTCGCTGGGGCCTTGACCGCAGATGCCGACGTACTTGCCCTGCTTCCGGCAGGCCTCGATGGCCCGGCCCAGCAGCACCTTGACCGCCGGGTTGCGCTCGTCGAAGTCATGGGAGACCACGCCCGAGTCGCGGTCCAGGCCGAGGGTGAGCTGGGTCAGGTCGTTCGAGCCGATGGAGAAGCCGTCGAAGTACTCCAGGAACTGCTCCGGAATAAGCGCGTTCGACGGGACCTCGCACATCATGATGAGCTCGAGGCCGTTCTCGCCGCGGTGCAGGCCGTTGGCGGCCAGGGCCTCGGTCACCCGGCGCGCCTCATCCGGCGTGCGCACGAACGGGATCATGATCTTGACGTTTTCCAGCCCCATCTCCTCGCGGACGATCTTCATCGCCTCGCACTCCATGGCGAAGCACTCCGCGAACTCCTCGGAGACGTACCGGGAGGCGCCGCGGTAGCCCAGCATGGGGTTTTCCTCGTGCGGCTCGTAAAGGTTGCCGCCCAGCAGGTTGGCGTACTCGTTCGACTTGAAGTCGGACATGCGCAGGATGACCGGGTTCGGGGCAAACGCCGCCGCGATGGTGGCCACGCCCTCGGCCACGCGCTGGACGAAGAAGTCGCGCGGCGAGTCATAAGCGCCGGTCAGAAGCTCCACCTCGGACTTGAGCTCCTCGTCGAGGTTCGGGTAGTCCAGCAGCGCGCGCGGGTGGATGCCGATCTGCCGGTTGACGATGAACTCCAGGCGCGCCAGGCCCACGCCGTCGTTGGGCAGGCGGGAGAAGGCGAAGGCCTGCTCCGGCGTGCCGACGTTCATCATGATCTTCGGCCCGATCTCCGGGACCTGGTCCACGTCGGTCTCGGTGACCTCGAAGTCCAGGGATCCGTCGTAGACGTAGCCGGTGTCGCCCTCCGCACAGGAGACGGTGACCTCGCTGCCCTCGGCCAGGACCTCGGTGGCATCGCCAGTGCCGACGACGGCCGGGATGCCCAGCTCGCGGGCGATGATCGCCGCGTGGCAGGTGCGGCCGCCCCGGTTGGTGACAATCGCCGAGGCGCGCTTCATGATCGGCTCCCAGTCCGGGTCCGTCATGTCCGCGACCAGGACCTCACCCGGGTTGAAGCCGTGCATCTGCTCCAGCGAGTCGAAAACGCGCACCTTGCCGGCGCCGATCTTCTGCCCGATGGCGCGGCCCTCCGCCACGACGGTGCCGCGCTTGTGCAGGCTGAAGCTCTGCAGCACCGAGCCGCGGCGGGACTGCACGGTCTCCGGGCGGGCCTGCAGGATGTAGAGCTGGCCGTCCTCGCCGTCCAGGCCCCACTCGATGTCCATCGGGCGGCCGTAGTGGTCCTCGATGATGAGCGCCTGCCGGGCCAGCTCTTCGACCTGCTCGTCCTGCAGGGAAAAGCGCGCGCGGTCGGCTTCCGGGGCGTCCACGAACTCGGTGGTGCGGCCGACGCTGGCGTCGTCGGTGTAGACCATCTTGGTCGCCTTTGCGCCCAGCGAGCGGGAGATCACCGCGCGCTTGCCGTCGCGCAGGGCCGGCTTGTAGGCGTAGAACTCGTCCGGGTTCACCGCGCCCTGGACCACGCCCTCCCCCAGGCCGTAGGCGCTAGTGACGAAGACGACCTGGTCGAAGCCGGACTCGGTGTCCATGGTGAACATGACGCCGGAGCTACCGATGTCCGAGCGCACCATCTTCTGCACGCCCGCGCTCAGGGCGACCGCGTCGTGGTCGAAGCCGTGGTGGACGCGGTAGGCGATCGCGCGGTCGTTGTAGAGGCTGGCGAAGACCTCGCGGATAGCCACCAGGACCGCGTCGATGCCCTGGATGTTCAGGAAGGTCTCCTGCTGGCCCGCGAAGCTGGCTTCCGGCAGGTCCTCCGCCGTGGCCGAGGAGCGCACCGCGAAGCTGGCCTTGTCGCCGGACTCGGCGGCCAGCTTGTCGTAGGCAGCGCGGATATCGCTCTCGATGCCCTCCGGCAGCGGCGTCTCCAGAATCTCCGTGCGGATCGCCTTGCCGGCGGCCTCCAGCTGGCGCGTATCCTCCGTGTCCAGCCCCTCGAGCAGCTTCGAGATCCGCTCGTCCAGGTGCGTTTCCGTCAGGAAGGCGCGGTAGGCGTCGGCCGTGGTGGCAAAGCCGTCGGGGACGTTGACGTTGAGGCGGGCGAGGTTGGAGACCATCTCTCCCAGGGAGGCATTCTTGCCGCCCACTTGCTCGACGTCGTTCATTCCGAGTTCGGAGAACCAGCGAATATTATCGCTCATATTCAGGCATCCTTAGTATTAAACGGGGTAAGTGATGGCAAGCATTGTAGTCGCCGGGTGGGCCCGCGCGGGCGGAAATCGCGGAGGGTAAAAATCACACTAGCGACCGCTCGTTATGGATAGGTGCTGCAGAATCATCGCAGACATCTCTTCGACAGACTTGGTCGAAGAATCCACGTAAGGAATCCCATTGGCCTTCATCATCGCCTTCGCGCCGCGCAGCTCGAAGCTGACCTGCTGGCGGGAGGCGTAGCGCGAATTCGGGCGGCGCTCGTTGCGCACCTGGCACAGGCGCTCCGTGCTAGTGACGATCCCGAACAGCCGGTCCTGGTACTTGCGCACCGGGCGCGGCAGGGCCGTGGACTCGAAGTCCTCGTCCACCAGGGGGTAGTTCGCCGCGAACAGGCCGTGTTGCAGCGCCAGGTACATCGACGTCGGGGTCTTGCCGCAGCGCGACGGCGCCAGCAGGATGATGTCGGCCTGCTCCAGCGCGCGCAGGGACTGCCCGTCGTCGTGCTCGATGGCAAACTCGATGGCCTGCATGCGGCTGTTGTAGCGCTGGCTATCGGCCAGGGTGTGCAGCTGCTTGGCCCGGCGCACGCTGGTCGTGCCCAGCGCCCGCTCGACGCTGCCCAGGTAGGCGCTCAGCAGGTCGATGACCGTGGCCTTCGAGCTCAAAATGCAGTCGCGGATCTCGTCGTCGACCGCGGTGGAAAAGACCAGCGGGGTGCGCCCGGCCGCGACCTGCCTATCCAGCCGGGCCACCAGCTCCCGCGCGGCCTCCAGGCTGCCCAGGAACGGCACCGTGGTGCGCGTAAAAGTCAGGTGCGGGAATTGCACGAGCAGCGCGTTACCCATGGCCTCCGAGGTGATACCCGTCGAGTCCGAGACGAAGAAGACGGGCACCACCGGCTTGTCCTCTCCGTTGACGGGAGGGTGATTAATCGCATCCATGCTCCCATCCTAGCCCCCTTGAAGAAGCCCGCGGCCCGCGCTATACAGGGCACTATGAGCACTTTTGCATTAGAGAACCCGAACACCGGACGTTCCGAAGAAGAATTCCCCCGGCTCGACGATGCCGCCCGCGACGACATCCTCGACCGCTCCACCGCCGCTTTTAACGAGTGGCGCACGACCAGCATCGACGAGCGCGCCGCCATCTTGGCGCGGACTGCGGACCTGTACGAAGAACGCATCGATAAGCTGGCCGAACACATTGGCCGCGAGATGGGCAAGCTGACCCGCTGGGCCAAGGCCGAGATCCAGATCGTGGCGGATATCTACCGCTGGTACGCCGAGCACGCCCACGAGCTGCTCGCCGACGAGCACCTGCCGGCCCAGGGCGCCAACCACACCTTCGTGCGCAAGGAGCCGCTGGGCCCGCTGCTGGGCATCATGCCGTGGAACTTCCCCTACTACCAGGTCGCGCGTTTCGCCGCGCCGAACCTGCTGCTGGGCAACACCATCGTGCTCAAGCACGCCTCCATCTGCCCGCTGTCCTCCCAGGCCTGCCAGGACCTGCTCGAGGAGGCCGGCCTGCCGCAGGACGTCTACCTCAACGTCTACGCCTCCGGCTCCCAGATGGACGCCTTTGTCGCCGACGACCGCATCAAGGGCGTGTCCCTGACCGGTTCCGAGGCCGCCGGCGCCGCCGTGGCCAAGACCGCCGGCGAGAACTACAAGAAGTCCGTCCTCGAGCTCGGCGGCAACGACCCGTTCCTCGTACTGGACGATGCCAACCTCGACTGGGTCCTCGACCAGTTCGCCCTCATCCGCATGTACAACACCGGCCAGGCCTGCAACGCGCCGAAGCGGCTAATCGTGCTGGAGGACTTCTACGACCACGCCGTCGAGTACCTGACCGACAAGATCGGCTCCATGACCGTCGGGCCTTATGACGACGATGGCGCCGACATCGGGCCGCTGAGCTCCATCGGCGCCCGCGACGAGATCGTCGAGCGGCTGGAAACCGCCGCCGCCGACGGCACCGCCACCATCCGCGTGGGCGGCGGCAAGGTCGACCGCGACGGCGCCTACATGGAGCCGACCCTGCTGACCGACGTCGACCGCCACGCCGACATCGGCTGCAACGAGATCTTCGGCCCGGTCGCCGTCATTTACAAGGCCCGCGACGTCGAGGAGGCCATCGCGATTGCCAACGACTCCGACTATGGCCTGTCCAGCTCCGTATGGTCCACCGACCTGGAGCAGGCCAGCTCCGTGGCCGCCCGCCTCAACGACGGCATGACCTTCGTCAACGAGCACGCCGTGACCGCCGCGGGCCTGCCCTTCGGCGGCATCAACCGCTCCGGCTACGGCCGCGAACTGGCCCGCTGGGGTGTGGGCGAATTCGTCAACGAGCACCTCTACCGCGTCAGCGGGCAGGACGATGCCGGCCAGTCTCCCGCCCTGTAAACCCTCGCTAGTTTCCTAGTGGCCGCGCTCCTGCTCCAACGGCTTGCCGTCGTTGAAGTAGGGCGCGATTTTATTGTCGAACATCGACAGCGCCGAGCCGATAGCCATGTGCATGTCCAGGTACTGGTAGGTGCCTAGGCGCCCGCCGAAGAGCACCTTGTTCTCGCGGGCCTCGGCGGCGGCGAGCTTGCGGTAGGCCTCCAGCTTGCTCCGATCCTCGGGGGTGTTGATCGGGTAGTAGGGCTCGTCGCCCTTGTCGGCAAAGCGCGAGTATTCCTTCATGATGACGGTCTTGTCCTTGGGGTAGGCGTCGCCGCGCTCGGGGTGGAAGTGACGGAACTCGTGGATGCGGGTGTAGTCCACGTCGGCATCGTTGTAGTTCATCACCGGGGTGCCCTGGAAGTCGCCGGTGTTCAGGACTTCCATGTCGAAGTCCAGGGTGCGCCAGCCCAGATCGCCCTCGACGTAGTCGAAGTAGCGGTCCAGCGGGCCGGTGTAGACCACCGGCGCGTCCGGGTTGGCCGCGCGCAGCTCGTCGCGCACGTCGAACCAGTCCGTGTCCAGGCGCACCTCGATGAGCTCGTGGGAGGCCATGTTCTCCATCCAGGCGGTGTAGCCGTCGACCGGCAGGCCCTCGTAGGTGTCGTTGAAGTAGCGGTTGTTGAAGGTGTAGCGCACCGGCAGGCGCGTGATATTCGCCGCCGGCAGGTTCTTCGGGTCGGTCTGCCACTGCTTGGCGGTGTAGTTCTTGATGAAGGCCTCATACAGCGGGCGGCCGATGAGCGAGATCGCCTTCTCCTCCAGGTTCTTGGCCTCCTTCGGGTCGAACTCGCCGGCCTGGTCCTGGATGAGCTGGCGGGCCTCGTCGGGGCTGTAGTAGCGGCCGAAGAACTGGTTGATAAGGCCCAGGCCCATCGGGAACTGGTAGGCGGTGCCGTCGTGCATGGCGAACACGCGGTGCTGGTAGTCGGTGAAGTCGGTGAACTGGTTGACGTAGTCCCACACGCGCTTGTTGGAGGTGTGGAACAGGTGGGCGCCGTACTTATGCACCTCGATGCCGGTTTCCGGCTCCCGCTCCGAGTAGGCGTTGCCGCCCAGGTGGTTGCGGCGCTCGACGATGAGCACCTTCTTGCCCAGCTGCGAGGCCGCCCGTTCCGCGATTGTCAGGCCAAAGAAGCCGGATCCAACGATAATGAGGTCATAGTCAGTCATGCCTCCTAGCCTAAAGGAGCCCCGCCGGCCCGGCAGGTCTGCCACACGGGAAAACGGCGCGCCGCACTGTTCCCTCTCGTCACATTTGTCACTCGGGTATCATTTTTCCCAATTGTTTACTATGCTTTACTGCGGACTCAGATCTGACTGATGCTTGCCACCACCCCTAGGCCCGGCAGGCACCACAATTTTAGGGAGAATTACCAGTGCAACTACGACGTCGACTTGTCCCCACGCAGTCGAAGTGGGCCACCCCGGTGGTGGCCATCATCGCTTCGGTGTCTGTGGTTGCCGCCGCAGTTTTCGCCGGCAACGACATCCTGAATACCCAATCTGCGGGTAGCGGGCCCATCGAGACCACCACCAGCCAGGCGAATTTCGGCGACGGTGAGACCGTCGTCGTCGACGACCCGGCCATTGCCGCCCAGGGCGGCGAGGGTGGCCCCCGCGCCGTGAAGGAATTCCACCAGGACAAGCCCTTCTCCCAGTTCGCACTGACTTGGGAAGGCGGCGACAAGGATCTCGCGGCCTTCGTGCGCCCGCAGCTTGCCGACGGCACCTGGGGCGAGTGGTACGACACCGAGCCGCTGGGCATCGAGACCGGCGGCACCAACGGCACGGAGCTCATCTTCATCGGTGAGACCAAGGCCGTCCAGGTCTCCGTCGGCAACGTCGACCTCGGCGCCCCGTCCGAAGAGGAAGTCGCGGAGGCCGGCGGCCAGGCCAACCCCGACTCCGCTCCCGCACCGTCCGCGGAAAAGCCCGCGGACAACTCCACCGAGGCTCCGGCCAAGGAAACCACGAGCCCACTGCCGACCAACTACGGCGATATCGCTCCCGTCGCCGAAACGGTCGACCAGTCCGCGGGCATCGATGCCGCAGATCTGAACGCCGTCTTCATCGACGGCAACGCGCAGGAAGGCGGCATCGAGCCGACTGCCTTCGCCTCCAACGGGGCGCCGCAGGTGGTTTCCCGCGCCGGCTGGGGTGCCAACGAAGGCATCCGCTGCCAGGGCCCGACCTACGACGATCGCGTCAAGGCGCTGACCCTGCACCACACCGCGGGCAACAACAACTACACCCGCGCCCAGGCAGCCGCCCAGGTCCGCGGCATCTTCAGCTACCACGCCCAGACGCTCGGCTGGTGCGACATCGGATACAACGCGCTGGTCGACAAGTACGGCACCATCTACGAGGGCCGCTACGGCGGGCTGGACAAGGCCGTCCAGGGCGCGCACGTCGGCGGCTTCAACTCGAATACCTGGGGCATTTCGATGATCGGCAACTACTCGACCACCGAGCCCACCCAGGAGATGCTCAATTCCGTCTCCGAGATCGCCGGCTGGAAGGCCGCCATCTCCGGTTTCGATCCGGCCGGTAAGTCCGTCGGCCTGTACTCCGGCGGCTTCCGCGGCTCCAAGTTCCCCGCCGGCACCACCGCCTACGTGCCCGCCTTCCACGGCCACAACGACCTGCACAACACCTCGTGCCCGGGTGACCGGACGATGAAGTACTGGAACCAAATCCGCTCCAACGCGCACAAGAAGTACGAGGCCGTCAAGAGCGGCGGTAGCTACCAGCCCTCGACGCCCGCCCCGTCCACCGACAACTCCGGCACTTCCGGTAACGGTGGAAACGCGGGCACGGGCGATACTGGCGCGCCGCTCGAGTCCTCCGTGGGCGGGTCCTCGATGTCGACCGCCGACATCCAGGCCGCCGCCACCATCGCCGCCGCCGTCGCCGGCCTGGCGATTACCGCCGGCGCCCTGACGGTGCCGAACAAGGACCAGGAAGTCGTCGAGGGCCTGACCCTGGGCCAGGTGCCCGAGATCATCTCGAAGGTCGTCAGCTTCTTGGGCGACCCGGCACTACAGCAGTCGTGGGGCTCGATCCTCAACGCTTTCGGTCCTCTGCTGGGCCTGCCGCAGGGCGGACTCGAGGTGCTGGATCAGGACACGTTCTACCAGCTCTTCGAGAACGGCGTCGTTCTGTCCTCGGGCGATAACTCGCAGGCTTATGCCCTGGTAGGCGAAATCGCCAAGGCCTGGGCCGAGGGCGACAATGCTCAGCAGTTGGGTATGCCGACCACGAACCAATACTCCGTCGGTGGCAAGGCCGTCCGCGTCGACTTCGAAGGCGGCTACATCACCTACGACCCGAATACCCAGCAGGTTCAGCTCCACACCAACGACTAACCTCCGGAAGAGACGCCGCCTAGGATCGCAACCTAGGCGCGCCGAGTAGGCACGCTGAATGGGCGTTCACGGTCTTACACCGTGGACGCCTACTCGCGTGTTCCTGGTGTTTGCTGCGCGTCTGCCACCAGATCGATCGCCGGTTTGTTTTGCCGTTGCCGAAGTGGCAGCCGGGCTGGCTGCGAGGTGTTGGCCGCAGGGTGGGCCGCTAGGCGGACTAGGCCGGCACGCGTTCGGGTGGTATCCACACCACCCGGCCGCCAACCCTAGCCATCCGGCCCCTAGTCTGCGCCGGGCCCGGCCCATCCTCGTTGGCACCGTTATGGTGCGGGCACAACGTCGCCAGGTTCGCCGCGTTCGTCGGACCACCCGAATCCCACGACTCCAGGTGATGGACCTGGCACTCATCCGCGCCGGCCAAACACTCCGGCCACGCACACACCGGATGCTCCATCAACGCCAAGCGCCGCTGCTTCCACGACGCCAAACGCTCATCCCGGTAACAATTAACCGGCCCGGCCACCGGATCGAAAACCCCGACGTAGCCGACCTGTTCAAACGCCCGGGTCACCAACTCCGCACCACTAATCACCGCACCGTTGGTCAACTGCACGGTAATATCCGCGGCATCCTTGCCGCCAACCAAGTGCCCGAAATCCTTGAGATTGAGTACCACGTTGGTAATCACCGACGCGCGCACCCCACCGGCGCCCACACCAGCACCGGTACCGTCGCCGCCGGTGAAGACCGCGCGGGCATCCTCGACGGTGCGGACCTGGGCTTTGATATCGGCGACGAGGCCGGCGTCGGCGATAAGGCGCATCGACCACAACCCCTCGGCCGAACGGCGGTAGATCACCCCCGGCTGCGGCGTCGGGGCGGGCCGGGCCTCCTGGATTTTGCGGCGGGCCGTGGCGGCCATCTCTTTGGCATCAACCGGCTGGGCGGACAGCTCCTCCATGATGCGCCAGGCATCGTTTTTGTTCTTCACCCGCCGCAGTACCCCGCGCAACACATCCAGCACGGGCAGGCAGTGGCCGTGGCGGGCGGCATTCGCGCGCACCCGCCGCTGGCGGCGGGCGTGCCTGACTGGCCCGAAAAACACCCCGGCCAAGTCGAAGAGGCGCTCCAGCTCGTCGCGGCCGGAGCCGGCGGCGGCGCGCTCGGCATCCCAGTCGGCGCGCCAAGCCCCCTCCACGATCTCAATACCAGGCTGGGTCACGGCAGCCACAAACCTAGAAAAACAATCCCCCGATGTCATGCCCCACACACTAAGGCAGACCCCACCACCCCGCAACCGGAACGGCTAGTCCTCCCAGTCCAGGGTGCGCTCGACGGCATCGTTCCAGCGGGAAAAGAGCTGGTCGCGGGTGCCGGGATCCATCTGCGGCTCCCAGCAGGTATCCACGCGCACCAGCGATTCGAGCTCGTCCAGGCTGGACCACGTCCCGCAGCCCAGGCCGGCGGCGAAGGCGGCGCCCAGCGCGGTGGTCTCGATTTCCTGCGGCCGCACTACGGTCGCGCCGAGGATATCGGACTGCAGCTGCATGAGCAGCTCGTTTTCCACCATCCCGCCGTCGACGCGCAGCTCCTCGATGGCGACCCCGGAGTCCTGCACCATCGCCTCGACTACCTCGCGTGTCTGGAAACACGTCGCCTCCAGGGCGGCGCGGGTGATGTGGGTCCGGTCGGCAAAACGGGTGAGCCCCACGATGACGCCGCGGGCATCGGGGCGCCAGCGCGGCGCGAACAGTCCCGAAAATGCCGGCACGATGTAGACCCCGCCGTTGTCGTCGGCCGCAATCTCCTCCGAGCTGGCCGCGTCCGGGATGATCCCCAGCTGGTCCCGCAGCCACTGGATAAGCGAGCCGCCCACGGCGACCGAGCCCTCCAGCGCGTAGACCGGGTCGCTGCCCGCGCACTGGTAGGCCACGGTGGTCAGCATGCCATGCTGGGAGTATTTACGCTCCGCGCCGGTGTTGAGCAGCAAAAATAGCCCAGTCCCGTAGGTGTTTTTGGCGTGCCCGGCGGAAAACCCGGCCTGCCCGAACAGGGCGGATTGCTGGTCCCCCAGGACGCCCGTAATGGGCACGTCCATGAGCGTGCCGCGGTGGCGAACGGTGCCGAAATCCCCGATGGAGGCCCGGATCTCCGGCAGGATGCACCGCGGCACGCCGATGGCCTCGCACAGCTCGTCGTCCCAGTCCAGGGTGTCCAAATCCATCAGCAGCGTGCGCGAGGCGTTGGTCACGTCGGTCGCGTGCACGCGCCCGGCGGTCAGGTTCCACAGCAGCCAGCTATCGATGGTCCCGGCCAACAGCTCGCCCGCCTCGGCCCGCTCGCGCGCCCCCTCGACGTGGTCCAGGATCCACGCGATCTTCGGCCCGGCCGGATACGAATTGGCCAGCACGCCGGTCTTGCGCAGCCACTTGTCGGGCTCGTCGAAACGGTTGGCGGTGCGGGTGTCCTGCCAGACGATGGCCCGGTAGATGGGCTGCCCGGTCTCCTTTTCCCAGACCACGGCGGTTTCGCGCTGGTTGGTAATCCCCAGGGCATCGATGTCGCTGGCGGCGATGTCGACGTCGACCAGTGCCGCCGAGACCGCCCGGCGCGTGTTGCGCCAGATCTCCCGGGCGTCGTGCTCGACCCAGCCCTGCTGGGGCATCAGCTGCCGATGCTCATACTGCGCCGACCCACAAATCTTGCCGTTAGCATCCACGATGACGCACCGGGTGGAGGTGGTCCCCTGGTCGATGGCGGCGATATACGTCATGGGCTAGAACCACCTTTCCAGAACGCGAGCAACACCCGCCTGACCGTTGGTTTCGGTAACGATGTCGGCGGCTTCCTTGACGTCGTCGTGCGCGTTGCCCATGGCCACCCCGCAGCCGGCCCAGCGCAGCATCTCGATGTCGTTGGGCATGTCCCCGAAGGCGATGACCTCGCTGGCCGCCACTCCGTAGTGTTCGGCCAGGTAGGACACGCCGCGTTCCTTGGTCACGCCGGGGGCGGCGATCTCGAGGAGCCCATCGGGCATGGAATAGGTGACGTGGGCGTCGGTGGCATCGACGAGCGGGGCAAGGCGAGCGTACATCTGCGCCGAGGTCATGTCCAGGTTGCGGACGATGAGCTTGACCGCGGGCTCGGCGACGACCTCGGCGCGGTCGGCCACGCCGAAGCCGGGGTAGTCGGTGCGGGCGGCAAACGGGGCGTCGACGACGTACATGTCCTCGGTCGGGTCGGCCGCCGAGGTCCCGGCGCGCTCGGCGGCCACGGCGATAGACCCCAGCACCTCCTCGGCCCGCTCGACGATGCCCGCCATCACCGCCGGCGACAACTCCTCGGCACGCACGACGCGGTCGGCCAGGGAGTCGTAGACCACCGCACCGTTGGAGGTCACGCACAACGGCCGGACGGGCAGCTGCTCGAGGACCGGCGCTATCCAGCGGTAGGGCCGGCCGGTGGCCAGGGCGAAGTGGGCGCCGGACTCGATGGCCCGGACCACGACGTCGCGGGTGCGGGCGGTCACCCGGTGCGCGGGATCGATGAAGGTGCCGTCAATGTCGCTGGCGATAAAACGCGGGGCGGAGACCACTACTAGGCCTGTTCCTTGCGGCCCAGGCGGGACAGCCGCCGCAGCTGCCGGTTGGCTTTCTTGGCCAGCTTGTCGTCGGCCTTGCGCAACTCCTTGGCGGTTTTGCGCTCGGCCTTCTTCTTGCGCTTGCGGGCCTTTTCGGCCTTGTCCGCGGCGTCCATGCGGTCGGCTTCGGCCAGGGTGGGCGCCACCCCGCCGTTAGCGGCCGGACGCCACGCCAGGCCGTCCTCGAAGGGGCCGTGGTCGCGGTCGTAGTCCGCGCGCACCTGATCCAGCAGGGCCTGCATGGCGGATTTGAGCCGCTCCATGTCGGCGGCGACGTCGCCGGTGACCTCGATGGGCGCGCCGACCTTGACGTGGACCGGCAGGTGGTTGCGGCCCAGGTTCTTTTTCCCGCCCTTGGTCCAGATGCGCTGGGAGCCCCAGCAGATCATCGGGATCAGCGGGACCTCGGCGGCCGCGGCGATGCGGGCCGCGCCGTTTTTGAACTCCTTGAGCTCGAACGAGCGCGAGATGGTCGCCTCCGGGAAGATGCCGACCAGGTGTCCGGCGTTGAGGTGCTCGACGGCGGCATCGACGGCGCCGGCACCGCGGGCGCGGTCGACGGGCACGTGCTTCATTCCGCGCATGAAACGCCCCACGACGGGCACGTCAAAGATTTCCTTCTTCGCCATGAACCGCACCAGGCGGCGTCCGCGCAGGTGGGCCGGCATGGAGCCGAAGAGGAAGTCGTAGTAGCCGGTGTGGTTCATCGCCAGCAGGGCGCCGCCGTAGGCCGGGATGTTTTCCATCCCCTCCACGGTGGTCACCACGCCCTGCCAGTGCAGGACGCGGCGGGCCAGGCTGACGATGCCCTGATACATCGCCTCCGCGGCTTCGGCGTGCAGCCGCGTGTGCTCGGTGCCTTCCGGGATCCGGAACAGCCCGGAGCGCAGCTCATACTTGGTCATCGGGTGGCGTCTTTCCGGGACTTTACTTTACGGGCCTGAGAACGTCCTTGCCCACGAACGGGCGCAGGGCCTCGGGCACGACGACGGAGCCGTCGGCCTGCTGGTGGTTTTCCAGGATGGCCACGAGCCAGCGGGTGGTAGCCAGCGTGCCGTTGAGCGTCGCGGCGATGCGGGCCTTGCCGTTCTCGTCGCGGTAGCGGGTCTGCAGGCGACGGCCCTGGAAGGTGGTGCAGTTCGAGGTCGAGGTCAGCTCGCGGAAGGTGTCCTGGGTGGGGATCCAGGCCTCGGTGTCGAACTTGCGGGCGGCCGAGGAGCCCAGGTCGCCGCCGGCGACGTCGATGATGCGGTAGGGCACCTCGACGGCCGCGAGCATCTCGCGCTCCATGTTCAGCAGCTTCTGGTGCTGTTCTTCGGCCTCTTCCGGCTTGCAGTAGACGAACATCTCCAGCTTGTCGAACTGGTGCACGCGCAGGATGCCGCGGGTGTCCTTGCCGTAGGAGCCGGCCTCGCGGCGGAAGCAGGACGACCAGCCGGCGTAGCGGATGGGGCCGTCGGAAAGGTCGATGATTTCGTCCTTGTGGTAGCCGGCCAGGGCCACCTCGGAGGTGCCGACCAGGTAGAGATCGTCGCGCTCGAGGTAGTAGATCTCGTCCGAGTGCGCGCCCAGGAAGCCGGTGCCGGCCATGATTTCGGGGCGGACCAGGACCGGCGGGATCATCAGCCGGAAGCCGTGCTCGCGGGCCTTCTGGGCCGCCAGCATCATCATGCCCAGCTGCAGGAAGGCGCCGTCGCCGGTGAGGTAGTAGAAGCGGGCGCCGCCGACCTTGGTGCCGCGGGTGGTGTCGATGAGCCCGAGGGACTCGCCCAGGTCCAGGTGATCCTTGGGCTCGAAGTCGAAGGTCGGGACCTCGCCGACGTGCTCGAGCACCACGAAATCATCCTCGCCGCCAGCGGGAGCGCCCTCGACGACGTTGGACAGCTGGTACTGCAGCTCGTTGACCTTCTCCTCGGCCGCCTTCTGCTCGTCTTCTGCGGCCTTGACCTTGGCCTTGAGCTCGTTGGAGCCTTCCAGCAGCGCGGGGCGCTCCTCCGGGGAAGCCTGGCCAATCTTCTTGCCGAAGGCCTTCTGCTCGGAGCGCAGGTCATCGGCCTGGGAGATGGCGGTGCGGCGGCGCTCGTCGGCGGCCAGGAGGGCATCGACAAGCGCGGGATCCTCACCTCGGGTGACCTGAGAGGCACGGACGACGTCTGGGTTTTCGCGGAGGAATTTTAGATCAATCACGAATTTGATCCTACCCCACGGCCCTATGGTTTGTACGGTCAACTGGGCCCTAAAATCCCATTTGCTTGCGGTGGTCATAACCAGGGCCCTACCATGGGGATTATGACCAGCCATCCGCACCTGCCGCCGCGGGACATCGTGGACGGGCCCATCCCCAAGCACGCGCAGCTGCGCGACATCCTGGACGAGGTCTGCCGGACCACGCTGAAACCGGGGGATTTGCTCCCCGGCGAACGCCTGCTCGAGGAGACCTACGGCGTCTCCCGCATTACGGTGCGGCGCGCCATCGGCGACCTGGTGGCCGCCGGCCGGCTGCGCCGCGTGCGCGGCAAGGGCACCTTCGTCGCCCCCAACCCGCTGGTCTCCCGGCTGCACCTGGCGTCCTTTTCCGACGAGATGGGCGCCCAGGACGTGACGGCCTCGTCGAAGATTCTTTTGTCCGGGCGCACCGCCGCCCCCGAGGAGGTCGCCAAGTTCTTCGGCACCGAAACAAACGTGCCGCACACCCACCTGCGCCGCCTGCGGCTGGGCGACGGCGAGCCCTATTCCATCGACGACGGCTGGTACAACGCGGCCTACGTGCCCAACCTGCTAGAAAACGACGTCTATAACTCCGTCTACAACATCCTCGACACCGACTTCGACGTCCCCATCACCGAGGCCGACCAGACCGTCACCGCCATCGCTGCCGATGCCGAGGTCGCCGACCTCCTCGAAGTCGATCCCGGCACCCCGCTGCTGCACATCATCCGGCATTCGCGCTCGCGGGATAAGCCCGTCGAGTGGTGTTCCTCGGTCTACCGCACCGACCGCTATCGGCTGACCACCCGCGTGGTCCGTGCGCTCGAACCTTAACGGGAAGGTAAACTGGCAATCCTTATGAGCACTGTGAAGACTTGGCGTTCCGCCGCCGCCATCCAGATTGCGCTGTGTGCTGCGCTCATCGCGGCGGTTTTCGTGGGCTCCTACGAGGTCGTGAGCAATTCCCAGGACTCTACGACCCAGGCCGGCAACGGCGGGACCGGCGGCGAGGCCGGCTCCGAAACCGAAGGACCCGCCCCAACTTTTACCACCGCCGACAAGGGCTCCTGCGTGACGTGGGACTTCAGCGGCTCCGGCGAGGTCACCAACTTCGAGCAGACCGACTGCGGCGACGAGCACCGCTTCGAGGTCGCCTCCCGCGAGGACCTGAGCATCTACCCCACCAGCGAGTTCGGCGAGTCGGCCCCGCGCCCCGACATCGAGCGCCAGGCCAAGTTGCGCGAGGAGCTCTGCCACGGCGCCGTGCTGCAGTACCTAGACGGCCAGTACGACCCGTCCGGGCGTTTTTCCATCGCCCCCATCCTGCCGCCGAAGGCCGCGTGGGACGACGGCGACCGCACCATGCTCTGCGGCCTGCAGACCACCGACGAGCGGGGCACCCCGCTGGAGACCAAGGGCAAGGTCGCCGAGGTCGATCAGGCCAACATCGCCAAGCCGGGCGAGTGCCGCTACATCGACGACAACCAGGTGCTGCACACCGTCGATTGCGCGGATCCGCACCAGCTGGAGACCACCCAAATCGTGGACCTGTCGGCCGAGTTCCCGGACTCCTACCCCGCCGACGAGGACCAGAACAGCTTCCTCGAAAAGACCTGCACCGATGCCGCCATCGAGTACCTGGGTAGCGAGGAGGCGCTCTACCAGTCCACGCTGCAGCCGTACTGGGGCTCCATCTCGGAGGCCTCCTGGAACGGCGGAACTTCCTCGGTCAACTGCGCGCTGATGCACCCCAATGACCAGGCCGGCTTCTCGGAGATCACCGGCTCCGCCCGCGACGGCCGCGACGCCATGCTCATCGATGGCCAGCCGCCCAAGGAACAGCCCAAGCGCAACCCGCGCCGCGAGGACGCCGCCGCCCCCGCGCCGGCCCAGTAAAAGCAGCAAAAGATGTACGCCGTCAGCGAGGAGCGCTTCGACGAGCTAGTCGACGACGCGCTAGATAAAATCCCCGAGGAATTCGCGCGTCGCATGCGCAACCTGGTCATCCTCGTGCGCGACTACCACGAGGACGACCCTTATACCCTGGGCCTCTACGAGGGTGTGGCCCTGACCGAGCGCACCCACGACCACACCGGCTTCCTGCCGGACGCCATCTTCATCTACCGCGGCGCGCTCCAGGACTACTGCCACAGCGAGGAAGAGCTAGCCCACGAGGTGGAAGTCACCGTTTTCCACGAACTGGGCCACTATTTCGGTATCGAGGAGGACGACCTCCACCGCCTCGGCTGGGGCTAGCTATTCGGCGAGGAATTGCTCTCTTGGTCAGGCTGATTCTGCGGAGCGGATTCCTTCTTTCCTGGCTGGGCCTTCTTAATTTCCCACATGAACCACGCGGGGATGCCTAGGCCTACGACCCATCCCAGTGCAATCATCACTAACGCCATTGCAGAACTCCTTTCTGGAGCATGTTAAGAGTGAATGTTGACACAAGCTCGATTAGACCATTGGCCTTCTACATGCACGCGTCCGCAGACTTTGGATCCTTCCTTCATGTCTCGATTGAGCGGGAAATTTGCCCATGAGGCACCTACGGAACAGGGAGTCGCCGAAGTTTCGGTTCTCGGCGTGGCCACCCGAGTTGTTGCTCGTTTCATGGACGTCGGGAGCTGCCGAACCCGAGGGGGCGACGGCAGCAGTGCATGCTAGGGCGACCAGGGGGAATGAGATAATAAATTCTTTGCAGCACATTTCCTAGGTTAGGTCGGTGTCCGCCCACTGGGTGGCGGTCCAGTGGCCGAAGTCCTCGCCGCGCGGCTCGAGGACGGTGTAGCGGCAGTTCGGCAGGTAGCCGGTGAAGGCGAAATCGGCATCGATGCCGGCGGCGTGCCGGGTCATCACGCGGATGGCCGCGCCGTGGGAGACGACGATGGCGTCTTTGTCGGCGCCTGCGGATTCGGCATCGGCAAGCTGGGCGGCCAGGGCTTCGAGGACCGGGCGGTAGCGGCCGTCGACGTCGGGGTAGGTCTCGCCGCTGGGCAGGCAGGCCGCGGGATCGCCGTCGATCCAGCCGCGCAGGGCGACCTGGAAGCTGCGGTGGGCGTCCTCGCTGTTGTCCATTTCAAAGTCGCCGACGAAAATCTCGTGCAGGCCGGGCACCACGTCCACGGCGACGGAGAACTCGGGCAGGCCGGCCTCCACCTCGAAGGCGCGCATAGCCAGCTGCGCGGTCTGCTGGGCGCGCAGCGCCACGGAGCAAAACACCGGGCCCAGGCGCTCCGCGCCGACGATGCCCGCCAGCTCCCGGCCGACGTCCTGGGCCTGGTAGCGGCCACGTTCGGACAGCTCCGCGCCCGGCGGGCGGGTGTCGAGGCGCCGGTTGATATTAGATAAGGTCTGGCCGTGCCGAAGCAGGATGATTCTACCGCTCATACCTGCCTACTTTAGGGTCTTATTCGCCGGTTTGCAGGGCGCGGACCCAGGCATCGGCGGCGGCGAGATCCGGCATCGTGGGCGCGGGGGCATCGGCCTGCCCGGCGGGCCAGGAACCGAGGAAGACGATCTCCTCGCAGCGCAACCACAGCGCGCGCAGGGCCTCGGCGACGGGGCGGTCGTCGATGTGGCCGTACAGGTCCACGTAGAAGCGGTAGGTGCCCATCTTCCGGCGGGTCGGCCGCGACTCGATGCGCGTCATGTCCACCCCGCGGTGCGCGAACTCCTGCAGGGCGCCGACCAGGGTGCCGGGCTGGTTGGGCAGGGTGAAAATGACGCTGGTCCGGTCACACCCGGTGCGCGGGGCCGGCCGCCCCGGCGGGCCGACCAGCACGAAGCGGGTAGCGGCCCCGGAAACGTCCGCGACCCCGGCGGCGTGGGTGTGCAGGCCGAAAAGCTCGGCGGCCCGGGCGGGCACGGCCGCGCAGTCGACGTCGCCGGCGGCCACGGCCTGCGCCGCCGCGGCGTTCGAGCTCGCGGGCTGAAAGTCCGCGCCCGGCAGGTTCTCGCGCAGCCAGCCGCGCACCTGCTGGTAGGCCACCGGGTGGGTGCTGAACGTGCGGCACGCGGCCAGCTCCACCCCGGGGCGGGTGACGATGGAAAAGACCACCGGGATGTCGACCTCGCGGTAGATTTGCAGCGGGGAGCCCTCGACGACGGCGTCGAAGGTCGCGGTCACCGCGCCGTCCACGGAGTTCTCGATGGCCACGCAGGCGCGCTCGGCCCCGCCGGCGCGCACGAGGGCGCAGGCGGCGTGCGGGGAATCGACGGCGACGGGCTCGACGTCGCTGCCGGCCGTAAGCTCGCCCAGCGCGGCCTCGGTAAAGGTACCCGCCGGGCCTAGGAATGCAACCTTCATCGTCATGCGCTCTAGCCTAGCCGGTTAGGCTGTAGACCTATGGAATTCTCCCACGCGCAATTGGCCGCGGATTTGGCCGGGCTCGGCCCCCGCGAGCACGGCTTCAGCTTTATCGACCACGAGCGGCTGGCCCACCCCGGCCCGCCGCGGCCCGGCCGGTTGAGCGGCTGGGTGCTCAGCGCGAAGGATCTCAACGACGTGGCCGGGATGCCCACCACACTGGGCTCGGCGAAGCGCACCTACCTGGCCACCGAGACCGATCCCTTCATCGCGGAGCTGGAAGCGGCCGGCGCCGACATCGTGGGCAAGTCCGCCGCCCCCGAGCTGGGCCTGCGCGTGGATACGGAGCCGGTGGACCTGCCGCACCCGGACAACCCTCGCTACCCCGGCTGCACCCCGGGAGGGTCCTCCGGCGGGGCGGCCATCCAGGTCGCCCGCGGGCTGGTGCGCGCGGCCCAGGCCAGCGACGGCGGCGGGTCTATCCGCGTGCCGGCCGCCGCGTGCGGGGTCGTCGGCTTCAAGCAGTCCGGCACGGAGCTGGGCGTGCCCGGGTTTATCACCCGTTCGGTCGCCGATACCGCCCTGCTGCACGACCTGCCGCTGAAAAAGCCCGGCCGGTGGCGCATCGGCGTGCTGACCCAGCCGCTGTTCGCCGGCGTGCGGGTGGCCGACCACATCCTGCGCGCCGTCGGGGAGGCCGCCGCGGCGCTCAAGGCGGCCGGATTTGAGGTCATCGAAGTCTCGCCCTACCCGCATTCGGAAGAGACCTTCGCCGCCTTCACCCGCATCTTCTCCTCCCGGATGTCGGGCCTGGGCCCGCAGGAGGGCTACGCCGAGTGGGTCCGCCAGCTGGGGCGCGGCTTCAGCGACGCGGAGGTCGACAGCGCCCACCGCCACGCCGCCCAGCTGCCGCAGGTTTTGTCCGGCTACTGGGCTGTCGATGCCCTGCTCACGCCCATGCTGGCCTTCGATCCGCCGCGCATCGGCGCGTTTAACCGCCTGCCGCACGCGGAGAATTTCGCGGAGCAGACCCGCTGGTCGCCGTGGGGTTCGCTGTTCAACGTCGCGCACCTGCCGGCGATTAGCCTGCCCTGGGAGGTGCCCGACCACCCGCCCGTCGGTGTGCAGCTGGGCGGCATCACGCTCGCCGATGCCGAACTCCTCGCCCTAGCCCACCTCCTCCACGCATGAGGCCGGCAGCCCTGACGCCCGCGGTCACCGCCAGGCGCGCGCTGGTGGCCGAGGTCATCATCGTCCTGTCGCTGTCGTTTGGTGTCTCCGGCGTGCGCTCGCTGCTGCGCCTGGTGGATTCGCTGCTGGATCCGGCGCCCCTTTCCGAGCAGTCGGTGACGCTGAATTCCTCCCAGTCCGCCATCGCGTGGCTGGACGTCGGCCTGCAGCTGTGCTCGGCCGGCGTGCTCTTTGCCTACGGCGCCTTGGCGCTCTACCTGCTGCGGGTGGGACCGGCGCCGGTGCGACGGGCATCGGTGAGCGCGGGCGGGGACAGCCTGCGCGGGGTGGGGCTGGCCGCGTTGATTGGCCTGCCGGGGCTGGCCCTGTACGTCGCGGCGGTGCACCTCGGGCTGTCCAAGGTGGTCGTTCCCGCGGAGTTTTCCCACCCGCTGGTGGAGGCACCGGTGCTGCTGCTGTGGTCGGCGGCCAACGCCTTCGGCGAGGAAACCGTCGTGGTGGCCTGGTTGATGACCCGGCTGAAACAGCTGGGCTGGAAGCTGCCCGCCGTGCTGGCCGCGACTTCTATTCTGCGCGGCTCCTACCACCTCTACCAGGGAATTTCCGCCGGGTTCGGCAACCTGGTCATGGGCGTGGTCTTCGGCTACTACTACCACCGCACCGGCCGGGTCGCGCCCCTTGTTATCGCGCATTTTCTCATCGATGCCGTGGCGTTTATCGGCTACTCCCTGCTCGGGGATCCGTCGCTTTTCGGTTTGTTGGGCTAGGTCTGCGCGCGGGCGCCTTGTAGGCTATAGCGCATGAATTATTCAGGACGCGACCATGACCGGGAATCCCGCCGCGCCGGCGATGACTTCGTGCGCGGGGCGGACGGTCGCATCCTGAAAGACCGCTACGGCCGGCCCATCCGCAAGCGGCCCGCGGGCTCGCGCTCTGGTGACCAGCAGCGCGCTACCCCGCCGCGGCAAACGCCGCCGCGGCAGGTTCCCCCGGCACAGCCGCAGCAACAGCCGCCGAGGCAGGCGCCGCTGCCGGCCTACGCGCAGCCGCACTACCAGCAGCAGTACCGCCAGGAACACCGCCAGGACTACCCGCCGCAGCCGGAGGCCCCGCGCCGCTACCGGGTGCCGGCGCCGCCGGAGGGGCATCGTCCGCACCGGCGCCGCAAGCGCACCAGCCCGGTCAAAGGCTGCCTGGGCTGCGCCGGCTGGGTGCTGGCCATCGTGGTCGTCGCCAGCCTGGTGCTGATGCTCTGGGCCGACACGCGCCTGACCCGCGTGGAAGCCATGCCGGCCCAGCAGGTGGCCAAGACCGCCGGCACCAATTGGCTGCTGGTCGGCTCGGACTCGCGCCAAGGCCTCACCGAGGAACAGCAGGCGGAGCTGGGCACCGGCGGCGACGTCGGCGTGGGCCGCACGGACACCATCATGCTGCTGCACATCCCGTCCAGCGGGAAGGCGCAGCTGTTATCCATCCCGCGCGACTCCTACGTCTCCGTGCCGGGCTTCGGCCAGGACAAGGTCAACGCCGCCTTCACCTACGGCGGCCCGCAGCTGCTGACCGAAACCGTCGAGGGCGCCACGGGCCTGCACATCGACCACTACGCCGAAATCGGCATGGGCGGGCTGGCCAACGTGGTCGACTCCGTCGGCGGCGTGGACATCTGCGTGGCCGAGCCCATCAACGACCCGCTGGCCAACCTGGACGTCCAGCCCGGCTGCCAGAAGCTCGACGGCCCGACCGCCCTGGGCTACGTGCGCACCCGCGCCACGGCCATGGGCGACCTGGATCGTGTGGCCCGCCAGCGCGAGTTCTTCGCCGCGCTGCTGGACAAGATCACCTCGCCGGCCACGCTGATCAACCCGTTCAGGGCGGTCTCGCTGGTCAACCACACGGCCTCGTCGTTCATCGTGGGCGAGGACGAGCACGTCTGGCACCTGGCCCGCGTGGCGCTGGCCATGGGCACCGGTGTGGAGACCCAGACCATCCCCATCGGCGGCTTCATGGACACCGAGGTCGGCAACGTGGTCCTGTGGGACGACGCGCAGGCCCAGCAGCTCTTCGACTCGCTGCGCTAGCCCCGCGGGATGACAATCGGCCGCCCGCTTTTCGGGTCGGCCAGGATATCGCAGTCGATGCCGTAGACCTCGCGCAGCAACGCTTCCGTCACGACCTCGCCTACCGGCCCGCTGGCCACCACGGCACCGTCCTTCATCACGATGAGGTGGCTGGCGTAGCGAAACGCCAGGGTCAGCTCGTGCAGCACCGCCACCACCGTCGAGCCGGACTGGTAGAGATCCCGCGCCAGGTTGAGCACCTCCACCTGGTGGGTGATATCCAGATACGTGGTCGGCTCGTCCAGCAGCACAATGGGGGCCTGCTGGGCTAAGACCAGCGCCAGCCAGACCCGCTGGCGCTGCCCGCCGGAGAGGTCCGCGACCTGACGGTGGCGCAGGTGGCTGACGTTGGCCTGGGTAAGGGCGGCATCGACGGCCGCGTCATCCGCCGGCGTCCACTGCTTGAGCAGGCCCTGGTGCGGGTAGCGCCCGCGGGCGACCAGGTCCTCGACCACGATACTGTCCGGGGCCGTCGGCGACTGCGGCAGGAGGCTCAGCCGGCGGGCGACCTGCTTGGAGGCGTAAGCGCGGATGGGTCGCCCGTCCAGCAGGACCGCCCCGGCTTGGGGGATGAGCAGGCGCGCCAGGACCTTGAGCAGCGTGGACTTGCCGCAGGCGTTCGGGCCGACGATGACGGTGAACTCCCCGTCGGGGATATCGACGCTGACGTCTCGGATGATGGGCCGGTCGCCGTAGGCGACGGTAATCTTGTCCGCGCGCAGGCGGCAGGGGGAGAAATCCACCGTTTAGTGTCCTTTCCATTCCCGGAACAGAATCCACAACAGGTACAGGCCGCCGACCACGCCGGTGACCACGCCCACGGGCAGCTGGGCCGGGGCGATGATGCGCTGGGCCACGACGTCGGAGACGAGAACCAGCGCCGCGCCCAGCACCGCCGCCGAGCCGACCGCCGCGCCCGGGCTGTGCGCCAGGCGCCGCGCCAGCTGCGGGGCCGCCAGGGCCACGAAGCCGACCGGCCCGGCGACGGCGACGCTGACCGCGCACAGGCCTATCGCCAAAACCAGCAGCTGCCGCCGGCAGACAACGACCTCGATGCCCAGTCCGGCAGAGATATCGTCGCCGGCGATGAGGGCAGAAAGCTCGCGCGCCCGCAAGGCCACCAGCGGGGCGGCTACCAGCACCGCGACCACAAGGAAGCCGGCCTGCGGCCACGACGTCGCGTTCAGCGAGCCGGCGAGCCACTGCGCCGCCGTCTGCGCGGCGGGCAGCTCCGCCTTGACCAGCAGCAAAGAATTCAGCGCCTGGAGGATAAACGAAACCCCCAGCCCGACGAGGACGAAGGTGGTGCCCTGCAGGCCGGTGGAGCGGCAGAGGTAGAGCACCGCCGCGCCAGTGACTCCGCCGCCCACCAGCGCGCCCAGGCCGATGGCCAGCGGGCCGCCGTTAAAGAGCAGAATCTGGGTCACCGCCCCGAACGCCGCGCCCACGGTAAAGCCCGTGATGTCCGGGCTGCCCAGCGGGTTGCCCGTCAGGGCCTGGAAGATAGCGCCGGAGATACCCAGGCACGCCCCGACCAACAGCGCCGCGGCCACCCGCGGCAGCCGCAGGTCCTGCACGAAGTACTGGGCGAGCGGGTCGCCGCCGGCCCCGACCAGCGCCTGGGCCGTCTCCGCGAAGGAGAGGTGGTAATCGCCCAGCGACAGGGCCACCACCGCGACTATGGCCGCGACCGCGCTGGTGGAAAGGACGAAGACGACGCTGCGCGCGTGCACGCGTTGCTGCACCGGCCCGCGCGCGAGCCGCCAATAGCGTGGCCTGCTCATAGCGATTTCACCCCGCGGGAGCGGATGATGGCAATGAAGATGGGCCCGCCAAACAAAGCCGTTACGATCCCGGTCTGGATCTCCTGCGGCGCGACGATAACCCGGGCGAAGAGGTCGGCCGCTATCAGCATCAGCGGCCCGGCCAGCGCGCAGACGGGAACCGTCCAGCGCAGATCCGGCCCCGTCAGGGCGCGCGCGAGGTAGGGCACGCCCAGCCCGATAAACATCACGGGCCCGACCGCCGCGGTCGCGGCGCCGGCCAGCAGGGTAATCGCCAGCAGCACGAGGGCGCGCAGGCGCCGGAGGTTGACGCCGAGGGCGGCGCCGGTGGCATCGCCAAGCGCGAGCGCATTCAGGCCCGAGGCGCAGGCGCCCGCCACGAGCAGGCCGACCACGATGAACGGCGCGACCGCCGCGATGACGCTGAACCCGCGGGATTCTAGCGACCCGGCGGACCAGAACCGAAACTCGTTGAAGACCTGCTGGTCGGTCATGAGCACTACCTGCACGAAGGCGTTGACCGCCATCGACAGCGCCACACCGGCCAGTACCAGGCGGGCGGCGTTATCACGGGCGGCCGCCACCCCGCCCAGCAGATACACGGCCACGGACGCTAGCGCCGCGCCGGCCAGCGCGAACCACAGGTAGAACCAAATGCTGGTCACCCCGGCCACCGCCACCGCGGCCACCACGGCCAACGATGCCCCCGCGTTGACCCCCAGGATCCCCGGGTCAGCCAGCGGGTTGCGCGTCAGCGCCTGCATGAGAGCCCCGGCCACCGCCAGGCCCGCCCCCACCAGCGCGACCAGTATGAGGCGCGGCAGGCGCTGCCCCACCACGATGGGTGCGGCCGACCCGGTGGCGGGGTGGGCCAGGGCGTCGAGGACGTCGGAAAGCGGCAGCGGGTTCGACCCTATTCCCAAAGAAATCGCCAGGACTAGCGCCAAAAAGACAGCCGTGGCGAGGACTTTAGCAACCCGCCGCCGGCGAGTATGTGTCTTCACCGCTAGCGTTGCACCCGGTTGATCTGCTGGGTGTCGTCGCTGACCGTCGGCCCCGCGGCGTCCCGGCGGCCGCCGTTGACGTAGAGGTAGGCCGCCACCGCGGCCAGGCCGACGATGAGGATGGCCCCGCCCACGCTCAGGCCCACCACCGGCGCGCCGTTGGCGGACTGGTTGGCGGCCAGCACGGTGCCGTCGTCCGCGTAGGTGGCATCGTCGCCCTCGGCCGCCCCGCCGCTGGCCTTCAAGATGTCGTTGGAGCTTTTCGGCTTGGAACCGTTCGACTTGTTCTTAGCCGACTTGGCGGAATTGCCCGCCTGCGCGCCGCCGGCAGAGCGGGAACCGGCAGAGCCGCCAGAGCCGCCAGAGCCGCGGCCCGAGTCATTGGCGCCGCCGGCACCGTTCTGCCGGACCACGGTGCGGCGGGTGACCTGCCCGCCAACGTCGTCCGAGCCGCCGCCGATGACCGCGCCGCCGCCTGCGTTACCGCCGCCGGAAGCCGAGCCGGACCCGCCGGATTCGTTCCCGCCGGAACCAGAACCGGAGCCGGCGCCCGTATCAGCGGCGGAATCACCGTCGGCGACGATGTAGAAGTCCTGGCTCCGGTTGGTATAACCCTTGGTCTCACCCTTGTCCTCGTTGATAACCGCGGTGGCCAAGAATCGGAGGGAGTGAGGGCCGACCTCCAGGTCGCAGGGGACCTCGAAGGAGTTGGAGGCCGTGCCGGAGCCGTCGGCCATGGCCGTGGACAGCACGCCCTGGCCCTGGACGGAGGCGTCCCCGCCGGACACTGCGCCATCGTCGACTTTGACGTTGACCTGCTCGTTCGGGGCGAAGCCGGTAACCTCCCAGTAGATGGTCTCGCAGGCTTTGAGCTCGGTGGGAGACACCGAGGAGCTCGTACCCGGAGTGTTAGAGGTGGCCGCCCCGCCCGGGGGCAGGGCCGTCGCCTGCGGTGCGCCGCTGATGGCGAGGACGAATCCGGCGGCCAGCACGCGGCCTAAGTTCTTATGCATCATTGTTGGAGCTTTCCTATCTACCGAAGTTGTTCCGCTTGGCGCGGTGGGCAAAGATACCGATGGCAAAGACCTGCACGAGGGCCACCGCCCCGATGATGAGCGCCCAATCGGTCTGGTTCATGAGCGGACGTGCAGCCGCCACCGCGGTGGTGTCGACGTCTTCCGGTACCTGTTCTTCCGCGGCCGCGAGCGAGATGCCGGACCAGCCGATGAGCTTCCCATCCTCGGCTACGAACGCGAACTTGTGGTCGCCGGGGCCGAGCTCGGCGGCATCGATAGCCAGGGAGGCATTGCCGTCCAGCTGGACCCACCCCATGTCTTGTTTGTCCGGGTTGAAGGAATAAACGTAGACCCAATCGCCCGGGGACTTCCGGTCGAATTTCACGGTGAAGACCATGTCCTCCGACAGCGCGCCCTTCACGGCGCCGACGTTTTTCTGGTTGAGATCCTGGGCGGTTTTGACCGGCGAGCGCGGCGTGGTCGCCGGCTGCGGCTTGTCCGTGGCCTGGGGCTCGCTGTCCTGGGCGGAGCCGCTGTTGGAGTTAGGGACGACCCGGGCGGTGCCGGAACCGGCGTTGTTCGCGGCGGTGCCCTGCGACATCCCGGCGCGGAATCCGCCCCCACTGGCCGGGCTCGCGCCGCCGCCGATTACCTGGGTCTCGACTATCTCGGTCGGCTGGGAGGACTTCTTGCGTTTCGGCGCGGTGGTCGTCGGGCTCTTGGGCGCGGCGGCAGTGGGCGTGGACTTAGACGAGGTCGACAGGGAGTCAGAAACGGTCTTGTCAAAGCCGTCGATGGCTTTGCCCAAGGAGCCGATCTCGGAGGCAAGGCCGTTGATATCGCCCACGCCGAGCTTCTCGAAGCTGACGTAGTCCCAGCCCAGCAGCTCATCTTTCGCGCCCTGGTTGCCGTTTTGCAGCACCAGTTTAAGCTTGCCGTCCTGGAAGGTCTTGCCCGCGGTGGGCAGGTAAATCTTGCCCTCGGCGTCCGCCTGGAACCACTGGGCACCCCAGGGCAGGCGGGTCTCGTTGCCCCGATAGGTGGAGGCGTAGACCCAGTCGCCCTCGTGCGCGGACGGGATGGTCACCGCCAGCTGGCGCCCCGTCTTCGTCACCTTGACGCCGTTTCGGGCCGCCGGGCTCAGTTCGTCCGGGTGCAGCGGGGCGGGAGCCGACGACGGCGCGTACTCGCCGACCACGAAGCTCGTGTCCGTCTTGCCCGGCAGCGGGAAGGTACGGATGGGGTCGTTATCCTTCAGGGAGCCGGACAGGAACCGCAGCATGTGGTTGCCCTTAGGGAAGGCCGGGGTGGAGCCGTTTTTGCCCGACTCGGTCCCGTCGGGCAAGACCAAGTTGATGTCGAACTCGCCGGTCTTGGGGTCGGCATCGACAATCTGCCAGATGGTGCGGTTGGAGGAGATGTCGTCGTTGAGGCGGGAATACTTGGCGTCATCGAGCTTGATGGCGATCCGGGCGCCACCGCCGCCCTTTGTCCCGTTGCACCAGCCCTTGCCCGTGACGTGCAGGGTGCCGTCGGCGCTGAGGGTATCGGCGACGTCGACCTGCGGGTCGGAGTCCGTCACGCACTCGATGTACTCGGTGTTTTCCACCCACTCCTGCCCGCCGACTACCAGCGGGGCGCTATCCAGCGAACGCTTTGCGTCCGAGCCTTCTGCCAAGCCCGAGGTCAGGCTCAACTGCAGCTTCTGGCCCACCTCCAGGTTATCCGGCAGCGTGATGGTGGTGCGGAAGCTGCCGTCTTTGTCCGCGGTGACCAGGGCCCAGATGGTGGCCTCGCCTTCTCCACTCACCGGGTGCTTGAGGATACCGTCGGTTCGCTTGTATACGCCGGATCGGCCGTCTTTCGTCGCGTACTTGAGTTTGATGGTGATTTGGGATCCGGCCGTGCCGTCCTTGGTGGTCCAGCCGGTGCCGGAGATTTCCAGATCCTCGCCGGCATCCACCTCGTTGTCATAGGTGATGGAGGCGGGCGCGGTGTCCTGCGTCGTGGCCGTTACTTCTTCCGCCTGCGCCGGGCCCGCCCCGAATACGGCTGGCGATGCCACCAGGGCCCCAGCCAGCAACAGCGCCGGTAGTCGCCGTGGGTTGCTCATGTGCTCTGTCCTATCCTGCGGTTTTATGCGTTATCGATGAGGGCTGCCTGGATGTCGTCCAAGATGGTCTGGATGAGTAATGGGCCGCCGGTGGACGTCCACGCCGCGCCGTCGACGGGGATGATGTGGTCCTGCTGGTAGGCGTTGAGGTCCTTGAAGCCTGGGGTTTCCTCCGCGGCGTGCAGGGCCTGCTGGGCGGCCGCGGCGTCGGCCTCGCCGCCGGCGTTCGGGTTGGTCACCGACGAGCCGCCGAGGCTGCCGAAGAAGAGGTAGTCGGCATCGATGTCAGACAGGTTTTCCGCCGAGACCGGCTCCGAGTGCCCGCGCCCGTTGCGGTCTTGCTGCGGCGGGCGCCGCAGGCCGAGGTCTGACAGGGTGCGGCCGGCCGGCAGTTCCTTCAGGATGAGCGCAGCGGCGTTGCCCTGCCAGCGGACAACGGAAAACGTGTTGTCCGAGTACTTCTCCAGCTCCGCGCGCATGTCGGCCACGCGGTCGTCGTAGTCCTGGCGGACCTTGTCGCCTTTCTTGGTCTCCCCCACCGCTTCGGCGACCAACGCTAGGTTGTCGCGCCAGTCGCCGCCGGCGTAGCCGGTGTAGACGGTCGGGGCGATCTTGCGCAGGGCCTCGACCACCGGCGGGTTGTTGTTGACCGAGGTGCCGTCGACCAGGATGAGGTCCGGCTGTACCGAGCCGATGGCCTCGAAGTTCAGCTCGGAGACCGTGCCCAGCAGGGGCACGTCGCCGGCTTTGTCCATCAGGTATGGCGCCACTGTTTCTTGGCCGCGGCCGGCGATAGTGCCGACCGGGGTAATGCCCATCGCCACGACGGCGTCCAGGGTCGGTTCCGAGAGCGCGACCACGCGCTTCGGCTTGTCGGGGACTTCTACCGCGGTGCCTTCTACGTCGGTGACCGTGCGGGTTTTGCCGCTGCCGGCACTGAAGCTGCCGTCGTCGCCGCAGGAGGCCAGCGCCACACTGCTCGCAGCGATCAACGCGGCGGCCAGCACCGAGCGGCGCGAAAAGCGGAATTCTTTCATACTGTGCTACCTCAAACTTTGTGTAAAAACCAGGAGCCGCGGGGGCCCGACTACTTAGAAGCCGATGAGCTGGCGAAGCTGCGGGGGCAGCAGCCCGCTGTTTTTGGCAAAGCCCAAGATGGCCACCAGCACGCCGCTAATCCCTAGCACTGCCGCCAGCGATGCCACGACCTTGACCGCCACGTCATCGGAGGAGCCTTCCGAGCCCGGCTCCGGCGGGGCCGGAGTGGACGGGGTGCCCGGCTCCGGCGGGGTGCTCGGCGTCGTGGGCTGCCCGGCAGCCGGATCGACGATGGGCACCTTGCGCAGGAACGTGAAGCCGCGGACGATGTCGCCTTTGACCAGGGAGCCGGTCAGGATATTGATGCTGTGCTCGGTGCCGACTGCCCAGGTGGACTGGTCGGCATCGGTGTGCTCTGGGGTGGGGAAGTCGATTTCGGCGTCGAAGTTGCCGTTCTCGTCGGCCCGCACGACCTGCCACAGGCCCTTGACGGTGATCTGCTGAATCGGCTTGATGCCGTCCAGGCTGCCGTCGGTGCGGACGACGCCGCCGTTGTCCAGCTTGAACGCCGCCACGGACGGGGTCTTGCCGTCCGCGCCGAAAAAGTTCTCGCCGTGGAGGCGCAGCGGCTGGCCCTTCTCCCATACCTTCGGGAACTGCAGGACGGCGCCGTCCGGGAAGCGGTAGGTGCGCGCGTACTTCGGGGCCTCCGCCTTGGCTGGGGCATTACTGGCGACGTTCGCGGTAGTGGTGGCCTCTGCGGCGAAAGCCGGGGCATTGTGAGCGGCCACGACGGTGCCGCCGGCAAGCGCTACTGCGGTGGCGGAGGCGAGGGCAAGGGCTTTGGTGGAACGCAGTGAAAGAGCCAACTTTGTTGCGAGCATGGGTGCCTTCTTGAGTTTTCGAAATAGGAAAGGGCTAGGAATTACTGCCGGTTTAGGACAGTGGGCAAACGGCTAGCCGAGTCTTCTGCGCGAAGGAGGCTAGCCGAGCCCCACGGCCTTAAAGCAGGCGTTTAGAGGTACTTGCGCAGCCCGGCGGGGATGAGGTTGCGCGGGATGATGCCGTGGCTGACCACGAACTGCAGCACGCCGGTGACCGCCACGGCGATGCCCAGGGCACCGGCCAGGCCGGTGATAACCCGGGTCAGCTGGCTGAGCGCCTTACCGTCCAGCGAGCTGCCGTGGCTGCTGCCCGGTTTCGGATCCTGGGTGGGAGCCGAGTCCTTCTTAGAGACCTTGACCAGCTTGTTGTAGGTCTTGCCATCCTTGTCGATGGCGGACTTGGTCACGGCGTAGACGTTGCCGTCCTTGCCGGACTGCACGTGGTTGACGCGACCACCCAGGGAGAGGTTGGCGACGACCTTGAGGGAGGCGGCATCGATAACAGTAACGGTGTCGGCGCCGAAGTTGGAGACGTAGACCAGGCCGGTGGCCGGGTTGTAGTCGGCGTTCAGGGCGCCGGCGCCGGTCGGGATGTTGGCGACGACCTCCTGCTTGTCCACGTTGTAGACCAGGTCATTCGCGGTGCCCTGGCCGGTGATGTGCAGGTTGCGATTGACAGAGTCCCAGGCGATGCCGGAGCCGGACTCGAGGTTTCCCGCACCGAGGTCGTACACGGTGACCTGGTTGCCGTTGCGGACATCAATCTTGGCGGCCTTGGGCTTATCCAGCGAGACGGTGAACAGCTCGCCGGTCTCCTTGTCCAGGTCCAGGGACATCGTGCCGCCGAAGTCCTGGCCGGACAGGTCGATGCTGGAATGGGACTTGCCGTCTAGGTCGAAGACCTCGATGGTGGAGGTGCCGCCGCGCGGGGTGGACACGTAGGCCAGGCCCGTGGACAGATCTACCTTGACGTCGCGGGCGTGGTTGGCGGAACCGTCCTCGAAGCGGTGGATGAGCGATAGGTCGGAGGCCTTGTAGACCGAGACGGTGTTCTGCCGGGTGTTGGTGACCCAGACGCGGTCGCGGGCGTCGTCGACGTCCACGCCGTAGGTGCCGTAGAGGCCCGACGCACCGGCAGATTCCGGGGTGATTTCCTTTTCCACCTCGAGGGTATCCGCGTTGACCTTGAAGAGGGAGGCTTCCTTCAGCGGCGGGCGGCCCACGGAGCGGGTGACGTAGACGGAGTTTTCCTTGGCCGAGTACGCCGTCTGGTAAAGGCCGGAGGGCAGCTCGGCGGCGGCGATGTCGAAGTCCTCGGCGTTCTTGACGGCGTTGTCCGGGGTGACCTTGACGGTGGTCTCGAAGCGGGTGGCCTGGTCCGCGCCCGGGGCCTGCAGGTCGACGTAGAGGGCCTTGTCCAGCAGCTTGGCGTCGTTCGGGATCTCCACCTTGTCCAGGGTGATCTTGCCGCCGGCGGCGGGGGCGGTCTGGCCGGCGGCCAGGAAGTTGACATCGCCGGCGCCCAGGGCGGATAGCTCGGTACCATCCGTGAGGTTGGAGATGGTGATGTCAGCGGTCGAGCCCATCGCCGGGGTGGAGCCGAACTCGGTCGCGACGGCCACGTTTGGGACGCCGGAGACCTCCGCCTTGGCCTGCTTCGCGGAGTTCTTGCCGGTCAGCACGATCTGCCCGGACTTGCCGGCGGGCAGGGCGCCTTCGCTCAGGCGCAGGGCACCTGCCAGGGAGCCGTTATCGTCCGCGGCTAGGGTGGCGACTGATCCGCGGCGCCCCTGGGCGAACTGGACGTTTTTGCCATCCAGCGTGGCGCTGATTTCCTCGCCGGCGTCGAAGCCGGAGGCCTTGATGGCCACGCCGGTGCCCGAGGTCACGGTGGCCGCCAGCTGAGTATCGGCCGGGGTGGCCGGGTCCTTGTCGCTGTCATTGCCGTTGTCGGTGGAGTCCGCGTCCGGGTCGGTGACGGTGAACCAGGTCCACTTAGAAACCCCTTCGCCGCCGTCCTGGCCGCCCAGGACGCGCAGGAAGTAGGCGCCAGGCTTCAGGTCCTTCGGGACGCGGACCTTGGCCTCAAACTTGCCGTCCGCACCCGGCAGGCCGCCGGTCAGGTTGAAGGTGCCGGAGCCATCGACGTCGCCGACGGAGGCGCCGTCCTGTTCGGCCGGCAGGGGGATGGAACCATCGTTAAGCTTGACCCCGAAGAAGGCGTCTTCCACGCCGGAGCGGTCTGCGAAGCCTTCGCCGGAGAAGGTCAGCAGCCCGCCCGGCTCGACGGAACCGGCGTGCAGGGTGCCGGCTCCGATGCCTTCCACGGTGCCCCGGGGCTTATCCCCGGTCACGGATGCGGTGGGCGCGTCGGTCGTGGTCTGGGCGACGGCGGCGGGCGTGACCACGGCTACGGTGCCGGTGGAAATCATCGCGCCGGCGATGAGGGAGGCGATGGCCCGCTTGCCAGCGCGGCGGGAAAGGTTCTTCTGCATGTTATGAGTCCTTATTCAGCAAGGTAGAGGGTTGACAAAGAGAGTTAAGGCTAGCCTTATTCCGTTAAGGCGAGCCTTACTTTAGCAATACCTTGAAAGTGGCAGAAAGGCTATGTCCAGCAACGACGCTGTCGTCACGCATTTGTGCAGGTCGTCGTTCCCGCGGCCGGACCCCCGTTTGACCCCATCCGGGGTAATCCGCCTTTCGTAGGAGCTTAATTCACAGCACGTTCAATAAGTTTTGCCCACGCACTGACAGTCGGCTCTTCGGCCAGCTCGCCGAATTCCACCTCGGCGCCCTGCGCGTAGAGCCGGGACTGGATTTCGATGAGCATCATGGAATCCAGCCCCTGATCCAGTAGGTCCTCCTCGCGGTCCAGATCCTGCGTGCCGAGCTCCTGCTGGAGGTAGGACTCCAGCTGGGCGATGATCTCCGCGGCCGGGGACTGCTGTGCATCGTTAGCCATAGGTTTCTTCCTCTCGTAGTGACGGTCGAGCGGCCGGGCTGCGGCCCCAAGAGCCCGCCCCACAGCCGCTAGTCTAAGGTTAGGCTAAGGTTACACCTTCGATTGAGAGGAGCTCTCTTGTCCCCCAGAATGACCGCGCTCGCCGCGGCTGACGATCCCGGGGTGCTAGCCACCGGGGTCGACTACGACACTGCCCGCTACTACCGCGAACAGGGCGTATGGACCGGCGACACCCACCTGGCCATGCTCCGGCGCAGCGTCGCGCAGCACGGCGACCGGTTGGCCGCCGCCGATGACCACCGCGAGCTGACCTACCGCGAGCTGGCAGACGGCATCGAAAAGGCGGCGGCATGGCTGGCGGCCGCCGGGGTGCGCCGCGGCGACGGGGTCATTGTCCAGATGACCAACTGCGTGGCCTACCTCGAGGTCGTCTTCGGCATCTGGCGGCTGGGCGCCGTCCCGGTGTTTTCCCTGCCCGCGCACGGCACCCGCGACATCGTGCATTTCCACCAGACTGCGCCGGCCTATTTCCACGTCAGTCCGGTCCATGCCCCGCGGCACCTGGCCCAGGTGCGCGCCGATCTCGCCGAGCAAGCCCCGGACCTGGTCCAGCTCCAGGTCGACGCGGACTCCCTCGCGCCCTGGGATGACCGGGAGCCGGTCCCCGAGCCGGAGGTCGATCCGGGCGAGCTGGCGTTTTTGCAGCTGTCTGGCGGGACCACCGGGGTACCAAAGCTCATCCCCAAAACACACGATGACTACCTGTACTCGGTGCGCCAGAGCCTGGTGCACTGCGATTTAGACGCAGATTCCCGGGTCGCGGTGTCCATGCCCGCCGCCCACAACTTCACGATGAGTTCGCCGGGCATCTTGGGCGCGCTGATGGTCGGCGCGAGCGTGGTTTTCGTGGCGGATCCGAGCCCGGCGACGCTGCTGCGGGTCATTGGGAAGCGGCGGATTACGCACCTGTCGATGGTGCCGCCGCTCCTGTTGAGCCTGCTCAACCACCCGGCCCGGAAAGACTACGACCTGTCGAGCCTGGCCACCGTGTGGGTGGGCGGGGCGAAGCTGTCCGCCGCGGTGGCCGAGCGCGTAGCACCCGAGCTGGGGTGCCGCCTGCAGCAGGTCTTCGGCATGGCCGAGGGCCTGGTGAACTACACGGGACTCGATGACCCGGTAGAGACCATCGTCAACACGCAAGGCCACCCCATGTCGCCCTATGACGAGATCCGCATTGTCGACGAGGCCGGCGACCCCGTCGCCCAAGGCGAGGTTGGGGAGCTGACCACGCGCGGGCCGTACACCATCCGGCGCTACCACCGAAACCCCGCGGCCAACGCGCGCTCGTTCACCGCGGACGGCTTTTACCGCACCGGGGATCTGGTAACCCAAGACGCCCGCGGCTACCTGACGGTCGTGGGCCGCAGCAAGGATCAGATCAACCGGGGCGGCGAGAAGATCGCCCCGGAGGCGGTGGAAAACGCCCTGCTCACACACCCGGGCGTCCACGATGTCTCCGTCATCGGCGTGCCGGACGAGACCTGGGGCGAAAAGACCTGCGCCTACGTCATCCCGCGCGATACCGCGGAAGGCGCCGCCCTGACCGAGAAAGCGGTGCGCAAGTTCGCCCGCTCGGCGGGCCTGGCCTCCTTCGCGGTGCCGGACTATATCTACTTGGTCGACGAATTCCCGCTGACCGGCGTGGGCAAGGTCTCCAAGTCAGACCAGCGGAAGTAGCGCCGGCCAAGCTGCCCGGCAACGCGGGTCATCTCCGCCACGGTGCCGGCGGCGGCGATGTAGAGGTCCGGGCGCAGCAGCACCGCGCCCACCCGGTGCTCGGCGAACCAGGCGTGCAGCGCGCCGTTGTCGCCCAAGTCCGCGCCGCTGGCCGCGGCGGTCGGGACGACCCGGCGGGCAGAAACCACCCCGTGTAGCGCGGCGGGTACCTCCGGCAGCGCGTTGTAGGCAACAATCGTCCACTCCGGGGCGACGGCGGCATCCAGCAGTAGCTCCTGCCCGGCCACGGTGACCCGCGGCTGCGGGAACATGGTCCCGGCCGGGGAGTTGCCGGTGACGAGCCCTTGGCTTAGGCGGGGCAGAGGTTTGAAGCGCATCTCGGTCACGGCCCGGCGCAGGGCCGGCACGCGCTGGGCCCCGCGCGCTAGCAGGTCGCGCACGCGGGCGGCGCGTGTGTCGGTCATCCCGACGAACCGCCCGACCAGGGTGGACTGATCCACCATCGCCTGGACGTGGGCGCGGCGCTCCTGCTCGTAGGTGTCCAGGATCCGCTCGGTGTACGTTCCGTCTACCACGCCGGCCAGCTTCCAGGCCAGGTTGGCCGCGTCCCGCAGGCCGGAGTTCATGCCCTGGCCGAGCCAGACCGGCATGAGGTGGGCGGCATCGCCGGCCAGGATGATGCGGCCGACCCGCAGCTTCTCGGCCACGCGGGAGTGGTGCTTGAACTCGCGGTAACGGATGAGGTTGGCCACCCCGTCGCTGCCGGTCAGGCCGCGCACCAGCTGGCGAACGAAGTCCTCGGTCAGCTCCTCGTCGGGGCGGAGCAGAAACTCCGTGCGGCGCAGCCCGTCCGGCAGCCCGATGGACACGTACGGGCGCTGCGGATCCGCACCCAGGAACCCGCCCGGGGTGCCCACCGGATCATCGGCCAGGTCGGCCACCAGCCACCGCGTGGCATCCGTCTGGCCGGCAAAGCCTATCCCCAGCTGCTTGCGGATGGCCGAGCTGCCGCCCTCGCAGTCAACCAGCCAGGTGGCGGTGACTGCTTGGTCGCCCACGCGGGCGCGCACGTAGTCGCCCGCGTCCTCGACCCCGTCCACGCGCGTGGACAGCCGGAAGTCCACGCTGTCGAAGCGGCCCAACCCGCGGGCCAGGGCGCGGTCCACCTCGCCTTGGTGGAAGGCGTTCTTGCGGCTGTAGCCGTTCGGCCGGCCGGGCGCGTTGAAGGTGGCGAGCACCTTCCCGTCGCCGTTGACCACCCGCATGTAGTGGCCCGGGATATAGTGCGGGCGAATTTCTTCCTCGAGGCCGAGCTGTTGCATCAGCCGCAAAGAGTCGTCATCGATTCCGACTGCCCGGGGGTAGCCGATGGTGGCCTCCCGTTCGTCGGCAATCAGCGTATCGATGCCGCGTTGGCCCAGCAGGTTGGCCAGCGCCAGGCCGGTGGGCCCGGCCCCGACGATAAGGACGTCGACGTGGTGTGCGGGCTGGTGCATGTGCTCTCCTTTAGTGCTTGAAACGTGGTGCGCGGCGATCCGACCGCCGCCACCGCTATTGGTTAGGCTAAGCTTAGATCGCTTTGGGGTGGCGATCCCTACCCGCCTCCCCTCTGCGTACGTAGTTACCGCCGACCGGTAGGAATGTGAGAAAACTATGCCGAAGCAGTCGCCGTTTATCGCCGAAGAAACCGCCACCGCGGACTCCCTCGCCGAATGGTCCGGCCAGTCCCCGCTCTGGGATCCGGCCACCAACCGGGTGACCTTCCTCTACCACGCCGAGTCGAACCCGCAGGCCGTGCACCTCAACATCAACCGCATCACGGACAAGAGCGACTTCGAGGTTGGCCTCATGCGCCGCGTGAGCGGCACGCGCTGGTGGATCCGCACCCTGGAGCTAGCCCCCACGGTGTGCGCGTCCTACGGCTTTTGCGAATACGCCGACGCCGCCGAGGCCCGCCCACAGCCGCCCCGCCACAACCACTTCGGCCGCCGCCTGGACCCGGGCAACCCGCACCCACCCCTGGTGCGCGAGGGCGTCTGCGGCCTGTCCTTGCTGGCTGGGCCCCTGGCCCCCGACCAGTCCGCGTGGGACGGCGCTCACACCGCGCCGCTGCCCGGTAACTTGCGCAAGGCCACGCTGGCTGGGCGCCCGGGTTGGATCTACGAGCCGGCCCGGCAGCCGGTGGCCAGCCTCTGGCTGTTTGACGCCCAAACCTGGGTGGAGCGGCTCCGGCTGCCCGCCGTGCTGGAGTCGCTGGGGCTGCCGGTGCGCATCGCTAGCCTCTGCCACTACGATGCCCCCCAGCGCAAGCAGGACCTGGCCGGCAACGACGCCTTCCTCGCCGCCGTCCTCGACGAGGCGGCCGCGCACAGCGGCCCGCCCGGCACCCCGCGGTTTATTGCCGGCCAGTCTTTAGGCGCCCTGGCCAGCTTGAACAGCCTGGCGGTGCGCCCCCAGGCGGCCGATTATGTCCTGGCCTATTCGCCGTCGATGTGGGCGGGGCCGCGCGGTGCGGCAAGCCCCACCCTGGACTGGATCACCCACCGGCTGTGCCTGGCCGAGCCCAGCCCGGCGCGCCTCAAGCTCAAGGTTGGCGCCCGCGAGCCCGTGCTGGTGGGCCGCACGCACCTGCTGCAACTCGCCCTGGCCGGGCACGGCTGGGACAGCGAGCTCGAGGTCATCGACGGCGGCCACGACATCGCCTGGTGGCGCACCAGCCTGGTCGCCGACATCCAGCGCTGCCTGCGCGACTGGACTCAGAACTAGTCACCGCTAGCACAACTTTTCACCTGTGAGGACACTTCTTATGGACACCCCTGATTCTGCTTGCCTGCCGCTGACCCGCAGCCAGCGCTCCCTCTGGTTCGCTCAGCTGACCGCCCCAGGCTCAGCCGTGTGCCAGTGCGCCGAGCTCGTCCACATCGCCGCCGGCGTCGACGTGGACCGCCTCCGCTCCACCCTGACGGACTGCCTGCGGCAGGTGGACGTCTTCTGCGGCGAGTTTTACTCCGCGCCCGACGGTAGCCCGCAGTTCCGCCCCACGGGGCGCGCCCCGCAGGTCAGCGTGCGCGAGGTCGCGGCCATCGATGCCGCCGCCTGCGAAGTCGCCGTCCCCGCCATGCGCACCCCGGGGATCATCACCCAGGACGAGCTGAGCGCCCACACCCTCCTGGTGGACGCGGACGGCAACGTCGGCTGGTTCGCCCGCTTCCACCACCTGCTGGGCGACGGGCTGTTGTTCCACCAGTTCATCGACTGGGTGGCGCGGTGCTATTCCACCCCGGCCGGCGAGCAGGCCCCAGACTGCCCGCTGTCTTCCCAGCGCGCGGCCCTGGCCGCCGATGCCGCAGCCAGCGGGGAGGACCTCGACTTCTGGGCCGGCCGCCCGCTACCCGCCGAGTCCGGAGCGTGGATGCCGGCGGCCGCCGCCCAGGTGGGCGCGACCCAGCGCTACCAGGTGAGACTCCCCGCGCTGCCGGTCCGTCCGGGGCTGGTCGCCGTCGGGGCCTTGCTCGCCCACCTCACCGCGGCGATGTCCGGGCTGGACGAGGTGGTCCTCGGGCTGCCCGTGATGAACCGGCCGCTGGGCAAGGCGCCGCTGGTCGCGGCCCCGCAGGTCACGGTCTTGCCGCTGACCGTGCCGGTAGCCCCGGGCGCTAGCCTGCACGAGCAGGCCGCGCTGGTGCGCGCCGAGCTGGAGGAGGTCCGCCACCACGCCAGCGTCCGCCCGGAGGACCTGCGGGAGCTGACTGGGCGGCGCGACCCGCAGGACAAGCTCAACGGCGCGACCCTGAACTTCAAGCCCTTCCGCGGGCAATTCCGCTTCGGCGACTGCGACGGCTTACTCGACACGCTGGCGGTCGGGCCCATCCCGGACGCCGAGATTATCTTCACCGCCGCCCCGGGCGGTGGCTTCACCCTGACCGGCTTCGCGCACGGGGACGCGAGCGTGGCCCGCCGCCTTAGCGCCCGGCTCGACGCCCTGGTGCTGCTGGCCGAGCAGGCCGCCGCGGCCCCGGACGAGCCGCTGGACTCCTTTATCCTCACCGACTCTCCGCTGCCCCCGCCCCGCCCCGTCGCGGAGCAGCGGACTATCGCCCAGGTGCTGCGGGATAGGCGAGACGCCGAGGCCGCGGGCCCGGCCGCGCGCCGGAAGGTGTGGGAGCAGGTAGACGGCATCGCCGGCCGGATTCTGCAGCTGGCCCGGGAGAAGTCCGTCACGGTGGGCCCGGGCGCGATCGTGGCGGTGGAGGCCACCCGCCACCCGGCGCTGCCGGCCACCCTGGCCGCTATTAACCTGCTCGGCGCGGCGTTTCTGCCGCTGGTGGGCGATCTGCCGGCGCAGCGCCGGGAAGCCATGGTGGATACCGCCCGCCCGGTGCTCGCCGTCGACCCGGCGACGCTCGACGCCCACCGCGCCCCGCAGGCCCTCGAGCTGCCCGCGGCCCCGGGCGCGCACGACCCGGCCTACGTGCTCTTTACCTCCGGGTCCACGGGCACGCCGAAGGGCGTGGTGGTCGGCCAGGCGGCGATTGCCAACCGGCTGGCCTGGCAGGTCGCCGACCTGGGGTTGACGGAAGCCGACACCATCCTGCAAAAGACCCCGGCCTCCTTCGACGTGTCCGTCTGGGAATTCCTCATCCCCTTCGCCTACCCGGTGAACCTGGCTGTGGCCTCCCCCAATGCGCACCGCGATCCGCAGCAGCTCGCCCGCGAGCTGGAGGCTACCGGCACGACGGTCTGCCACTTCGTGCCCGCGGCGCTGGCCACCTTCCTGCGCGTGGCCGGGCGCGAGCTTCCCCGCCTGCGGGCGGTGGTCACCTCCGGCGAGGCCCTGCCGGCGGACCTGGCCCGGCGCGCCCAGGACGTTCTGGGCGTCCGCGTCCACAACTACTACGGGCCGACCGAGGCCGCGGTGGACGTGACCGAACACGCCGTGACCGGGGACGAGACCGAGATTCCCATCGGCGCGCCGGTGGCGGGCACCTACTGCTACGTGCTCGACAAGCACGGGCGGCGCCTGCCGGAGGGCGGCATCGGCCGGCTCTTCCTGGGAGGGGTGCAGCTGGGCGAGGGCTACCTGGGCTTGCCGGAGAAGACCGCCCAGTCCTTCCGGCCGGATCCCTTCCGCAATGGCGCACGCATCTACGACTCCGGGGACCTGGCCGAGTGGTGCGGGGCGGAGCTTGTCTACCGCGGCCGCGCCGATCGGCAGCTCAAGCTGCGCGGGCAGCGCCTCGAGCCCGGCGAGATCGAGGCCGCGCTCCTGGACCACCCCGCGGTCGCCGAGGCCGCGGTGGACGCCCGCGAGGTCGCCGGGGCCACCGCGCTGGTGGCCTACGTCCTCGCCCGCCCCGGCACTGACCCCAGCGCCGCCGAGCTCAAAGAGCACCTGGCCCGGCGCCTGCCGGCCTACATGGTGCCCAGCGCCTTCGTGGAGCTAGACGAGTTACCGGTGACCGCGAACGGCAAGCTGGATCGCGGCGCGCTGCCCGCGCCGGAGATTGCGGCCGAGCCCGGCCGCGCGCCCGACACGGAGGCGGAGGTAGCGCTCGCGCGCCAGGTGCAGCGCCTGCTGGGCCTGGACGAACTGCCCGCGGCCGACCGGAACCTGTTCGAGCTGGGGCTGAACTCCCTGGCCGCGGCGGAGCTGGCCGCCAGCGTGGACGGCCTCCAGGTGGCGGACGTCTTCGCCTCCCCCACCCTCGAGCAGCTGGCCCACCGGCAGGCCGGCCAGTCCCCCTTCGATCGGCTGCTGGTCCTGCGCCCGGGCACGGCCCGCCCCCTGGTCTGCTTCCACCCGGCCGGCGGCCTGGGCTGGGCGTATACCGGCCTCATCGCGTCCTTGCCGGGCGACGTGCCCGTCGTGGCGGTGCAGTCGCCGGGCTTCCACGGCGACGAGCTGGCGGCATCGATAGCCGACGCCGCGCGCCAGGCCCTCGCCGATCTGGCGCAGGCGTTCCCGGACGCCCGGGAATTCGACTTTATGGGCTGGTCCGTGGGCGGCGTTATCGCCCAGGAAGCCGCCCGGCACGCGCCGGTGCGCCAGCTGGTCTTGCTCGACTCCTACCCGGCGGAGCACTGGCAATCGCTGCCCGCACCCACCGAGCAGGAGCGCCTGCGCGGCGTCTACATCATGGCCGGCCAGACCCCGCCGGACGGCGAGCTCGACCAGCAGGGCGCGGCGGCAGCCCTACAGGACACCCCCGGGCCGTTTAGCGGGCTGTCCGCGGAGACGGTGACCCAGGTCGTGCGGCTCATCGGCTACAACGCAAAGATCATGCGCGCGCACACCACCGGCGCGGCCGCAACCCCGACCGTTTTCTACCGCGCCGCGGCGGAAGACACCTACCGCGATCCCCACCTCTGGGACGACTACGTCGGCACGCTGCAGGTCCACGACCTGGACGTGAACCACCCCGGGCTGGTCAGCGCCGCGAGCCTGGCCCGCATCGCCCAGGACTACCGCGCGGGGCGGGCCGGGGATTAAGCCCCGGGCTTAGTGCAGGGTGACCTGGCGGGACTTCAGGTTCTGCAGCTGCTTGCGCTCGTCGGCGCTCAGCTGGGCATCGTTAGCAATTTCGGATTCCAGGGCGGCGTCGACGCGCTGGAGTTCGGACTCGAAGGAGGCCGGGTCGGCATCGGCCGGCAGGTCGAAGACCGGGGCGATGACGCCGTGGGTGCGGAAGACACCGGCGAACTTGGTGCCCTCGCCGAGGTTCATCTCCTCGCGGGCGGCCACGCGGGCAATCGCGTTGAGGAAGGCGGACTCGTCATCGGTGGGGCGGACCCAGCGGATATAGGACTTGTCCCCGCCGGCGGACCAGAAGGCGGTGCCGCTGACCTCGGCGCCGACCGGGTGGGTTGCCACCACGGACTGGTTCGCGGCCTGCAGGGACTGCTGGATGGCCGGGTTGCTGGGCGCGCCCTCGGGAATCCACCAGGAAAAGTCCTGGAAGACCTCGACGTCTAGGTCCGCGGAGGCATCGATAAGCTCGCTCAGCTGCGGCTCCGTGCCGTCCGCGGCCGTGGACTCGAGGGTCTCGCCCGCGCCGTGGTTTTTCACCCAGTTCAGGGCGAAGGCTAGGTCGCGGCCCGGGTTGTGGGTGTGCGACTGGACCTGCAGGGCCACGAAGGCGGCCCCGCCGTACTCGTCGTCGCGGATGAGGGCCGCCGATGCGCCGGGCAGCACCGTGGCCAGGTAGACGTCGCGGTCGATGCCCTTGACCGGCAGCTTCGCGTACGCCGAGGGGACGAACTCCTGCATGGCCACCAGGGTGGCCTCCGCCTGCAGCCCGCCGAAGGGGCGCGGGTCCTTCTCTAGGGCAGCGCGCTCAGCCGCGCGGGCGGCGAGCTTGGCCTGCCGGCGGGACATGCCGTCTGGCAGATCTTCCTTTTTCTTCTTCTTTTTAGCCATGCCCCTAAGATACCTGGCGTTTAGTACTTAATGGCGTGGAGGGCGACTTCCGGTTGGTTCGTGGCCAGCACGTCCACGCCGTTGGCCCACGCCCACTTGATATCGGCCTGGCGGTCCACGGTCCACAGGTAGGTCGGCAGCCCGTGTGCCCCGATGGCCGAGGGCTGCAGCTTGGCGCGCATGAGCGACATGCCCAGGCCCGTCGCGTCCGGCAGCAGCATGTCCCGCCGGTTGACGTGGCGCTCCCAGTCGCGGCGCAGGTAGATGCGGTCCACCTGCGGCGCCAGCTGCCGCATGCGGCCGATAGCCCGGCGGGAGAAAGAAATGACGTGGATGCGCGGATCATCCACCATGCCCGCGTACCGCAGGCGCAACACGACCTGCTCTTCCAGCACGTCGCCCGGGGTGCCGGGGTGCTTAGTCTCGATGTAGAGGTGCCGGTCGGTGGCGCGGACCAGCTCCAGCAGCTCGTCGAGGAGCAGCGGCCGCTGCCCGCTGCCGATGTCCGCGCGGGCGACCTCCGCCCACTTCATGCGGGAAATCACGCCGGTGCGGTCCGCGGTCCGGTCCAGCTTGGCGTCGTGGATGACCACCACGTAGCCGTCCTGGGTCAGGCGCACGTCGCATTCGATGCCCCAGATATCCAACCGCAGCGCCGCCGCGAAGGACGCCTCGGAGTTTTCCGGGTATTTGCCGGAATACCCGCGGTGAGCCACGATGTCCACGCGCGCAAGCCACCTCTTTTCTTCTGCCGCCCGGTTAGGTTTTTGGGAGCCGACCTTTCACACTCTAACCCCGTTCCGGCTGTCCTGCAGAGGGGCCGAGGTTCTGCAATGATGGCAGGCATGAAACGCTTCCTCCGGCGCACGGGCTACCGCTTTGCCAGCGGTGCCCTGCACGCGGGCATCTTCTCGCTCGAGGTCTTGAGCGATCTCACGCCGGGGGTGCGCATGACCGGGCGGCGCCGGCTGCCGCAGAACATGGCCGGCGGGATCCTGGGAGCGGAGTTGGCCACGTGGGCGGCCATCTCGCCCTCGCTGCTGCCGCGGCCGTGGTGGGTGACCGCCGCGAACGTGGCCATCGGGCAGGCGGCCGGCCACTGGGCGGGCGCGACCGCGGCTTATGTAGCGAAGGAATTCCTGCGCTCCATCGGCAAGCGCCCGCAGGACCGGCTGACCTACCAGTACCGGCATCGGATCGCGTTGGGGCTGGCGGCGGTGACGGCGGGCATGACCGCGCTATCGGTGCGCAACCAGCGCAAGCAGGCGGCTCTGGTGGACAAGAACAACGACCGCGGCCCGGTCCAGGCCCTAGCCGGCACCGTCGTGGGCACCCTGGGCTACGGCAGCCTGCTGCTTCTGGGCGAGGCGGTGCAGGCCTCCGTCGACCAGCTATCCAAGGGGCTGCGGCGCTGGCTGCCGGCGCTGGTGGCCTGGCCGCTGGGCGCGGCCGGCCTGGCGGCGGTGGTCTTCGTCTTGTCCAACCGCGTGCTGTTTAGGACCTGGATCCGCACCGTGACCGCCCGCGCCCAGGAGCTCAACCGGACGGTCTTCCCCGGCTCCACCATGCCCTGGGAGCCGGAGCGCTCCGGCTCGCCGTGGTCTTATGAGCCGTGGACGGCCGTCGGGCTGCAGGGGCGCTCCTTCCTGTCTAGCGGGCCCCGCGGGGACGACATCAAGGCGGCCATGGACTGCCAACGCGCCCACGAGCCGATCCGCATCTACGCCGGGCTGGTGCCGGGCCGTTCCATCCGCAACGCCGCCCGCCAGGTCATCGCGGAGATGGAGCGCACCGGCGCGTTCTGGCGCAACACGATTGTCATCCAGATGCCCGCCGGCTCCGGCTGGCTCAACAACTGGTCCACCTGCTCTTATGAGTTCCTCACCCGCGGTAACTGCGCCACGGTCACCCTGCAATACGACGTGCTGGCTAGCGTGTTTTCCTACGTCGTGGATCCAGACGGGCCCGTGCGGGCCGCCTGGGAGCTCATCACGGCGGTCAAGCACCGCCTGGAAGACCTGCCGGAGGGCGACCGCCCGCGGCTCTACTTCGCCGGCGAGTCCCTGGGGGCCTACGCCATCCTGGACAACTTCGAGTCCGTAGAGGATCTGCTCGCCGCCTGCGAGGGCGCGGTCTTTTCCGGCCCGCCGCGCATGACCCGGTTTACCTCCGAGCTCCAGCGCGATCCCGGCTCCCTGGAGCGCGTGCCGGTCATCGACGGCGGCAAGCATATCCGCTTCGCCGCGGCCACCCCGCACACCCGCCACGACGCCTTCGGCCACAGCTACCCGCAGACCTGGCAGCGCCCGCGCGTGCTCATCGCCCAGCACGCTTCCGACGCCATCGTGTGGTGGGACAAGGCGCTGGCCTTCCGGCGGCCGGGGTGGATCCACGAGCCGCAGCCGGACACGGCGTATGCCGACACCTTCAAGGAGATGTTCTGGGCGCCGTTTATCACCTTCTGGCAGATTGGCCTCGACCAGATCAACTCGCTCAACGTGCCGGGCGGGCACGGGCACAATTATTTCTCGGAGATGTTCTGGTACTGGGACAGCGTGCTGGGCTCGCAGTCCCGCGTAGCTCTCACGCCCAGCCGCGCGCGCCGGATGGAGGAATTCATCCGCCGCGACGCCTAAGTCTTCGCCCCCACGTTAAAGCGCGCTAGCCGCACTTCACACCGGTACTGTGGTGCGGGCAGTAGCCGTTCGGGTTCTTGGCCAGGTACTGCTGGTGCTCGTCCTCGGCCAGGTAGTACTGGCCGGACGGGGTATCGCCCAGCAGTTTTACCTCGGTGGTGGTCTCCCCGAAGCCGTGGTCGGCCAGCTTGTCCGCGTAACGCTCGACCAGCTTCTCGATGACCTCCTTGTCCTCCTGCGTGCGCGGGTAGAACGCCGAGCGGTACTGGGTGCCGACGTCGTTGCCCTGGCGGTAGCCCTGCGTCGGGTCGTGTGCCTCCAAAGCCTTGACCACCAGGTCTTCCAGGCTGACCCGCTGCGGGTCGTAGGTGACCTCGACGACCTCGGCGTGGTTGGTCAGGCCGCGGCAGACCTCGTAGTAGGTCGGGTTCGGGGTATTACCGCCGGCGTAACCGACCGAGGTGGCCTCCACCCCGTCGGTTTCCCAGTACATCTTCTCCGCGCCCCAAAAACAGCCGATGCCCAGCAGGAGGCAGCGCTGCCCCTCCTTCCACGGGCCGGTAATGGGTGTACCGAGGACGGCGTGCGGTTGCGGCTCGGGAAGCACCGGCTCTGCGCGACCCGGCAGGGTTTCTTGTGCGTCAACAATCTTCGGCGCCGGTCCAAACAACCACGACATGGTTTAGTTCCTTTCCGGATTAATTTCGGGGCAATCTCAACGGATAATTTTGACGTTGTACTGCGGGTTTATAGATTTTTGCAAGAATTTCGTTGCGAAATCTACAAACCAGCCTATTATGGGGCCCGTACCCAACGAAAGGATTATAATCATGGCTGTTTACGAACTTCCCGACCTGCCGTACGACTACGACGCCCTGGAGCCGCACATCTCCGCCGAGATTATGCAGCTGCACCACGACAAGCACCACAACACCTACGTGCAGGGCGCTAACGCTGCTCTCGAGGCTCTCGAGGCCGAGCGCAACGGCGAGGCTAACGCTGACCGCATCCGCGCCCTGTCCAAGAACCTGGCTTTCAACCTGGGTGGCCACACCAACCACTCCATCTTCTGGAAGAACATGTCCCCGAACGGCGGCGGCCAGCCGACCGGCGAGCTGGCTCAGGCCATCGAGCGCGACTTCGGTTCCTTCGAGAAGTTCCAGGCTCACTTCGCTGGCGCTGCTACCAGCCTGCAGGGCTCCGGCTGGGCCGTACTCGGTTACGACCACATCGCCGGCAAGCTCATCATCGAGCAGCTGACCGACCAGCAGGGCAACGTTTCCGTTAACTTCACCCCGCTGCTGATGCTGGATATGTGGGAGCACGCATACTACCTGCAGTACAAGAACGTGAAGGCCGACTACGTCAAGGCCTTCTGGAACGTCGTCAACTGGGACGACGTCGCCGAGCGCCTGGCTGCCGCTGAGAAGTAAGAGAAGCAACTCAGCGCTTTCCAGCGTTCCTAGCTAAAGGGCCGGCCCCCGCGCGGGGCTCGGCCCTTTTTCGATCCCGCGGGATGTGCGGGAAATATCGACCCCTGCCGCCGGGTATTCGCGTTTCCCCAGGTCAACGTTGGCTCTCGGGCGCAAAAGTCGATAATTCAAGGACTAGGCGATAAAAAATCGACCTCTATCGCCGGGTCTGCGCTTTCCCCAGGACGGGCCCGCCGGATTTACGCAGAGGGCGATATTTCCCCGGGCCCGTGAAGCCCGTCGGAGCCGCGGATGGAACTGCGGATGGAGCCGCAGATGAAGTCGCGGAACTGGGCGACGGCCGGGGCGTCGTCGCCGGGGCGCCACACCAGGCCGAGCTCGCGGTAGGCCGGCGGGTCCAGGGGGATGACGTTGCGGGCTTGCAGGTACGGGTCTTCCAGCGGCAATAGGGCGCTGCCCAGGCCGGCTTCGACGAGTCCGGCGACGGTGGTCAGCTCCATCGACTCGAAGACGAAGCGCGGGGTGACGCCGGCCGCGGCGGCGAGGTCGTCTAGGAGCATGCGGGTCCCGTAGCCCGGCAGCATGCCGATGAAGGGCTCGCCGTCGAACTGCGCCATCGTGACGGTATCGGCGTTACCCGCCCAGTGGTCGGCGGGCACGGCGATGCCTAGGCGCTGGCGCTCGAGCAGCGCCCAGCTCAGCGCGTGCGGGGCGGTATCGAGCGGGCGCGGGCCCACGAGCGCGAGGTCGGCTTCCCCGGCCAGGACGCGGTCGACCAGCTCTTGGGCGGCCCCCTGGTGGAGCTGGAACTGAACGTGCGGGTAGCGCGCGCGGTAGGTGCGCAGAAGGTCGGGGACCATCCAGGTGCCCAGCGAGTGCATGAAATCCAGGCGCACCGTGCCCCGGTCGGGGTCCATCAGGCGGGCGACTTCCGCGACCCCACGGGAAAGCTCCGCCAGGGCTGTGCGGGCGTGGGGCAACAAGCCCGCGCCCCGGCTGTTGAGCACCACGCGGTGGCCGGCCCGGTCGAAGAGGCTCGCGCCAGCGGCCCTTTCCACCCGTTGGATGCGCCGGCTGAGGGTGGGTTGGCTAATTCCCAGCAGATCGGCGGCCGCCCCGACGGCGCCGGTCTCCGCGGTGGTGATGAAACCGCGCAGGTCATCCACGTTCATGCAGAAAGTGTATCAAGCCCCGTCATTTCCCACATTTTACACATGGACCCCGCGCGGGCATGCTGAGAATATGCCGAGAGCCATGCCCCGAAATACCCGCGCCACCATCGCCATGCTCTGCGTCGGGCTGGCGGTCTTTTCCTGCCTGTATTCCACCCAGGCCATTTTGCCGGAGCTGGTCAGCGAGGTGGGCTTGAGCTCCACGGCGGCCGCGCTGACGGTCTCCGCGGCAACCGGCGCACTGGCCGTGTGCGTGGTGCCCGCCTCCATCCTCTCCGAGCGCTTCGGCCGCGGGCGCGTCATCCTGGTCTCCTGCCTGGCGGCCACGCTGGTGGGCTTCGCGGTGCCGTGGGCGTCCAGCCCCGCGCTGCTCATCGGGCTGCGCGCCGTCCAGGGCGCCCTCATGGCCGGCGCGCCCGCGGTGGCGATGGCCTGGCTCTCGGAGGAGCTCGACGCCCGCGCGCTGCCGCGGGCGATGGGCCTGTATATCGCCGGCACCTCCATCGGCGGCCTGATGGGACGCCTTATCCCCGCCGGCCTGCTGGAACTGACCTCGTGGCGCTGGGCGCTGGGCGGTTCCGCGCTGGTGTCCTTCCTCTTCGCCGTCGCGGCGGCGTATCTGCTGCCCAAGCAGCACAACTTCACGGCCAAGACCCTCAACCCCCGGCGCGAATTCGCCGCCATGCTCGAACACTGGCGCACTAAGGAGCTGGGCCTGCTTTTCTTGGTCGCCCTGCTGGCGATGGGGTCTTTTGTCTCCGTCTACAACTTCATTTCTTTCCGGCTCATCGAGACCTTCGGGCTGCCACAGGCGCTGGTCAGCTTCGTCTTCCTGCTTTACCTCTTCGGCACCTGGTCGTCTGCCCAGGCCGGCAAGCTAGCGGCCGAGCACGGCCGGGGGACCACCCTGCTGGGCGCGTGCGTACTCTTCGGCGTCGGCATCGCGCTCACGCTCGGGCCCCTGGTGGCAACGATCGCCGGCATGCTGCTGCTGACCGTGGGTTTTTTCGCCGCGCACTCCACGGCCAGCGGCTGGGTCGGCGCCGTGGCTAACCACGACCGGGCGGAGGCCTCCAGCATGTACGTATTCTGCTACTACTTCGGTTCCTCGGTGCTGGGCGCTTTCGCGGGAACGCTGTTCGGGGCGTTCAGCTGGGCTACCTTCGTGGGCTTCTACGTGCTGGTTTCCGTGATCCTTATCGCCATCGCCGCAACTCTGAAGCGGCGCGCAGTGGGATAAACTAGGGAAATTATGGAGAAAATACCCAACAAGAAGTGGTCGGGGAAGAGCTGGCACCGCCGTGCTAGCAAGCCAATCACGCTGTGGATGATGGTCTTCATCCTGGCCGGGGCGGTGCACACCCTCATCCCCAACTACCGCTGGGTGCTCATCCACCTGTTCACGCTGGGGGTGGTGACCAACAACATCGTCGTCTGGTCGCAGTACCTGACCGAGAAATTCGTCCAGGCCCGGCTTCCCGAGTCCGCCCGCCCGAACCAGCTGCGGCGGATCTACATCCTCAACGCGGGCGTGGTTCTGGCCATCATCGGCCAGGCCCTCGACGACATCTGGGACCTGCATTTCATCCTCACGCAGCTGGGCGCGCTCATCGTCGGCGCCATGCTGATCTGGCACGGCGCCAGCCTGACCCAGCAGTGGCGCGGAGTCGACAGCGCCAAGCGCTTCCGCCCCATCATCTTGGGCTACATCGGCTCGGCGCTGTGCCTGCCCGTCGGAGCCTTCTTCGGCGCCATCTTGTCCATGGGCCTATCCGAGCCCTGGTACGGGCGGTTGTTGACCGCGCACGTGGTGGCCAACATCGGCGGTTTCATCGGCCTGGCCGCCGCGGCCAGCCTGACGGTGCTTTTCCCCACCATGTGGCGGACTAAGGGCATCACCACGCGGATGAACCCGACGCTTGCCCTCCTCGCGGTGGGCACCGCTGTGACCATCGCGGGCGCGCTCAGCAGCCTCGCGTGGCTGACCGGTGCGGGCCTGGTGGTCTACGCCGCCGGTTGGCTGGCCAGCCTCCAGCAGTGGCTGCGCAACGTCAGCGCCGTGCTAGCCGAGCCGCGCGACCGGGTCAGCTACCCGGCGGTCTCCGTGCTGGCGGCGGTGACGTGGCTGGCGTTGACCATCGTCTACCTGGCCGTCCAGGTCTTTATCAGCGGCGACCCGGAGCCGCTGCCGACGCTGCCGCTGCTCATCGGCTTCGCCGGCCAGCTGCTCATCGGTGTGCTCAGCTACATCATGCCCACGACGATGGGCGGCGGGCCCTCGGCCGTGCGCGCCGGCCTGAAGGAGATGAACCGCGGCGGCCTGTTCCGCTCGACGCTGATTAACGGCGGGCTCATCATCTGGCTGATTACGCAAAAATCCTGGCTGGCGGTCTTCTCCTCGGTGCTGTGCATCATCCCGCTGGCCGCCTTCCCCGTGTTCATGATCCGCGCGGTCAAGGCGCAGAAGGCCGTGCTGATGAAGCAGGCCGAGGGCCCGGCGCCGGAGACCGAGTCCCAGTGGGGGCAGATCACCGCCGGTCTGGTGACCCTGGCGCTGCTGCTGGCGGTTTTTGGAGGTATCTAACGCCCGGCGCGCCCGCGCTCATCCAGTCGCGGACCGCGCGGGTGGCGCGCACATCGTCCGCGTTGTACGTCAGCAGCGCCTCGCGCACGGCGGTATTCCCGCGCAAAGCCTCCCGGCGCGCGGTCACGGATTCCTCCCCGGCGAAATCGCCCTGCCGCCAGGCAAAGCCCGCGTGCGGGGCCACGACCTTGAGCCCCAGCCCGGAAGGGCCGAGGAAGTGGGCCTTGACGTGGGCGAAGACATCGACCCACTCGGGGGAGCTCAGGAAGCTTTCCACCTCAGCTAAGGCGGGCTGCCCGAAGCGCTTGGCGGACATGCGCATCCAGTGGTTCTCGCCGTGCGCGGAGTAGCAATAGGCCGCGAAAGTCTTGCCGGCCGCGTGAGCAGACGCGCGAATACCCATCAGCCAGTCCCAGAACGCGGCGAAGTTGTGCGCCTCGGCGCGCCCGCCGAGCGGCTCCCAGGTCACGAAGGGATGGTAGTCGCCGGCGTACCACGCACCCCAGAGGTAGGCTCCCTGGTCCAGGTAGGCCTCCATGTCCACGTCGACCTCCACGTCGGCGCGGGGGATGGCGGGCGCGTCGCGGGCCAGCAGCGTTATCCCCTCCCGCCACGCGGCGGCCAGCTGGGAGGCCGGGTAATAGTCGGCATCGATAAGCGCTTGGACGCTGTCGATGCCCTGCTCGCGGTACGGGTCGGCCTTGTCGCCGGGCAAGAACAGGCTGATGTCGTCGACGGCGGCCAGCTCCGGCTCGCAGATGGGCCAGAACCGGCAGCTGGCGCACTCTTTGACCCGGCGCGGCGCCTGCGGCAGCGGGCGGGCCAGGGCGGTATCCAGCGCGGCCTGGTAGCGCTGCGTTTCGGTGAAAAAGGTCAGCTGGCGGTCCTGGCCGATGATCCCCGCCCGGCCCGCGTACTGCTCGCCGAGTGCCCGCTCCGCGATGGCCAACCGGTAGCCGTCGGCCACGTGGTGGCGCGCCTGGTACGGCAGCGGCAGGGGGCGGCTGAGCCCGAGCCGATGGGTGGGCACGCCCGGCAGCGTCCTGCCGGGCTTTTTCCGCGCCACACGGTGGTTGGAGACCAGCACCGGGACGACCCCGTCCGGGGTGCGCAACAAGAGGTCCACGTTGACGGCTACCCCCTCGGCGATGAGCACGCCGCCGGTGATGTGGGTGTGCGCGCCACTAAGGGCGCGCTGGGTGGCGGCGGCGCGGGAGGTGGCATCGTCAGCCGGCAGGGGCCCTAAGTCCTTACGGCGGACCTTTTTGCCCTGCTGGGGCAGCTGTTCGGCGACGGCCTCGCGGGCGGCGCGCAGCCTGTCGGCCCGCGCGGCGGCGGAGGCGGGGGCGGGGATTTCGGGGAAGCGCCGGGCCTGAACCCGCCGGTACTGGCACCCCACCAGATCCGACGCCGTCAACCAATCGCTCACCCGCCCGAGCTTAATAGACTAGGACAGGTAATGTTGAATGCAGCACTACATTGCAAACAAATAGTTCCCAAGACAACGACCTTCAACCACAGTGAGGACTAAAGTCATGAGCCTGCTCAAGAAAGTTCGTAAGCTCCGCGCCCAAGCCAAGGCAGAAGCCAAGGCCGCCAAGGCCCGCGCCCGGGCTGAGGTCAAGGAGGCCTCCAAGGCGGAGCGTCGCCAGCAGAAGCTGCTGGCCAAGCAGGAAAAGAACTTGCTGAAGTCGGAAGAAAAGGGCCTGAAGAAGCGTCGCAAGCACGAACAGAAGATGGCCAAGCAGGAGCTAGAGAAGCTCAAGGCCGGCCGCTTTAACTCCGACAACGTCAAGCGCTACGCCGGCGCCGCCCGCGCGGCCGTCCCGCTGCTGCTGCCGCTGGCCTACCGCGGCCTGGTGGCGCTGCGCGAAAACAACGAGAAGCGCCAGGCCAAGAAGGCGGGCGTCTCCCGCGACCAGCTCGCCTCTTTCGCCGGCCACGGCGCCTCCCTCAAGGCTCGCACCCAGGGCATCCGCAACTCCCTGGAGGGCACCGACCTGCCGGCCGGCTTCAAGCGCGACGTGCGCGACCGCCTCGACGAGCTCGACGCGGCCACCGACAACGCGGAGTTCATGACCGCCGATCAGCGCCGCCGCGCGCACTCGTCGATCAACACCGACATCGACGGCGTCACCTACGACATCCAGCAGCGCCTCACCACCGCCTAAAACGCGGCTTCACTAAGCCCAGAGCAAAACCCCGGATCCCAGCATCTACCTGCAGGATCGGGGTTTCACGCCGTCTGCGCCCGCGCGCGGGGCGGGCTAGAGCACGCCCTGCTCGCGGGCGGCGGCGACGGCCGAGGTGCGCGAGCGCACGCCCAGCTTGTCGTAGATGTGCACGAGGTGGGACTTCACGGTGGCCTCCGAGAGCATAAGATCCTGGCCGATCTGGCGGTTCGAGGCGCCGGCGGCCACCAGCTTGAGCACCTCCAGCTCGCGCGGGGTCAGCGAGGTGCGCGGGGTGCGCACGCGCGTCATCAGGCGGTCGGCGACCATGGGCGACAGGGCCGAGTCCCCGTCCGCGGCCGAACGCACCGCGGCGAGCAGCTCCGCCGGCGGGGCGTCCTTGAGCAGGTAGCCGAGCGCGCCGGCCTCGATGGCGCCCAGGATGTCCGCGTCCGTGTCGTAATTGGTCACGACCAGCACCTTGGGCGGGTGCTCCATGTGGGAGCGGATGGCGGCGGTGGCCTCCGCCCCGCCCATCACCCGGGTGCCTTCCACGCCCGCGCCAAAGCGCAGGTCCATCAGCAGCACGTCGATGCCGCCGGCCTGGGCCGCCGAGATCGCGGCCTCGGCCGTGGCCACCTCCCCGACCACCTCGATGTCGTCGGCCTCCTCGAGCACGGCGCGCAGCCCTAGTCGGACGATTTCGTGGTCGTCAGCTAGCAGAACCCTAATCACGTGGAGCCTCTCCTTTTTGTGGAAACACGTATCCTCCGAAAGTTTAATCTACCAAGGGAACGCTAACAGATACAGCCGTGCCGCACCCAGGCGTGGATTCCACCGAGATCGTCCCGCCGAGCTCCTCCGCGCGGCGCTGGAGGGCGCTGAGCCCGATATGCCCCAGCCCGGCCGGCCGGTCGCGGACCTCCTCCGGGTCGAAGCCGCGCCCGTTGTCCACCACGTCCAGGCGCACTTCGTCGTCCTCGTAGGTCACGGTCACGCGCGCCTTGGTGGCGTGCGCGTGCTTAACGACGTTGCCCGCCGCGCCCTGGGCGATGCGTAGCAGCGCGGCCTCGACCTTCATGGGCAGCTGGCGGGGCTCGCCGTCGGTCTCGACCTCCATCTCCAGCTCCCCGGTGGCGGCGTAGCCCTCGGCCATGCGCTCTAAAGCACCCGCCAGGGAGGTCTCCGACAGGCCGGCCGGCTGCAGCGCGGCAATCATGGCACGGGCCTCCTTGAGGTTCTCGGCCGCGGTCGAGCGCGCCAGATCCATGCGCTGGCTGGCCCGCGCGGGGTCCTCGCTAGCGATGTCGCGCTGCGCGGCGTGCAGCAGCATCTGGATGGAGGACAGCCCCTGGGCCAGCGTGTCGTGGATTTCGTGGGCGATCCGCTGGCGCTCCGCGCTGATGCCGGCCTCGCGCTCCGTCTGGGCCAGCTGCGCGCGGGTTTCGACGAGCTCGGCGATGAGCTCCTCGCGCTCCAGGTTGATGCGGTGGAGCGTGTCGAAGGCGTAGTAAATGGCGATGGTGACCACCGCGGAGACCCCCGGGCCCATCACGCCGCCGAAGGTCAGGCCGTCCGGGATCTGCACGACCACGGAGATCACCCCGGCGACTATCACCATGATGACGCCCCAGAACATCGACAGCACGCGCAAGTAGAGGAAGAACAGGCTAAAGACCAGGTAGATACCCGCCGGGGCGATGGTCAGGTCCAGCACCCACAGGGCGGTCAGCGCGGCCAGCCATAAGAGCTTGACCGTGAACGGCCAAAGGTGCATGTAGATGGAACCAGCGAAGTAGACGGCGGCGAAGGCAGACAGCAGCACGAGGTTCGCGGCGGCGTCGCCTAGCGGCATCCGCACGGAGGCGAAGATGGCGATCACCAACAAGGTGGCGGTGAGGATGTGGATGCCGTTGCGCAGGACATCCGCATCGCTCAGGTTCTCCGCGGACGGGTGCTCTAGACTGGTACTCATGCCCAAAAGCCTACTTCCCGCCGTGCTCACCGTGGCGCTTGGCCTCGCGGCCTGCAGCGAGGCCAGCGACGCGCCCGAGAGCGACAACCCGGCCCAGCCCGCCGCCGAGCAGCCCGCCAGCGCCGGCGACACCGCCCCGGAAGACGCAGCGGCCGAGCAGCCCGGCGACGGCCTGCCGGTGGACGCCACGGCCGAGGCAACCGAGCCCGGGCAGTGCCCCTACCTGGACGGCCAGTGGCTGGCGGAAACCAACGGCCAGCGCCTGACCGATCAGGCCATCGACCCCCGGTTTAGCACGCCTGCCTGCGTGTTCTGGTCCTACCCAGAGGACCCGCAGGCCACCGTCATCGTCCGCGAGATGCCCGACCGCGACGCCGCCATGGACGTCGTGGACTGGGCCGCGCCCGTCGATGCCACGGAGCTCGCCGAGTTCGACGGCTGGTCCGGCGGCCGCGGGGTCCTGGGCGACCAGGCGGTCTTCGCGGTGCAGAAGGACAATCACGCGGTGGCAGTCTGGACCAACCAGCTGCAGACCGTCAAGGCCGAGTCCATCGCCCGGGAGGCGATTGCCAACCTCGGGCTCTAGGCGGCTCGGCGGGCCTAAACAGCGACGTCGTTGTACGGCATCAACGGGGAGATGGCCGGGAAGACGAACTCCATGAGGAGGAAGAACACGCCCACGGCGATGGCGATAGCCAGCAGCACCTTCACGGGGCTAGGCCCCGGCAAGAGGTTCCAGAGTGCTCGGTACATGGTTTCTAATCCTCCTCCATCGCGGCCGGGCGCGTCGGGCTTGAGTCTACTTTCATCGCGTGCACGATCATTCGCTCCGCGTTGGAGAACTGCGGGTGGCAGGTGGTCAGCGTCAGCAGGGCCTCGCTGGGCTCCGGCCCGCCGGCGGCCATCCCGGGGATGGGCGCGATGACCCCGATGTCCCCGGGCAGCGTGATGTGGCGGCCGGGCGCCCCGGCATAAGGGCCGCCGTAGATCTTTTCCTGTTGTTCCGGCGTGAAGCAGTCCGCCGGCTGCCCGTCGATGGGTAGCACCCGGTAGGTCACCCACTCGCCCTGTGTTTCGATGACGATGGCGTCGCAGGTTTCCAGCTTGCCCAGGTCATTGAAGGGCGCGCCCTTGCCCACGCGGTGGCCAGCCACGGCGAAGTTGCCGTTGTCGCCCGGCATCTGGCTATCGACGTAGCGCCCCGGGCCCTTGAGCAGGTCGTCCTCGTCGGTGCCCTCCAAGATGGCGAAGTGATAGTCGGAGCCGAAGCTGGGGATATACATCCGGGCAAAGGCCTCGCCCAGCTCGGGGTGAAGCTTCCCGCGCGGGTTGGTGCGTTCGTTCCAGCGCTGCTCCAGTTTCTGGTTGGCCTCGTCCTGCAGTTCGGCGGATTTCAGGTTCGTCCAATACGCCTCGTAGAAGGCGAACAACAGTAGCAGCACCCCGACGGTCATAAAGATTTCTCCCATAACCTGCTGCCAGCTGGGGCGCGTGTGATTCATGCGCAATAGTGTAGCGGCTGTAGGCTGGATCTGCCTCATTCACCAGAGACTGCGGAAAGGCCTGCGCGCATGCTGACTATCTTCATGTACCCCGTGTCCGGCATCATGAAGCTGTGGCACTTCATCACCCACAGTTTCCTGGATGACCAGACCGCGTGGTTAGTCTCCATCGTACTGCTCGTCCTCACCATCCGCGGGCTGATCGCGCCGCTGTCCTGGTCCTCGGTGAAGATGGGGCGCACCGGCGCGCTCATGCGCCCGACCAAGCGCGACATCGAACGCCGCACGGAGGAAGCCACCACCATCGAGGAGTTCAAGGCCCTCCAGGTCGAGACCGAGGAGCTGAACAAGAAGTTCAACTACCGGCCGCTCATCGGCTGCATCCCGCCGCTTATCATGATGCCCTTCTTCCTGGGCCTGTACCAGGTGGTGCTGCGCATGGCGCGGCCGTCGACGGGCGATACCGTGGGCCTGCTCAGCGCCGCTGAGGTCGAGGCCTTCCGCGAGACGACGTTCATGGGCATCCCGCTGCCGGCCTTCGTGTCGATGCCGCACGACTGGGCCGCGGAACTCGGCATCACCGGCGAAGAGGTCCGCCACGTCATCATGCCGTGGCTTATCGCCGCCCTCATCTTTACCACCGTGAACATGATGATCACCGGCTACCGCGCGTTCTTGACCACGCAGTTCGACCAGAAGGTGCCGCGGCGCATGTTCTACTTCGTGGTGCTCATCATCCCGTTCGTGCCCTTTATGCTCTGGCACTTGGCCATGACCGCCCCCATCCCGGTGGCCATCATCTTGTACTGGGCCTGCACGAACCTGTTCACCCTGTGCCAAACCCTTGTCTTTGAGGTCTTCCTGCGGCGCCGGATGCCGCTGGGCACCGACGTCCACGAGTTGCGCCGCCAGAGCTGGAAGGACTTCCGGGCCAACCGGAAGAACAAACTAAGCCGTGCCGAGAAGAAGGAAGAAAAGGAAAAGAAGCAGGCCCGGCGCAAGATGCAGCAGCAGGCCAGCCGCGAGCTCATGGCGGAGCGCCGCGCCGCGCGGGAGGAGGCCGACGGGCAGCAGGGGGCATCGGCAGCCGGTGCAGCCACCGCCAGCAACGCGGAACCGCTAGAGGCCAAGGCCACCGAGGAAGACGATGAAAAAGGCCCCGGGGAAGGGGCCTAGCGAGAAAGCCTAGATGGAGTAGTCCGCCGGCGGGGCCGAGAGCATTTCCTGGGCCAAGTTGCGGGCGGTCTTGAGCGAAGCGACGTCGCGCTCGAGGCGGGCCCCGGCAAGCCCGCCGTCGAGGAAGATGAGCAGCTGGCTGGCCTGCGCGTCCGAGGGGTAGCCGTTCTTCTCATTGAGCAGGGCGGTCATGGTGGAATGCATCCAGCGGCGGTGCTCCAGACAGGCCGCGACGATGCCGTGCTCGGACTCCGTCTCCGGGCGCGGGTACTCGCCGGCGGCGTTGAGGAAGTGGGAGCCGCGGAATTCCTTCGCGGGTTCCTGCTCGATGGCCATGTCGTAGAAGGCCAGGATCTTCTCCTGCGGGTCCTTGGCGTTAGCGGTGCGCTCGTGCCACTCCGCGCGATACTGCTCGTCAAGGTTTTCCAGGTAGGCGATAACGAGCGCGTCCTTGGAACCGAAGAGGGAATACAAGGATGCCTTAGCAACGTCCGCCTCCCGGAGGATGCGGTCGATTCCGATGACCCGAATACCTTCCGTAGTAAACAGGCGGGTGGCGGAGTCGAGAAGTCGATTGCGCGGGCTCGGACGGTTCCGACGCGATTTCTTTTCTGCCACGGCTATCCTTTCCACAAACAAAAACCGGTTCATCTACACAATATAGACGAACCGGTTTGTATGCGAATTTGGATTATTCCTTCTTGCTGCCCCCGCGGATCATGCCGACGATCCACAGCAGGATGCAAGCACCGGCGGTGGCGGTAATAATCTGCAGGAAGATGTTGCTCGGGTTGCCCTGGTTAATCAGCGACAGGATGCCGCCACCAATCAGACCACCAATGACACCGACGATCAGGTTAGTGACCAGCCCGTGATCCTTCTTCATAATCTTTTCTGCCAGCCAGCCGGCAATGATACCGACGATGATGGACATAAAAAAGCCCAGTCCCAGTCCCATAATATTCCCTCCAAAAGAACGCTTGACTTCGTCATTTACCGTGGGCGGGCCCACACTGTTGCCCACCTACTTCCCATTGTGCCCGTTAAAACAGCAAAAAGCCACAGATGCCCTGTCATAATTTCGGGCCTCTATGGCTTGATAGCTTTTGCCTAGGCTTCCCGGCCGGCCGGAAAACCCGAGCGGCCTTGCCTATCCTGACTACTCAGAGTCCGGGCGCACGACCATCATCGGGCACGGCGCGGACTGCAGCAGCGCGCGGGAGGTCGAGCCCAGCAGCATCCCCTTGAAGCCGCCGCGGCCGTGGGAGCCGACTACCAGCAGCTGGGCGCCCTCGGAGTTGTCCGACAGGGCGCGGACCGGACGGTCGCGGGCGATGACCTTCTTGACCGGCACGTCCGGGTACTTCTCCTGGAAGGAGGACAGGCGCTCAGCCAGCAGCTCGCCCTGCTCCTTCTCCACGTCTGCCCACTCGGCCTGTGCGGCGGACAGGCCGGCCAGGGAAGCCTGGACCTGCATGTCCATCCAGGTGTGCACGGCGACCAGCTCGGAGGAGCGGGCGTTGGCTTCCTGGAAGGCGTACTCGGTGGCCTTCTGGGAGACCTCGGAGCCATCCACACCGACGACGACCGGGCCGTACTTGTTGGCCTCGTTGACCGCGTTGTCATCACGCACGACAACCACCGGGCAGGCGGCGTGGGAGACCACGGAGGCGGAGACCGAGCCCATCACCATGCCGGACAGACCGCCCATGCCGCGGGAGCCCATGACGATCATAGTGACGTCGTGCGACATCTCCAGCAGCATATCGATGGGGGAGCCCTCGGCCACGGTGTGGCCGATCTTCAGGTCGGGGAAGGACTCGTGCGCGATGGCGCGAGCTTCCTCGATCTTTTCCAGGGTCTCGTTCTGCAGGTCGTCGTAGAGCTCCTTCGGCGGAACCATGCCCTCGGCGTAGAGGAACTGCGGCATGGTGTAGCTGGAGGCGATCCGCAGCGGGATGCCGCGCTTGGTGGCGGTGTTAGCCGCCCACCGAACGGCGTTGTGGGAAGCCTCAGAACCATCTACTGCAACGACAACAATGTCTTCTTTAGCCATGATCTTTAGTCCTTTCTCCGGTGGGCCTTACACCACCAATTATAGCCGGTTATAACAACTTACGTGGAGAGCTCGCCCCGAACTACTTGGTCACGTGCGCCGCATCCGAGTTCGCCGGATACAGCAGTTCGTACAAGGCCACCAAAACGTTGCGAATCACGGCTCCGATACCATTGGAGGAAAATTCCAGAGCCGGCGCGAGGAGTGCATCAAAGTCCATGTCACAAAGGATAGCCCATCATCGGAAGGGATACAGCCCGTTAGGGATACAAAATGGACTAAACCCCACCCGCGTGCGGGTACCGGTTGGCGGCATCACCGCGTGGGACTTCCTCGCCCACGTCATCACCAGCCAGCGCCACCGCCACCCGGCTGACGATGCCGCCGCACTCCAGCGCCGCTTCGACGACCACGCCGTCGTGCTCCGCGATGCCACGGTCCTTACTCCGCACTCCATCCTCTGCGCCGGCCAGGACGTCTACTTCTACCGCATGCCCGCGGAAGAAGAACCCGTCCCCTACGACATCCCCGTTGTCTACGAGGACGACAACCTCCTGGTGGCCAACAAGCCACCGTTCATGGCGACGATGCCCCGTGCCCGCCACATCGTGCAGACCGCGACCGTACAACTGCGCCGGACAACCGGGATTGACGAGCTCGCCCCCGCCCACCGCCTGGACCGGCTCACCTCGGGAATCCTGTTGTTCACCAAACGTCGCGAGATCCGCGGCGCCTACCAGACCATGTTCGCCGAGCGAGAGGTGCACAAGGTCTACCAAGCCATCGCCCCCGACGATGGAATCCGGGCAGGCAGCGTCTGGCGCAACCGGCTGGAGAAGACCCCGGGCGAAATCCAGGGCCGAATCGAAGAGGGCGAACCTAACACCGAAACCCGCGTGGTCAAAGTCGAGGCCATCACCAATAAGCAAGGCCTCGAAGGCATCCATGGGCCGCAGCCACCATTGGCGCGGTATACGTTAGCGCCCACCACCGGCAAGACGCACCAGCTCAGACTGCATCTCTGGGCCGCCGGCGCGCCGATCCTGGGCGATCCCATCTACCCGGACGTCCTCCCGGAGAACGCCGAGGACTTCCGCGTCCCCATGCACCTGACCGCGACGCAGCTCAGTTTCACCGACCCGCTCGACGGCACCGAGCGCACCTTCAACGCCACCCCCATCGACGAACGAATTTCATAAGGCAACCAGGCTAGCCACGATAATTTAGCCCGGCTCGGCCTTCACACGCACTAGGCAACCGGCGGTTATTGGCAGCATGTGGGCATGCGGAAGCACCCGGTAGAAAAACATGGTGGTGGTTTCTACCGGGTGCTTTGTTGGTTATTGAATTATATGTTGTTGTTTGGTGTCGGCGGTAACCTACTCT
>NZ_JASTTE010000005.1:47172-264335 GCF_055700935.1 Corynebacterium sp. 2571A | reverse complement strand
TTCAACCTTACTCACAACCGTAAACAAAGTCAAACACCGTCACCGCCCGTTAACCTCTCGGCTACCTCGCGGCGACTGGGATTAATTTACACACAGTCCTAGAAAGACACAAATCCGCCGGTCACCGGTATTTTCCGGTGCCGACGGATGAGAGTTTATAAGCTAGTACCGCTCCTCTTCCTGGGTCCGCTCCACCTGAGCGCCCAGTCGGTTCAGGTTCTCTACGAAGTTCGGATAGCCGCGGTCGATGTGGAAGACATCGTGGACCACGGAGACCTCGTCCGCACACAGGCCCGCCAAGACCAGGCCGGCGCCGGCGCGGATATCCGAGCTCCAGACGTGGGTCGAGGACAACCGCTCTTGCCCTCGGACGATGACGTGGTGCCCATCGACTTGCGCGTCCGCGCCTAGGCGGAGCATCTCGTCGACAAAGCGGAAGCGGGATTCAAAGACGTTCTCGGTGATCATCGTCGTACCCTCGGCCACCGCGGACAGGCCAATGGCCATCGGCTGCAGGTCGGTCGGAAAGCCCGGGAACGGCAGAGTATTGAAGTTGACCGCCTTCGGGCGCCCATCCATGCGGACCCTAAAGCCCGTCTCGTAGGTCTCCACGTCGGCGCCGGCGGACTTGAGCTTTTCCAGCGGCAGATGCAGGTGCTTCGGGGCGATCCCGCCCACGGTCAGGTCGCCGCGGGTCATGGCCGCAGCGTAGGCCCAAGTGCCAGCGACGATACGGTCGCCGACAACCTCGTGCTCGGTGGGCTGAAGCTTGTCCACACCCTCGATAGTCACGGTCGAGGTACCCGCGCCACTGATGTGGGCGCCCATGGAGTTGAGCATGTTGCACAGGTCCACGATCTCCGGCTCGCGCGCGGCGTTATCTAAAACCGTGGTCCCCTCCGCCAGCACCGCGGCGGTCAAGATGTTCTCGGTGGCGCCGACCGAGGGGAAGTCGAGCTTGATCTTCGCGCCGTGGAGGCGCTGCGCCTCGGCGACGACGGCGCCGTGCTCGATCCGGGTCTTGGCACCCATCTTCTCCAGACCCGACTGGTGCATGTCCAGCGGGCGGGAGCCGATGGCGTCACCGCCGGGGAGGGCGACCTTTGCCCGGCCGCAGCGCGCGGTCAGCGGGCCCAAGACGCAGACGGAGGCGCGGAACTGCCGAACGGCGTCGAAGTCGGCGTCCGATCGCGGCTGGTCCGGGGTATCGATGGTGACTACCGAGCCATCGATAGCGACCTCGCAGCCCAACCCCTCAAGAACCTTCTTCATGAGGGGTACGTCGAGAATCTCCGGACAGTTAGTCAACGTCGTGCGGCCCTCCGCAAGCAGGGCGGCCGCCATCAGTTTCAGCACACTATTCTTGGCGCCGTCTACCCTCACAGAACCCTGCAGGCGGGCGCCACCGGTGACAATAAATTGGTCCTTCACACCGACCAACTTACAGCGTCTTAGGGCAGAGCGCCGATCCGGCGGGCGGCGTTTACCGCCTCGTAGCGGGTGTGCGCGCCGAGTTTACGCATCACAGAGCGCAGATAAGACTTGACGGTTTCGGCGCCAATACCCATCTCTTCGGCGGCCTCGACGTTCGTGTGGCCCAGGGCCACGCACGAGAGCACGTCGAGCTCGCGGGCAGAAAGCTTGGTGGACTGCTTGACGCGGACCGGCGAGACCATCTGATCGCACAGGGTCTCGAGTTCCTTGCGAATATCGTCCTCGGCCACGCGGTTGGCCAGCATGCGCAGCTTCGAGTGGGTGGAACGGACCTGCTCCCACTCCGCACCGTTCATGACGTGCCCGCTGCGGCCGGCACCGCTCTTGCCGCCGTCGGTGCGGCGCAGCACCGAGTTCACGGCCAGATCCTGCTCGAGGCAGCGGGCCGTCATGGTGACTTCCTCGATGACCTTGTCGCCCAGGCGGACCGGCGAGTGCACGCCGACGTAGAGCACGCCGCGGATTTCGCGCTGGACGATGACCGGCACGGCGACGATGGAGTGCAGTCCCTCGTCCTGGATGAGCCGGTCGTTTTCGTGGGAGATGGTCTTGGCGCGCAGGTAATCCGAAACGCCTACCGCGCGGCGGCTCTTGACGACGCGGCCGCCGACGCCGACGCCGGCATCGATAGTCAGGTTCTGCAGGGCGGGGGTGCGCAGGCCGACCCACTGTGTGATCTGCAGGCGATTATCCGGCAGCAAGGTGCCGTACATCGTCACCGGGATACCAGTGGCGGTCTTCAAGGAAGACAATGCGGCCCGTACGGCCTCGTCGTCATCTTTAATTCGGTGCGCTTCCAAGACGTACTCCTACTCGGGGGTACCCATTAAGGTGCACCCAGGGGTGCCCCTTTTGAACGGGTGTATTACAACACTGTTTCCCAACTGTAACGGGCTAACGGGGGTAATTCTAAATCAGCACTCACATAAAACACGAATCCGGCACCTATTTAAAATACAGACGACGGGGTTAGCCCTAAGCGCCGGCGCGCTCCAGCTGGTATAAGCACCCGCCCTCCCTACGGCAACTGCCGTGGTAGGCACGGTGGCCAACTGAATAAAACTCGGTCTATTTCTTGCGTACTGGTCGGTCTAGCCAACTAGTGTAGGGTGGGAAAAGTAAATCGGAAAACAGCTGCACAAGGAGTCCCGAATACCTATGGCAAAGATCTACGACAACATTCTCGAGACCATCGGCGGCACCCCGCTGGTTCGCGTCAACCGCCTGACCGAGGGCCTGAAGGCCGACGTGCTCGTTAAGGTTGAGTCCTTCAACCCGGCCAACTCGGTCAAGGACCGTATCGGCCAGGCCATCGTCGACGCCGCCGAGGCCTCCGGCGAGCTCAAGCCGGGCGGCACCATCGTGGAAGCCACCTCCGGCAACACCGGCATCGCCCTGGCCCTGGTCGGCGCGGCTCGCGGCTACAAGGTCATCCTGACCATGCCGGAGACCATGTCCAACGAGCGCCGCGTCCTGCTGCGCGCTTACGGCGCCGAGATCGTCCTGACCCCGGGCGCCGCCGGCATGCAGGGCGCAGTCGACAAGGCCAACGAGATTATTGAGCAGAACGAAGGCGCCATCCTGGCTCGCCAGTTCGCCAACGAGGCCAACCCGACCGTGCACTACAACACCACCGGCCCGGAGATCTGGAACGACACCGACGGCAACGTCGACATCCTGGTCGCGGGCGTCGGCACCGGCGGCACCATCACCGGCGCGGGCCGCTTCCTGAAGGAGAAGAACCCGGACCTGAAGGCCGTGGCCGTCGAACCGTCCGCTTCCCCGCTGCTGTCCGAGGGCAAGGCCGGCCCGCACAAGATCCAGGGTCTGGGCGCCAACTTCATCCCGGAGGTCCTGGACCGCAAGCTGGTCGACGAGGTCATCGCCATTAGCAACGAAGACGCTGTGGAGACCTCCCGCAAGCTGGCCGTCGCCGACGGCATCCTGGGCGGTATCTCCACCGGCGCCAACCTGAAGGCAGCCCTGGAGCTGGCGCAGCGCCCGGAGAACGAGGGCAAGACCATCGTCACCGTCGTCTGCGACTTCGGTGAGCGCTACGTCTCCACCATCCTCTACGAGGACATCCGCGAAGATTAATTTCACGCGTTAAGTGCCTGCTTGAGCCTTGTATAGCCAAGCAGGCACTTTTTCTTGCCTTTTAAGCGACCGGTTTTTAGTACGCTTTGGATATGAACTTCCTCAGCCGAATCCGCGAAGACCTAGCTAACGCCCGCGACCACGACCCCGCTGCCCGCGGCGACGTAGAAAACGCCATCGTCTATTCGGGACTGCACGCCATTTGGGCCCACCGCGTCTCCCACTGGCTCTGGAAGCGCGGCCTGAAGGGCCCGGCCCGCGTTTTAGCGCAGCTCAACCGCTTCTTTACCGGCATTGAGATCCACCCCGGCGCCACCATCGGACGCCGCTTCTTCATCGACCACGGCATGGGAATCGTCATCGGTGAGACCGCCGAGATCGGCGACGGCGTGATGCTCTACCACGGGGTTACCCTGGGCGGCCAGGTGCTCACCCAGACCAAACGCCACCCCACCATCGAAGACAACGTCGTCATCGGCGCCGGCGCCAAGGTACTCGGCCCCATCACTATCGGCCACGGCTCCGCCGTCGGCGCTAACGCGGTAGTCACCAAGGACGTGCCCCCGGAACACAGCGCCATCGGCATCCCGGCCAAGAACCGGCCGCGCCGCCACGAAGAGCGCATCAAGCTGGTCGACCCCGACTACTTCATCTAGCCAGCACGCCGAACGGCCGCAGCGCCCCACACGGGCCTGCAGCCGCTTGCCTAGCCTCCGGCTAGTATCCCGCTTATTTACCCGCCTGCAAGTCCCTGTAGGCGGGATTTTTGTCGATAAAGTGCGCCACGGCCGAGCAGGTCGGCCGCACGCGCTTGCCGGCCTCCCGGGCGCCTTCCAGCGCCGCCTGGATCAGGGGCTTGGACAGGCCCTTGCCCTGGAAGTCCGGGTGGACGACCGTGTGGTCGAACTCGCGCACGTCCGCATCATCCACGTAATGCGCGTAGCCGGCCTCCTGGCCGTCCACGGTGATGACGTACTGGGAGCGGTCGGTCTGGTTCGCAACGGCGTAATTATCCATGGCCCCAGTATGCCAAAAAGGCCCGTTCCCATGAGAGGAAACGGACCTTGCTGGTGGCCAGAGCCAGGATCGAACTGGCGACCCCACACTTTTCAGGCGTGTGCTCTACCGACTGAGCTATCTGGCCGAAGACTACGAAAGTAGCCTTGGCGACCCTGACGGGACTTGAACCCGCGACCTCCGCCGTGACAGGGCGGCGCGCTAACCAACTGCGCCACAGGGCCATTATTTAATTTGCGGCATTCCAGGGTGCCTGCACCCTGTCTTGCACGAGTTATTACTCTACACAGAACGCCGAAACATAGGCAAATCGCCTGCTAGCCATCCATATTCATAGCGAAAACCGGCGCCCATCAGGACACGTCGGCAAGCCTGCCCCACCCGCCTGCTGCCGCCCCGACACCAGCGGAAAACCGCGCCTCAAAAACGCGAAAAAGGGCCGAGGAAAACCTCGACCCTTCGCACTACTGCGACCCTGACGGGACTTGAACCCGCGACCTCCGCCGTGACAGGGCGGCGCGCTAACCAACTGCGCCACAGGGCCAGTACGTAAAAACGTACGTGGTAAAGAGGGACCCTAGAATTATGGAAACCTCTCCGTACCCCCAACGGGATTCGAACCCGTGCCGCTGCCGTGAAAGGGCAGTGTCCTAGGCCGCTAGACGATGGGGGCCTGCCGCGGTACCCAAGGCAGAAAACTCTCGCTTTCCCTTGCGCGACTTCTCAAAATATACTGGAAGAATCACTCAATACAAAATCGCGTCCTACCCCGGAGAAAAAACCACCGTCATGCCCGAAAATCACGAAGCCTGCTCGTGCCACGCACCGCATAAACACGGCTACAACGCGGATGCCGAGTCCAAGAAGGAGTACCTGGCCAGGCTGCGCAGGATCGAAGGACAAACCCGCGGCATCCACCGCATGCTCGACGAAGACCAGTACTGCATCGACATCATCACCCAGATCTCCGCGGTCACCTCTGCCCTGGAAAACGTCTCCCTCGCCCTCCTCGAGGACCATATCGCCCACTGCGTGGCCGGGGCCCGCAACGCGGACGGCACCATCTCCCAGGACAAGCTAGATGAGGCCATGCGCGCCATCAAAAAGATGGTCAAGAGCTAGGAGCCCGCAGCCGGCACCCCAGCCCTTCCCAACGGGCTTTAAGGGTCAATGCTTTTCAAGACACAAAAGAACCCACTAACGGCGCCGTGGCGCGCGTTAGCGGGCGTGTGCCATGAAAATAGGCTCGCCAGCGACCATAGATGCTGGTCAGGGGGCGTGAACACTGGTAACCAGATAGCAGGCCGCTTGTGTCAGGCAATACGCCGGCGCATTCACGTATCAGTATGAGCAACAAAGAGCGCTTAAAACGTTAGAGCGCGCACGCGCAAACGAGTGTCCGGACGTGACAATCACACGGGGCAAGGAAGTCGCGCCCCGTGACTCCCGCGCCAGCACCAGCTGGTTAGGTTGTGTCATTGGTTCATTTCGTCCAATCGATGAAAATCATTAGCACAAACAAAAGTGACCTTAACTAACTGCTCTAGTTAAGGTCACTTTTCTCGCATCATGATTTTACGATTTAATTACGCTCAAACCGTAAACGGACGTCCGTAGTCAATGTACATTACTCTTTTCCTGGAACGGAGCCAAAAGGTAGCGGCTTTTCCACGGGCAAGGAACTCTCCACAGATAGTAATCATTACCTACATATCCGTCTTCCCGTAGCACTCCTTCTGTCTCAGGTTGGGGGCGTACAACTCCATTAAACTTTTCGGGGATAAGGGCTCTACGACCTACTGGATCTGTCCACTGGAAATCATGTTCCCACCCTTCGTTAAAAGAACACCCATCGAAATAAACTAATACCTCACCCGGCGAGCTGAAAGAATGGGGAAGATTCTCTATCGGAATTTCCTCGTACCAAATGTCATGGTCTACTTTTTTGCCTTCATCAATCCACTCGAGAATCTCTTACTCATCAAAACTGGCACCTGCAAAAACCTGGATTGCTGTATCAGGCCTGTCTAGAAAGAAGCGTTTGACGTAGGCGAGATAAATATTAGATATATGCATTAACCGAGACCTATCTTTTAAAGGTTAAATGGAAGATTTCAGTTCTATCGAATGAATAAGTCGGTTTATTATCTGTATCACCACTTAAATCAGATGCTTTTCCACCATGCATGGTACTAACATGCGTCACGCTCGATACTCTTTATATGTCATGAAATTGGGCGCGCCAGCGACCATGGATAGTGTTCAGGAGGCGTGAACACTGGCGACCAGATAGTAGGAGAGCTTATGTGTCAAGCAGTATACCAGCGTATTCACGGAGAGTTTCCGATAGTTTGTGTACGGGGACTTGGTTTACAGCTAGTCCGCGAATCGGTCTGGTTATGCCACAGCTAGTTGGTTGATGTCTTTATTCCAGCCATTGGCCTTCGCTGCTTCAACATACCCGTTGCACTCAACGGCGCGCTTGGCTTGCTTCGCGCGTGTGGCAGCGCGTTTGTCTTCGATGTTGCGCACCATCAGCCACAGCGTCTTCAGCGCTGCAGTATCGTTCGGGAACTGGTCCCGGTTCCAGGTAGTTGTGCGCAGCTCAGCATTAAGTGACTCGATCGAATTCGTGGTGTACAACACCTTTTTGCGCAGCTGGCGGGAACTGCACAAACGGCACGAACCGATCGCATGCATCACGCCACACCTTCACCGACTGCCGGTAGTTCTGGCCAAGATCAGAGGTGTCGAAAGGTTAACTGACGGTGACCGCCCCACTATTTCCGGGGCCCACCATCAGCAAACGTTACACCACACTAAAAGACGCAACCCCGAGAAAATGGCGGCACTGATAAACTCAACCGAAACATAGGAAGTGTTTCCACGACCCCTAGAATCCGCCCACCAGCCCAGATACAACAAACCCCCGGTCAATTACGACCAGGGGAAGTGTTAATTCGTGGGCCCTGAGGGGCTCGAACCCTCGACCTGCGGATTAAAAGTCCGTAGCTCTACCAGCTGAGCTAAAGGCCCAATGCGTTCCTTATTCTAATAGGAGTCCACGACAGGAAGAAAATAGCCCCCGAACTCGACCCCAAAGGCCCAGTTCAAGGGCTACCAACTGCCTAAAAAGCGTCGGCGCGCTTACTGGGGACGCATATCCCCGGTCTCGGCGAAGCGGATCTGGAAGTCGAAGGCGGACTTCAGATCGTGCGGGGTGTGGATGAACTTACCCTGCTTGGCACGCTCGAAGTACTCCTCCAGCGCCGGGCGGTAATCCGGGTGGGCCACGGCGATGACCTTCTCGGCGCGCTCGCGCGGGGCCAAGCCGCGCAGGTCGGCCACGCCGTACTCGGTGATAATCACCATGGTGTCGTGCTCGGTGTGGTCGGTGTGAGCCACGAAAGGCACGATGGCGGAGATCTTGCCATCCTTAGCGATAGACGGGGACACGAAGGTGCTGATGTAGGCGTTGCGGGTGAAGTCGCCGGAGCCGCCGGTGCCGTTCATGATGCGGGTTCCGCCCACGTTGGTGGAGTTGATGTTGCCGTAGATATCGGCCTCAATCATGCCGTTGGAGGAAATCAGGCCGACGCGGCGGATGACCTCCGGGTGGTTGGAGACCTGCTGCGGGCGCAGCACGATGTGCTTGGCGTAGCGGTCGGCCTCGGCGTTCATCTTCTCCGCGTACTCCGGGGACAGCGCGAAGGAGGTAGCGGAAGCGACGGTCATCTTGCCGGCGTCGATAAGATCCAGCATGCCGTCCTGGATGACCTCGGTGTAGGCCTGGATGTTTTCGAACTTGGAATCCAGCAGGCCGGCCATCACGGCGTTCGGGACGTTGCCCACGCCCGACTGCATGATGAACTGGTCGTAAGCCAGGCGGCCGGCGGCAACCTCGCCCTCGAGGAAGTCGATGAAGTTCGCGGCGATCTTCTCGGAGGTCTCGTCCGGGGCCTTGAAGGGGGCGTTGCGGTCCGGGGCGTTGGTCTTAACGACGGCCACGACCTTGTCCTTGGGGACCTCGATGTAGGTCTCACCGATGCGGTCGCTGACCTTGGTGATCGGGATCGGCTGGCGGTTCGGCAGCTTCTCGATGCGGTAAATATCGTGCATGCCCTCCAGGTTCAGCGACTGCCACTCGTTAACCTCGAGGATGATCTTGTCCGCGGCCTCGATGTACTCGAGGTTGTTGCCCACGGCGGACGACGGCACGATGTTGCCGTCCTCGGTAATGCGGACGACCTCGATGATGGCTACCTGGAAGTCGCCGTAGAAGCCCTCCTCGACCTGCTGGCCCATGTGGGACAGGTGGACGTCCTGGTAGAGCAGCTCGCCGGAGTTGGCCTTGTTGCGCAGCACCGGGTCAGAGTTGTACGGAGCGCGGAAGCGCAGGGCGTCCGCCTCGGCCAGGACGCCGTCGCAGTCCGGGGCGGTGGAGGCGCCGGAGAAGACGTCAATCTTGAATTCTTCGCCCGCCTCGTGGGCCTTGGTGGCCTTCTCAGCGATGGCGGTCGGCAGTGCCTTCGGGTAACCGGCACCGGTGAAGCCGGAAATGCCGACTCGGTCGCCATTGTTAACGTACTTGGCTGCTTCCTCGGCGGAGACCACAAGGTCCTGGTAATACCCAATCCGCTCAGTCAAATCTTTACCTCCTGTAATTGTAGCGGCGCGCGAGTATGACGCACGCCGCATGGTTTTAGTTACACGCACCACATTAGCGAATATTTGCAACCTTTTCCGCAACAGTGCCAGAACTGTGAAGCCAGGTGCACCCGCCGTCCCGGTTTGCCAGCGTTTCTGCCCACAGTCCACAATATAGAACGTGACTTTGCGCATTGGTTCTATTTCTCTCGACTCCCCCGTCATCCTCGCCCCGATGGCCGGGGTGACGAACGTGGCTTTCCGCACGCTCTGCCGCGAGCAGGAGCTCGCCCGCACCGGCACCGTGTCCGGGCTCTACGTCTGCGAGATGGTCACCGCCCGCGCCCTGGTCGAACGCAATGAAAAGACCATGCACATGACTACCTTCGCCCCGAACGAAGATCCGCGCTCGCTGCAGCTCTACACCGTGGATCCGGAATACACCTACCGCGCCGCAAAGATGATCGTGGACGAGGATCTGGCCGACCACATCGACATGAACTTCGGCTGCCCGGTCCCGAAGGTCACCCGCCGCGGGGGCGGGTCCGCCCTGCCGTACAAGCGCCGACTGTTCGGCAATATCGTCGCCGCCGCCGTCAAGGCCACGGAAGGCACCGATATCCCGGTGACGGTGAAGATGCGCGTCGGCATCGACAGCGAGCACCACACGCACCTGGACGCCGGCCGGATCGCCGTCGAGGAGGGGGCGGCCGCCGTCGCCCTGCACGGGCGCACCGCCGCCCAGCGCTACTCCGGCCAGGCCGACTGGTCGGAGATCGCTCGCCTGAAGGAACACCTCGCCGACAGCGGCGTGCCGGTGCTGGGCAACGGCGACATCTTCAAGGCCTCCGATGCCGCCGCGATGATGGAAGCCACCGGCTGCGACGGCGTCGTCGTTGGCCGCGGCTGCCTGGGGCGGCCCTGGCTCTTCGCGGAGCTCTCCGCCCACCTGCGCGGCGAGCCGGTACCGCAGGAGCCTACCCTGGGGGAGGTCACGCGGATCCTCTACCGTCACGCGGAGCTGCTCGCGCACTACGACGGCGAGGCCCACGCCTGCCGCGATATTCGTAAACACATTGGGTGGTACCTGCGCGGTTTCCCGGTCGGCGGCGAGGTCCGCTCGCAGCTGTCCAAGGTCAACTCCCTGCCGGATCTGCGCGAGCTGCTCGCCCCCTGGGCCGGTTCTGACGCCCGGGCCGACGACGCCTCGGGGCCCCGCGGACGTCAGGGCTCACCGGCCAAGGTCGCGCTACCCGACGGTTGGCTGGATGACCCGGAAGATGAGGCGGTGCCCGCCGGTGCCGAGATTATGAACTCCGGCGGCTAAACCCCCAGCTTGTATACACCTATAGAGGTATCGAAAAATACTAGTTCTCGACGGGCGTTACCAATATACGTGCACTATACTGTGGGGCATGCGAATTGCCTACAGAGAGAAGTTAGATAACTTCGCGCACGACCTGATCCTGATGTGCGACACGGTTCAGGCGATCATGTCTCAGGCTTCGCGCGCGCTTCTGACGGCCGCCCTGCAGCCGGCGGAAGACGGTCTGTCCCTATCCGACGAGCTAGAAGAGCTGCGCACCCGGTGCGAAGAACGCGCCGTATCCCTCCTGGCACTGGAAAACCCCATGGCCAAGGACCTGCGCCAAGTGGTCTCCTCTATCTATATCGTGGAGGACCTCTACCGCATGGGCCAGCTGGCCAAGCACATCGCGAAGTCCGCGCGGCGCCGCCACCCGCACCACGTGGTTCCGGAGGAATTCATGGGGTACCTGGAAGAGCTCACCCGCCTGGTGGATGAGATGTGCTCGCGCACGCGCAACGCCCTCATCGACCCGGACCCCCAGCTGGCCCTGGAGCTGGCGAGCGACGATGACGCGGTGGACGACATCAACCACCACCTGATCACCATCCTGACCCAGCGGGAGTGGAAGTACTCCACCCGCTCGGCCGTGGACCTGGCCATGCTCTCGCGCTTCTACGAGCGCTACGCGGACCACTGCGTCAACGTGGCCGCCCGCATCCTGTACCTGAGCACCGGCATGCTGCCGGACGAGTACCTGGCCCGCCGAGCCGACGAGGACCGCCGCCAGGACATGGAGGCCCACTTCGCCGCCCTGGAGCGCCAGTTCCGCCGCTAAGCCCGTACACCCCCTCCCCTAGCCCCCTTTCCTCCCCTCTGCCCGCCGCGCGCCCTGCGCGGCGGGTTTCTCAACGACTAATCCCCCGGCACCAGGGCTCAACCTGGCGCCGGGGGATGAAGTCTTTAGCTCAGACAATCAAGTTTTAGCGCAGCGCACGGCGCAGCCGTGCGCGAGGGGAATCCTTAGCCGAAGCGGCCGGAGATGTAGTCTTCGGTTTCCTTCTTTTCCGGGTTCTCGAAGATCTTGGTGGTGTCGTTGAACTCCACCAGGTGACCCGGCTTACCGGTGGCCTCCAGGGAGAAGAAGCCGGTCTTGTCAGACACGCGGGAAGCCTGCTGCATGTTGTGGGTCACGATGACGATGGTGAAGTCCTGCTTCAGCTCGTGAATCAGGTCCTCGACCGCCAGGGTGGAAATCGGGTCCAGGGCCGAGCACGGCTCGTCCATGAGCAGCACTTCCGGCTCGACCGCGATGGCGCGGGCGATGCACAGACGCTGCTGCTGACCGCCGGAGAGGCCGCCGCCCGGCTTGTCCAGGCGGTCCTTGACCTCGTCCCACAGGTTGGCGCCGCGCAGGGACTTCTCCGCGACCTCCTTGAGCTTCTTCTTGTTCTTCTCGCCGGACAGCTTCAGGCCGGCGACGACGTTGTCCTCGATGGACATGGTCGGGAACGGGTTGGCCTTCTGGAAGACCATGCCGATGGTGTTGCGCACGGAGACCGGGTCGACCTTGGAGTCGTAGATATTCTGGCCGTCCAGCAGGATTTCGCCCTTGACGTAGGCGCCCGGGATGACCTCGTGCATGCGGTTGAGGGTACGCAGCACGGTGGACTTACCACAGCCGGACGGGCCGATGAACGCAGTTACCGCCTGGGCCGGGATGTGCATGTTGACGTTCTGCACAGCGTGGAAGTCGCCGTAGTAGATATTGACGTCGTTGAGTTCGAGTTTGGACATCTTGTGCTCCTGTGTATGAGAGTTGTCGGTGAAAGTTCGGGCCGTCAAGCCAGTGCGGGTTACTGCTTGACCGAGAACTTCGCGGAGATGATTCGAGCGGCAACGTTGAGCAGCGCGATGAGAAGGACCAGGGTGAAGGCGGCGCCCCAGAGCTTGTCGAGGACGGGTTCGGTAACGCCGGCCTTGTACATGTCCAACATCATCAGCGGCAGCGAGGACATGGTGCCGCTCGTCGGGTCCCACTTCAGGGCGCTGGTGGAACCGACCAGGATGAGGACCGGAGCGGACTCGCCCATGATGCGGGCGATTGCCAGCATCACACCGGTGGCAATACCGGACAGTGCGGTCGGAAGAACGATCTTGGCGATGGTCTTCCACTTCGGCACGCCCAGAGCGTAGGAGGCCTCGCGCAGGTCCATCGGGACCACGCGCAACATCTCCTCGGTGTTACGGACGACAATCGGAATCATCAGCAGCAACAGGGACCACGCCAGGGCCAGACCAGAGCGGTCGAAGCCCATGACGCCAATCCAGGCGGCGTAGACGAACAGGGCGGCAACGATGGACGGGACACCGGACAGGATGTCCACCATGAAGGTGGTGATGCGGCCGAGCCAGCCACCGCGGGAGTACTCCACCAGGTAGATGGCGGTGAACACGCCGATCGGGACAGCGATGATGGTCGCCAGGCCGGCCTGGATGAGGGTACCGACGATGGCGTGCAGCGCACCGCCGCCGGGCTGGTGGTACATGACGCCCAGCATGTCCTCGGTCCACCACTCCAGGTTCAGAGTGACGGGCAGGCCCTTGACGATGAGCTCCCAGAGCACCCACACCAGCGGGATGAGAGCGACAATCATGCACAGGTAGATAAGGACAGTCGCCGCGCTGTTGGCGAACTTGCGCTTGCCCGAGATGTCGGTAAAGGAGTTGTGCGTGGTCGAAACGTCAGAAGCAGCTACAGCATTAGACATTGTTTTTTATCCTCACTCTTCTACTTCTTGGAGACGATCGCGCGGGCAATAGCGTTGACGATGAACGTCAGCAAGAACAGCACCAGACCGGCGGCGATGTAGGCGCCCGCCTTAATCGGGTTGTTGAACTCCGGTGCCGCGTTCGCAATCGCGGTCGCGAAGGTGGTACCGCCATCGAACAGGGAGAAGCGGAACTCGGACGACGGGCCGACGACCATGTACAGGGCCATGGTCTCACCGAGCGCGCGACCCAGACCCAGCATGGCGCCAGAGATGTAGCCCGACAGGCCGAACGGCAGAACGGTCATGCGGACGACTTCCCAGCGGGTAGCGCCCAGGGCGAGGGCGGACTCGACCTGCCCCTTCGGGGTCTGGACGAAGACCTCGCGCGCGGTTGCGGCGATAATCGGCAGAATCATCACGGCCAGGACAATGCCACCGGTGAACATGTTGCGGGCGGTGGCGAACGACGGCGAGTTCTCGTAGACGGTGAAGAGGAAGAACCCACCGGCCCAGCTGTGAATCCACTCGTAGAATCCCGAGAGCACCGGGCCCAGGACCAGCCAGCCCCACAGGCCGTAAACGATGGACGGGACGGCGGCCAGCATGTCGACCAAGAAGCCCATCGGCTTGACCAGGCGCGCCGGCGCGTAGTTGGACAGGAAGATGGCCACGCCCAATGCCACCGGCATGGCGATGATGAGAGCCAGCACCGACATGGTGACCGTCGCGGCGAACAGGTTCGGGATACCGAAGTACATTTCGTCCACGTTGGACGTGTCCCACGGACCCGTGTAGGTGAAGAAGCCGAGGTAGCCTTCGGCGTTGCGGTTCAGCGCGGGGACGGCACGGATAATCAGGAAGATGCCGATAGCCGCAATGAAGACGGTGATAAGGGTGGCGGACGCCGTGGATAAAATCTCAAAGACGCGATCGCCCGGGCGCTTAACGCCGCCGGTCTTCACGCCCTCGGAAGCGCCCTGGGGTTCGTTGTCGGGTTGGCCCGCGGCGGTGGTCGTAGCCACGGAGTGGCCTTCCACGTTGCGGTCGTCGTCGAGCTTCTTATGCTCACCCGTTGTCGAGTTGTACTCAGCCATGTGGCGGGGATCCTTCAACTTGTAGGGTTTTTACGTGTGTCACATCATCCCGCTTAACGGGAAGAACCCCCGACGGCGTAGAAAGCGGCCGGCGGGGGAAATTCAACCATCTGGAGCACCACCCCGCGCTTCGTGCGGGACGATGACCCAGTCAGTATGAGGATGCTTTAGGACGCCTGAATCTCGTCGACAGCCGTCTTCAGGCGATCCAGGTGAGCGCCGGAGACCGGGATGTGGCCGGCCTCGGTCAGACCCTCATCCTGGTGATCCAGAGCGGTCTTCAGGAACTCCTTCAGCAGGGCTGCCTCGGACTCGTCGTAGCCAGCGGAGCAGACAATCTCGTAGGTGGTCAGGATGAGCGGGTAGGACCCCTCATCGGAGGAGGAGAACAGGGCCTCGGAGTTAACAACCATGTCGTTGCCCTCGGTCTCGAACTCCAGGTTCTCCAGAGCGGTACCGACGGTCTCCTCGGACAGCTCGGTCGGGCCGGCACCGAAGTCGATCTTGGCGACGCCCAGGCCAGCCTGCTCAGCGTGAGAGTGCTCGACGTAGGTGATGCCGCCGTCGATGCTGGAGACCTGGGTAGCAACACCGGAGGAGCCGTTGGCACCCTCGCCTACCTCGGTCGGGAAGTTCTTGCCGCCTTCGTTGTCCCACTCTTCGGTGGCGTCGTGCAGGAACTTCTGGAAGTTGTCGGAGGTACCGGACTCGTCGGAGCGGTAGACCACAGAGATGCGGGTGTCCGGCAGGTCAACGCCCTCGTTGTCAGCCTGGATGGCCTCATCGTTCCATTCGGTGATGTCACCCTTGAAGATCTTGGCAACGTTCTCGGTGGAAAGGTTCAGCTCGTCAACACCCTCCAGGTTGTAGGCGATAGCAACCGGGCCGATGACGAACGGCAGGTGCCAAGCGTCGTTGCCGTTGCAACGATCCTTAGCAGCGTCGACCTGCTCCTCCTCCAGCGGGGAGTCGGAACCGGCGAAGGTGACCTGGCCATCGACGAACTGAGTACGGCCGGAGCCGGAGCCGGTGGCGTTGTAGGCCAGGCTAGCGTCGCCGCCAGTAGCTTCCTGGAACTTGGAAGCAAAGTAGTCCATAGCGTTTTGCTGGGAGGAAGCGCCCTCACCAGTCAGCTCGCCGGAAACCTCGGTCTCGCCCTCAGCGGAGGAGTCGGAGGAGTCAGAGTCGTTGCAGGCGACCAGAGCGGTAGAAGAAGCCGCGATGATGCCGAAGATTGCAGCGGTGCGCTTGAAATTGCGAATCACGGGAAACCTTTCCTGTGGAGATCAGATTCAACTTGATTGTCCGAGCACCTTTACCCGCGTGCTTCCACCCCATGGGACGGTGGAGCCGGGCTGACCTCCAGCGCGGTGGAACTGGCCTTTAAGCGGTGAACTAGTCCGCAGCGCAGTGCCTCCGAGCCGTGAAGGCCTGGATACTCACAACGCTTAAAGCTATCCAGTCTTGGTTAACCCGAAAGGTGCCTTTCGGTTAACACTGAGTTAACAATCGTCCCACCGCAGGTGATTCTACTCACCTTTCACGTTTCACTGTGTTCTTCGCCTGGTTGTGGTTTGGATTTGGTCTGGTTTTCAGGCTGTCCCTAGCGGTTCTGCACGCCGTAGACGCAGTGGCGCTCGGCCACCTCGAAGCCCGCCTTCTCGTAGGAGCGCACGGCCGCCGCGTTGTCCGCCTCCACGTACAAAATCACCTTGTCAGCGCCCTTGTCCTGCATGCGCTGCAGGCCCAGCGCCAGCAGCGGACGGGATAGCCCCTTGCCCCGGTAGGAGCTGGCCAGACCGATGACGTAGACCTCGCCGAAGGACTCGTCCTCCTCGGTGGTTGCCGGGGAGTGCCATTTGGTCCAGTGGAAGCCGGCCAGCGTCGGTTCCGCGCCGCGGGTATCCCACAGGAAGAGCACGTCCGCAGGGTCGAACCAGGAGTTGTCCTTGCCGCGCTCCAAGCGCTCGGCGTCCCAGCCGCCCTGCTCCGGGTGCCAGCTAAACGCCTCGTTGTTGACCGCCAGCCAGGCTCGGTCCACGGCAGCGGCCCCCAAGCGTTCGGCGGCCGCCGGGTAATCCAGGGCCTGAAGTCCCGGCGCGTCGTCGGCAGAAAAGGCCGCGGCGCTGGACAACGGTTCCCCTTCAACTGCCATGACCAAAAGCTCGCGCTCTACCTCCCGGCCCGCGGCGGCAGCCAGGTGCTGGGCCGCCGGCAGGTTGCCGTGTGCCCAGACCGGGCGATCGCCAAGCTCGGCCAGCAGGGCCTTGCCCCCGCCGTGGCCGCGGAAGTCGGGGGCGACGAAGAGCTCGGCGCTGTCGCCGTCGTCAGCCGCCGCCCCGGCCAGGTCCTCACCCACCCAGAGCAGGGTATGGGTATGGCCCAGGCGGGCATCCGCCAGCCCCGCCAGGAACTGCTCGGACAGGGGTGCCACCCCGTCGGCTTGGGCGGCGTCGCGCGCTAGGGCGGCTACGGCGCGGGCCGTGGCGGCATCGTCGGGCAGGTGCGTGGTCTTAGTGCTAGTCGCTGTCATGGTTTCCAGGATAGTTTGCAACAATGGAACATGTGACTGACGTTGTTGTGCCCGCCCGCGCCCGCAAGCCGCTTGCCTGGTTGTTGGGCATCGCCGCGGTGGGCGGAAGCCTGTTCGTGGTGGACTCCGGCTTCGCCATGCATGCGGAGCACTCCATTTCCCAGCGGGTCAAGGAAGAATCCAAGCTGGAAAACTCCCCCGAGGTCTTCGTCGGGGGCATGCCCTACCTGGGGGCGGCGGTAACCAACGAGATCCCGCTGATCGAGGTCAAGTCCCTCGACGTGGAGGTCCCCCACCTAGGGATGATCAACGCGCAGACCACCCTACGCGATATCACCGTCGCCGCCGACCAGCTGACCAGCGGCAACTTCGCCGGCGCCCCGGTGTCCACCTTCTCGCGCGCCATCACCCTGGACGGGGTGGCGCTCGGGCGCCTGCTGGACATCACTGACTTGTCGATTGCCAACCCGGACAACATCTCGCCTACGGGCGGCATGGCCTCCGAGGCCGAGCTCAGTGGCACCGTCGCCGGCGCGAAAGAGCCCACCCGGGTGCGCGTGACGCTGCGGCTAGTCGGCGAGCGCTTCTACATGCGCCCGGTGGAGATCCTGGAGCTGGCCGCGGGCACGAGCGAAGAAGAGGCCACGAAGGCCTTCGAGTTGGAGCTGGATACCCGGCAGCTGCCGCTGCCCGCCCAGGCCACCGCCGTGCGCCTGCAGGGCGGCGGCATCACCTTCGAGACCCAGCGCCGCAACACCCACCTGCAGCCCGGGCAGCTCGCCCCCATCGAGATCGCCGGGGACTACGACTCCGACGGGCGCGAGGTCAACGACGAGAATTCCGGCGCCTAGCCGCGCCTACTTAATCCGGATCAGATCCCGCAAGATCTCCTTGAGGCTGCGCTTGTGCGGCTCGCCGGCCTCCTGCGGGGCGAAGACCTCGAGGGCGTCCGGCACCGACTTGAGCTGTACCCGGGTGTGCGTGCCCTCGGATTCCCCGTCCGCCTGGAAGCGGTGCGGGGTCGGGCAGCTCAGCGTCACCGCGGTGGCGTCGTCGAATTGCAGGGTGCGCGCGCTGGTGACCTTGTTGAGCCAGCGGCGGTGATCCACGCCGATGAGGTGCAACATGCCCACCAGGCCGGACACGCCCTGCAGGCTGCTCAGGCCGAACAGACCCAGTCCTTCGTCGAAGGAGTTGCGCGGGTTGGTCACCATGGGCAGCGGGCCCAGGAAAGTCCACGGGTTGGTATTCGAGGCCAGCATCAGGGGCACGTTCTCGTGCTCCCAGCGCTGCCCGTCGCGGCCTTCCGCGACCACGTTGATGCGCGGCGGCCGGCGCAGCGCGCGGGTATAGGCGCGCACCCCGATGGCCAGGTATCGCAGCGGGGTGGCCGCAAAGCCGCGCTCGCGGGCGCGGTCCACGCGCGCCAGGACGTCGGCGTCCAGGCCGAAGCCCGCGTTCACCGCGAACCAGCGCTCGTCCCAGGTGCCCAGGCAGATGGTGCGGGTGCTGTGGCGGTCAAGCAGCCGGGCCAGCACGTGGGTCGCGTCCACGGCGCCGGCGGGAAAGCCCAGCGCGCGCACGAAGACATTCGCCGAGCCGGTCGGGATGATAGCCAGCACGGGCAGGTCCTCCGGGCGGGGTTGCTGCCCAGAGCCTGCGGAGTCTTTGACCGTGCCGAGTAGGCCGTTGACGATCTCGTTGACGGTGCCGTCGCCGCCCATGGCGATGACCGCGTCGAAGTCTGCGCGGCGCATGCCGGCCACCATCTGCTCCGCATGCCCCGGGTACTGGGTCATCCGGGCCTCCATGGACAGCCCGGGCACCGACCGCAGGGCCGGCACGACCTGCCGCAGCAGGCCGGCGTTCTGGCTCGTGGAGTTCGGGTTCAGGATTAATAGGACACGCACACACCACACTCTATCGACCTGGGCCGGGTTTCGCTGGCTTTCTCCCCCGCCCAACCACGCAGTGCCGACGCGCAGTTAGCTAGGATCGAGGGCATGACTGAGCGAAACGAACACTCCGAAAACCCCGAGAACACCACCCCGGCGGGCGAGCCGGCCCCGGACACGGCTGCCGATGCCGCCGCGGCGAACACCGGCTCCAATGGCAAGCTCAACGGCAACGCCGCCGTGAACCACGCCGCCGAGGCCTGGAAGGACGCCTCGGCGCGCAACATCCCGGCCCCGGACTTCGCCGAGATCCCCGTCTCGGAGGACACCGCCAACCTGCGCCAGGGCCCGTCCCTGCACGACGGCCTGCTGGCCCTCCTGCCGCTGGTAGGCGTGTGGCAGGGCGAGGGCCAGGCACACGGCACCGACGGCAACGAGTACACCTTCGGCCAGCGCCTGATTATCGCCCACGACGGCGAGAACTACCTGTCCTTTAGCTCCCGGACCTGGAAGATCGACTCCGATGGCAACCCGGGCGAGGCCGACGTGCGCGAGTCCGGCTTCTGGCGCATCTCCCCGAAGGACGAGATCGAGATGACCTACACGTCCTCGACCGGAATCGTCGAGATCTTCTACGGCGAGCCCTTCAACGAGCGCGCCTGGCAGCTCGAGTCCGCCTCGACCATGGTCACCGAGACCGGCCCGAAGAACCTGGGCCCGGGCAAGCGCATGTACGGGCTGATGCCCAACAACAACCTGGGCTGGGTCGACGAGCGCCTCGTCGACGGCGAGATGCGCCCGTACATGTCCGCCGAGCTTTCCCGCGTCGCCGGCTAGCTTCTCGCGCTACGCCGCCACCGCGGCGTCGATAAGCGCGCGGATCTCCTTCTCGTTGTCCGGGGCCGCCAGCTTGGTCCCGTTCAGCGAGCGGACGCGCACCCCGGTGCGCACCGAGGAAACCAGCCAAACCGAGTCCGAGCGCTGCAGGTAGCCCAGGTCCATCTCCTTGGCCTTGCAGTTATAACCGCGCTCCTCGGCCAGCGCGAACAGCGCCGCCTGCGTGGTGCCCGGCAGAATCCCCGGGGCCTTGGGCGTGCGCAGCTTCTTACCGCGCACCGCCACGACCGTCGAGGTCGCCCCCTCCAGCACCAGCCCGCTGTCCGGGTGGGTATAGATGACGTCGTCGTAGCCGTCGTGGCGGGCCTGCCGCAGCGTAGCCAGCGTCGCGGCGTAGTTCAGGGTCTTGGCCAGCACCTTGTCATCGGCCTGCCAGCGCCGCGGGGTGGCCCACACGCGCACCCCCTTCGCCCGCTGGGTCAACACGTCCGCGCCGATGGGCTGGACCGCCACCCACGCCGTGGGTACCCCGGTCGAGGCCCGCCCCCGCGAATAGGTCCAGGTGCACTTAGCCTCCTCCGCGTCGAATTCGTTCGCGGCCAGCGCGGTGGCCTCCAGCCACTTGTCCAGGCACGGTTCCGGCAGCCCGAGGGCGCGGGCGGAGCGGGCGAAGCGCTGCGCGTGCCGCTCGACGTTTTTGGCCTCCCCGCCCCTAATGAGCAGGGACTCAAAGACCCCGTCGCCCCGCGTGACGGCCGCGTCGTCCCAAAAGACCAGCGGCAGCGTGGGGTTGTGGCGGCGGATCGAACCCCCGAAGGGCTCGACCACGTAGATTACGGGCGCAGGTTGTAGCATGCCCATAATTATGCCCCGTTGGGCCTAGCCAAGCAGGCGAATGGCGCGTTACGATGGCAAGTGTGAGTTATTCTTCTGTTCTTCTTCAGCGCCCCGGCGCTGCCGAATTCCAGTCAGAAACACCGCTTGATGCCGCCGGGGTCGCGTGGCATTACGGAAACCCGCTGGGCGAACAGCGCGCCGCCCAGTCCGGCCCCATCGCCGTCGACCGCAGCCACCGCCGTTTCGTGCAGGTCAGCGGCCAGGACTCCGCGGAGTTCCTAAACAACCTCCTGTCGCAGAAGCTGGACGATGTCCCCGTGGGCTACAGCGCCACGGCCCTCGACTTGGACATCCAGGGCCACATCCTGCACCAGGCGGATATCGCCCGCACGGCCGAGGGGTTCTTCCTCGATCTGCCCGCGGGCCAAGCAGACAGCCTACGCGATTTCCTGACCAAGATGGTCTTCTGGTCCCAGGTAGAAATCGCCGAACCCGACTACGCCCTGCTGACGGTCCTGGGCGACGGGGAAGTCTCCACCCCCTCCTCCACCGTCTTTAGCCGGGACGTCGACTGGCCGGGGATCCGCCGCCGCGACATCGTCGTGCCTCGCGCGGAGCTGGCCAGCGCCGTCGGGGAGCTGGAAGCGGCCGGGGCCACCCTGGCCGGGCTGATGGCGTATACCGCCGAGCGCATCCGCGCCCGCGAACCGGAGCTGGCCGTGGACTTGGACAACAAGTCCATCCCCCACGAGGTCCCGCAGTGGATCGGCCGCGGCGAGCACGCCGGCGCCGTGCACCTGAACAAGGGCTGCTACCGCGGGCAGGAGACCGTGGCGCGCGTAGAAAACCTCGGCCGCTCTCCCCGCCTGCTAGTGCTGCTGCACCTGGACGGCTCGGCCCCGCAGCTGCCCGAACCGGGATCCGAAATCACCTTCTCCGGGCGCCGCGTCGGGCGGATGGGCTCTCTCGTCGACGACTGCGACTTCGGCCCCATCGCCCTAGGCTTGGTCAAGCGCTCCGCCCTGGATGCCGGGCAGCTGACCATCGGCCAGGCGGCCGCCAACCTGGATCCGGATTCCATTCCCACCTCCGAGGGGCCGAAGGCCGGGCGCGCGGCCATCAACAAGCTGCGCGGCAAGTAGAGCCACCCGTTTACGGGCCTAGTGGGAAAAACCTTTAAGTCTCTCACTAGGCCATTTGCCCTGCCTTAGGGGGTCGTGCGGAATTTTTTTGACGTACAGGCTATTGTGTCTTACAGGAAGATACTCAAATGACAAGCCGATGGGGCCATCCGAAACCCTGGATCGTGCCCTACACACCTCAAGGGGGTCATGCACATGGGACGCGGACGCGCGAAGGCAAAGCAGACCAAAGTTGCACGCCAGTTGAAGTACAATTCTCCGGAGATGGACTTGGATTCGCTCCAGCGCGAGCTAGCCTCCAAGAAGCCGGGCGATGGATGGGGCCGAGAGGATGAAGAAGACGACCGCTACGAAGACCCATACGCCGACTACATCGACGACTGGGACGACGAAGACAAAGGTTAACCCCTAAAAACGCCACTACGCCGCCGGCGACCAGGACTTGGTCACCGGCGGCGTAGGTGTATATGGTGGGCGATTAGAAGTTCGGGTGGTTGCCGCTCACGACGACGCGGGGCTCGCCCTCGGCGGACTTGCGCACCTCGCCCAGCTCCCAGGCATCCAGGTGGCGGGCGGTGAGCATGGCCAGCGCTCGGTCGCGGTCCTCGGCGGAGACCACCGCCACCATGCCGACGCCCATGTTGAAGGTCTTTTCCATCTCGGACAGCTCGACCTTGCCTACCGAGGAGATGGTGCGGAAGATCTGGCCCGGGGTCCAGGTGGAGCGGGCCACGTGCGCGGTCAGCCCCTCCGGGATCACGCGCTCCAGGTTGCCGGCCAGGCCGCCGCCGGTGACGTGGCAGAACGTTGCCACGTGGCACTCCGCGGCCAGCGCCAGGCAGTCCTGGGCGTAGATGCGGGTCGGGATGAGCATCTCCTCTCCCAGGGTGCGGCCGAGCTCGTCCATGTAACCGTCCAGCGGCAGTCCGGCCTGCTCGAGCAGGACGTGGCGGGCCAGGGAGTAGCCGTTGGAGTGCAGGCCGGACGAGCCCATGGCGATGAGCACGTCGCCGTCGCGGACCTTGTCCGGGCCCAGCACGCTATCGGCCTCGACCACGCCCACGGCGGTGGCGGAGACGTCGTAATCATCGACCTCCATCACGCCGGGGTGCTCGGCGGTCTCGCCGCCCAGCAGCGCGGCACCCGCCTGCACGCAGCCCTCGGCGATGCCGGCCACGATCTCCGCGACCTTTTCCGGAACGACCTTGCCGACGGCGATGTAGTCCTGCAAAAACAGCGGCTCGGCGCCGCAGACCACCAGGTCGTCGACGCACATGGCCACCAGGTCGATGCCGATGGTGTCGTGCTTGTCCATCGCCTGGGCCACTGCCAGCTTCGTGCCCACGCCGTCCGAGCCCGCCGCCAGGATGGGTTCCTTGTAGTCGCCGAGCTTGAACAGGCCCGCGAACCCGCCCAGGCCGCCCATGACCTCCGGGCGGGTCGCGCGCTTTGCGTGCGGGGCGAACAGCTGGACAGCGCGGTCGCCGGCGGCGATGTCCACACCGGCGGCGGCGTAAGTGTTGTCAGTCGTATCGGTCATAGCGAAAGTTTCATTCCTTGGGGGTCTTTTTTAAGAGTTCTGGCTCATAAGCGTACGCACGGCATCCGCGTTGGGGTTGCCGGCCGGCAGGCCCAGCGGGTAGTGGCCGTCGAAGCAGGCGGCGCACAGCTGGCTGCGCGGCTGCTCGGTCGCCGCGATCATTTCATCCACGCTGACGAAGCCCAGGCTGTCGGCGCCGATGGCCTCGCAGATGGTCTGGCAGATGACCTCCGGGTCATCGCTCGGCGCGACGTTGGCGATGAGCTCGCCCGGGGAGGCAAAATCGATGCCGTAGAAGCACGGCCACTTCACCGGCGGGGAGGCGATCCGCACGTGGACCTCGGCGGCTCCGGCCTCCCGCAGCATGCGGATGAGGGCGCGCTGGGTGTTGCCGCGGACGATGGAGTCATCCACCACCACCAGCTTCTTGCCGGCGATGACCTCCTTGAGCGGGTTGAGCTTGAGCCGGATGCCCAGCTGGCGCAGGGTCTGCGTGGGCTGGATGAAGGTGCGGCCCACGTAGGCGTTTTTCACCAGGCCGTGGGCGAAGGTGATGCCGGATTCGCGGGCGTAACCGACCGCGGCCGGGTTGCCAGACTCCGGCACCGGGATGACCAGGTCGGCGTCCTCCGCCGGGAACTGGCGGGCCAGGCGGCGGCCGATATCCACGCGGGTCTCGTTGACCGAGCGCCCGGAGATATGGGTATCGGGCCGGGCCAGGTAGACGTATTCGAAGACGCAGCCGTGGCGGGTGGGCTCGACGAATTTCTCGGAGCGGATCCCCGTCTCATCAATGGCGACGAGCTCGCCCGGTTCGATTTCCCGGATGAACTGCGCGCCCACGATATCAAGCGCGCAGGTCTCGGAGGCGACCACGAAGCCCTGCGGCAGGCGGCCCAGCGCCAGCGGGCGCACGCCGTGGCCGTCGCGCGCGGCGTACAGGGTATGGCCGTCGGTAAAGGTCAGGCAGAAAGCGCCCTGAACGCGGGGCAGCAGTTGGCGGGCGGATTCAAAGACGGAGGTTTCGTCATTGACGCCGTCGCCCAGCAACATGGACAGGCACATCGAGTCGGAGACCGACTCCTCGTGCGGCTTAATCAGCCCGCGGTCCACGGCTTCCTGGCGCAGTTCCAGGTAGTTGACCAGGTTGCCGTTGTGACCGAGCGCGATATCCACCCCGTTGGAGGACGCGCCGAACATCGGCTGCACGTTGGACCATTCCTTGCCACCGGCGGTGGAATAGCGGGTGTGCCCGACGGACACGTTGCCCTGCAGGGAGCTCAGGATGGACTCGTCGAAGATATTGGCCACTAGCCCCATGTCTTTGAAAACCACCAGGCGGTCATCATCCCCGACCGCCATGCCGGCGGCCTCCTGGCCGCGGTGCTGGAGGGCGAAAAGCCCGAAATAGGTAAGCTTGGAAACCTCTTCTCCCGGGGCCCAGACGCCAAAGACGCCGCATTCTTCCCGCGGAGAGGTCTCGCCGTGATCGTCGAGATTAGTGAGGCCAGTTGTCTGAAGTGATTTGACGGCTTCCACGCCGGTTATCTTAGTCGTTTCGCCAGCCCGGTACTAATGCCCGGCCGCCTTGGTGCCCGCTTGCGCGGCTTAGCGGCCCAGCGGGATGACGGGCAGCCACTCCGCGATCTCCGCCGCGCGGGAGCCGGAAGCATCAACCTGCCCTGCGTCGACGGCGGCTTGCCAGCTGGTATGCCCGGTGGCCAAGCGCAGCCACGTGTGCGGATCCGTCTCCACGACATTGGGTGGGGTGCCGCGGGTGTGGCGCGGTCCCTCAATACACTGGACGGCCACGAACGGGGGTACCCGCAGCTCCACCGAGTGCCCCGGCGCGTCCTGCTCCACCAGCCGGGCCGTGTTGCGCACCGCCTGCGCCAGCGTGGCCCGCGCCGGCCGCCGCGCGGAGTCCGGGTTTTCTTTCTGGATCCACTCTGCCAAAGCCACGACGGCCGCGCGCGCCGCGGCGGGATCTGCCTTCTTTGCCATGCCGCCCAGTCTAGTCCCCGCCACCCCGGCGCTGCCTGCGCGCACCCTTGCGGCAGTCCGCGACGCCACGTGCCCTAATCCTTCCTCCCGCCCTGGTAGCTTTATATATTATGACCACTACTCCGCAGACGCAGGATGCTCTCAAGTCCCCGCAAATCACCCTTCGTTTCATGGCTTCGCCCACTGATGTCCTCATGGCTGGCGCCCAGGGCATCAGCGGCGGCCGCGTTCTGGAATGGATCGACAAGGCCGCCTACGCGTGCGCGGTCCAGTGGTCCGGTCAGTACTGCGTGACCGCTTACGTAGGCCACATTCACTTCACCCGCCCCATCCCCTCGGGCCACATCGTGGAGGTCCGCTCCCGCATTGCGATGACCGGCCGGTCGTCCATGCACATCGTCAACGAGGTGCTCTCCGCGGACCCGCGCGACGGCATCTTCACCCGCGCCTGCGACTGCCTGGTCATCTTCGTGGCCAAGGACGCCGAAACCAACAAGTCGACCCCGGTGCCCACGTTCACCCCGGAAAACGACGAGCAGCGCCGCGTCGCCGAGGCCGCCCAGTCCCGTATTGAGCTGCGCAAGGCCATCGAAGAGGAGATGGAACAGCAGACCTACGAGGGCCCGTCCTACGCCCCGCGGCTTGTAAACCGCTTTCTGGCCAAGCCGACGGACGTCAACTGGGGCGGCAAGGTCCACGGCGGCACCGCCATGGAGTGGATCGACGAGGCCGGCACCGCCTGTACCATGGAATGGTCCGGTGAGCACACCGTGGCCGTCTACGCCGGCGGCATCCGCTTCTACCGCCCGATTGCCATCGGCGACCTCATCGAGGTCGACGCCCGCATGATGCGCACCGACAACCGTTCGATGCAGATGTCCATCCACGTGCGCGCCGGCAACCCGCGCGGCGGCCGCAACAACCTGGAGACCGCCATCCACGCCACCGTGGCCTACATGGCCATCGACCGCGACTTCCAGCCACAGGCCGCCCGCCAGTTCACCCCGGTCACCGACGAGGACAAGCGGCTGGCCGAGCACGCCAACATCCTGCGGGAGTTACGCGGCAAGTACTCCCCCAAGCCCCTCATCGTCGCGCCCAACAACCAGCACATCGACTAAGCCCCCGCCCCAGCAGTCAGCGCCCGGCAGCCAGCGCTAGGACCGGCAATTCGTCCGAGTTTCTCGTCCCCTGGCGGTTCTTCGGCCCCGGTGGCCCTGTCTTCACTATTTATATTAGCGGCCCGCCCGGGCTTTTAGCCGGCACCAACGACCACCATCCACACGGCGACCAGGTGGACCGCGGCGGCCGCGATTGTCGCGGTGTGGAAATGCTCGTGGTAGCCGTAGATGCGGGCGTTACGCCCCGGCCACTTGAATCCGTAGACCACCGCGCCTAAGGAATAGACTAGGCCGCCGGCAAACAGCAACCAGACCACCGCGGGGCCTTCCTGCCGCCACAGGGTCGGGATGAGCGGGACTATCAACCAGCCGAGCACCAGGTACACGGCCACGGATAGCCAGCGCGGGTGCTCCACCCAGACCAGGTTAAGTATTACGCCAGCTACCGCTCCGCCCCAGGCCACCCCGAGCAGGATCCACGCCGTCGCGCCGTCGAAGGCGATAAGGGACAGCGGCGTATAGGTCGCCGCGATGAACACGGCAATGGTGGCGTGATCTGCCCGCCGCCACCACTGCACGGCCCGGAAACTGCCCCACGGCCAACGGTGGTAGGTTGCGGAGACCGCGAATAGCCCGACCAGGCACACCCCGTAGACCGTCACGCCCATAGCCGGCGCCCAGCTCAGCGTCATCCAGGAATATGTAATGAGCACGGTGGCGGCAACTAGGGCAGCCAGGGCGGCGAAGACGTGCCCCCACCCGCGGGTAAGCGGGCGCGGGCCACGGTCGGCCACCAGCCTGGTCCGTTCGACTATGCCGTCCTGTACCGGCGCCATTTTTCCTCCTCGCAAGACTCAACCGACGTTGTGACCGCCGCTGCTAGCCGTAGTATAACCTACGGTCGCGTAACCCAAGGCTGTGAAAATCCTTCGAATTCCTTGCTATATGCGTTATAGTCGAACGGTGTTTAAATCTGTCTCTCTCCGCCGCCCCCGTGCGCTAGCCGCCGCCTTCGCCGCGGTCGCCGCCCTGGGGTTCGGCCTCGCCAGCCCTGCCACCCCGTCTGCCCAGGCCCAGTCGAGCCTCATCGACGGCTCCTTCCAGCTGCCCGGCAACCAGAGCAAGCAGCCCTGGTTGGGCAACCAGCCGAAGATCGTGAACAAGCGCCACGTCAACGGCAACTTCTGGAAGGTGGACGTGTGGTCCCCGGCCAACCGCGCCGTTATCACCAATAACGTGCTGCTGCCCGGCGGCGACCAGCCGCGCGGCTCCTTCTACCTGCTGCCCGGAATCCAGGGTGGCGAGCAGGGCATGAACTGGATGAGCCACACCGACATCGGCCCGTGGTTCGCCGGCAAGAACGTCAATGTGGTCATGCCCATCGGCGGCGCTTATTCCCTCTACACCGACTGGAATACCGCGGATCCCATCCTGGGCGTTAACAAGTGGAACACCTACATGACCCACGAGCTTCCGCCGCTCATCGACGCCGAATTCCACGGCAACGGCCGCGACGCTATCGCCGGCCTGTCCTCCACCGGCGCCGCCGCCCTCGACATCGCCGGCCACGCCCCGCAGCGCTTCCGCGCCGCCGCCTCCTACTCCGGTTGCCCGGTCCGCTCCGGCGCCCTGGGATGGCCGGTCTCCAGCATCATGATGGCCGCCGGCGGCGGCTCTTCCGTCAATGCCTGGGGCCTGCCCGGCTCCCCAGCCTGGGCCGACCACGATCCCAACGCCCAGCCGCACCGACTGCGCGACGTCAAGGTCTTCGTTGCTTCCGCCTCCGGCACCCCCGGCCCCATAGACGGCAACTACGGCCCCGCCCAACACCTGGGCCCGTCCGCGACCGAGAAGGTTGCCAACGAGTGCACCAATATCTACACCCGCACCGCCCGCGCAGCCGGCGTCGACGTCAACCGCTACTACACCAACACCGGCTCCCACTCCTTCCCGCTGTTCTCCCACCAACTCAAGGTCAGCTGGGCACAAACCATCCAGCCGACCATCGGCGGCTAAAGCGGCCGCCCCGGGCGGGGTTAGCCGCGCAACGCTAAAGCGTCTTAAGCGCCCTTTCTACACCCCGCATACGGTCGATTGGCCCCACGAAAAATGCCTCACACCGCGTACCACGGTGCGAGGCATTTTCTGTCGGCCCTATTCCACCACGGAGTTCGCCCCCACGGCGTGGCCGAAGAGGTCGGGCAGGGTGGCGGACCAGGCGTCGACCAGCTGGGTCAGCGGGACGGCGGTCTGGCCCAGGATGAGGCTGTCCACCGCGGTGGTCTTGCCAACCTGGGCGGCCGGGATGCCCAGCTCCTGGGCGCGCTGGAGGACCGCGTCCGCCTTGTCCTTGGTCGTGGCGACCAGGGCGCGGGAGGCGGACTCGGAGAACGCGGCGACGAACTCGTCGTCGTGCACGGCGGCCAGATCGAGCTCGACGCCGACGCGGTTGCGCTTGGCCATCTCGAACGCGGTGACGGCCAGGCCGCCCTCGGAGACATCGTGGGCCGCGGTGAGGTCGGAGTTGCCGTGGAAGAACTCGGCCAGCTTGGCCTCGTTAGCCAGGTCCACCTGCGGCGGCAGGCCGGACAGGCCCTTGCCGGAGACCTGCTGCCAGATGGAGCCGCCGAATTCGTCCTGGGTGGAGCCCAAGAGGATGAGGACCTCGTCCTCAGCCGTGCCCAGGTGGTGGCCGATGGAGTCGGCGACGTCGTCGATAACGCCTAGCACGCCGACGACCGGGGTCGGCAGGATGGGCTCCTCCCCAGTCTGGTTGTAGAAGGAGACGTTGCCGCCGGAGACCGGGATGCCCAGCTCGACCGCGCCGTCGGCCAGGCCGTGGACGGCCTGGCGGAACTGCCACATCACGTCCGGGTTTTCCGGGGAACCGAAGTTCAGGCAGTTGGTGACGGCCACCGGGCGGGCGCCGGTCACCGCGACGTTGCGGTAGGCCTCGGCCAGGGCCAGGCGCGCGCCCATGTTCGGGTCCAGCTTGGTGTAGCGGCCCGAGGCGTCCGCGGAGACGGCGACGCCGCGGCCGGTCTCCTCGTCGATGCGCAGCACGCCGGCATCCGCGTGGTGCGATTGCACCGTGTTGCCGCGGACGTAGCGGTCGTACTGGTTGGTAATGAAGTCACGAGAGCACAGCGCCGGGGAGGACACCAGCTGGAGGAGGGCATCTCCCAGCGGGGCGTGATCCACGCCGCCGAAGTCCTGCAGCTCGTCCTGCCACTCCGGGCGGGCGTAGGGGCGCTCGTAGACCGGGGCTTCGTCGGCGATGGTGCCGGCCGGGGCGTCCACGACGACCTCGCCCTGGTGGCGGATGACCAGGTGCTTGCCGGTGGTGACCTCACCAATCTCGGCGCAGGTGACGTCCCAGTGCGCACAGATCTCGCGGAAGCGCTCCACGTTCTCCGGGGCCACGACCGCGCACATGCGCTCCTGAGACTCGGAAGCCAGGATTTCGGCGGCGGTCATGTGCTCGGCGCGCAGCGGGACCTCGTCCAGGTTGATTTCCATGCCGCCGTCGCCGGAGGCGGCCAGCTCACTGGTGGCACAGGCCAGGCCGGCGCCGCCCAGGTCCTGGATGCCGACCACCACGCCGGCGTGGTAGAGGTCCAGGCAGCACTCGATGAGGACCTTCTCCGCGAAGGGGTCGCCCACCTGGACGGCCGGCAGCTTGCGCTCCGCGCCGTCCTCGAAGGTGTCAGAAGCCAGCACGGACACGCCGCCGATGCCGTCCAGACCCGTGCGGGAGCCAAACAGCATGACCTTGTTGCCGGTGCCGGAGGCGAAGGCCAGCTTCAGGTCCTCGACCTTCAACGTGCCCACGCACAGGGCGTTGACCAGCGGGTTGCCTGCGTAGGACTCATCAAAGACGGTCTCGCCCCCAATATTGGGAAGACCCAGGCAGTTGCCGTAGCCGCCGATACCTTCGACCACGCCCGGCAGGACGCGCTTGGTATCCGCGGCATCGGCTGGGCCGAAGCGCAGCTGGTCCATGACCGCGATGGGGCGCGCGCCCATGGCCATGATGTCACGGACGATCCCGCCCACGCCGGTGGCCGCGCCCTGGTAGGGCTCGACGTATGACGGGTGGTTGTGGGACTCCACGCGGAAGGTCACCGCGTTGCCGTCCCCGATGTCGACCACGCCGGCGTTCTCGCCGATACCGGCGAGGATCTTCTCCCCCATCTCTTCGGTCATGGTCTGGCCGAAGTAGCGCAGGTGCGTCTTCGAGGACTTATACGAGCAGTGCTCCGACCACATCACGGAGTACATGGTCAGCTCGGCATCGGTCGGCCTACGCCCCAGGATGTCCTTGATGCGCTGGTATTCGTCGTCCTTGAGCCCCAGCTCGCGGAAGGGCTGTTCCAGGTCCGGGTCCTGCTGGGCCTGGGAGACGGTGTCATTGTGTACGGTCATGTGCGCCTCCTAAACTGCGGCCGTCACGGCGTTGATAGCGGATACAAAAAGACCCAGGCCGTCGGTGGACGGCCCGGTAAGCGGATCGATGGCGTGCTCGGGGTGCGGCATCAGCCCCACGACCCGGCCGGTCTCGTTGGTAATACCGGCGATCGCGTTGACGGACCCGTTGTAGTTGTCCGTGTAGCGGAAAACCACGCGGCCTTCCTTCTCCAGCTCCTCGACGGTCTCCGCGGCGGCCTGGAAACGGCCCTCGCCGTGCTTGGCCGGGATGAGGATCCGCTGGCCAGCCTCAAACTCGCTGGTCCAGGCGGTCTGCGCGTTCGCGACCTCCAGGTAGGTGTCGGTGCAGTGGAAGTGCAGCCCCTGGTTGCGGGTCAGCGCCCCGGGCAGCAGGCCGGCTTCAGTCAGGATCTGGAAGCCGTTGCAAATGCCCAGCACCGGCATGCCCTTGTGGGCGGCGTCGACGACCGAGCGCATGACGGGCGCGAGGGCGGAAATCGCCCCGGAGCGCAGGTAGTCGCCGTAGGAAAAGCCCCCGGGGACCACGACCGCGTCCACGCCACGCAGGTCGGCATCAGCGTGCCAGAGGTTTTCCACCTCGGCGCCGGCCCGGCGCGCGGCGCGGGCCGCGTCAACGTCGTCGAGCGTGCCCGGGAAAGTAATTACTCCGATCTTGGCGGACACTACTTGACCTCCAGCCCGGTGACCTCGTAGTCCTCGATGACGGTGTTGGCCAGCAGGGTGGCCGCGACCTTCTCCAGCTCCTCGGCCGTCACGGAGTCCGCGACCTCCAACTCGAAGCGCTTGCCCTGGCGGACATCGCTGACCCCTTCAACCCCAATCCGACCCAGCGCGCGGACAACAGCTTGCCCCTGCGGATCCAGAATCTCGGCCTTCGGCATGACATTGACAACTACACGAGCCATTAAATTTCCTTACTGTGCTCACGGCTAGGTCTGCGCGCACTAGTTTAGCCTGCCTAGGGCCGCAAAACCTACCCATCCCAGCGGTCACCCCCACACCAATTCCTGCTCCCCCGATCGGGGCCGGAAAGTAAACACCGGGTATACCCGGCAAAGACGGAAACCAAAATCTAGGCCACACCTAGGCAAACCCCCTGCGGGCGTCGAACACGCGGCAGCGCTTACTCCCGCTAGTGTCCGCTCCGTGTTCTACAACTGAGGGTAATGCGCTCGGAACGCAGGAAATTGTCTGTCTTTCCCCCAACAAAGGTGGTTCGTTCCCTATGTCTTCTCCCCAGTTGTCTTCTCCCCAGTCCTCGCGGCGGGTGGCCCGCCGCCGCGGCGCGCTCGTGCTCGCGGCCGTCACCTCTACCGTTAGCGCCGGTCTCTGCGTCCCCGCAGCCTCGGCCGCCCCGGCCGGGGACAACGTCGTCATCTCCGAGGTCTACGGCGGCGGTGGCAACTCCGGCGCCGAGTACACCCACGACTTCATCGAGCTCTACAACCCGACGGATAGCGACATCAGCTTAGACGGCTGGAACGTCGAGTACTTCTCCGCCAAGGGCGGCTCCGGCGGCACCACCCAGCTGAGCGGGAAAATCCCGGCCGGGGCCCACTACCTCATCCAGCAGGCCCAGGGCAACGGCGGCAGCACCGCTTTGCCGGCTGCCGATGCCACCGGCAGCCTGGCCATGTCCGCCACCAAGGGCTCGGTCCAGCTCAGCGACGGCGCGGGCGAGGCGATCGACTTGGTGGGCTTCGGCGAGGCCAGCCTGTCCGAGGGCTCGCCGGCCCAGGCGCCGAACAACCAGACCTCGGTCCAGCGCGACGAGCACGGCACCGACACCGATGACAACTCAGCGGACTTCACCGCCGGCGCCCCCAGCCCGGCGGGCACCGGCGGAGGCGTGGCCCCGGAACCGGGCACTGATCCGGAGCCGCAGGATCCTCCCGCCGAGGGCGAGGTCGTGGCCATCGCCGATATCCAGGGCACGGGCCCGGCCTCCCCGCTGGTCGACCAGACCGTGACCACCGAGGGCGTCGTCACCGCCGTGTGGGAAGAAGGCGGCCTGAACGGCTACACCATCCAGACCGGCGGCGAGTCCGCGGCCGGCGAGGCCAGCCACGGCCTGTTCGTCTACGCCGGCAACGACGGCGAGTACCCGGAAATCGGCCAGTCCGTGCGGGTTACCGGCAAGGTCTCCGAGTACTACGGCAACACCCAGGTTTCGGCGCGCAACTTCACCGAGCTGGAGGAGCCGCTGGAGAAGGTCGAACCCATCGACATCGAGGAACTGCCCGCCGGCGACGAGGCCCGGGAGGCCTACGAGTCCATGCTGGTACTGCCCGGCACCCACACCGTGACCAACAACTACGCACTCAACACCTACGGCGAGGTCGGCTTGGCCGCGGGCCAAGACGCCCTGCGCCAGCCCTCCGATGTCCATGCTCCCTCGACGGATCCGAACTCCCCGCTCAAGCAGCTGGAAAAGGACAACGCCGAGCGCCTGGTCACCCTGGACGACGGCCGGACCCGCGACTACCTGAAGACCGACAAGGACACCCCGCTGCCGTATATCGCCCAGAACGGCGGCCAGACCATCAAGAGCCTGCGCACCACCGACCAGGTGGAATTCCAGCAGCCGGTCGTCGTGCACTACTCCCACGAGCAGTGGCGCTTCCAGCCCACCTCCCCGGTCACCGGCGAGACCGCCGGCGCGGATCTGCCGATTAGCTGGGAGGACTCCCGCGCCGCGGAGCTAAACGCCCTCGACGTGGGGGGCGACTACACCATCGGCGCCTTCAACGTCCTGAACTACTTCACCTCCCTGGGCGAGGAGTTCGGCGGCAGCTCCTACGACGACAAGGACGGCAACCCGGTCACCGTCAACCGCGGGACCACCCGCGGCGCCTACACCCAGAGCGCCTTCGAAGACCAGCAGGCCAAAATCGTCGCGGCCATCAACGGCCTGGACGCCGACGTCATCGCGCTGTCCGAAATCGAGGACACCTTCGGCGTGACCGGGGATCTCTCCCGCCGCGACGAGGCACTGAACCACCTCGTCGAGGAGCTCAACGCCGCGGGCGGAAACTGGAAGGCCGTCGCCTCCCCGTCCGAGGGCGTGCCGGAGGACGTCGACGTCATCCGCACCGCGTTCATCTACGACCCGGACCGCGTGCGCCCGGTGGGCGAGTCCCGCATCTTCAGCGACGCCCGCTTCACCGGTACCGCGCGTGAGCCTCTGGCCCAGGAGTTCGCCCCGGCTGGTGCCAGCGAGGACGCCGAGACCTTCGTGGCCGTGGCCAACCATTTCAAGTCCAAGGGTTCCGTAGTCAAGGATGACGCGGACCGCGGCGACGGCCAAGGCAACAACCCCAACGTGCGCAGCGCGCAGGCCCAGGCGGTCTTAGACCACCTGGCCAAGCAGCCGGACTGGCAGGACAAGGCCACCTTCGTCATGGGCGATCTGAACACCTACACGCGCGAGGAGGCCCTGGATATCTTCCGCAACCACGGCTACACCGTGCCGGCGGAGACCTTTGATGCCGATGCCTCCTACCAGTTCAGCGGCCTGCTCGGCTCCCTGGACCACGTCCTGGCCAACGGGGTGGCCAGCGAGCACGTCACCGACGCGCAGGTCTGGAACATCAACGCGGACGAGCCCGTCGCCTTCGAGTATTCGCGCCGCAACTACAACGCGGTCGACTTCTACGACGGCTCCCCGTTCCGCTCCTCCGACCACGACCCGGTCAAGGTCGGCTTCTCCCTCGGCGACGACGACGGCGCCGGCGAGGAAAACGATGGGGACGATAACAACGAAGACGACGACCAGGGCAAGCCGGCGGGTTCGGGGGATGCCGGCTCGAGTGGCTCCTCGGTGGGCGGCGCTATCGTGGCAGGGATCGCTGGCGTGGCCGCGATCCTGGGCATCGGTACCGCCCTGGCGGGTGGCCTGCGCGGCGTGCTGCCGATGTTGCCGGCGGATGTCCGCCGCGTCATCGAGCGCCTGCTGCCCTAGTTCGGCAGGAAGATGCTGTAGTCGGCCGGCTGCGCGCCGGCCGCTGCGGCCTTGTGCACGGCCTTGACGAAGTCCTTGACCACCTTCCGGTCGTCGAGGTTACGGCCGGACACGGACAGACGGACCGTGTTGCCGCGCTGGGCGGAGCGTTCCGCCGCGCGGATGATGTTGCGGCGCCACCACTTGGCCGCGCCGAAGCCCTCGCCGTAGGAGAGGTTGCGCGACTGGTAGAACTTCCCGGACTCCAGCTCGTGGATGCCGCGGGTAGACACGGCCACGTCGAAGCCGAAGGCCGGCAGCACCTTGAGGGTTCCCTCCGACATGCGCCAGCGCGGCGGGGCGAAGATGGTGGGACTAAAGCCGATCTTGCCCATCTGCCGGGTCGCACCGGCCAGCCGCAGCTTTGCTTCGTGCTCATCGAGGTTGGCGAATTCCGCGCGGCGGCCCTGGACGGCCTGATCGAAGCCGTTGAGAATCAGTACCCGGCCGGCGTCTGCTTGCTCTTTGACCCAGCCCTTCGTCTTGGAGTCCTTAGCCAAATGCCAATTGCCGTCAATGTGCGGGGCAATCAGAAGAGACACAGGAATCCCCTCGGCATCCAGGATGCGGAGGAGATTCGAGGCCTGTTTCCGGGTGTCGTCGAAAATACTGGAAATCGAAACCAGGAGGTGGCCATGCATAAGAAGTATTATCGCACAGCCTTCTAGGTTCCGCGCGTCGAGAACGCTACTCGGCACACCCCGTGGCCTGGTTAATGATCCAGGCGTATTCGAAGGCGTTCTGGCGCCACTTGTCGTAGCGACCGGACACGCCGCCGTGGCCGGCGACCATCTCCGTCTTCAGCAGGAACTGTCCGCCGCTGGCAACGGTGCGCAGCTTGGCAATCCACTTGGCGGGCTCCACGTAAAGCACGCGGGTGTCGTTCAGCGAGGTCGTGGCCAGGATGTTCGGGTAATCCTGCGCCGTGACGTTCTCGTACGGGGCGTAGCTGGCCATGTAGTCGTAGAAGGCCGGGTCGTGGTACGGGTCGCCCCACTCGTCCCACTCCACCACCGTGAGCGGGAGCTCCGGCATGAGCATGGAGGTCAGCGGATCGACGAAAGGCACGGCGGCCTGGATGGCGGTGAAACGGTCCGGGGCCATATTCGCCACCGCACCCATGAGCATGCCGCCCGCGGAGCCGCCTTCCGCTGCCAGCCGGTCCGGGCTGGTCAGGCCGCGGGCGATGAGATCATCGGCCACGTCGATGAAGTCGGTGAAGGTGCTCTTCTTCTCCATGAGCTTGCCGTGGTCGTACCAGCCACGGCCCATCTCCCCGCCGCCGCGGACGTGGGCGACGGCGAAAACCATACCGCGGTCCAGCAGCGACAGGCGGGTGACGGAGAACCCGGGGTCGACGCTGGTCTCGTAGGAACCGTAGCCGTAGAGCAGCATCGGCTGCGGCGCGGAGGTGTCCAGGTCCGCGCGGTGCACCACGGAGACGGGGATCTCCGTGCCGTCTTGCGCGGTGGCCCACAGGCGGTAGGCGGTGTAATCACTGGGCTCGTAGCCGCCCTGGACCTCCTGCTGCTTCAGCAGGGTGCGCTCGCCGGTGGCGACGTCGTACTGCAGGACCTGGGCAGGCTGCGTAAATGAGCCGTAGACCATGCGGATGACCGGGGTGTCCCACTCCGGGTTGCCGGTGGTGCCGGCGGTATAGATCTCCTCGTCGAAGTCGACCTGGGTGAACTCGCCGAGCCCCTCGCCCTCGGTCAGGGGCATGACGGCGATGCGTCCGATGCCGCCGCTGCGGTAGACCAGCACCAGCTGGTGCTGGTAGGTATCCACGCCCTCGATACGCACGTCCTCGCGGTGCGGGACCAGCACCTGGGTATCGCGCAGGGCGGGTAGGCCGGTGTCCTTCGTCAGCGCCGGGCAGACGGTGACCTCGAAGTTGGCGCCGGCGGCGTTGTGGGTGACGATCCAGCGGTCCTCGCCGTCGATGACGGCGTGGTCCACCTCGTATTCGACCCCGGATTCGCGCTCCCAAAGCAGCTGGAATTCGCCTTCCGGCTGGTCCTGCTCCAGCACCCAGAACTCCGAGGTGATCTTCGAACTGGAGACCAAGAACAGGTACTTGTCGCTGCGGGTGCCGCCCACTCCCACACTGAAGTGGGCGTCTTCCTCGTAGAAGATGCGCACGTCGTCTTCCTGCGGCGTGCCTACCTTGTGGCGCCACACGCTGTCGGCGCGCCAAGCCTCGTCGACGGTCTGGTAAAAGATGTAATCCTCGCCGACCCAGGTCGCGCCGTAGAACAGGCCAGTCAGGTGATCGTCGAGCAGTTCGCCCGTAGCCAGGTCCTTGATGCGCAGCTCGAAGCGCTCGTCACCGCTGACGTCGACGGAATAGGCCAGGTAGCGCCCCGAGGTCGTGATGGAAGAAGCCCCGAGGGAGAAGAATTCGTTGCCTTCGGCCAGCTCGTTCAGGTCCAGTAGCACCTCTTCGCCTGCCGGGCGGCCCTCCTTCGGGATGACGGGCGGGAACCACGGGTCCGCGCCTTCCTCAACCGGCAGGCGGCAGGACAGGCCGTAGCTTTTGCCCTCCTGGGAGCGACCGTAGTACCAGTAATCGCCCTGGCGCACGGGAACGGACATATCCGTTTCCTTGATGCGCGATTTAATCTCCTGGTAGATATTCTCGGTCAGCGTCTCCAAGTGCGCGGTCTGCGCCTTGGTGTAGTCGTTTTCCGCGTTAAGGTAGTCCAGCGTGTCCTGCGACTTCTTATCCCGCAGCCACTCGTAATCATCGACGAAAGTGCGGCCGTGGAATTGGCGCGAAATCGGACGGACGGGGGCTACCGGAGCATGCATGGATTCATCAGTCATAGGCCCCCATCCTACGTCACCGCGTCCCCCAGCCGGCGGGTCACTCCCGCCCGGAATCGCGCTGGTTGTCTTTAAGGATCCTGCCTAAGTAAAGAAATCCGAGCACCAGAATAAGGGGGACTGCTAGCCCGCCCACTACGGAAAGGATAAGAACAAGTATTTCCACAGTGAACCTTTCTTTTTATGCCTTGATAGTCACACATGCCCAGTTGCCTGGACCGTCACTAGTTTTGACCCGTCCGCAGAATTTGCTACCGGGATCCATATTCCGGTGAATTTCAAAAGTGTGCGAAACTCGGGCGGGGCTACATTTTGGCCCAAACGAATCCGACCCGGAGCGCCCATTCTCTCGATAAACGATCTCGAAGCCGTCAACGCATGCATTGCCTGAAGCGATTTCCGTCCCAGGGATATAAGAAACGCTGGCTTTCTCTACATGAACGCCACCACCCTTCACAAAAATTCGGTTCGAAGCCGCAACACCTCCGGGAGCCCAAGTCAACCCTTCCGCCGATCGAGTTTGGATCTTCCCATTCATCCTTTCCTGCGGCACATCCGAAGTCACCTCCGGTGCGGGGCCTCAGCTTCCAACACTTCATGTTCCTGTCCGCCCTCAGCACTAGCAGAGACCACACCGAAACCAAGTTGTGAAACTACAACACCTACAATGGCTAGTGTTCCGCTCGCCTTCTTTAGCAAAGCCTTCTCCAATCACAGAAGTAGTTCTCACCTTCAATCGATATATCTATCAAAGCAATACGTCTCCGTCAAGACTCGAGGTTCATAACCAACTGACGTTACAGAGTTTTCACGAGCGATAGAGTGCCGCGACGGAACAAAAGCGATCGTGGAGCATTCTGAGCTGCTTCCAAAGATGAACTACCCCACCCACTCGATGAACTGCTTGCCCGACAGGCGCTCGTAGGCCTCGATGTAGCGAAGGCGGGTGGCGGAGACAACCTCGTCCGGCAGGGCCGGCGGGGTGGTCTCGGAGGCCTTGTCCCAGCCGGATTCCGGCGAGGTCAGCCAGTTGCGGACGTACTGCTTGTCGAAGCTGGGCTGGACCTCGCCCTCGACGTAGGAGCCGGCCGGCCAGTAGCGGGAAGAGTCCGGGGTCAGCACCTCGTCAGCCAGAACGAGGGTGCCGTCGCTGTCCAGGCCGAACTCGAATTTGGTGTCGGCCAGGATGATGCCGCGTTCCTCGGCGATCTGGGCGGCCTGGGCGTAGATGGTCAGCGTGGCGTTGCACAGCTGGGCGGCGCGGTCGGCGCCGAGGTCTTTCACGACGCGCTCGTAGGTAACATTCTCGTCGTGCTCGCCCTGCTCCGCCTTAGTAGCCGGGGTGAAGATGGGCTCCGGCAGGCGGGAGGCCTCCACCAGGCCGGAGGGCAGCTCGATGCCGCAGACCGTGCCGTTGGCCTGGTATTCCTTCAGGCCGGAGCCGGTCAGGTAGCCGCGGGCCACGCACTCGAAGGGCAACATCTTGAGCTTCTTGACCACGAAGGCCCGCCCCAGGACCTCTTCCGGGATCCGCTCGTCGTCGACCGGGCCGGCCAGGTGGTTGGGGAAATTGATGGCGTCGAAGAAGAACTGCGAGGTCGCAGTCAGCACCCGCCCCTTGTCCGGGATGGCGGGCTCCAGGGCGAAGTCGAAGGCGGAAATCCGGTCGCTGGCCACCATGAGCAGCGTGTGCTCATCGATGGCGTAGATGTCGCGGACTTTGCCGGATACGAGGTGCTGATAATCGCTAAGACGTGGTCGCATGCCCCACATCTTAGCGCGCCGGCAGGCTAAATAATCTCGCCCGGGCGGTACTGGGCGGCCTGGGGGTGCTGGTCCGCCTTTTCAGCAATCCGGGACAGAACCTGGCCTACCTGCGCTTCCGCAGCGCCGATGAAGGCGTGCTTGTCGGCGAGGGCCTCGTCCAGGGCAGCCCTGTCAAGGGGGAGGCGCTCGTCGGCGGCCAGGCGCTCCACCAGGTCTTGGTCCGCGCCGTTTTCGCGCATGTTCAGCGCCACGGCTACGGCGTTTTCCTTGATGACCTCGTGGGCGGTCTCGCGGCCGACCCCGGCGCGCACAGCCGCCATGAGGATGCGGGTGGTGGCCAAGAACGGAAGGTAGCGCTCGAGCTCGCGGTCGATCATGGCCGGGAAAGCACCGAACTCCTCCAGCACGGTCAGGAAGGTCTCGAACTGGCCGTCGAGGGCGAAGAAGGCGTCCGGCAGCGCGACGCGGCGGATGACCGAGCAGAAGACGTCACCCTCGTTCCACTGCTGCCCGGCCAGGTCGCCGACCATGGTGAGGTAGCCGCGCAGGATGACCTGGAAGCCGCAGACGCGCTCGCAGGAGCGGGCGTTCATCTTGTGCGGCATGGCAGAGGAACCGACCTGGCCTTCCTTGAAGCCCTCGGTGACAGTCTCATTGCCGGCCATCAGGCGGATGGTGGTGGCCAGCGAAGACGGCGCCGCGCCCAGCTCGACGAGGGCGGAGACCGCATCGAAGTCCAACGAACGCGGGTAGACCTGCCCGACGGAGTCGAAGATCCGGCTGAAGCCGAGGTAATCCGCCACGGAGGTCTCCAGGGAGGACAGCTTGTCGTGGGACCCGCCCATGAGATCCAGCATGTCCTGGGCCGTACCCATCGGCCCCTTGATGCCGCGCAGCGGGTAGCGCCCGAGCAGTGCCTCGACGCGTTCGATGGCCAGCAGCATCTCATCGGCGGCGGAGGCGAAGCGCTTGCCCAGGGTGGTGGCCTGGGCGGCGACGTTGTGGGAGCGGCCCGCCATGACCAGGTGCTGGTACTTGTCCGCGTGCTCACCCATGCGGGCCACCACGGCGATGGCCTTGTCCCGGATGATCTGGAGGGAGCGGTAGATCTGCAGCTGCTCGACGTTTTCGGTCAGGTCGCGGCTGGTCATCCCTTTGTGGATGTGCTCGTAGCCGGCCAGCGCGTTGAATTCCTCGATACGCGCCTTCACGTCGTGGCGGGTAACGCGCTCGCGCTGGGCGATGGAGTCCAAGTCGACGTCTTCGACCGCTGCCTCGTAGGCGCTGATCGCCTCTTCGGGGATATCCACCCCCAGGTCTTTCTGAGCGCGCATGACCGCGATCCACAGCTGCCGCTCGAGCACGATCTTGTGCTCGGGGCTCCAGATTTCGGTCAGCTCCGCCGAAGCGTAGCGGGAGGACAGGACGTTGTTAATCTTCTTCTTTTCAGCCACAAGCCCTCATTATTCCACGTGACTAAGACGCGGGGGCAACCCAGATGGCGTCGGCGGCAGCTGCCCCCAAGTGTACGGATCCTTCCTGCGTCACCACCTCAACCGTCTCCGTGTACGCCGCCCCCGCTTGGGTGCGCACCTCCACCCCGGCGCGCACGCCGTGGGCAGCCAGGAAGCGCAACAATTCGTCATCCGCGTCGGAGATGCGCTCCACGCGGGCCTTAGCCCCCACTGGCAGCTGGCTAAGCTGCACTGCACTCGGCTGGTCCACCACACCATCAGCGGTGGGAATCGGATCGCCGTGCGGGTCACGGGTGGGGCGGCCGAGCGCGTCATCGATGCGCGCTACCAAGAGATCGGAGACCGCGTGCTCGAGGACCTCGGCCTCCGCATGGACCTCGTCCCACGTGTACCCCAGCTTTTCCTGCAGGTAGGTCTCCAGCAGGCGGTGGCGCCGGACCATTTGGACCGCGAGCTCGCTGCCTTCCTCCGTCAGGTCAAGCGCCCCGTAGCGGGTGTCGGTGAAGAGCCCTTGCTGCGTGAGCTTACGAACGGCGTCGGACGCCGAGGACAACGTGACCCCCACGCGGGCGGCCAGCGCGGTTTTGGTGACCGGTTCGGGGGACCATTCCTTCAACAGCCACGCGGCTTTGAGGTAGTTCTGCGTGCTAACCGGCAGGTCATTGAGCTCGATGTCCATGGGGATACTCTAACAAACTTGAAACTACGGACTGCCGTAGTTTAAATTTACCCCATGCCGTATTCTGCCGATTCGTTCCGGACGTGCGCGGCCGATTTGATCTACTTTTCCTCCGCCTCCGAGAACACCCACCGTTTCGTAGCCCAGCTCAACCGGCCCGCCGCGCGCATCCCCCTGCGCCCTAAACGCGAACCCATGCTGCTGGCCACTCGGCCTTTCGTTTTGGTCGTCCCCACCTACGGCGGCGGCAACCGCGCGCAAGCGATCCCGCGCCAGGTGCGCGCGTTCCTCAACGTGCCCGCCAACCGCGCCCTCTTGCGCGGCGTCATCACGAGCGGAAACACCAATTTCGGCGAGGATTTCTGCGTCGCCGGAAAACTGATTGCTGACAAGACCGGGGTTCCGGAGCTGTACCACTTCGAGCTTTTAGGCACCCCCTTCGACGTCGAACGCGTCAACGCGGGACTGGCCTATTTCTGGGCCCACTAAGCGGCGGCAATACGCAACGCTTTTACCCACCCCACCCACCAAGCCTTAAAGGAGAGCAAGAATTGTCCATTATCTCGCAGTCCGTCACCCCGCCCGAGCTCAAGCGGACGCCTTCAGCCCGCGTGCGGCCCATCAACTGGAACCGCACCCAGGATCCGAAGGACCTAGAGGTCTGGAACCGGCTGACTTCCAATTTCTGGCTGCCCGAGAAGGTCCCGCTGTCCAATGACTTGAACGACTGGCACGGGCTAACAGCCACGGAACGCACCCAGACCATCCGCGTTTTCACCGGGCTGACCCTGCTGGACACGCTCCAAGCCACGGTGGGCGAGGTCTCCCAGATCCCCGACGCCCAAACCGAGCACGAGGAAGCGGTCTACACCAACATCGCTTTCATGCAATCCGTGCACGCGCGCAGCTATTCTTCGATCTTTTCAACCCTGACCACCACGGAGGAAATCGACGCCGCCTACCAGTGGGCGGTGGACAACGACCTGCTTCAGCGGCGCGTGAAAATGGTAGCCCGCCACTACTTCGGCGCGGACAAGCTGAAGCGCAAGGCCGCGGCCACCTTGCTTTCCTCGCTGCTGCTCTACGCGGGGTTCTATCTCCCGCTCCACTTCGCCGCGCGCGGCACCCTAACCAATACCGCGGATCTCATCCGCCTCATCTTGCGGGACAAAGCGGTGCACGGCTACTACTCCGGCTACAAGTTTCAGCGGGGCCTGGAAAAGGCCCCGCACCGCGCCGCGGAGCTCGACAACTTCGTGCACGATCTGCTCGACAAGCTCTACGAACTCGAGCTGCAGTATTCGGCAGAGCTCTACGAGCCCTTGGGGCTAATGGACGGCGTGGCCACGTTCGTGCGCTACAACGCCAATAAGGCGCTCATGAACCTGGGATACCCGGCGCGCTTTGACTATTCGTCCACGGCCGTGGACTCGGCGGTACTGACCGCGCTGGCCCCCAGCGCGGACGAGAACCACGACTTCTTTTCCGGATCGGGCTCCTCCTACGTCATCGGCCGCGCCGAGGCCACCAACGACGCAGACTGGAGCTTCTAACGCTGGTGCCCGACCAGCCGGGCGCCCGCGCCTGCTAGCGGTTACGGCCGGGCACCTCGATGCGCCCTTCCTGGGCGGCCAGCGCGATGTCGCGGCGGTAGAAGCCGCCGTCCATGGTGATGCCTTCGAGCACCGCGTAGGCGGCCTCGCGGGCGGCGGCGAGGGTCGAGCCCTTGCCCAGGGCGTTGAGCACGCGCCCGCCGTTGGATACCACCTTGCCCTCGGCCACGGTGGTGCCCGCGTGCAGGATGCGCTCCGGATCCTCCAGGGCGTCGCCGGTAATTTCGTCGCCCTTGCGCGGGGAGGCCGGGTAGCCCTCGGCGGCCAGCACCACGGTCACGGCGAAGGCGGGCTCCCATTCCAACGGGCTGAGCTCCGCCAGCTTGCCGGTGGCCACCGCGTTGAGAGCTTCTGCCAGCGGGGAGGTCAGCAGGCTCAGCACAGCCTGGGTCTCCGGATCGCCGAAGCGGCAGTTGAACTCGATGACCGCCGGGCCCTCCGGGCCCCACGCCAGGCCGGCGTAGAGAAGACCCGAATAGGGGGTGCCGCGGGCGACCAGCTCGCGGGCGACGGGCGCGCAGACCTCGTCGACGATGGTGCTGACGCCGTCCTGCGGCAGCCACGGCAGCGGCGTGTAGGCGCCCATGCCGCCGGTGTTGGGGCCTTCGTCGTTGTCGTAGGCGCGCTTGTGATCCTGGGCGGGCAGCAGCGGCACGACGGTTTCGCCATCAACTAGGCAGAACAGGGAGACCTCCGGGCCGGGCAGGAAGGACTCGATGAGCACCGAGTTGCCGCCGTTGTGCACTGCCTTGATGTGCTCCTCGGCCTGCTCGCGGTCCTCGGTAACCACCACGCCCTTGCCGCCGGCCAGGCCGTCGTCCTTGACCACGTAGACCGGGCCGAATTCGTCGAGGACCCGGGAGATCTCGTCCTCCGCGGCGTCCGGGCCGATGGTCTCCGCGTGCGCGGTGCGCACGCCGGCCGCGTCCATCACGTCCTTGGCGAAGGCCTTGGAGCCCTCGATCTGGGCGGCCTCCTGGTTGGGGCCGAAGACCGCGATGCCGGCGTCCCGCAGGGCATCGGCGACGCCGGCCACCAGGGGAACCTCCGGGCCGATGACCACCAGGTCCGCGGCGATGTCCTGGGCCAGGCCCGTCATCTGGGCCGGGTCGTCTACCTGGGTATAATCCGCGTGCACGGTGGCGATCCGGTCCATGCACGGGCTGCCCGGCGCCACATGCAATTCAGTGGTCGCCGGATCAGCGGCTAGTCCTTTCAAGAGGGCATGTTCGCGGCCGCCCGAGCCAATCACGAGAATACGCATGCCGTCTATCTTAACTTGCCGGTAGCCTGGGGCCATGGCTTCTGTATTTACCAAGATCATCGACGGAGAACTCCCCGGCCGCTTTGTCTACCGGGACGAGCAGTGCGTGGCGTTTTTGTCCATCGAGCCGCTGCGTTACGGGCACACCCTGGTCGTGCCGGTGCAAGAGGTTGACAAGTGGACTGACCTCGATCCGGAGACCTGGGGCCACCTGAACCAGGTCGCCCTGCGCATCGGCCAGGCCATCAAGAACGCTTTCGGAACCCCGCGCGCCGGCTACATCATCGCCGGCTTCGACGTCCCCCACACCCACATCCACCTCTTCCCCACCGAGAAGATGTCGGAATACGATTTCTCCAAGACCTACGCCGCCGAGGACACCGACCCGGCCGCCATGGACGAGGCCGCAGCCCGCATCCGGCAGCACTTGGGCACCGACGCGGAGGGCCGCCCGGCCTAATCCGCCGAAGCCGCTGGGTCGTCGGCCTCCGGATAGGCCGGCAGGCGCACGGTAAACACCGACCCCTCCCCCGGGGTCGAATCCACCGTGATGCTGCCGCCGTGCTGTTCCACCAGGGATTTCACGATGGCCAGCCCCAAGCCCGAGCCGCCCGTGTCACGCGTGCGCGAACTATCCTCGCGGTAGAAGCGCTCGAAGATGTGGGCGGCTACTTCTTTGTCCATGCCCTTGCCGTCGTCGATGACGTCGAGCAGCACGTCGGTCGCGTCTCGGCGCAGCTGCAGCGTCACCGCCGCGTCATCGCCGCCGTGGCGGATGCCGTTGGAAATCAGGTTGAGCAACACCTGGTGCAGGCGGTCCGGGTCGCCGTCGACCACGGGCACGGAATTCGACTTGTTGACCACCTGGATGTCCCGGCCGGGGAAGGCCGCCCGGGCCGAGGAGCCGACCGACAAGGCCAGCTCCAGCATGTCCACCGGCTTCTTGTCCAGCCGGTTGCCCTCGGCGCGGGTGAGCGAGAGCAGGTCCTCGACCAGCAGCGACATGCGGGTCGACTCGGAGTCGATCTTGGACAGGACCAGGTCCACGTCCTGGGTAGCCCCGGAGCGGTAGAGCTCCGTGTAGCCGCGCAGGCTGGTCAGCGGGGTACGCAACTCGTGGGAGGCGTCGCCGACAAACCGGCGCATCTGGCCCTCTTTCATCTGGGCCTCCTCCACGGAGCGCTGCAGGTGCCCCAGCATGACGTTGAGCGCGGCCGCCAGCTGGCCGACTTCGGTGTGCAGCGGCCACTCGGGCACGCGCTTGTTCAGATCCCCGGCGGCGATCTCCGAGGCGGTCTTTTCCACCACCCGCAGCGGGCGCAGGGCCCACCGGATGGACCAATACCCGGCCAGCGCGATGAGCGCGATGACCAGGGACAGGATCAGCACCTGGACCACCGCCAGGCCCTGCAGGATGCTGGCCTCACTACCCAGGGACTTGGCCACGACCGTGACCACCCCGTCGGTCTCGAAGGCCTGCGCGCGCCACTTGACCTCGTTGACCGCGGAGTCGGTCGTGGACTCCACCGTCTCCGGGGAGCCGCCGATGTAGAGGCCGTCGACCCGCGGCATGGAGTCGAAGACGTTGAAGTATTCGATGGAGCCGTTGGGGTAAATCTTGATGACGCAGAAGTCCGTCGGCGGGCGCTGCGAGCGGTCGCCCAGGTTGAACAGCTCGGGGCTTTGCGCCCAGCCCTTGGCCGCGGAGGCGATGTCCTCATCCACGCGGTTGTACAACACGTCCCGCATGATCGAGGAGACAGCCACGGAGCTGCCGACCAGGCCCAGGCCGGAGACCACGACCAGCAGGACCACCAGCCAGGTGCGCAGGGGCATGGCGGTGGTCTTGAAGCGGCCCTTGAACACCCGCTTCACCTTGCCCCACGCGGAGGTAGGTGCTGCGGCCTGCCGGGCGCTAGTTTCGGTATCGGTCATGCTGGGGACGGAGCAATCTCTCTGGAAGGTCAGGGACGGGTTTTAGCTGCGCGGGGTGCGCAGCACGTAGCCCACGCCGCGGACGGTGTGGATGAGCGGGGTGTCGCCGGTATCAATCTTGCGGCGCAGGTAGGAGATATAGGACTCGACCACGTTGCCGTCGCCGCCGAAGTCGTAGTGCCAGACGTTGTCCAGGATCTTGGCCTTGGACAGGACGACCTCCTTGTTCTGCATGAGGTAGCGCAGGAGGTTGAACTCGGTGGGCGAAAGATCGATGATCTTGCCCGCCTTGGTGACCTCGTGGGTGTCGTCGTTGAGAGTCAGGTCGGCGTAGGACATGGTCGCGTTGTTGGACTCGTCCTCCACGCTGGCCCCGCGGCGCAGAATGACGCGCAGGCGGGTGATGACCTCTTCCAGGCTAAAGGGCTTGGTCACGTAGTCGTCCGCGCCAATGGTCAGGCCGTGGATGCGCTGCTCGACGCTGTCCTTGGCGGTCAGGTAGAGCGCCGGGCCGTCGAGGCCCTCGGAGCGCAGCTTGCCCAGAAGCTCGAAGCCGTCCATGCCCGGCATCATGACGTCCAGGATGTAGGCGTCCGGGTTAATCTCGCGGGCAATCCGCAGCGCCTCGGTGCCGGAATTGGCCGTGCGCACGTCGAAGCCCTGGAATTTCAGGGACACGGTCAGCAGCTCGACAATATTGGGCTCGTCGTCTACGACGAGGATTTTAACGTTTTCGGTGCTCTTGTCGTCCATTGTTGTGACCATCGCTTTCTACTATTGGGACCTCTCAGCCCGCCGGTACCGTGGACCTACTCGAGGCGAAGTCCGCGCCCGGTGCGGGGCTGCTAGGAGAGAATCTGGTTCTCTCAGCTACTACACAGCAGTCTGCCACTTCAATTATCAAAGGTACTGACCGGTTACTGCAAGGACCCTGTGAGTTAGAAAAAGCGGGCCCAGCCGTGCCGGGCCCGCAGCTTTCACCGAAAACGCGTGGTACTAGACCTCGAAAGCGCTAGACCACGGAGGCCGGGATGTTGCGCAGGTTGGACTTAGCCATGCCCAGCATCTTGCCCACGCCGCCGCCAAAGACGGTGCGGGTGGCGGCCTTGGAGAAGCCCAGCAGCTGCTCGAAGGTCAGCGTCGGCGGCAGGGACAGCGCGTTCGGGTCCGTGATCATGTCGATCAGCACCGGGCCGTCGAAGGCCATGGCCTCCTTGATCTGCTTGCGGGCCTTCTTCGGGTCCTCGATGCGGATGCACTTGATGCCGGCGGCTTCCGCGATCTTGGCGTAGTTGACCGGCGCGTGGTCGGTCTGGAACTCCGGCAGGCCCTGGACCAGCATCTCCAGCTTGACCATACCCAGCGAGGAGTTGTTGAACACGAACATCTTGACCGGCAGGTTGTGCAGCTTCACGGTCAGCAGCTCGCCCATCAGCATGGACAGGCCGCCGTCGCCGGAGAAGGTGATGACCTGCTTGTCCGGGTTGGCAGCCTGGGCTCCGATGGCCTGCGGCAGGGCGTTAGCCATGGTGCCGTGGCGGAAGGAGCCGATCTGCTGGCGCTTGCCGTTGGCGGTGATGTAGCGCGCACCCCAGACGTTGCACATGCCGGTGTCCACGGTGAAGATGGCGTCGTCGTCGGCCTCGTCGTCGATGATGTCCGCCAGGTACTCCGGGTGCAGCGGGGTCTGCTTGTCCACGTCCTTGGTGTAGGCCTCCACCACGTGGTTGAGCTTGCGGTAGTGCTCCTTGAGCATCTTGTCCAGGAAGGAGCGGTCGGTCTTTTCCTCGACGCTCGGCAGGATGTTGGCCAGCGTGGCGGCGACGTCACCGACCACCGGGTAGGAGATCTTAGTGCGACGGCCGATGTGGGCGCCGTTGATGTCGACCTGGGCCACATTGTGCTTGGGCAGGAAGTCGTTGTACGGGAAGTCCGTGCCCAGCAAGATGAGCAGGTCGGCGTCGTTGGTGGCGTCGTGCGCGGCGCCGTAGCCCAGCAGGCCGTTCATGCCGACGTCGAAGGGGTTGTCGTACTGGATGTACATCTTGCCGCCCAGGGCGTGGCCGATCGGGGCCTTGACCTTCTGGGCCAGCTCGAGGACCTCCTTGCGGGCATCCTTGACGCCGGCGCCCACGAACAGAGCCACGCTCTTGGCCTCGTTAATGGCCTGGGCCAGGGCAGCGGCCTCGCGCGGGTCCGGGTAGACGACCGGACGGCCAGTGGAAATCACCGAGTCGGCGAAGGTGTCATCGTCGGCCTCCTGGGTGGTGACGTCGCCCGGGATAACTAGGACGGACACGCCGTTGCCGGCCATGGTGGACTGGATGGCGTGGTGGAGGACCACCGCGCCCTGCTCGGCGGAGTTAACCATCTCGCAGTAGCCGGAGCACTCCTGGAAGATGGCCTCGGGGTGGGTCTCCTGGAAGAAGGTGGAGCCGATCTGACGGGACGGGATGTGGCTGGCAAGCGCCAGCACCTTGGCGCCGTTGCGGTTGGCGTCGTACAGGCCCTGGATGAGGTGGGTATTGCCGGGGCCGCAGGAGGCCGCGCACACGGCCAGCTCGCCGGTGGTCAGGGAGTCGGCCTCAGCGGCGAACGCTGCGGCTTCCTCGTTACGGACGTGCACCCACTCGATGTCCGACTGGCGTACGGCGTCGACGATCGGGTTCAGCGAGTCGCCTACCAGACCGTAGATACGGCGGATGCCCTGCTTTTCTAGCGTCGCTACCAACTGTTCAGCGTATGAACGAGCCATGATTCAACTCCTTTGGCTATTAATTATTCTCCTTCGCCATTGTGCTCTCAAACTGGCCAAATATCCATGTTCAGGGGTTATAAGGCTCGCCTTCTCACAGGCGGCGCGCCTCTATGATTTCCGCCACTCCCCGCCCTCTTGGTTGCAAACAGTACCGAACGGTCGTTACAGTAATCGACATGCAAACGACGACGACTCTGCGCCCCGAGGAGACCATGCCTAAGGGCGCCCGCTGGTCCTTCTTCGCCGTTATCTCCTCCGGCCTTTTGATGGTGGGACTCGACAACTCGATTCTCTACACCGCGCTGCCCGCGCTCAACGAGCAGCTCCACACCGACTCCACGCAGCAGCTGTGGATCATCAACGCCTACGCGCTGGTGCTCGCCGGCCTGCTGTTGGGCACCGGCACGCTGGGCGACAAGATCGGCCACCGCCGCATGTTCGTGTACGGCCTGTGGATCTTCGGCGCCGCCTCCCTGGCGGCCGCCTTCGCCCCGTCGGCCTGGGCGCTGGTTGCCGCCCGCGCGGTCCTGGGCCTCGGCGCCGCCATCATGATGCCGGCCACCCTGGCGCTTATCCGCTTGACCTTCCACGACGAGGTGGAGCGCAACACCGCCATCGGCATCTGGGCCTCCGTCGCCGTCGTCGGCGCCGCCGCCGGCCCGACCGTGGGCGGGCTCCTGCTCGAGCACTTCTGGTGGGGCTCGGTCTTCCTCATCAACGTTCCCATCGTGCTCATCGCGCTGGTGGCTACCCGGCTGCTGGCGCCGCCGAATATCGCCAACCCGGACAAGCACTGGGACCTCATCTCTTCGCTGCTGGCCCTAGTCACCCTGTCCAGCCTGGTCATGGCCATCAAGTCCGCGGCCAGCACCGAACCGAACTGGGGCATGGTAGCCGGCACGCTCATCGTCTGCGCCATCGGCGGGTCCTTCTTCGCCCGCCGCCAGCGCCAGCTGACCGAGCCGCTGCTAACCTTCGACGTCTTCCGTTCGCCGGTCTTTACCGGCGGCGTCCTGGCCGCCGGCGGGGCCATGTTCGCCATGGCCGGCGTGGAGATGACCACCACGCAGAAGCTCCAGCTGGTCGATGGCTTCAGCCCACTCCAGGCAGGCCTGGTCGTCTCCGCGATGGCCATTGCCGCCGTGCCGACCTCGACGCTGGGCGGGGCTACTTTGCACCGCGTGGGCTTCCTGCCGCTTATCTCCGGCGGATTCGTCCTTATGGCCGCCGGGGTCGGGGCCGCCTTCTGGGCCGGCCGCCACGACGCCCTCTGGCTCTTCGTCGTCGCCATGGTCTTCGCCGGCATGGGCGCGGGCCTGGCCATGTCCGTGGCCTCGACCGCCATCATCGGCGCCGCCCCGCCGCACCGCTCCGGCATGGCCGCCAGCGTGGAGGAAGTCTCCTACGAATTCGGCACCTTGCTCTCCATCGCAATCACCGGTTCCCTGGTCCCGCTGTTTATGGCCCAGGGCCTGCCCGACAACATCGCCGCCCTCGGTATGGAGGCCCTCTACCAAGACTCCACCCACGCGGCAGCCGCCGTGGCCTACAATGACGGTTACATGTACACGCTTTGCATCCTGGCCGCAGTCACCGTGGGCTTCGCCGCAGCCACCGCCTACTGCTTCCGCCACAACCCCAAGTCCGGTGGTTCCGTTGGCTCGCACTAGCAAGAAGGATCAGATCCTGGCCAGCGCCATTGAGATCATCGGCCAAGACGGCATCCACGCCGTGACCTACGACCGCCTGGCGGAGAGCACCGGGCTGTCCAAGTCCGGGCTCATTTACCACTTCCCCTCCCGGCACGCCCTGCTGCGCGACATCCACACCTATGGCGCCGCGCGCTGGGAATCCGAGCTGGAGGACTACGCCGGCGGGCGCACAGCCGACGATCTCACCCCGGCCCAGCGCCTGCGCGCCCTGCTGAACTCCCTGGCGAAAAACGATCCCCTCGCCGAGCTGCTGATGAATATCCACGCCCAGACCGACCCGGAGTACTCCGCCCCCTGGGAATCCGTCAGCCTGCGCTGGGGCCCCGACCCAGCCGCCGCAATCGCTAACGATGCCGACCTGACCGAACTCATCGCCCTCATCATGGGCGAGGGCCTCTGGATCCACGACCACATCACCGAGACCAAGCTCAGCGCCGACAACCGCGCCAAGCTCATCGAGTTCATGCTGAGCCAGCTGCCAGAGGAAAACTAAGTTCGGGAGTCGCGGCCAATTTTCGGACATTTTCTGGGCACTTGGGCGATCGGTATCCAGCCCCTGCTCCCGGAAAACGCCTGTGAGATGGCGTTGTGGAGCTGGAGACGAGACTTGAACTCGCAACCTACGCATTACAAGTGCGTTGCGCTACCAATTGCGCCACTCCAGCCTTCGGCACGGGTGGGTTGCACGCCGTGACGACGTGTAAATGCTACCTTACGGGCTTTCGGGGGACGAAAAGAGTGGCGGCGATGGGGCTTTAAGGGTACCTAAAAGGCGCGGGTGAGGGCGGGTTATGCGTGAGCACTTTTAAGGCACTAGGCTTCCGGGTAGATTCCTTATTTCACCCGTTTTCACTCCAGCTCGCTAAAGGATAGCGCGTGTCAGTTTTTTCCAAGTTGCGCGGCATTTTTCCGGGCAACAGCAGCAATATCGCCACTATCGATGCGGCGAAGGCCGCGCCGCCGCCCTCCCCGCTGGCGCCCATTGATTTGACCGACCCGGCCCAGGTCACCGGCGTCATGGAGATCGCCGCCCGAATTGGCGATCTGCTGATCTGCTCGGGCACGGCGAACTCCGACACCCGCGCGCAGGTCTACCTGGCGGCGGCCTCCTACGGCCTGCACTACTGCCACGTGGGGATCGTGCTCAACACGATTACCATCCACACCAATATCGGCACCGGCTCCGACCGCCGGCCGGTGACCGTCTTCCGGGTCGCCAGCGGGCTGGACGTGAACTTCTCCCGGCTGGCGGCGGTGGACCGGCTCATCCGGTCCATCCACTCGGGCGCCACCCCGCCGGCGATGGCGGAGAAGATGCTCGACGACATCGAGGCCATGAAGCCGCCGCGCAGCGTACGCTCCTCCCTGCTGGGCTGGGGCGTGATGGGCGGGACGTTCTCCGTCATGCTGGGCGGCGACATCTTCGTCGGCGTCGTCTCCTTCTTCGTGGCCCTGCTCATCATGTCCGTCAACGCGTGGCTGGGCAGGTTCCGATTACCGCCCTTCTACCAAAACATGGTCGGCGGGTTCATCGCCGTCGTGCCCGCGGCGTTCTTCTACCGCGTGGCGTCGAATATTGGCCTGACCTTCTCACCCAGCCAGGTCATCGGTATGGGCATCGTCGTCTTGGTGGCCGGCCTGACGCTGGTGCAGTGTCTGGTCGACGGCATCACCAAGGCCCCGGTGACGTCCTCCGCGCGCTTCTTTGAGGCCTTGCTGTCTACCGGCGCCATCATCGCCGGCGTCGGCGTGGGCATCCAGTTCGTGGACTACATCGGTTTTACCCTACCGCCGCTGGCGACCATCGCCCCGCCGGTCTACCACGAGATCCCGCTGCTCATCCTGTGCGGCGGCGTGGGCTCGGCCGGGTTTGCCTGGGCCTGCTACGCCTCCTGGTCGGAGACCATCATCTCCGGGCTGACCGCCGCGGCCGGCATGTTCTTCTACTACTTCGTCATCATCCCCTTCGGGGTCTCCACGGTCATTGCCAGTGGCATCTCCGCCGTGGCCGTGGGCCTGGCCGGCGGCCTGATGGCCCGCCGCTTCCTGATCCCGCCGCTGGTGACCATGATCTGCGGCTACACGCCCATGCTGCCCGGCCTAACGCTCTACCGCGGCATGTACGCCGCGCTGAACGAGCAGATGATCACCGGCATGACCAACCTGGTCACCGCCCTGGCTATTGCCGGCGCGCTGGCCGCCGGTGTGGTCTTCGGCGAGCGCGGCGCCCGCCGCCTGCGTCGCCCGAAGTACTTCCGCCCCTATACCGCCTTCAAGCGCCTGGGCCGGTACTCCTTCCACCAGGCCACGCGCCTGGCCAACAGCCGCCCGCGCATCCCGCGCGTGCCGCTGTCGCCGTTCGCACCCCGCCAGGAGCGCCCGGTTCCCCCACCGGTGCACGGCCCGAAGCCGCCGACGGCCGCGCAGCAGGCCCGCCAGCGCCAGGACGAGACCGCCACCCAGCAGTGGCAGGCCCAGGTGGATGCCGGAGGGCTCGACGATCACTGGCCGCAGCGCACGGAGTGGCCGGCCCAGCCGCAGCCGCTGCGCGAGGAAACCATCTACACCACCCCGGGCACCGAGGAGTTCTACGCCGCCCACGCGGATCCCGACCAGCGCTGAGCCGGGCCGGTAGCGTACAATATACGGTCTGAAGCTACTAGCTTATTTAGCGCCGTCGCACCGTAGGAGGAATACGTGCCACCCAAGGTCACTGACACCCAGCCCAACGTTGAGCAGATGAACGCCGTGGAGGAAGAGACCGCCGCAGCCGCCCGCCGCGTGGTCGCCACCTATGCCGAGGATTTCCTGGACGGCGTGACCCTCATGTCCATGCTGGGGGTCGAACCGGACGGCCTGGTTCACAAGAAGGTGCTGGCCGAATACGGCGAGCCCGAGCCGAAGAAGTCGACTAAGAAGTCCACGAAGAAGGCCGGGAAGAAGTCGACCAAGAAGGCTTCCAAAAAGTCCACCAAGAAGGCCAGCAAGAAATCGACTAAGAAGTCGACCAAGAAATCCACCAAGAAGGCTTCCAAGAAGTCCACCAAGAAGTCGACGAAGAAGTCTTAAGGACCCGCCATGGCCGGTACCAACAAGTTCGTGGTCGTGGCCAACCGTTTGCCGGTTGACCTTGTCAGCCACCCGGACGGCTCCCAGGAGTGGAAGGCCTCCCCGGGTGGCTTGGTCGCTGCCCTGTCCCCGGTCCTGCGGGAGCAGGAAGGCTGCTGGGTGGGCTGGCCCGGTGTGGCCGACGCCGCCCCGGATCCGTTTACGACGGACGACGGCATTCACCTGCACCCGGTGCAGCTGTCCCAGCGGGACTACGAGGAGTTCTACGAGGGCTTTTCCAACGCGACCCTGTGGCCGCTCTACCACGATCTCATCGTGACCCCCGCCTACCACCGCGAGTGGTGGGCCACCTACCGCGACGTCAACCTGCGTTTCGCTAACGAGGTGGCCAGCGTCGCCGCCGAGGGCGCGACCGTGTGGGTGCAGGACTACCAGCTGCAGCTGCTGCCCGGCATCCTGGAGCAGCTGCGCCCGGATCTGACCATCGGCTTCTTTTTGCACATCCCCTTCCCGCCCGCGGATCTCTTCCGCCAGCTGCCCTGGCGCGAGGAGCTCATCCGGGGGCTGCTCGGCGCCGACGTCGTGGGTTTCCACCTGGAGTCCAACGTGCACAACTTCCTGGGCCTGGCCCAGGCCCAGGGGCTGCGGGTGAGCGGAAAGGTGGCCACCCGGCGCGCCAGCGCGCAGGTCGAAGCACCCGACGGCCGGTTCACCCGGGTCGGGGCCTTCCCCATCTCCATCGACATGGGGGACTTCCCGCCGGCGACCGAGGCGGACGTCGCCGAGGTCGAGCGCCTGCGCGCGGAGTTGGGCAACCCGGAAACCGTCATCCTGGGCGTGGACCGCCTGGACTACACCAAGGGCATCCTCCAGCGCCTGAGCGCTTTCGAGGAGCTACTGGAAACCGGCGCGCTGGACCCGGAGAAGGTCGTCCTGGTGCAAATCGCCACGCCTTCGCGCGAGCGCATCGAGCACTACCAGCAGACCCGTTCCGCGGTGGAGGAAGCCGTCGGGCGCATCAACGGGCGCTTCGGGGGCATCGGCAAGCCGGTCGTCCATTACAGCCACCGCTCGGTGCCGAAGCCGCTGCTGCGGCAGTACTACCGCCTGGCCGATGTCATGCTGGTCACGCCGTTTAAGGACGGCATGAACCTGGTGGCCAAGGAATACGTCGCCTGCCACGGGGACGGCTCCGGTGCCCTGGTGCTGTCCGAGTTCGCCGGCGCGGCCGACGAGCTGGAGCAGGCCCACCTGTGCAACCCGTTTGATATCGAATCGGTCAAGTCCGCCCTCCGCCAGGCGGTGGTCGGGCTGCGCGAGAACCCAGAGACCATGGAGGCCAATATGAAAGCCCTGCACGCCCAGGTGCGCGACCATGATGTCCAAGTGTGGGCGCAGGCTTTCCTGCAGGCCCTCGGGGAGGCCAAGTCCGAATGAAGCCTATGACCCAGGCCGGGACCTGCCTGGCCGCCGCCGCGCTGGTGCTGGCCGGTTGCGGGGACTCCGAGCCGCCGGCGCCGACCGCCCCCGGCGACGAGCGCATCGTCGGCAAGGACTGGCAGGTCACCGGCATCTACACGGATCCGGAGGCCCTGTCGACCATCTCCGAGGCGGTGACCAACGTGCCGTCCATCAGCTTCGGCGAGTCCACGGCGGTGGGCACCACCGGCTGCGCCCGGTTTGTGGCCAAGGTCTCCTACGTCGAGGGAGAGGACGCCGCCAACGTGCGCGACGCTGATTACCTGCGCTTCGACGAGGTCAGCTACGACGAGCGCAGCGAGGACTGCACGGGCGAGGCCGCCTGGGCACACAACAGCCTGTCCCGGCTCATCGCCACAGACCGCGAGTTCGACATCTCCATCAACCCGAACAACCAGCTGGTGCTCACCCTGCGCGACGGCAAGGTCGACAGCCCGGCGGTGGAATTCGTCTCGCTCTAGCCGGCGAGCCGCGCGGTAGATTGGGGGCATGGATTATGCCTTTGCTCTCGACCGCCTCGCCACCACCGATCAGCTGCTGGTAGTCAGCGACTTCGACGGCACCCTGGCCGGTTTTGCCGCCGATATCTACGCAGTCACACCCCACCCGGATTCGCTAGCCGCCCTGGAGCGGCTGGCCCGGCTGCCGCGCACCACCGTGGCGGCGCTGTCCGGCCGCCATCTGGCCGGGCTCAAGCAGGTCTTCCCCTTGAAAGCCCCCGTGCTATTGGGCGGTTCCCACGGCGCGGAGACCGAGGGGATGGACAACCCGGCCCTGGCGGACGCGGCTGCCAAAATCGCGGTCATCGACGAGCGGCTGGAGGCGCTGTCGGCCCAGTACCCGGGCACCTATATCGAATACAAGCCCGTCCACCGCGTCTTCCACGCCCTCGAGCTCTCGCAGCGCGACCCGGATGCGGCAGCGCGCGCCCTGGGCACCGCCCTGCGGCTGGAGGCGCCGGGACTGCACGTGACCGAGGGTAAGAACGTGGTCGAGTTTTCCGCCTCCACCGCCACGAAGGGCTCCTGGATCGCTGAGACCCGCCGCCAGCTGGGCGCTACCGGCGTGGTCTTTCTGGGCGATGACGCCACGGACGAGACCGGTTTCCGCGCCCTCGACCCGGCTACGGACGTGGGCGTGAAGGTCGGCGAGGGGGACACGGCCGCGCAGCTGCGGGTGGCGGATATCGACGCGGTGGCGGCCTTCCTAACCGAGCTGGCCGACCGTCGTGCCGGGGCTGTAGGTCGTTCCTAGGATTTTGCGCGGGCGGGCCACCGGCTCCCCCGCGATGAGCCGGGCCAGCAGGTGCCCGGCCGCCGCGCCCTTGGCCTTGTTCGGCTGCTGGACCGTCGCCACCCCGCGCAGCCGTGCGACCTCGATGCCGTCGAATCCGGTCACGGAGAGATCCCCAGGCACGCTCCAGCCGCGCTCGGCGGCGTAGTCCAAAACGCCAAGAGCCATGGAGTCCGTCGTGCACAGCACGGCGGTCAGCCCCGGGTTGCCCTCCAGCAGTCTCGCCGCGGCCTCCCGGGCGGTGGCCGGCGTGTTGAGGTGACGGGTCACCACGGGCACCCCCGCGGGATCCACGCCGGCGCCGGCGAAGACCTCGAGCGCGCCCTGCACGCGGGAGCGCTGCACGTGCATCTCGGCCGCCTCCAGGTCCGCCGGGCTCACGGGCCCGTCGAGGCGCGCGCGGCGCAGGCGGATGGACAGGATACCGATCCGGCGGTGGCCGGCATCGATAAGCGCCTGGGCCGCTGGGGCGATGGCGGCGCGGTCGTCGATGCCGACGAACGGCAGGCCGGTGTCCACCGGCTGGTCGCAGACCACGACGGGCAGCCCACGGGCCTGCGCGGCGGCCAGGTAAGGGTCCCCCGCGGCCACCGAGTAGATGACGAAGCCGTCGACGCTCGCGCGGCCGAGCAGCTCGGCGGCGCTGGCCTCGCGTCCGGTGGTGTCCGGCCCGGCGGGGATAAGAGTCAGCGAGAAGTCCGTCCCGGTAGTCGCCTCGGAGAGCCCGGCCAGAAAGTCCACGGAGGCCATATCTTCGAAGGCGTAGGACAGGTGCTCGGTCAGCACCACTCCCCAGGACCCGGCGTGGCGGGTGCGCAGGCTGCGCGCCGTCGGATCGGGGCCGGGGTAGCCGCGGGCGGCCGCGGCGGCCAGGATGCGCTGCCGGGTGGCCGGGGCCAGCTGGTCCGGCCGGTTGTAGGCATTCGAGACCGTGGTACGGGAAACGCCCAGCTCAGCGGCTAGTGATGCCAGCGTCTTGCGCTGCGGGCTGCGTTTGACCATGCCTCCTACCCTACCGCGACGCATCCCCCTGCCCGCCGCCAGTCGATAACCGATGTTTTCATCTCATTTCCATTTGACAACGTTTTTCAACAAGTGCAGACTGGGGAACATGCATGTTGCCAAGAACAAACTCGTCCCCGTCGCCCTTCTCGCCGCCGGCGCGCTGACTTTAAGCGCCTGCTCCGGCCCGGGCGCGGACGGCAACGACGCTGACACCTTGAAGGTGGTCGCCTCCACCTCCATCTGGGCGGACGTGGCCCAGGCGGTGGCGGACAGCTCGCCGGAACTGGACGTCGAGGTCCAGGCCCTAGTCGAGGGCAACGACGTCGACCCTCACCACTTCGAACCCACCGCCGCGGACCTGGCGCGGGCCAACGAGGCCGACGTGGTCATCGCCAACGGCGGCGGCTACGACGCCTGGATGTACCAGGCCTTGTCCAACCAGGACGACATCATCTCCGCGCTGCCGCTGACCGACCACGGCGCCCTCGACGAGGAGCCGGACGTCATGACGGCCGCCGAGGCCAAGGAACACCCGGGCGAGGTGACCAACATCGAGGGCAACGAGCACATCTGGTACGACGCCGCCGCCATCGAGAAGGTCGCCAAGGAAACCGCCGACCGCCTCAACGAGCTTTCCGAGACCAAGGACGCCTCCGCGGACACGGTGGTCCAGGAGGCCGAAGCCATCCAGGACAAGCTGGCAAGTATCGGTTCGTTCCGCTACGCGCAGACCGAGCCGATCGCCGACTACCTGATGAAGTACACCCCGGCGACCGACGCCACGCCGGACGGGTACCGCAAGGCCACCGTCGCCGAGGGCGAGCCCACCGCCGCGGACCTGGCGCGCTTTTTGGGCGAGGTCAACGAGGACAAGGTCGACGTGCTCATTTATAATCCTCAGACGGAAACGGATCTCACCACCCGCATCAAGGACGCCGCCGAGGACAAGGACCTGCCCATCGTCGAAATCGGTGAGACCCCGCCGAAGGACACGAACTTCTTGGAGTACTACGAACAGGTGGTGGATGATCTCGCCGCGGCGAGCAAATAAATGGCGCTAGTTAGCTTCACCGACGCCGCGGTTGACCCGCTGTGGTCCGGGCTCAGCCTGGACATCCAGCCCGGCGATTTCATCGCCCTGCTGGGCCCGAACGGCGTGGGCAAATCCACGATGTTGGGAACCATCCTGGGCACCCGCCAGCTCACCGGCGGGCGCGTCGATGTCAACGCGCGCGTGGGGTTTATCCCGCAGCAGCGCATGTTCCCGGCCGAGCTGCCCATGCGCGCGCGGGACTTGGTCTCCCTGGCGCTCGCACACGGGGTGGTCCGCAACCGGCGGGCCGACCGGGCCCGAGTGGACGAGCTGCTCGCCGCGGTGGGCGCCACCGGCATCGCCAACCGCCGGGTCGGCCGCCTGTCCGGCGGCCAGCAGCAACTGGTGCGCCAGGCCCAGGCCCTGGCCCAGGATCCGCAGCTCATCCTAGCGGACGAGCCGCTGCTCTCCCTCGATCCCGCCCGGCAGCAGGCCACGGTGGCCCACCTGCAGCGCCTCAGGAAAGAGCGCGATACCTCCATCGTCTTCGTCACCCACAGCATCAACCCGGTGCTCGACGTGGTCGACCACGTGCTCTACCTCGCCCCGCAGGGCCACGTCTTCGGCACCGTGGACGAGGTGATGCGCTCCGAGGTGCTCTCCGAGCTTTACGGGGCGGAGGTCAAGGTTGTTGAGATAGACGGAAGGATGCTGGTGATCTAGATGGATTTCTCCCGCTTTGTCGAGGACACCCGGTACCTGCTCAGCGTCGACTTCGTCCAGAATTCCCTGGTGGCCTGCGCCCTGCTGGGCGTGCTGTCGGGCGTGATGACCTCGCTGATCGTGCTGCGCCAGATGTCCTTTTCCGTGCACGCGACCTCCGAGCTCGCCCTGATGGGCGCGGCCGCCGCCCTGCTTTTCGGCATGAACATCGGCTTCGGCGCGGTGGCCGGCGCCATCGTCGCGGCCATCGTGCTGGCCGCGCTCGGATTCAAGGGGCAGCAGGACAGCGCCATCGGCGTGGTGATGAGCTTCGGGCTGGGCCTATCGGTGCTCTTCATCCACCTCTACCCCGGCAACGCCACCACCGCGATGACGCTGCTGACCGGGCAGATCGTCGGCGTGTCCCAGGCCTCGGTCTGGTGGCTGGCCGGCACCACCGCCCTGGTCGTCGGCGCGGTGGCCCTGTTCTGGCGCCCCCTCCTCTTTGCCTCCGCGGACCCGGTCATGGCCGCGGCCGCCGGCGTGCCCGTGCGCAGCCTTTCCGTCCTCTTCGCCATCCTGGTGGGCCTGGCAGCCTCCCAGTCGGTCCAGATCGTCGGCTCCCTGCTGGTCATGGCCCTTTTGATCACGCCCGGCGCGGCGGCGGTCCAGATCACCTCCTCGCCCGTGCGCGCGGTGCTCTGGGCCACCGTCTTCGCCGAGATCTCCGCCGTCGGCGGCCTGGTGCTCTCGCTGGCGCCGGGCCTGCCGGTCTCCGTGTTCGTGACCACCATTTCTTTTGTCATTTACCTGGTCTGCCGGGCCATCGGCTGGCGCCGCGGGCGCCACGCCCAGCGCGACGAGACCGCCGCCCAGCAGCACTGTTCGGCGCAGGACTAGGTACTAGACTGGCAAGCTATGGGATACACGCTGCACCGGGAAGAACTAGAACACCAATCGAGGACGCGCAAATACCTGCTCATCGAGCCCGATAACCTCCCGGACAACCCGGACATCGTGCTGTATTTCCACGGCTCCTTGCAGTCTGCCAACGTCTCCCGCCGGTTCACCAACGGCACCTTCGACGAGCTGGCCGAAAAATGCGGCTGCCTGGTGGCCTACCCGGACGGCGTGGACCGCCATTTCAACGACGCCCGCGGCATCCTGCCGGTCACCGCGCGCGAGGAAAACGTCGACGACGTCGGCTTCACCCGGGCGCTGGTCGAGCGCCTGCGCCGCGACTACTCCGCCGGGCGCGTTTTCGCCTGCGGGTACTCCAACGGCGGGCAGATGGTCCTGCGCCTGCTCTTCGACGCCCCCGGGCTCCTCAGCGCCGCCTGCATCTTCGCCTCGACGCTGGGCCGCGGCGACAACCACCGCCCCAGCAACCCGGACTCCGCCCTGCAGCCGACCCCGGTGTTGCTGCTGCACGGCACCGAAGACCCGTACGCCCCCTACGCCGGCGGCACGGCCGGCTTGGACGCCCGGCGCACCCGCGGCGAGGTCACCTCGGCTGCAGAGACCGCCACCCGGCTCGCCGAGCTCAACGGCGCTTCCCCCGAGCCGGAGACCAGCCGCCCCTACCCCGGCGTGCGCGCCGAGACCTGGGGCGGAGATTCCCCCGTGGTGCTGTGGACCATGGAGGGGCTGGGCCACGTGGTGCCGTCTGGCAACGAGGTGGACCCGCGGCTGGGCCCCAACACCCAGGAATTTATCGCGGCCGAGGTGGCCGCGGATTTCTTCGGCCTAGCGGGCCGCGCGGCGCTGCCGGGCGAACTCGGATAGCACGGCGCCGGCCGCGACAGACGCATTGAGGGATTCCACGCCCGGGGACATCGGGATGGACATGATGACGTCGCAGTTTTCGCGCACCAGGCGGGAGATCCCCTTGCCCTCGGAGCCGATGACGATGACCACCGGGTCGGTGCCGCCGTCGTAGCTGTCCAGGGTGTGCTCCCCGCCGGCGTCGAGGCCGACGACCTGGTAGCCGTTCTTCTGGAACTGCTGCACCGTGCGGGTGAGGTTGGTGGCGCGCGCCACCGGCAGGCGGGCCGCCGTGCCTGCGGAGGTGCGCCAGGCCACCGCGGTGACGGATGCCGACCGGCGCTCCGGGATGATGACCCCGTGGCCGCCGAAGGCCGCCACCGAGCGCACCACCGCGCCCAGGTTGCGCGGGTCGGTGATGTTGTCCAGGATGACGAACATCCCGGTCTCCCCGGTGTCCTGGATCTGCTGCATGAGATCCTCGACCTCGGCGTACTTGTAGGGCGGGATCTGCAGGCCGATGCCCTGGTGCATGCCATTGCCGGTCATGCGGTCCATCTCGTGGCGCGGCACCTCGTGGATGGGCACGTTCCGGGTGTTGCACATGGCCACCGCCTCGGACAGGCGCTCGTCGTTCTTGGTGCCCTGGGCGATGTAGAGCGCCGTGGCCGGCACGCGGGCGTGCAGGCACTCGATGACCGGGTTGCGGCCCACCACCATCTCCGGGGTCTCCTTGACGTGGCGCCCGGAGTCGCGGCGCTGGCGGGCCAGCTTCGCCTTGTGCTTGGCGTGGTAGACGCGGTCCTCCGCCTTGGGCGTCGGGCCCTTGCCCTCCAGGCCGCGGCGGCGCTGCCCGCCGGAGCCTTTAACCTGGCCCTTCTTGTTGGTCTTGCGGGTGCCAGCCCCGCCGCGACCGTGCGTGCGTGCCATTGGTGGTCCTTCCTAGGTATTCAAAAGTCTTAAGACAGCTGCCAGGTGGCGCCGTCGGGAGTGTCCGTGACCGTAATGCCCGCCGCGGCCAACCGGTCGCGCACCGCGTCCGCGGTGGCGAAGTCCTTGTCCTTGCGGGCCTGGGCACGCCGGTCCAGCTCGGCCTGGACCAGCTGATCCAGGGCGGCATCGGCAGCCGAAGAGCCCGCGCCCGCCGCCCACTTCTCATCCAGCGGGTCGAAGCCCAGGACCGCGGCCATGGCGCGCACGGATTCCGCCAGCTTCCTGGCGGCGCCCTCGTCGCCGGCGGCCAGCTCCTTGTTGGCCGCGCGGACGGTGGTGTGGATTTCGGCCAGCGCCTTGGGCACGGCGATGTCCTCGTCCATTGCGGCGCCGAAGGCCTCGGTCCACTCGCCCAGCGCCAGGTCCGGGAAGCGGTTGACCAGGTCCTCGATACGGCGGTAGCCGGCGGCGGCCTCGGTGAGCGCGGCCTCGGAGTATTCCAGCACCGAGCGGTAGTGCGCGGAGCCTAGATAATAGCGCAGTTCCACGGGCCGGACTAATTCCAGCATGTTGTCCACACTGAGCACGTTGCCCAGGGACTTCGACATCTTCTCGCCCGCCATGGTCACCCAGTGGTTGTGCATCCAGTACCGCGCGAAGCCGTCCCCGGCCGCATGCGACTGCGCCATCTCGTTCTCGTGGTGCGGGAACTGCAGGTCCAGGCCGCCGCAGTGGATATCGAACTCGGAGCCCAGGTAGTAGGTGGACATCGCCGAGCACTCCAGGTGCCAGCCCGGGCGGCCCTTACCCCACGGGGTGGGCCAGGCTGGCTCGCCCGGCTTGGCGGCCTTCCACAGCGCGAAGTCCAGCGCGTTGCGCTTGCCGGCGTTGTCCGTCTCGCCCTGCTCCATCTCCTCGACGCGGTTGCCGGACAGGCTGCCGTAGTCGGAGCCTTCCGCCCTGGTCCAGGCGTGAACGTCGAAGTAGACCGAGCCATCGGCCGCGTAGGCGAAGCCGTTGTCGATAAGCCGTTGCATGTAGTCGACCATCTGGGTCACGAAGCCGGTCGCGCGCGGCTCCACGGACGGCGGCAGCACGCCCAGCATGTTGTAGGCGGCGGTGAACTCGCGCTCGTAGGTGGACACCCACTCCCACCAGGGGCGGCCATTGTCGGCGGCCTTGGTCAGGATCTTGTCATCAATATCGGTCACGTTGCGCACGAAGGCCACGTCCCAGCCCTTGGCCATGAGCCAGCGGCGCAGGATGTCGAAGGCGACCCCCGACCGCAGGTGCCCGATGTGCGGCTTGGCCTGCGGGGTGGCCCCACACAGGTAGACCGACACGTGGCCGGGGCGAAGCGGCTCAAAATCGCGGAGGTTACGGGACGCAGTGTCATAGATACGCAAAGTCACAACAGTAATTCTACCTAACCGTATCTGCCGTCCTAGTTGGGCTTATTCGCCTCCGCGAACTCGTAATATTCGCGGTTGCGCAGGCCGGCCGCGGCGGCCGCGTCCACCACCACCGTGGCGTGCCGGTGCCACTGCAGGATGGAGGCCGGGCACGCCGCGCTCAAGGGACCTTCGACCAGCCCGGCGACCGCGTCCTGCTTGTTTGCGCCGGTGGCAATGAGCAGCAGGTGTCCGGCGCGCTGAATGGTGTCCAGGCCCTGCGTGACGACGTGGCGCGGGACCTCTTCGGCGGAGGCGAAGAAGCGGGAATTATCCGCCACGGTCTGCGGGTGCAGCGTCTTCCAGCGGGTCAGGGAGTTGAGCGAACTGCCCGGCTCGTTGAAGCCGATGTGCCCGTTTTTGCCTACCCCCAGCAGCTGGCAGTCGATGCCGCCGGCCGCCGCGATCTCGTCTTCGTAGCGCTCCGCCGCGGCCGCATCCGGCACGTGCAGCCGCGCCGGCTCGACCCCCAGCGGGTCGATGAGCTCACGGCGCAGCGTCTGGTAGTAGCTCTGCGGGTGGTCGCGGCCCAGCCCGACGTATTCGTCCAGGGCGAAAAAATCCACCCCGCGGGTCTTCAGGCTCCCGGCCCGCGCGCGGGCGATAATCTCGGCGTAGGTGGCCAGCGGAGTCGATCCCGTGGCCACCCCGATGACCCCGCCGGGGCGGAAATACCCGCCCAGGATATCCGCGGCCACCGTCGCAACCTCCGCCGCACTGTCCCGGATGATGACCTCCATGCTTGCCGCCTCCCGTCCTTTTGTTCCGCCTACTAACTCGTGCCCCCTATTATCCCCGCAATCGCGTGCCGCCGGCGAAGACGGTGCGAACCGCCCCGGCGGGGTCGAATTCCACGAATTCCGCGGGCTGGCCGACCTGCAGGCCGCGCGCCTGGTCCAGGCCCAGCAGGCGGCCGGGATTCACCGCTGCTGCCCGCGCCGCGGCGGCCGCCCCGTGGCGGGCGCTAAACCGCACGAACTGCTGGGCCAGGGTGCTCGTCCCGCCCGCGATGGCGCCGCCGACGCCAGCCAGCCGGGCCACCCCGCCGGCGACGACGACGTCGAGCGGGCCCAACGTGTAGGCCCCGTCCGGCATCCCGGCGGCCTCCATCGCGTCGGTGATGAGCATCAGGCCGTCGCCGGCGCAGGCGGCGACGACGTCCACGGTCCCGTCGGCCAGGTGCACCCCGTCGCCGATGGCCTCCACGGCCACCTCGCCGCGGGCGGCGGCCGCGAGCAGGGCGCCCACGGCCCCGGGCTGGCGGTGGTGCAGCGGCGGCATGGCGTTGAACAGGTGCGTGGCCGTGACCGTCGCGCCGCGGGCGACCGCGTAGTCAAGGACACCGGCGGTGGTGGCGAAGTCCGCCGTGGTGTGCCCCAGGGAGACGATGACGCCGTACTCGACGCAGGCGTCCACCAGCGCCCGGGCGTTGGGCGTTTCCGGGGCGAAGGTCAGCTGGCGGACCGTCCCGGCGCCGCGCTCTAGGATGCGCCGCAGCATGGCCGGGTCGCCGTCCTGGATGCGGTCCGGGGCCTGCGCCCCGCACTTGGCGGTGTGGATGAACGGGCCCTCCAGGTGGATCCCGTCCACCACGCCTTCGGCCACCAGCGGCGCCAACACGCCGACCTGGCGGGTCAGCTCCTCCTCCGTCCCGGAGACCAAGCTCGCCAGGAGGTGGACGCTGCCCTGCTGGCGGTGGAATTCGGCCGCCTGCCGGCATTCGGCGAGCGTCCCCGTGGGAAAGGCCCCGCGCGCCCCGCCGTGGTTGTGGACGTCCACCAGGCCCGGCGCGACTACTCCCAACTTGTCGGGGGAGGACTCGAGGCGCTCCACGCTTTCGACAACGCCCTCGGCATCCACGCGCACCCGCGCGGGGTAGGGCTCGGCCCGGCCGTCGGTGAGCCGGGCGGAGATAGTACAACCGGCCATTAGCGGTACTCCACCTCCATCACGTGCTGGCCCACGGCCACGTCCCCGGCGCGCATCAGCGCGGTGGATGCGACCTTCTTCTTGTTGGTCACCACCACCGGAGTGGTCAGGTCGATGCCGCGGGCACGCAGGGCGGCCGCATCCACCCGCACCAGCGGGTGGCCCGGCTCCACCGCGTCCCCGCGGTTGACTAGCACCTCGAAGCCCGCCCCGCGCAGGCCCACGGTGTCCATGCCGATGTGGACCAGCACGTCCAGCCCCTCGGCGCTGCGCACCGCGACCGCGTGCTTGGTCTTGGCCACCATGGTGACCTCGCCGGCCACCGGGGAGGCGACCACCAGCTCGTCCTCGTTGCCCGGCACGATGGCGAAACCGGGGCCCACCTGGCCGCCCGCGAAGGCGGGATCCGCCACCTCCTCCAGCGGGATGGCCTTGCCCTCGGTGGGCGCGGACAGCTCCGTCACGCCCGCCTTTTCCACAGAATCAGCGGGAGCAGGAGCTGGAGCGGGGGCCGGGGACGCGACCGCCACCGGGTGCTCCATCTGGCGCCGCACCTCGTCGTGGACGAACTGCACGTTGGGCCCGATGATGACCTGCACGCCCTTGGCCGAAGGTCGGTAGACCCCGGCCACGCCGGCGGATTTAAGCGCCTGCTCCTTAACCAGCTGCGGGTCGTGCACGGTGGTGCGCAGGCGCGTGGTGCAGTATTCCATCGTGTTGAGGTTTTCCGCCCCGCCGAGGCCGTCGAGGATCCGGGCGGCCTGCGCGGCCAGCTTGTCGTCGCCTTCCGCCCCGTCAGTCCCGTCGCTCGATCCGTCTTCCTCGTCGTCGCCGTCGTCGCCGCGGCCCGGGGTCTTCAGGTTGAACTTCCCGATGAGGTAGTAGAAGAGCCCGAAGTAGATAAAGAAGTAGGCCACTCCCATCACCAGCAGCATCCACCAATGGTTGGCCAGCGGGTTCTGCGAGGACAGCAGCATGTCGAAGAAGCCGGCGGAGAAGCCGAAGCCCGCGGTCCAGTCGAAGAAGGAAGCGATCGCCATGGAAATCCCCATCAGGATCGCGTGCACCACGAACAACAGGGGTGCGACGAACATGAAGGAGAACTCGATGGGCTCGGTGACACCGGTGAGGAAGGAGGCCAGCGCGCCGGCCAGCATCAGCGAGCCGACCACCTTGCGGCGCTCCGGCTTGGCGCGCAGCGTCATCGCCAGCGCCGCGCCCGGCAAGCCGAACATCATCACGGGGAAAAAGCCCGCCTGGTACTGGCCGATGACGCCTACGACCTCGCAGCTCGAGCCGTCCCAGACGCCGGGGCAGGAGGCGGCATCGCTAGCGGCTTGGGCGGCGGCCAGGGTGTCCGCGCCGCCCAGGAACTTGCCGATGTCGTTAATCCCGACCACGTCGAACCAGAAGATGGCATTCAGCGCGTGGTGCAGGCCGGTCGGGATGAGCAGGCGGTTGGACACGCCGTAGACGCCGGCGCCGATGGCGCCCATGCCCTGGATCCACTGGCCGAAGTTGAAGAAGGCGGTATACAGCACCGGCCAGAGGAAGTAGAAGACCCCGGCCAGCACGATGGAAAACAGGGAGGTCAAGATGGGAACCAGGCGCCGGCCGGAGAAGAACGCCAGCGCGTCTGGCAGCTTGGTGGCGTGGAAGCGGTTGTAGGTCCACGCGGCGAGCACGCCGACGAAAATACCCAGCAGCACGTTCGCCGGGCCGACCGCGTCCCAGCCCTGCGCCGCCCAGTCGAGGGCCTGATCGCCCTCCAGGGCGGCAGGGTCCTCGATGCCGCGGTAGTTGGCCACGGCCTCCGGACCGACCAGCTTGGTGACGGTGAAAAACCCGAGGAAGCCCGACAGCGCGGCCGCGCCGTTGGAGTCCTTGGCCAGCCCGAAGGAGATGGCGATGGCGAAGAGCACGCCGAGGTTATCCAGCACCGCCCCGCCGGCCTGCTGGAAGACAGAGGCCAAGAAGCTTAAGCGTTCACCTCCCCGAGCGTCGAGGAAGTAGCCGATGCCCGTCATCAGCGCCGCGACCGGCAGCACCGCCACCGCGCCCATCAGCGCCTTTCCGAGCTTTTGCAGCGGTCCCATGACCTTGTCCATGGCGCTTTACTCCTTAGCTTTCTTAAAAAACCGGAAGACTAGTCCCGGCAGGAATACACCAGGGCGGTGGCAATGGCCGCGCGGCCTTCTTTGCGGCCGGTAAAGCCCAGGTGATCGGTGGTGGTAGCGGAAACGCTCACGGGAGCGCCCAGGAGCTCGGTGAGGGTGCGCTCGGCCTCCTCGCGCCGCGGCCCCATCTTCGGCGTTTGCCCGATGAGCTGCGCGGAAGCGTTGCCAATCCGGTAGCCGTGCGCGGCCAGGAATTCCCGGCACTCGGTGAGCAAGCGGGCCCCGGATACGTTGTCGTATTCGGCCCGGCCCACGCCCACGAACGAGCCCAGGTCCCCCAGCCCCACGGCCGACAGGAGGGCGTCGACCAGGGCATGGGAGACCACGTCCCCGTCCGAGTGGCCCTCGCAGCCGTCGTCGTCGGCGAAGAGCAGCCCGGCAATCCAGCACGGCTTGCCGGCTTCGATCTGGTGAGCGTCGCTAGCTATGCCCACCTTGGGCAGGATCGGTTCGTTCATTAGGCACCTCAAAAACTGTGGGTTCAGCCTCAGATACTACGGCCTGAGCCAGCCGCAGATCTATAGGGGTAGTGATTTTAAATGCCATGGGATCACCTGTCACCGTCACGACCGGGCAGCCGAACCATTCCAAGAGGCTCGCGTCGTCGGTGGCGACGAACTCGCGGGAATCGGCGGCGAAATAAGCCTCGTTGGCCCGGCGCAGGGTGGCCAGGTCGAAGCCCTGCGGGGTCTGGACCGCGCGCAGCAGGCTGCGGTCCGGCGTGGAGCGCACCCGGGAGGTATCCCCGGCCGCCACCTCTTTGATGGTGTCGGCGACCGGCAGGACCGGGATGACGGCCGGCGCCCCGTCTAGCACCTTGCGCACGACCCGACTAATCATCCCCGGGGGCGTGAGCGCGCGGGCGGCGTCGTGGACCAGCACGACCGCGTCTTCGTGGTCGATGGCCTGCAGCCCGGCCCAGACCGAGTCGGCGCGTTCGCCGCCGCCGGCGACAAAGCGCAGCGGGATCTCCTGAGCCTGGCGGGCCAGAGCGCGCTCGGCGTGGGCGCGCATGACGGGGTTGATGAGGACGACGACCTCGTCCACCACGGCGGAGTTAATCATCGCCTGGACGGAGCGTTCCAGCAGGCTGCGGCCGGCCAGCTCGACGTAGGCCTTCGGCAGCTCGGCGCCCAGCCGCGTGCCGCTGCCGGCGGCGGCGATGAGCGCGATAACCCGGCGAGTCACTAGTCTTCGTCGTCGAAGGACAGGTCGCCCAGGTCGACGTCGTCGGTGTCGACGTCGGTAGTCACCGACTTGTCCTCAACCAGGCCGGCGGCGCGGTGGCGCTCGATGGTGGCGTTGATTTCGTCCATCATCTTGTCCGCCTTCGCGTCATCGACCGGCTTGGCCAGGGCCAGCTCGCCGACGAGGATCTGGCGGGCCTTGACCAGCATGCGCTTCTCGCCCGCGGACAGGCCCCGGTCCTGATCGCGGCGCCAGAGGTCGCGCACGACCTCGGCGACCTTGTTGATGTCACCGGAGGCTAGGCGCTCCTGGTTGGCCTTGTAGCGGCGAGACCAGTTGCCGGCCTCCTCCACGTCCTCTTCGCGCAGTACGGAGAAGACCTTTTCCAGGCCTTCCTTGCCCACCACGTCGCGCACGCCGACCTTCTTGGCGTTCTTGGAGGGCACGCGGACAACCAGGTCGGACTGGTTGATGTGGAGCACCAAGTACTCCAGCTCCTCGCCGCCCATTTCGCGCTGCTCAATGTCTTCGATCACCGCGGCGCCGTGGTGCGGGTAAACAACCACCTCTCCGACCTTGAACTCCATTGCCACTCCTTGCTCGATTGTTAAAGAGGTACCCCTAAAGCCTGCCTGGCAGGCACATAGGACAAATATTCTACCACGCGGCACCTCCCCCGGGGCCGGCCGGCTACATCCCCCAAAAGTACACCCCCAATTGCCCTCCCTAGAGCGGGGGCTAGGTCACGTTGGGGTTGAAAACTGTGTACTTGGTTGGAAAAAATACTAGGCTTGATAATCGACAAATCCCTGTGATCTTTAGTTGATGGAGGACAACCCAAAGTGAAGTCCCTGAAGTCTGCCGCCCGTCGCGGTGTCATCGTTTCGGTTACCGCTGCGTCCGCGCTGGCGCTGGCTTCCTGCTCCGCCGGCCATGTCACCCAGACCGCCGACCAGGTCGCTGCCGTTGATGGCTCCGAAGCTTCCACCGAAGATGGCCTGATTGCGGTGCGTGACGTGACCATTCTGGTCGAGCCGGACAACCAGCACGCCTCCCTGAAGTTCACCGCCGTGAACCAGGGCTACGAGGACCAGGCGGCCGAGCTGGAGTCCGTCACCGTGGACGGCCAGGAAGTCCAGCTGCAGCCGGCTTCCCTCAAGCCCATCAACCGCGACCAGCGCCTGGTGGGCGACTCCCAGGAGAACCTGGACAACATGCCGCAGGCTGAGTCCGAGGACATCCAGTACGTCGCCACCACCATGCAGGATGACGACTTCGGCTACGCCGGCCACCGCACCGTGGTCTTCCAGTTCTCCAACGGCGACATCGAGGTCAACGCCACCATCGCCGCCTCCCAGAAGGAAGCCGGCGAGTACAACCGCGACGTCGAGTCCACTGAGGGCTACACCACCGAGGAGCCCTCCGGCCACTAAGCACTAGCTTTCCCATCTCCCCTGGCTGCGGCCGGGGGATTTGTTGTATCTGCGGGAATGTCCGGGGCGTGTTTTAAGCTAGGGGCATGGCAAAGAAGCAGCGTCCCATCCATACCTGTACCGAGTGCAACTACGTCTCCCCGAAGTGGCTGGGGCGCTGCCCGGAATGCGGGTCGTGGGGTACGTTCCAGGAATCCACGCCGGCCAGCCCGGCGGCCGCGACCACCAGCGCGCCGCAGGGCCTGACCCCGTCCAGCCCGGCGCAGCCGATGACCAAAATCACCGCCTCGGCCACCCGCACGCAGAAAACCGGCATCTCGGAGCTGGACCGGGTGCTCGGCACCGGCATCGTCCCCGGCTCCGTCGTGCTCATGGCGGGCGAGCCCGGCGTGGGCAAATCCACGCTGTTGTTAGAGGTCGCCTCCCGCTGGACCCAGCAGGACCGCACCGCGCTTTACGTCACCGCGGAGGAGTCAGCGGGCCAGGTCCGCGCCCGCGCCGAGCGCACCGGCGCGCTCCAGGACACCCTGTACTTGGCGGCCGAGTCCAACCTGGACGTCGTCTTCGGGCACGTCAAGCAGACCCAGCCCTCGCTCATCATCGTGGACTCGGTCCAGACCATGCAGGCGCCCGGCGTGGAGGGCGTGGCCGGCGGCGTGGCCCAGTCCCGGGCCGTGACCGCGGCGCTGACCACCCTCGCCAAGTCGACGGGCATCCCCATCCTGGTGGTCGGCCACGTCACCAAGGACGGCAACGTGGCCGGCCCGCGGGTGCTGGAGCACTTGGTCGACGTGGTCTTGAACTTCGAGGGCGACAAGCAGTCCAGCCTGCGAATGCTGCGCGGCATGAAGAACCGCTTCGGCGCCACGGATGAGGTCGGCTGCTTCGAGCAGACCGCCACCGGCATCCGCGAGGTAGCCGACCCGTCCGGGCTCTTCCTCTCCCACCGCGGGACCACCCCGGACGGTTCCGCGGTGACCGTGGCCATGGACGGCGTGCGCCCCATCCTGGCCGAGGTCCAGGCCCTGACCGTGGACCCGGTGGCGAAGAACCCGCGCCGCGTGGTCACCGGCCTGGATACCAACCGGGTGCCGATGGTGCTGGCGGTCCTGCAGGCCCGGGCCGGCCAGCGCACCAATGATAAGGACGCCTACGTCGCCACGGTCGGCGGCGTGCGTATCTCGGAGACAGCCACGGATTTGGCGGTCGCGCTGGCCACGTGGTCCTCCCTGCACGAGCAGCCGCTGCCGCCGCGCACCGTCGTCATCGGCGAGGTCGGCCTGGCGGGCGAGCTGCGCCCGGTGCCCAACCTGGCGCGTCGGCTGAGTGAGGCCGCCCGGCTGGGCTACGAGGCCGCCATCGTCCCGGCCACGAAGAACCTGGAGACCACCCTGCAGGTGCGCCAGGCGCAGACGCTGCGGGAGGCCATCGAGCTGGTCAGCCCCTAGGACAGATTGAAGGTGTGGGCGGCAGAGGGGTTATCGCCGATGACGGCGTGGAGGTAGTAGCCGCCCGGCTGAACGGCGGAGCGGTCGTTGCACTGCTCTGGGGCGGAGGTCTGCCGCGACCAGGTCGCCTGGAAGTGGCGCTTCTTGCCGGACTCGAAGGTCTGCTCGCCCTCCTGCACCGACGGGTAGCAGTCCGTGTCCGCCCACATCCGCTGGTTGGTGCCCAGGTTGTAGACCTCGAAGCGCAGCTCCTGATCGTCGAGGTTGATCTGGCAGTCGGCCTTGGTGGGGTTTTCCACCGTCATGTAGAAGGTGGGCAGCTCGCCCTCGCCGTAGGTGGCCTTGTCGCTGCTCGCGGTGATCTTCAGATCGGCCAGCTGACAGGTGTCCTTCGCATCAGCGGCCACCGGCTCCGAGCTCGCTTCCGCGTCTTCGCTTTCGCGGGCAGACTCGGATTCGGTCTCGGACTCAGTCTCCGACTGAGATTCGGACTCGGTTTCTGACTCCACCGCGGTGGTTTCCGGCTCCGAGGTGGTCTCGGCGGCCGGCTCGGTCGCCTTGTCGTTGCCGGAGCCGCCGACCATGCTCAGCACCCAGACCAGCAGAACGACGACCACGACGATGACGACCAACGCCGCGACGCGGCGGCGCTGGTAGATCTCGTTGGGCAGGGGGCGCTTCTGCTGGGGGCTACGGTTAGTCACGGCTTATAGTTTATTGCCTCAGCAGCGGCGACGGCTGGCAGCTGGTGGGGCGTGTCTTCAAATGACCAGCGGTCTCGCAGCTCAGTCCAGCCCGTGGGTCACCAGGGTCTCGACCGTGGAATCCTCCAGCAGATAGCGGGCGCCGACGACGCCGACGGTGCCTTCCTCTACCTTGCGCTCCAGGGCCGAGAGGCTGGCCACGAGCTGGTCGACGGTCTCGCGCACGTGCTGGCGCTCGTAGTCGTCGGTGCTCGAGCTGCCGGCGCGCTTGGACTTCAGCGTCGACAGGGCTACCTTTTCGATGATCGCGCGCTGGAAGCCGGCGGGCAGTTCGGCGTGCTGGTCCACCACAGAAGCGGTGGCGGCCACCGCGCCGCAGGACTGGTGGCCCAGAATAACCACCAGGTTGCAGTTCAGGTTTTCCAGGGCGTATTCCAGCGAGCCCTTCACCGCGGTATCCAGGATGTGCCCGGCGGTGCGGATGACGAAAGCATCCCCCAGACCCAGGTCGAAGAGGATCTCCACCGGTGCGCGGGAATCCGAGCACGACAGGACCACCACGCGGGGATCCTGGCCGCCGCGCAGGCCGGCACGACGCTCCTCGTCGCTGTGCGGGTGCAGCGGAGCGTTGTCGCGGAAGCGAGCGTTTCCCGCTTGGAGGGTCTCCCAGACTTCCCGGGGGCTTTGCTTTTTATCTTTCAGTGGCATGGCTCAAATTATAGCCCTGCGCGCGGCGCCTATTAGACTCCTGCACAGATATGGATACTGGTGCTTTGCTCGATTGGTTCGCCCACGCCCGCCGGCCCCTGCCCTGGCGGGCGCCGTCGACGACCGCGTGGGGCGTGTTGGTCAGCGAGATCATGAGCCAACAGACCCCCGTGGCCCGGGTCGCGCCGGTCTGGCAGGAGTGGATGCGCCGCTGGCCCACCCCTACCGATTTCGCCACCGCCAGCCGGGACGAGGTCCTGCGCGCCTGGGGCAAGCTGGGCTACCCGCGCCGCGCGCTACGCCTGTGGGAGTGCGCGCAGGTGGTCCGCGACGACTTTGCCGGCGAGGTCCCCGACGACGTCGATGATCTGCTGGGCCTGCCGGGCATCGGCGACTACACCGCCCGCGCGGTGGCCTGCTTTCACTACGGCCACAACGTCCCGGTGGTCGACACCAACGTCCGCCGCGTGGTCGAGCGCGCCGAGAACGGCAATTTCCTAGCCCCCACCCCGTCGAAGAGAGAGCTCGCCCAGGTCGCCGCGCTCCTGCCGAAGGATAACGGCCCCACCGTCTCCGTGGCGCTGATGGAGCTGGGCGCGCTAGTCTGCCGCGCCAAGTCCCCGGACTGCCCCGCCTGCCCGTTAAAAGCTACCTGCGCCTGGCAGGCGGCCGGCTGCCCGGAACCTACCGAAGAAGAACTCACCCAAGCCAAGAAGCGGGTCCAGAAATTCGCCGGCACCGACCGGCAGGTGCGCGGCAAAATCATGGACGTGCTGCGCGCTGCCGATGCCCCCGTGCCCCAAGCGGCCATCGACGTCGTCTGGCCGGACGCCCCGCAGCGCTCCCGGGCGCTGGCCTCGCTCCTGGCCGACGGGCTCGCCGAACAAGACGAGCAAGGCCTGTTCCACCTGCCGCGCTAGGGCCGGACGGAAAAGTCGATCAGCCGGGTCAGCGCCCAGTCCGGGTCTGTGAACAGCCGGGCCAGGACCAAGCCGGCCCCGATGGAAGCGACCACCATCATGCTGGTGGCCAGGTTGGCCAGGGCCTGATCCATCTGCCCGGCGTTGAGGTAGTAGACCGCCCGAAACATGGTTACCCCGGGGATCATGATGACCGCGGCCGGCACCGTCGTGGTAATCCGCGGCAGCCGGGCCTTCCGGGAGGCCAGCGCGCCCAACAGGCCGATAACCAGACCGCCGCAAAACGCCGCGAAATACCCGGTGGTGCCCAGGTGCAGCAGGAAAAGCCGCGCAGCGTTCGCGACGGTGCCCACCACCGCGGCCACCAGGATCATCCGGCGGGAGGAATTAAACAGGAAGGCGAAGCCCGCGATGCCGAAGAAACTGGCTAGGACAGCCATGGTGTACCAGGTGGCATCGGTAGCCGGCACCGGCGGGGCCGGGTTCAAATCCGTCAGCCAGCTGACCATGGCCACGGTGAAGGTGGCGGCGAAAATGACGGTAAAGGCATAAGCCAGCCGCACCATGCCGGCGTCGAAGTCGAAGCGCGCGATATCAATCAGCGCGGAGAACAGAGGAAAGCCCGGGATCAAAAAGAGCACCGCCGCCACGTAGCCGGAGGAAAAGTCCCCCGGGTCGGCCAGCCCTAGGGCGCCGACGAGCTCAGTAACGAGGAAGAAGACCAGGCTGGCCGTCGCCCCGCCGGCGACGATGCCGCCAATCTGGTGGACGTGGTTGCTCAGCACGAAGTGGCGCACGAATTGCCCGCTGAAAGCGGCCAAGGCCACGATCCCGACCGCGGCCAGGGGAAAGAAATTCAGCAGCGCGAACGACGCGCACGCCACCGCCGCCGCGGCGGAGAGCACCCAGCCGTTCCAGCGCTTACGCACGTTGTGCTCGATTTGGTCGAGCTTTTCGGATAGCTCCTCGGCCGTAATCCCGAAGTGCAGGTGGTGCCGGGTCAGATCTTCGATGGCCTCAATTCGGGAGGCGTCCACCGCCGGCGAGTGCTGCCGGGAAATCACCGTGCGGAAAATTTCGCCGCGGTGGAAGGTACAGGTGATCTGCGTCAGCCCGACCGTGGCATCCAGCCGGTCGAAGCCGAGCGCCCGCGCCGCGCGCTTCATCCCGCGCAGCACACGGTAGCCCGACGTGCCCGCCCCCATGAGCAACATTCCCAGGCGCAGGACCACGTCGGCCTCGACGCCCATGCGGCGGTGCTTTTCGTACGGCGGCGGGGTCACTTTAGCGCCAGCGTCCCCGCCAGTTGAGCCCGCCCGGCAGGTTCACCCAGAACCCGCCGCGGGAGTTGAACGTCACCGGGCCAATCTTGGTCGAGGCCGAAGCCCCGCGGCCGGAGAAGTTGATCCAGCTGTTCTTGCCGGTCTTCTTGCGTGAGCGGTATTGCAATCCCATGCCAGTGATTCTAGCCCAGTTTCGCTACCGCTCACGCTCGGCTCTATTTACGACGTCCGCGTGCCAACCACGCAGCTGCGCCGAGCAACACCACGCCGGCCAAAGCCCAAACAGCCACGCCCAGGCCACCGGTACGGGGCAGTTTGCCCGTCTTAGTGTCTTGGACAACTAGCACCATGTCGTTACCCTCACCGCGGGTTTTTAGCAGCGGGCCTGCGGCGGAGATGCGGTACTCGCCGTTCGAACCGTCCGTGACGATGTCGAAGCGGGCCGGCTGCGCCAGCAGGTTGTGCCCCTTCGGAGAACGCACTTCGACCAGGTAGTAGGTGCCAGTATTGTTCACGTCGAAACTGGTTTGCCCAGGTTCGATAACCGCCACCAGGTTGTTTAGCTCAGCGTCCGAGTAGACCTCGAACTTCGCGCCGCCCAGGCCCTGCAGGACCTTGACCTCGCCGGAAGGATCATAGGTTGCTTTCTCTAGGTTGACTCTTCCCTGCTTTGGCACGCTCTTCGTGTTGGTGACCGTACAGCTTACGAAAGCCAAGTTCAGGTTATCCTCCGCCACGTTGACGTTAAACCCGGTCGCGCCTTCGTTCGTCACATCCAGCGGGGTAGTGCGCCCGTTCAGAGTCTGGGTGCACTTCGCGTTTTGACCGTCCTGCTTTAGAAGACTGAAGCCTTCCTGCTGGGTCTCCTCGATGCTGATGCGCTGTGCCTGCTCGGAGCGGATGTCCCAATGGACCACACCCTTGCCGCTACCGCTGTCGGGTGTGACCTGGGACGAGGAACGGACCAGCTCGTCGTCACCTTCTCGCAGCACGCGGTCGCCCGCCGTAGCATTAAATTCCCATCCACCGGCTGCGTCATCCACGACGCGCACCTGGCCGTCCGGGTCGGCTTCCACGATCTGCTTCTTGACTTGGATGGCGCCGCGGCAGAGATTAGCCAGCTCCTGGCCGAAGGCCTCCACCTGGGACGCCAGCTCAGAGAAGTTGTCAATCAGGATCGGCGCATCCTCGTCGGAGATATCCTTAGCCATTTGTTCGTAAGAACGCATGCCGTAGGACCAAATTTCCGGGTTCTCCGTCACGTCCACCCACTCGCCGTTGCGGTAGATGTCGACTCGGTATTCGCCCGCGGCCACGGCCTCCTTGAATACGAAGACCGCGCCCGAGTCGCTGCCGTGTTTGTAGAGGCCGGCGGCTATCTCCTCGTCCGGTGCGCGGCGCACATTGCGGTAGCGCAGGTCGCCTTCGCGGATCGCGCCGGCCGCCTCTACCTGGTTGCTCGTCGGGAGGTTGCGGATCTGTTTCAGCGCGATGTCTTCCGTGGCGAAGGTATTAGCCCTCGTTTTCTGGCGCACCATGATGGGGACCACGCGGGTGCCCTGAGCCTTGAGCTCGTTGGCGGCATCGATAGCCAGATTCAGCGAGCGCTCTTTCAGGAAGCTCTCGTTGATGGCCAGCTGATTCTGGGTCTCCGGGTCGGAGGTCGGGATACCGTCGGTGATGAAGTAGACCGCGTCATAACCGTTGTCCTTGAGCTGCTTGAGGCCTTCTGCCCAGTTCGTGGTGAAGTTGGGCAGGTTGCGGCGCTGCTCCTGGGTCAGGTCGCGGATGCCGGAGTTCAGCGCCCACTCGTCGACCGCGTTGTAGATCTCGCGCAGGCCGTTCGGGTCATTGACGTCGCGGTAATCCGGTCCGTTGCCACGGGCGGTAGTACCGATGTTGCGGACCCTGCCGGTGTTCGGATCACGGTGCTGCGCCGGGGCGGTGCCCGCGAAGGTGTAGACGCCAATCTGGGTAGAAGTGCCTTCCAGGGACTGGACCATGGAACGAGCCGCCTGGCGGCTGGCCTGCCAGCCGTTGACGTCACCGTTGTCCAGCGAGCTGGACTGGTCGCTGACGATGGCCACGCGCAGGCCACAACGGCGCGGCATGTCCGGGTTCGGGACCGAGGGGTTTACCCACTCGGAGTCATTGCGGTAGCCAAGGTCCATCTGCCAGGACAGCTCGCCTGGGCCGATCATCGAGTTGACGTTCGGATCCTTAATAGGAGTTCCGTTAGCAGGCTTGTGCACGCCGGCCTCGACCGTAATCTTGCCGCCCGGAGGCAGCTGCACGTCTCGATCCAATTCAATGACAAGGCCACCCCACTGGTTGCCGAATTTGCCATTAGTCATCCTTTGCGGGTTGACCGGGTCCGTTACCCCAAATGGAGCGCTGCCCGGGCGCCCCTTCTGCTCGTAGAGTACGCGACCGTTGCGGTCGTAGACGCGCAGCACGGCTTCCCGGCCGCCGTCGATGTCGAAGCCGTTCTGGAACTGCGGGGTTGCCACCACGTAGTTCTTGATCGGCAACGGGCTACCGCTGTCGTTGGTCCGCTCCATCAGGATGCTAGTGGTGGTGCGACCGTCATCCCCCTGCCTAGCCTCCTTCGAGCGCATGGTCAGATGGCCGTTGTTGACCTGCTTGTCCCACTCGTATTCGGCTTGCGGCTCCGGTTCGGGTTCCGGCTCAAGGTCACTCTCCGTATAGCCAAAGAAATCGACCAGGAAGTTCGACTGAGACCGATTAGACGAGGAGAAGCCTACATAAACGTTATTTCCGGCCCAAAGGTCGAGACCATTGTTCTGCAGTGAAAACTCTACGCAGGTTCTATACCCAGACGTAGGTGAGCAGGTATTTGCGTTCTCTACCCTCCGAGTAATCGAGCTGGAGTTTCCCTTCCCCAAGAGTAAGGGACCTTCGATTGAGGCAGAGGCCTTTCCTTGGATCCGCACCTTGGTTACAAATAAGGTATTTCCTGCGGCACCTTCGTTTACGGTCACAAGCATCTGGCGGCCTTTACCTTTGTAGATGCTCGAGTAAAAACTATAATTGAAATAAGATTCGGTTTTCGAATCGACTTCTCGTTCTGGCGCCTCTTGTGCCTCTACGCCTTGCACCCCCAATACACTGAGCATAGCAATAAGGGCAAAGATAACAAACAGCGACAGCCCCGTTCGGGTACGGCCCTGCACTACGTTGGTCACGCGAATTCCCTACCTTTTGTAAAGCTTGTTATTTGTGGTCCGAGGCTGTTTTACGCGCGTTCCGAAGCAGCAGCCCAAGTCCGAAGAATACGAAGAGAGCGCCCGCTACCAGCAGCCCGATAAGCTGAGCGCCGGTGACGGCCAATGAACCGCCCGGGGCGGAAGAATCAGGGCCCGGTGCGGGAGGTTCCGTGAAATCGTCCGGCGGAACCGGCGTCGTCGACGTCACCGTGTCCGGCGGAACCGGAGACGTCGGGGGCGCTGGAGTTTCCGGAGTCGTCGGCGGGTTATCCGGCGTCGATGGCGGAGTCTCGGACCGAGTTTTTACCACGATGACGCCAGGGACCTCATCCGCGTCCAGTTGCCCGTGGAACGGAATAGCAACCAGGAAGGGCGCGACCTCTTTGCCCTGGTCCGTCGCCTGGGAGGTCACCAGGTAGATGCCGTCGGGCAGTTCCTCGGTCTCCACCTTGTTGTCTTCCCCAACCACGTAGTCGAAGAACTTGTCGAAGCCGAATTTCTCCTCGATCTCGCGTACAGGGGTGCGGCGCAGCTTCTCCAGAGAATCCGCATCCTTCGGCGAGACCCCGCGAACCTTCTGCAGGCGGATGGCGTAGCCGGCAAAAGAGTCAATTCCGTCGTCGGCCGCGACGGAGGGGGAAAGATCGATAAGGAGGGACGTCGCCCCACTCGTGGTGGCGTTCACGCCGGTGCCAGCGACGGGAGCGGCGGTGGCGAGCCCGGCACCGGCCATGCTCAACGCAGCTGCCACCAGGAAGGCGCCAGTTGTTGCTTTAAAATTCATCTTCATCACTTACGTTTTCTAAAGCGCGACGGTTCGCGCGCGAGTTCTTCCACAACCAACGCAGCAGCAGCGCGATAGCGATGACAGCAGCGAGGACCAACAGGTACATCCACCACTGCCACACGCTGGAGTGCACATTGTCGAAGACTTCGTTGTCTTCCTCGTCGAGGGGGACTTGGTGGCCCCGGACCAAAAGTCGGTGCGTGTTAATGCCGTACGGCGTGCAGGTGACCAGGGTGATGTAGTCTTTGCCTTCCACCGGTTGGAGGGATTCCACCTCATGCGGCAGAACGACCTGGATGTCGTCGACCTCGTATTTCAGGCGGTGTCCGGCGACCGAGATATAGAAGGCTTCGCCCTTTTTAACTTTATTTAGATTGTCGAAAAGTGTGGCATTCGGCAGACCAGTGTGCGCGGTGAGAACCGAGTGGCTCCCCTCCCCGCCTACCGGCAGCGAAGATCCATAAAGGTGCCCGACTCCCTTCTGCAGAACCTCTTCCTCTGTGCCGTGGTAAATCGGCAGGTCTGAATCGATCGAAGGGATGACCAGGCGGCCCATGGCCGGATGTTGGTTCAGCTGTTCCAGATAGTGCGCATAGTTCTTATCCGTCGGCTGAATCTCATTGAGCCAGGGGTCCAGGATGGGGCCAGCGGCCGGCTCCTGGTTGTATTCGTGAGCAGCAGCCCACTGCTCATCCAGCTGCTCCTTCGGGGTATCCATTTCCAGCTTGGAGTAGTCCTCCACCGCCTTCATGGCCCCGTAGTTATTGAGCAGCGTAGAGGCAACTGGATAGAGCATGACCAAGACCCCGGCCAGGACCAGAAGTACGGTCAGCCACTGTGAACGGGCGGAACCAGTACGCGGTCCGGCCGAGACTCGATGTGTCATGCAGAATCCAATGCCTTTTGTGCGCCAGCTTTAGGCCTTAAGCCTGCTGGGAGTTACGACGTGCAACGAAGACGCCCAGGGCGATGATGAGTGCGCCCAGCGCGGCCAGGACGCCAATACCCATGCCACCGGTCAGCGGCAGACGCGGGGTGGAGTCCTTCAGGTTTACGATCTCGCCAGCGTTGTCACCAACGGTCAGCGGCTTCTGCTCACCGGCGGTAGTCAGCTGGAACTCAATCGGCTGAGCCAGCAGCTCGTAGCCGGCCGGGGACTTGGTCTCCTTCAGGCAGTACTTGGTCCACTCGTTCGCCTGTTCCTTGCCATCGGCGTAGGTGTTGACGTGCAGGCCATTAATGGTAACCACGCCGTCCTCACCGGAGGTCCAAGTGTTGGTGCCGCCCAGAGCGGTCTGGAGACGGTCCTGGTTTTCAACGACTGCGGAGCACTGCTCGTTATCCTTGGCACCGTAGACGGAGAACTCTGCACCCTGCAGGGCGGTGCGGTTATCGCCGACCTTCTTGAAGTTCACACCAGCGTAGTGGGTTTCGACTTCCGGGGTCTCGCGGGGCTTGTCTTCCTGGACGTTGTCCGGGTTGTTCTCGATCTGGGTAGCCTTGTTCGGAAGAATGCCACCTTCCGGCATTTCCTTCACCGTGGCCTTGATGACGGCGTCGATCTCTTCGTTGTTCTCGATCTTGGCGACACCAGCGTCAGTGAAAACAATCTGGATCTGCTGCCCGTTGCGCTCAACCTGGTAGTCGACACCTTCTTGGTACTTATCACCAGTGACGGAGACTTCAGCGTTTTCCGCGTCCAGTGCGACGTTCAGGTTATCCTGAATGATGAACTTGGTGCGCTGCTGGTCCTCACGCACGCGCTGGGCGTGGGTCTTGATGGTGTATTCGATCTGCTGGGTGACGTTCTTACCGGAGTCCTTGACCTCCTTGGTCGGGCCCTCCTCCAGGTAGTTCTTCGGGTAGGCGGTCACGTCCTACATCCACTCCGTGCCACCCTGCTCCTTGTTCTCCTTGGTCATCGGGATGTAGGCCAGGAAGTCGGCTGCCGGAGCGTAGCCTTCCTTCGGGCTGGTTTCCTTGACCAGGTAGACGCCGAGCTCGAGGCCGTCGAAAGCTACCTTGCCTTCTGCGTCAGTGGTACCGGTCCTGGTGGCCGCGTCACCGATGCGGCCCTGGGCCTGCGCCACTGTCAGATCGGCTGCTGCGGCGAGCCCCTCGTTGGTAGTCAGGTCGACGCCTTCCACCTTGTAGATCGAGAAGCCGACGCCCTCGAGCGGCTGACCGCTGACGTTTTCGTCCGGCTGGCCGGTCGGCTCGCCGGTGTTTTCCGGATCAGCCTTCTTGAACAGAGTCAGAGAACCCTGCTTGGCAGCGTTGATGGTGGACGCGGTGGTTTCCTGGGCACCCGCGGTGACGGTGGCGGCCGGCAGAGCTGCGCCCAAGGTCAGAGCCGACGCAGTAGCGATGGCAAGGAAGCTAGGAGCCAACGAAGTCTTTTTCACTTTTTCTTCTTTCATTTCGGTACGCGGAAGCGCACATTGAGGGAAAAGAGAGCTTAGGACCACCCACTACGGTTTTGGGCAATCCCAATGGCTGAATATTAACGCCGTAAGCTTAGAACTCCAAGCTCTATCTAATTTTTTTCTTACTTTCATACAGTGCGTTTTATATGTTGACAGATAAAACACTACGTTTTGCCAGGAAACCATAAAAGAATCCACAGCACACTAGGGCGATACACCTACCTGTGGGGTTTGCTACTACCTACTTCGGCACCCCGCCCCTTCTTGCGCTCCCGGAGAATCCACCAGACCAGCCCAGCCAAGACCAGCAGGACGATTGCACCCAGCGCCCACATCCACCATTGGATGCCCCATCCAGCGTCTTCAAAGATGCTTTCCTCGGACGGGTCCAACGGCACACGGTGCGCGTGGACCAGAAGGCGGTGGGTGTTAACTCCATACGGAGTGCACGTAATGAGAGTGAGCAGATCCTGACCTTCTTGGGGACGCAGGCTATCGGTCTGGTCAGGCAGGACAACCTGAGTGTCGTGCACCTCGTACTTGAGTTTTTCCCCGAAGACGTTTACGTAGACGGCGTCGCCCACCTTCACGTCCACCAAGTTGTCGAGCAACGTGGCATCAGTCAGCCCCGTATGACCGGTAACCACGGCGTGGGTTCCCTCCCCGCCGACGGGTAAATCCGTCCCAAACAGGTGCCCCAGGCCGCGTTCCAGAGTCGCCGAGGAAGTGCCATGGTAGAGCGGCAGGTTTACGTCGATAGAGGGGATGACCACCTGCGCCATAGCGGGCAGACCGCTGAGTTGATCCAGGTAGGACTGGTATTCCGGACCGTCCTCATGGCCGGTTGAGACCCAAGGGTCGGCCACGGACACGCCCTCTCGAGAGCGGTTGTACTCGCGGGCAGCTTCCACCGCGGCGGACTGTTGTTCGGGCGAGAGCTTTTCGCCGGACTCCAGCAATTCGTTGTAGTCGTTCGCCACCGATCGCTGGACACCGTTGTTCCACTGGGTGGCGATGACGGGATACGCCAAGACTCCCACGCCCACCAAAATGATGAGCACGGGTAGGAGGACCCGCTGTAAAATATTCTTATTTTTCCGGTGTGCCGACATTTTGGACTCTCAGAATTAGCTGAACAAAATGAGAATACTAGCACACGAAAAAAGCAGCCTCCGCCAGGGAGGCTGCTTTCTCACTTCAACGACCGATTACATCGGCTGGCCGGCGCCTGCCGGGCCGTCCTCGTCGCCGTGGTCCTCGGAGGCCTCTGGGGTCTCCGGCAGGGTATCCGCGGTGATCTGCTCCGGCTCGCCGGCTGCTTCGTCATTCTCGCGGACCTCGTCCTCGTCCAGCTCCTGCTCGAAGGTGCCTTCCGGCAGCGGCTTCGGGCGCGGGCTGAAGGTGAAGGTGGCCTGGGAGTTGTCCTTGGACTCGCCGTCCCAGTTCTCCACGTCGACGCTGATGATTTCGCCGGCACCGATCTCGCCGAAGAGGATCTTCTCCGAGAGCTGATCCTCGATCTCGCGCTGGATGGTGCGACGCAGCGGGCGCGCGCCCAGCACTGGGTCGAAACCGCGCTTGGCCAGCAGGCGCTTGGCCTTCTCGGTCAGCTCGATGTCCATGTCGCGCTCCTGGAGGGACTTGGACACGCGGCCGATGAGCAGGTCGACCATTTCCATGATCTGCTCTTCGTTGAGCTGGTGGAAGACCACGACCTCGTCGATACGGTTCAAAAACTCCGGGCGGAAGTGCTTCTTCAGCTCGTCGTTAACCTTGGCCTTCATCCGCTCGTACTGCGCGTCCTGATCCGAGGCGGCATCGGCGGTAAAGCCCAGGCCGACGGCCTTGGAGATGTCCTGGGTGCCCAGGTTCGAGGTGAAGATCAGCACGGTGTTCTTGAAGTCCACCACGCGGCCCTGGCCGTCGGTCAGGCGGCCGTCCTCGAGGACCTGCAGCAAGGTGTTGTAAATCTCCTTGTGGGCCTTCTCGATCTCATCGAAGAGAACGACGCTGAACGGCTTGCGGCGGACCTTCTCCGTGAGCTGGCCGCCCTCCTCGTAGCCGACGTAGCCCGGAGGGGCACCGAAAAGGCGGGAGGCGGTGAAGCGGTCATGGAACTCACTCATGTCGATCTGGATGAGGTCATCATCTGAGCCGAAGAGGAAGTTAGCCAGCGACTTCGACAGCTCCGTCTTGCCCACGCCGGACGGTCCGGCGAAGATGAAGGAACCGGAAGGCCGGCGCGGGTCCTTCAGGCCCGCGCGGGTGCGGCGGATGGCACGGGAGACGGCCTTGACGGCCTCGTCCTGGCCGATGATCCGCTTGTGCAGCTCCTCTTCCATGTGCAGCAGCCGCGAGGACTCCTTCTCCGTGAGCTTGAGGACCGGGATGCCGGTCCAGTGCGCCAGCACCTCGGCGATCTGGTCCTCGCCGACCTCGGCGATGTCCTCCAGCTCGCCGTTGCGCCACTGCTTTTCCTTCTCGGCGCGCTCCTCGCCCAGCTGGCGCTCCTTGTCGCGCAGGCCGGCGGCCTTCTCGAAGTCCTGGGCGTCGATGGCCGCTTCCTTCTCCTGGCGGACCTCGGCGATCCGGTCGTCGACCTCACGGACGGAATCCGGGGCGGTCATGCGCTTGATGCGCATGCGGGCACCGGCCTCGTCCAGCAGGTCCACCGCCTTATCCGGCAGGAAGCGGTCGTTGATGTAGCGATCCGACAAGGATGCGGCAGCCTTCAGCGCGTCGTCGGTGTAGGAGACGCGGTGGTGCGCCTCGTACTTGTCGCGCAGGCCCTTCAGGATCTTAATGGTGTCGTCCAGGGAGGGCTCTTCCACCTTCACCGGCTGGAAACGGCGCTCCAGCGCGGCGTCCTTCTCGATGTGCTTGCGGTACTCCTCCAGCGTGGTCGCGCCGATGGTCTGCAGCTCGCCGCGGGCCAGCTTCGGCTTGAGCAGCGAGGCGGCATCGATAGCGCCCTCGGCGGCGCCGGCGCCAACCAGGGTGTGGATCTCGTCGATGAACAGGATGATGTCACCGCGCTGGTTGATCTCCTTGAGCACCTTCTTCAGGCGCTCCTCGAAGTCACCGCGGTAGCGGGAACCGGCGATCAGCGAACCCAAATCCAGGGAGTAGACCTGCTTGTCCTTCAGGGTCTCCGGGACCTTGCCGTTGACAATGTCCAGGGCCAGGCCCTCGACGACGGCGGTCTTACCGACGCCGGGCTCGCCGATGAGCACCGGGTTGTTCTTGGTGCGGCGCGAGAGCACCTGCATGATGCGCTCGACCTCGGACTCGCGGCCCACGACCGGATCCAGCTTGCCGTCCTTGGCAGCCTGGGTCAGGTTACGGCCGAACTGATCCAACACCAGGGAGTTGGAGCGTTCCCCGGAGCCACCCTGCGAGCCGCGCCCGCCGGCACCGGCGCCCACGGGGCCGCCGCCCTTGTTGCTGTTGTCGTTTTCCTGGTTGTTGCCCTCGTAACCGGACAGCAGCTGGATAACCTGCTGACGCACGCGCGGCAGATCCGCGCCCAGCTTGGTCAGCACCTGCGCGGCGACGCCGTCGCCTTCGCGGATAAGGCCCAGCAGCAGGAACTCAGTACCGATGTACTTGTGCCCCATCTGCAGGCCCTCACGCAGGGACAGCTCCAGGACCTTCTTCGCGCGCGGGGTAAACGGGATGTGCCCGGTGTGCGGCTGGGTGCCCTGGCCGATGATCTCCTCGACCTCACGGCGCACGTCCTCCAGGGAAATCCCCATGGACTCTAGCGCCTTGGCGGCTACGCCTTCACCCTCATGGATAAGGCCCAAAAGGATGTGCTCGGTGCCGATATAGTTGTGGTTGAGCATGCGTGCCTCTTCCTGCGCCAAAACGATGACGCGGCGGGCACGATCTGTAAACCTTTCGAACATCTGCTATCTACCCCTTGTGGTTTCTCATAAATTCTCTATCCACTCTAACGCGCTTTCCCCAGCCTCCATTCTCACTTTTCACACCAAGGCCCCAAAATACGACCTTTGCGCAGTTCAAAGGGCTGTACGCCGGTAGCGAACAGGCGAATTTAGCAGGCCGTATTAGCCCCCACTAGGCTTTAGGGAAAAGCCCAATTCTGAAAGGCGCAGTAAGGCGTAGTGAACATCTCCCACCGCTCGGCACTCCAGCACTACCACGCCGCCGCTAGCCAATCCGCCGGCCGCATTATCAGCTACTATTCCACCAGTTTCTCGTGGAGTACCCGGCTTTTCCCCGCCCCGATCCGGCACGATATCCAGGCCCTCTACGCGGTGGTGCGCATTGCTGATGAAATCGTCGACGGCGCGGCGGCGGAGGCTAAGGCCCCCGACATCCGCGCCTTGCTGGACGGCTACGAGGAACAGGTCCTCCACGCCGCCGATGCCACCTTCCACACCGACCCCGTCCTCCACGCGTGGGCGAACACGCAACGCCGCTGCCAGTTTTCCGGGGACCACCTCCGCGCCTTCTTTGCCTCTATGCGTAGGGACCTCGACCCCGCCCCGCATGACGCAGCGAGCCTAGACAGTTATATCCACGGCTCCGCGGAGGTCATCGGCCTGATGTGCCTGGACATCTTCCTGGTCGGCCACCACCCTAGCGAAGAGGACAAGGCCACCATGGCCGACGGGGCGCAGGCTTTGGGATCGGCCTTCCAGAAGGTCAACTTCCTCCGCGATCTGGCAGAGGACACCGACCAGCTGGGCCGGGACTACCTCCGGCAGCTGGACGCCGCGACCAAGCGAGAGTGGTGCGCGGAGATCCGCGCCGAGCTCGCCCGCGCGCGCCGCGCCGCGTTGCTCTTGCCGCCCGGCGCGCGGCGGGGAGTCCTCGCCGCGACGGGGCTGTTCGCGAACTTGAACGAGCGCATCGACAGCGCCAGCGTGGACGATCTGCGCTCGCGCCGGATCCGCGTGCCCGCGCCCCGCAAGGCCCAAATCCTGGCGGCTAGCCTCTGGAGGAAAGCATGACCGACTGCGTTGTTATCGGCGCCGGCGTGGCCGGCCTGGCCACCGCCTGCCTCCTGCAAGCCGACGGCTACCGAGTCACCGTAATCGACCGCCTCGCCGAACCAGGTGGCCGGGCGGGAAAGCTCGCCGACTCCGGCTTCCAGTGGGACACCGGCCCGTCTTGGTACCTGATGCCGGAAGCCTTCGATCGCTTTTTTGGCCTGCTGGGCCACCAAACGAGCGACTTCTTCGAACTCACCGAGCTTAACCCCGCCTACCGAATTTTCAACGAGACCGGCCGCGCCGCCGACATCGATGACACCGTGGTCGAATTTTTCGACCAACGCTCGCCCGGGCAGGGCACGCGCCTTAACGACTACCTGGCCACCGCCAGCGACACCTACCAGGTGGCGCTCAAGCACTTCCTCTACACCACGTTCAGTAACCCGTTGCGGTTGCTGCACCCCGACATCCTGCGCCGCCTGCCGCGCCTGGCCGCACTTCTTGGCCAATCCCTGGAAAGCTACGTCGGCTCGCGCTTTACCGATCCCCTGCTGCGGCAGGTGCTGACCTACCCCGCGGTCTTCCTGTCGACCGAGCCAGCCGCCGCCCCGGCACTGTATTCCCTAATGAGCCACGCCGATCTCACCCAGGGCGTGCGCTACCCGCAGGGCGGTTTCGCCGCGATCATCGACGCGCTGCAGGCCATCGCCACCACACTCGGCGTGCGCTTCCAGTGGGAGACCGAGGCCACCGCCATCGTCACGCACGGCAAGCACGCGACAACCGTCACCACCAACCGCGGCACGCTGCCGGCGGACCTGGTGGTCTCCGCCGCCGACCTCTACCACACGGAGACCCACCTGGTGCCCGCCCACCAGCGGACCTTTCCCGATAGGTTCTTCGCCCGCCGCGACCCGGGGCTTTCGACGGTGCTCGTGCTGGCCGGAGTGCACGGACAGCTCCCCGAACTGGCCCACCACAACCTGTTGTTCAGCCGCGACTGGGACCCGGATTTCGACGCCGTCTTCCGGGACGGCGGCGCCTCCAATTCCATCTACGTCTGCAAGACCTCGGCTAGCGATGCTTCCGTGGCCCCGGAAGGGTGCGAAAACCTCTTCATCCTGGTGCCCACCGCCGCCGATGCCGCCCTCGGCCACGGCAGCGCCTACGGGGAGGAATCGGCGGAGGTAGCCGGCATCGCTAGCCGGGCACTCCAGCAGCTAGCCGAGTGGGCTGACATCCCGGATCTCGGCGATCGCATCCTTACCCAGCGCACCATCGGGCCTGCCGACTTCGCCGACCGCTACCATTCGTTTTCCGCCGGGGCCATCGGGCCCGCGCACACCTTGTCCCAGTCTGCCTTCTTCCGCGGGCGGACGAAGTCCACAAAGATTGACAACCTGTTTTACGCCGGGGCCACGACCGTTCCCGGCGTGGGAGTGCCCATGTGCCTTATTTCGGCCGAAAATGTCCTTACCGCAGTCAGGCGGCTTTAAGCCTTCGCCCCGCGAACTGGCTTAAGCAGCGGGGCCAAGGCCACCACGGCGAGGGAGACCACGCCGGCGAAAAGGAACGCCCAGGACGTGCCCTGGGAGGTAGCGGCGGCCACGTCCATCCCGGCGTCTTGGCCGGCCTGGGTGCCGCGGGTCAGAAAGACCACCAGGAAGGCCGTGCCCGTGGCGCCGGCCAGCTGCTGCAGCGTGTTCATGATGGCCGACCCGTGCCCGTAATACTCGTTGGGCAGGGAGGCCAGCGCGGTGGTCATCAGCGGGGTCATCATCATGCCCATGCCTACTGCGAAGAGCACGTGCATGCCCACGACCATCCAGACCTTACTGTCTTGGCCCAGAAGGGTCATCAGCCAGACGCCGGCGGCGAACATGATGGATCCGGGGATGAGCAGCGGGCGGGGCCCGCGGGCATCGAAAATGCGCCCGACGAACGGGGAAATCACGCCCTGCAGCAGGCCGCCCGGCATGACCACCAAGCCGGTGACCAGGGCGGACACCCCCAGCGCGGACTGCAGGTAGATGGGCAGGACCGTGACCGAGCCCAGCATCAGGCCGAAGGACAGCAGCATCACGGCCACGGCCAGGGTGTAGTTGCGCACCTTGAACGGGCTGAAATCCAGCAGCGCGCGGTTATCGCGGGCCAGGCGGTTTTGCCGTCGCACGAAGACCACCAGCGCGACGACGCCCACGCTCCCGACGATAAGCGGCAGGGTGGCAGCGCCCTCCACGGCTTTTTCCATGGAGGACAGCGCATAGACCAGGCCGCCGAAGGCCAGGGCGGAAAGGATAACGGAGGCAACGTCCAGAGGGGTGTCGCGGTGTTCGCCGACGTTGGCCAGCAGCTTGATCCCCGCGGCCAGGACCAGCACCAGCAGCGGTACCATGCACCAGAAGATGAAGTGCCAGCTGGAGGCGTTCAGGATGGCGCCGCCGACCGTGGGGCCGAGCGCGGGCGCCACCGCGATGACCACGGAGATGACCCCCATGACGGTGCCGCGGCGCTGGGGCGGGACCAGGGTCATCGCGACCGTCATCAGCGTCGGCAGGATGAGCGCCGTGCCCGCGGCCTGGATGACGCGCCCGAGCAACAGGATGGCGAAGACGGGCGCGAGCGCGGCCACGACGGTGCCGGTGAGGAAGAGCCCGGTGGCGATCCCGAAGATCTGCCGGGTGGTCAGCCTCTCCAGCAGGAAACCGGTGGTCGGGATGACCACGCCCATCGTCAGCATGAAGCCCGTGGTCAGCCACTGAGCGGAGGTCGCCGGGATGGAAAAGTCCGCCATGATGGACGGCAGGGCGACGGATAGCGACGTCTCGTTCAGAATCATGATGGTGGCAGCGAGCACCAATACCACCAGGTTGCTGACGACTTCCCGGCTCAATGCGGCATCTTTCACCTGAGGTCCCCCTTAGAAAAAGCTAAAATAAAAAACGCAGACCAGAGATATTAGCCGCATTTCACTGGTCTGCGCAAAGAGCCTTTTAGCTTTGCTCAGGCTTGACGATGGGGAACAAGACCGTCTCGCGAATGCCCAGGCCGGTCAGGGCCATCAGCAGGCGGTCGATGCCCATGCCGGTGCCGGCTGTCGGCGGCATGCCCTGCTCCATCGCGGCGAGGAAGTCCTCGTCCAGAACCATGGCCTCCTCGTCGCCGCCGGCGGCCAGCCGGGCCTGATCCTCGAAGCGTTCGCGCTGGATGACCGGGTCGATGAGCTCGGAGTAGCCGGTGGCCAGCTCGAAGCCGCGCACGTAGAGGTCCCACTTTTCGGTGACCCCGGGCTGGGAGCGGTGCGAACGGGTCAGCGGGGAGGTCTCCACGGGGAAGTTCTTGACGAAGATCGGGCCCTCGAGCTGGTCCTCACAGAGCACCTCCCAGATTTCCTCCACCAGCTTGCCGTGGCCCCAGCCGGTGCCGACCTCGAGGCCGATGACGTCGGCGATACCCTTGAGCTCTTCCACGGTGGAGTCGATGGTTACCTCCGGCTGTCCCGGGAACTTCCGCGCCAGCGCCTCGTTCAGCGAGGGGTACATCTCGATCTCCGGCCATTCCTCGCCGCCGAAGTCGTACTCGGTGCCGTCTGCCAGGGTGACCTTCTGCGAGCCGAAGACCTCCTGGGCCACCGCCTGGATGGACTCCCGGGTGGTGCGGGCGCAGTCGTTGTAGTCGCCCCAGGCCGCGTAGGTCTCGAGCATGGCGAACTCCGGCGAGTGGGACTTGTCGATGCCCTCGTTGCGGAAGTTGCGGTTAATCTCGAAGACGCGATCGATGCCACCGACCACGGCGCGCTTCAGGAACAGCTCGGGCGCAATGCGCAGGTAGAGGTCGATGTCCAGCGCGTTGGAGTGGGTCACGAACGGGCGTGCCGCCGCGCCGCCGTGCAGGGTCTGCAACATCGGGGTCTCAATCTCGTTGAAGCCCTGGGACTCCAGGTAGTTGCGCAGGGCACGCACGACCTTGATGCGGATCATGGCGTTGTCGCGCGCCTCCTTGCGCACGATGAGGTCGTTGTAGCGCTGGCGCACGCGGGTGTCCTCGGCCATGTCGGCGAAGGAGACCGGCAGCGGGCGCAGGGACTTCGAGGCCAAGGTCCACTCGGTGGCCATCACGGACAGCTCGCCGCGGCGGGAAGAGATGACGCGGCCGGTCACGGAGATGAAGTCGCCCAGATCGACGTCCTGCTTCCAGGCGTCGAGGCGCTCCTTGCCCACCTCGGCCTGGGAGAGCATGGCCTGCACCTGGGTGCCATCGCCGTCCTGCAGCGTGGCGAAGCACAGCTTGCCAGTGTTGCGCATAAAGATAAGGCGCCCGGCGATGGAGACTACGTCCTCGGTTTCCTCCCCTACCGCCAGGTAGGTCACGCCTTCTTCCGAGCCGACAGCCTCGTCCTCAGCCAGTACGCGGTACTTGGCGCGCAGGTCGGCCAGGGAGGTGGTTCGGGCTACCGACACCGGGTAAGCCTCGGTGCCGTCAGCGAGCAGGCGGGCGCGCTTGTCGCGGCGGATCCGTAGCTGCTCCGGGATGTCTGGGGTCTCATTCTTCTTTTGCTCGCTCACGCCCAACAGAATACCGCATGCCATCTGCGGCGGTGTTAACCCGTTCTTCATGGAAACGTCGTCCATTAGCAACTCGGAACTCACCCCTTAGCCACTTGACCGAACTAAGTTCTAGGCGCAACTTCCCATGACTTTCTGTAATCGAATTTGGAGCATTCACCCATGCCACTAAAGGGCCGCAACCTTCTCAGTTCCTTGTTCACCTCTTCCCGTTCCAGCTTGACCTGCACCTACAAGTGCGGAAACGCCTGCTTCGGCGAGGCCGACAACCCCACCACCAACCCGTACTTCGGCGATCAGTTCAGCCGCCGCACCGCGCTGCGCGCCGGCGGCCTGGGTGTTGTCGCCGTCGGCGGCAGCGCCGCCCTGGCGGCGTGCTCGGCCCCGGAAGATAATGCCGGCGGCGCTTCTTCTACCACCACCACGGAGGCTGAGGTGGAGCTGACCTCCGCCGAGGGCATGAAGTTCGAGCCGGTCGAGCCCAACACCAAGGACGAGGTCGTCGTGCCGGAGGGCTACCAGCAGTCCGTGCTCATCGCCTGGGGTGATCCGGTCATCGAGGGCGCGCCGGAATTCGACGTCCACAACCAGACCTCCCAGGACGCGGAGAAGCAGTTCGGCTTCAACAATGACTTCGCCGGCCTGGTGGAGCACCCCAACGACCCGGAGCGCTTGGTCTACGTCTGCAACCACGAGTACACCACCGAGCCGCAGATGTTCCCCGACTACGACGCCGAGAACCCCACCGAGGAGCACGCGAAGATCGGCTGGGCCAACCACGGCCTGACCGTGCTGGAGGTCTCCAAGGCCGAAGGCGGCAACCTGAAGCGCGAGTTCGGCCCGCTCAACCGCCGTATCACCCTGACCACGCCCTTCCGCCTGACCGGCCCGGCGGCTGGGTCTAAGTACGTAAAGACGGACAAGGATCCGGAGGGCACCACCATCTCCGGCACCATGGCCAACTGCTCGGGCGGCGTTACCCCGTGGGGTACCATCCTGTCCGGCGAGGAGAACTTCGACGCCTACTTCGCCAACGCCAAGGTCGACGACGAGCGCGCGCAGAAGTCCCTGGATCGCTTCGGCTTCGAGGACGAGCCCTCCCAGCGCAAGTGGGAGCGCTTCGATGACCGCTTCGATATCTCCAAGACCCCGAACGAGCCGAACCGCTTTGGCTACGTCATCGAGCTGGACCCGCTCGACCCGCAGTCGACCCCCATCAAGCACTCCGCCCTGGGCCGCTTCAAGCACGAGGCCGCCAACGTGCACGTGACCAAAGACGGCACGGTAGTCACCTACTCCGGCGACGACGCCCGCTTCGAGTACATCTACAAGTTCGTCTCCTCCCGCAAGATTAAGGAGGGCGACACCCGCCACAACATGACCATCCTGGACAACGGCACCCTCTACGTCGCCGAGCTGAAGGGCAACTCTCCGGAGGAGGAAATCGACGGCTCCGGCGTCCTGCCCGAGGACGGCAAGTTCGACGGCACCGGCGTGTGGAACAAGCTGCTGACCGTCGACGGCGACAAGGCCGAGTCCCACGTGGACGGCTTCAGCGCTGAAGAGGTCGCCATCTTCACCCGCGAGGCCGCCGACAAGGTGGGCGCGACCAAGATGGACCGCCCGGAGGACGTGGACATCCACCCGCAGACCGGCAAGGTCTACGCCGCCCTGACCAACAACTCCTACCGCGGCGCCACCGGCGAGGACGCGGAGAAGAATCAGGAGGGCCCGAAGGAATGGGCCCCGGTCAAGGAGAACAAGAACGGCATGGTCATGGAGATCTCCGACGACCACGCCGGGGAAAAGTTCACCTGGAACCTCTTCCTGGTCTGTGGCGACCCGGCCACCGCGGACTCCTACTTCGGCGGTTTCGACAAGGAGAAGGTCTCCCCGATTTCCTGCCCGGACAACCTGGCCTTCGACTCCCACGGCAACCTGTGGATCTCCACCGACGGCAACGCCCTGGAGTCCAACGACGGCCTGTACGCGGTCACCACGGAAGGCGAGACCCGCGGCGAGCTCAAGTGCTTCCTCACCGTCCCGACCGGGGCGGAGACCTGCGGGCCCATCGTCACCGACGAGCGCGTCATGGTCAACGTGCAGCACCCGGGCGAGGACGACGAGGCCGCCTTCGACGAGCCCTCTTCCCACTGGCCGGACGGTGGAAACTCCACCCCGCGCCCGGCTGTCGTCGTCGTGTGGAAGGATAACGGCAACATCGGCGTATAGGGTACACTAACCTAACTGTGTTCAGATTTAGGTTAGTCGCACCCTTGTGCCTAGCGCTCGTGGTCGCCCTGTGTCTGGCAAGTCTCTTTGTCGGCGCGCGGGCGACCACTTTCGCGCAAGTATGGGAGGCCATCCCCGGCGGTTTCCGCTACGCTGTCGACCCCGGCGCGCCCGCGGACGAATTCGAGATGCTCCTGGGCATCCAGCGGCTCCCGCGTACCCTGCTGGCCCTCATCGCGGGCACCTGCCTCGGCGCCGCAGGCGCGCTCACCCAGGCCTTTACCCGCAACCCGCTGGCCGATCCCGGCATCCTGGGCGTGACCGCCGGGGCGGCCGCGGCGGTGGCGCTGGCCGTGTCGACGGGGTTGACGGATTCCTTCGTCTGGCCCGCCATCCTGGGCGCGGTTCTGGTCACCAGCCTGCTTTTCGCGCTTAACTCCAGCGGTAGCCCCCTGACCTTCGTGCTCGCCGGCATGGCCCTATCCGCCGTCCTCATGGCGCTGGTCAACGCCCTAGTCCTCACGAACGACGAGGTGCTCGACGCCATCCGGCAGTGGGCCACCGGCTCCGTCGCGGGCCGCGACTTCGGCACGGTGGAGGTCACCGCGCCCATCGGCATCGTCAGCCTGGTTGCCGCCATCCTGCTTTCCCCACTGGTCAACCTGGTGCTGCTCGGCGATGCCACCGCGCAGTCCCTGGGCGTTCCCGTCTCGGCGGTCCAAGCCGGGGGCGTCATCGTCATCGCCGGCCTAACCGGCGCGGCCGTGGCGGCGGCCGGCCCAGTGGCGTTCATCGGCCTGGCCGCCCCGCACATCACCCGTCGGCTAGCCGGCGTGGACTACCGCTTGATTATCCCCCTGTCCGGACTCGTGGGCGGCGTCTGCGCCCTGGTGGCCGACATCCTGGGCCGCCTGCTCGCCCGCCCCGGGGAGCTGCCCATGGGCATTGTCCTCGCACTGCTGGGCGTCCCGATCTTCATTCTCTTGGTGCGCGGCAACAAGATTGGGGGCAACCTATGATCCGCTGGTTGATCCTCATTATCCTGGCCGCCCTCGGTGTGGTCGTCTCCGTCATGCAGGGCGACTTGGCGCTTTCCTGCTCGGACGTGCTGGCAGTCCTGACCGGCGGCGGCTCGGCCGCCCACCGCGCGGTCATCCTGGAATTCCGGCTCGGGCGCGCCGTCGTTGCCCTGGTGGTCGGCGCGGCGCTGGCCTACTCCGGCGCGCTCACCCAGTCCGTCGCCCGCAACGGGCTTGCCAGCCCGGATATCCTGGGGGTGACCAACGGGGCATCGCTAGCCGCAGTGGCCGCTATCGTCTTTGGCTGGGGCATGACGCCGGTAGCCGCCATCCTCGGCGCGGCCCTCACCGCCGTGGCGATGGTCTTTCTGGCCGGCCGGGGGCGCAGCATGGTGCAGATCGTGCTGGTCGGCGTGGGCCTGTCGATGTTTTTGTCCTCGCTGACCACCTGGCTTCTGGCCTACGCGCAGCTGGATCGCGCGGCCAGCGCCCGCATGTGGATGGCCGGCTCCCTCAACGGGCGGGATTGGCACCACGCGTGGGTCCCCCTGGCCGCCGTTATCATCGCCATCGCGCTGGCCGGCTGGCTTACTTTCCAGCTGGCCGCGCTGAGCCTCGGCGATGCCACCGCCCATATCCTGGGGCACAACGTCCGCCTGGCCCAGCTCATCCAGCTGCTGGTGGCAGTCGTGCTGGCCGCCGTCGCCGTCGCGGCCGCGGGCCCGATCGGCTTTTTGGCTTTCGTGAGCCCGCACGTGGCGCGAATGGTCTCCCGCGCCCCCACCCCGCCGGTGCTTTTCTCCGCGGCGGTGGGTGCTACCGCGCTGCTGTGGGCGGACATCGTCGCCCGCGTGGTGTTGCCGTGGCCGCTGCCGGTGGGCGTGGTAACCGCCTTCCTGGGCGCACCCCTGCTGTTTATCTTGGTCCTGCGCACGAGAGCAAAGGAAACTGTGTGATGGATATCTTTTCTTTGGACAACGTCAGCGTCGGATACGGGAACAAACCCGTGATCGCGGACCTGAACCTGCGCCTGCCGGAAGGCGGCATCACCTGCCTCATCGGCCCGAACGGCTGCGGCAAATCCACCCTGCTCAAGTCCCTGTGCGGGCTCCTGCCGCACAGCGGAAAGCTGGAGTTTTATGACCGCGCTCTGGACAGCTGGAACCGGCGGGAGCGCGCCCGGTACCTGAGCATGCTGCCGCAATCCCCCGTGGCGCCGGAGGGGCTGACGGTCGGCCAGCTGGTCGCGCGCGGGAGGCACCCCTACCAAACGTGGTACCAACGCTGGTCCGCCGGCGACGACGCCGTCTACACCGACGCAGTGACCACCACCGGACTGACCGAACTCACGGACCGACCCCTCCACCAGCTCTCCGGCGGGCAGCGGCAACGCGCCTGGATTGCCATGACCATCGCGCAGGATACCCCCGTGATGCTGCTCGACGAGCCCACCACGTACCTCGACCTGGCGACGTCCGTCGACGTCCTGCGGTTGATCCGGCAGCTAGTCGACGCCCGCGGCAGCACCGCCATCATGGTTCTCCACGATCTGAACCTGGCGGCCCGCTGGTCCGATCGCCTGATTCTGCTCGGCTCGGACGGAAAGTTGGCTGCCCAAGGAACCCCGGCCGAGGTCCTCACCGAAGACCTTTTGGCCGAAGTTTTCGGCCTCGACGCGGTGATTGCTACTGACCCCGTAAGTGGGGGACCCTTGGTAGTTCCAAAATAGGGTAGGCTAACCTCCAAGGAATTAGTCCACTACCTAGGAGGTACCCTTGCCTGTCGCACGACGCATCCTCGCCCTGTCCGCCACCGCCGCCCTCTCGCTTGGCCTCGTCGCCTGCAGCGACAACACAGAGAACACGGGGAACGCAGAAAACTCGGAGGCTGCTTCCTCCAGCGCGGCGGACAGCGCCTTCCCGCGAACCATCAAAACGCAGGACAAGGACCGCCAGGACACCGATCTCACCATCGAGTCCCAGCCCAAGAAGATCGTCTCTGCCTCCGTCACCCTGACCGGCGCCCTACTCTCGCTCGACGCTCCCGTCGTCGCCTCGGCCGGCGGCAACCCGGACGCCCCGATGTTCGCCGACGGCACCGGCTTCGGACTGGCCTGGGACGAGGTCGCCCAGCAAAAGGGTATCGACTCCATCTACACCATCGGCTCCGCCTCTGCCGAGGCCGTCCTGGCCCAGGATCCGGACCTGGTGGTCATGTCTAACGTCGGCAACGACTCCGGCGCCGAAATCTACGACCAACTCAAGGACATCGTCCCGGTCCAGGCCATCGACTACTCCGACCAGTCCTGGCAGGACACCACCCGGGAAGTCGCCGAGGCCGCCGGGCTGGAAGACAAGGCCGATGAGGTCATCGGGAACTACGACGCCGCCGTAGAAAAGGCCAAGGGCAACCTAGACATCGAGCAGCCCGTCAACATCGTCTCCCCCACCAAGGACGGCATGAACTTCTTCACCGAAGAATCCGCCCAGGGCCAGATCTTCAGCGACCTAGGAATTGAGGTGGCCACCCCGGATAAGGACCTCGTCGGCACTTCCGCGCAGGGCTCCAAGCGTGGCGACGTCAAGGCCGTAAACACTGAGAACCTCCCGCTCGCCCTGGACGGCAAGAGCACCTTCGTCCTCAACCTAGGCGGCAAGCCGGCCGATGAGAAGGTCCGCAAGGATCCCCAGCTGGCCGACACCGAGTCCGTCCGGAACAACCACGTCTACCCGCTGGACGGCGAGTTCTTCCGGATTGACGCCTTCTCCGCGAAGGACCTGGTGGATCACCTGCAGGAAGAATTCGGAAACTAATTCGTACAGTTTTTCGAAAAAGGGTAGCGCAATGCCGGATAGTTGCGTATTGTGTGAGTTAGTTAGAACAGATTAGCTAACGAACCACCGGGGGAATAATGCAGCCCTACTACACCGTCAACACTCCCTACTGTCCGACTGCTACCGCCTGCACCACCTACCGCCGCAACTACTACCACCTCTGGCAAGACCTCCGCCCTGCTCGCAGCGAAGATGACGAGCTCGCCATCAAACGCTTAGCCCTAAAAACCGGCGTCTCCTTCGGGCGCGCCCGGGATTATTGCGAGAGCCTGGAACGGCTCGACACCTTGCCGGAGTTGAAACAACTAGTCGAAACCCTTCACCACATCGAATTCAAGCAACTCACCCTCATTGATTCCGTGCTCAACAAGCTAGGCACCGCCCCGGCGCCTGAATCGCTCGCGCGGATCGACGCCGGCATTACCAGCTACCTCACCCCAACGCAGCCCGCCCAGGCCCTGCCCTCCCACGAAAACCTCCGCCGGAAGCTCAACCGGCTCGTCCAAGCGGAACTGGAACTTACCCAGCCCTCCCACGAGCCGCCCCCACCGCACTATTCCGCCGGGCCCGTCGGCGCCAACCGGGGCGAGATCGTCGCGGAATACGACGCGGAAACCACCGCCGCCATGGACGCGGCCATCCGGAAGGTCGCCAAGGACAACAACGTCAGCCCGGCCAAAGCGCTGGCCGGCCTCGTCCTGGGCAAGTACGGCTCGCCGCGCGTCGTCCTCAACATGTTCATGGCCCAAGACCTCCCGGACAGCGGCGGGTTCATCGACGGCTACGGCTGGATCGACGCGGACACCGCCAACCGCATGGCCGAAAAATCCGACCACCGGCGCGACATGGCAGCCGCGGCCGAGAAGCGCAGCCCGAACTACCAGACCCCGGAGGACATCAAGGCCTTCCTCAACGGCCGGGACGGCTGCTGCCGGTATCCGGGCTGCAGCATCCCCGCCATCAGGTGCCAGAAAGACCATTGCCAGGACTTCCGCGACGGCGGGGCCACCGCCGCACACAACCTGGTCAACCTCTGCCAGCACCACCACAACATCAAGACCGACGGCCGCGTGACCTATATCCTCGACCCGCGCACCGGCGCCGTGGTGTGGCTGTCTAACGACGGCACCTGGGAGTCCACCTCCCCGGAAGGCCCGCTGTCCGCGAAAAACGTCAATTGGATGCGGACTATGGCCCAGGCGCAGCAAACCCGGCGCGACCGCGCGCACGCCAAAGCCACCTCCCCCATTTCAGAAAACCGGCCCCTCCACGAAACATTCGTGCCACAATAGTGATTCATTGCACACTTCGACGGAGGATACCATGAACTCACTCATCCTCGCTGCCATCGGCATCGCCATGATGGCCGCCGGGTACTTTCTCTATTCCCGCTTCCTAGGAAACCGAATTTTCCGACTCTCCCCCGACTACGCCACCCCCGCGCACACCATGCGCGACGGCGTGGATTACGTCCCCACCAACAAGTACGTCCTGTGGGGGCACCACTTCACCTCCGTCGCCGGCGCGGCCCCCATCATCGGCCCGGCCGTGGCCGTCATCTGGGGCTGGCTACCGGCGTTCCTGTGGGTGACCATCGGCACCGTCCTCATGGCCGGAATGCACGACCTCGGCGCGCTGTGGGCATCGCAGCGCCACAACGGCCAGTCCATCGGTACGCTCTCGGGCCGCTACATCGGCTCCCGCGGGCGCAACCTCTTCCTGGTCGTAATCTTCCTCCTCCTGCTGATGGTCAACACCGCCTTCGCGGTGGTCATCTCCAACCTGCTGGTCTCCACCCCGACCGCGGTCATCCCGACCTGGGGCGCCATCGTCGTGGCGCTGCTCATCGGCCAGGCCATCTACCGTTTTAACTGGAACCTGCCGGTGGTCTCCATCGTCGGCGTCGTGGCCCTCTACGCGCTGATGATTATCGGCGACCGCGTGCCGGTGGTGCTTCCGGAGACCGTGCTCGGAATTCCGGCCAACGGTGTCTGGATCATCGCGCTGTTCATCTACGCTTTCGCGGCTTCCCTCCTTCCGGTCTGGGTGCTGCTCCAGCCGCGCGATTACATCAACGGCCTGCAGCTCTTCATCGGCCTGGGCATCCTCTACGGCGCCTTCCTGGTCACCGCCCCGGACATCGTCGCCCCCGCGCTTAACGATGCCGTCCCGGACGGCACCCCGCCCATCTTCCCGCTGCTGTTCGTCACCATCGCCTGCGGTGCCATCTCCGGATTCCACGGCGTGGTGGCCTCGGGCACCTCCTCGAAGCAGCTGGACAAGGAAACCGACGCCCGCTTTGTCGGATATTTCGGCGCCGTCGGCGAGGGCCTGCTGTCCCTGGGCACGATTATCGCGACCACGGCCGGCTTCAAGACCCTCCAGAACTGGGAAGAGATCTACCACGAATTCAACGCCGGGGGCGTGGACGCCTTCGTCGCCGGTGGTGGCTCGCTGATGAACGAGGGCCTGGGTATCCCGACCTCGCTGTCGGGGACCATTCTCGCCACCATGGCGGTGCTCTTCGCCGCCACCACTATGGACTCGGGCATCCGCCTGCAGCGCCTGGTGGTCCAGGAAATTGGCGAGGTCGTCGGGGTGAAGATCGGCGCGCTCGTCGCAACCTTGATTGCGGTCGGCGTCGCCTTCGCGCTGACCTTCTCCCAGGGCACCGACGGCTCGGGCGGCATGACCATCTGGCCGCTGTTCGGCACCACCAACCAGCTGATGGCGGGCCTGACCTTGGCCGTCCTGGCGGTCATCCTGACCTACCTGCGCCGCCCCACGCTGCCGGTGCTCATCCCCTTCGCCTTCCTCATGGTCATGTCCGTATGGGCGCTCATCATTCAGCTCGGCACCTTCTGGCAGGAGCAGAACTGGCTGCTGCTGGTCATGGATATCATCATCCTCGTCGCCGCGCTGTGGGTCACCGTCGAGGCGCTCGCCTCCCTCAAGCGGGCGCGGCGGCAACCGGAGCCGGTCCAATGAGCCTGCGGCAGCTGCTCCAGGATTTCTACTCCGGCCCCTACCGCGCGACCTTCGCGAAGGCGCGGCAGGAAGAGGATGACCTGTTCCTGCTGCTGGTGCTGTCGGAGGCGCTCGGCGTGCCCAACCCGGCGTCCTACTACACGTTGGAGCTGCTGCCGGTCGTCTACGACGAGTTCCACGACTGGCACCGGCGCATGGGGATGGACCGCTCCCCGCTGGAGGGCATCTCATGCTGCTAAAACCCGTGACGTTTTTCGGCGGCAAGGGCGGAGTTGGCAAGACCACGCTGGCGGCCGCCGCGGCGTGGAAGGCCGCGCAGCAGTATTCGACGCTACTGGTCTCCACGGACCCGGCACACAACCTGGGCCACCTCTGGGATGTCTCGCTTGGTGATTCCCCCACGCCGGTCGCCGACCGCCTCGACGTCGTGGAGATTGACCCGGCCGAGGTCACGGAAAAGCACCTGACCGAGGTCCGGTCAACCATGCAGAAGATGATGCCGCAGCGGCTGCACTCGCAGGTCGACCACCACCTGGACCTGGCGCGGCAGTCGCCCGGCACGCACGAATCCGCGCTGCTGGAGAGGATGGCGGACCTGGTCGATAGCGGATACGAGCGCATCATCTTCGACACCGCCCCCAGCGGCCACACCGCCCGCCTGGTGGAGCTGCCGGAAATCATGCAGGCGTGGACCGACGGGCTGCTGGAGCGGCGGGACCGCTCGGACCGGTTCAGCTCGCTGGTGCGCGGGCTGGGTGGAGACACCGACCAGGTGGACAAGCGCAACCAGGAGATTCGCAGCATCCTGTGGCGCCGGCGGGAGCGCTTCGTGCGGCTGCGGGAAACGCTGCGCCAGGACTCGGAGTTTTACCTGGTTCTGACTCCCGAGCGGCTGCCGGTCCTAGAGACCAAGCAGTTCTACTCCCAGCTCCGGAACAGCGGCATGACCATCGGCGGCGTGATTGTTAACCGACGCTCGCCGAAGGGGCAGGGCAGCTTTATGGATGCCCGCCGGCGGGTCGAGGACGAGGCCTTAAAAAGCCTGGGCCTGCCGACCGTGGAGGTGCCGCTACTGCCCGCTGACGTCGGGCCGGAGCAGCTCGGCTTCATCGCGGAGCTGCTCTGACTGGTACTCGTCCCAGTTTTTGAAGCCCACGCCCAGCGGCAGGCCGACGTTGTCGATAAGCCGGATCCCTCCCAGGGTGGCGGCGACGAGGAGGCGGGCATCGCCCTGCTCGGGTGCGGGGCCGAGATCCTTGCCGCGTACGGCGACGTAGTCGGGATCCACGCCGGCGGAGCGAAGGACGGACTCGGTGACCTCGAGGACGTGCTCGGCGCCGGCTTCTGCCGCGTGCGCCCCGGCGGTCAGCGCGGCGGAGATCGCGGTGGCAGCGGTGCGGTGCTCGGCGGGCAGGCGGGTGTTGCGCAGGCTCATCGCCACGCCCTCGGCGGTGCGGACGGTGGGCACGCCGTGGAGGCTCACCCCCAGGTGCAGATCGCGCACGGCCTGGTTTAAGGCCAGGTTGTATTCGTAGTCCTTCTCCCCGACCACGACGTCGGAGGGACGTAGCGCGCCGATGAGCGCCAGCGGCAGCGCTAGGTCCTGGACGGGTTCCAGGCCCCGGTCGGGGGTCGGAACGGTGATGGTTTTTCCGTGCGGCCAGAGGGTCTCGGCATCGTAGTGCCAGACCACGTCGGCGTCGGGGGCGTCGCCTTCCCGCAGCGCAACGACCACGACGGCCGAGCGGATGGCGCGGGCCGCGCGGATGAGCGCCTGGTGGCCGGCGTGCACTCCGTCGCCCAGGATGACCAGCACGACGGGCCGGCCGGTTTTCGCGTACGCGCTGCCGACCATGCGGATCTTGGCAAGGTCACTGGTGTCGATCATTGTTCCCCCAGAATTCTAGGTCGATGTCCCCGCGCAATTCTGCCAGCCGGCGGGCATAGCTTAGGTAGGCGGGCTCCCCGTTGTAACCGGCCATGATCTGCTGCGCGGAAAGCGGCGTGTAGTCGTTGCCGCCGCCCTCCCGGGCGAGGATCTCGCGCAGCATCTCCTGCTTGTAGAGCCCGGCGACGAAACCGGGGCGGTCGGCATCAGCGAGCAGCATATACTTTCCACGCGCCTCGAAGACTAGGAGCGTGGCGACGGTCTCGCCGAGCTCGTCTAAGGCATCGACGGCCCAGGCCTCGTCATCGACCGGGCAGACAGCGGCGACGATAGCGCCGCGGGTCTCCAGGGCATCGAGGGCCTGCGCGCCCCGGGTCAGGCAGGTGTGCATGACGATGGTGCCGGAGCGGACGATGCCGGCCGCCTCGTCGATGGCCCCGGGCAGCCGGTCTTCCTCCACCGCCAGGATGAGAGCCTCCGCGTCCGCGGCAGTACCGAGCTTGTGGCCGGCTTCGGCCAGGCGTTCGGCGAAGAGCTTTCCGGGGGCGGAGTCACCGATCACCCCGATGCGCATGCGCGGTGCGTCCACGGCTACTTCTTTTTCTTCATCTCGGCCATGAGCTCCGCGACGGAGACCGAGCCCTCGCGGTGAGCGTCCTGGCGGCGGCGGCCGCGCTTTTCTTCCTTCGGCTTACTCACTTCCGGATCCCCGCCGCTATCCCAGCGCACGGCCTGGAAGGAGTCAGTCTGGAAGGTGGGGCTTTCCTTCTCCGGCTTTTCCTGCTTTTCCTTGATGATCTCCTCGAGCGGGGTCTCCTGCGGCGTCTGGTTGCCCAGGCGGCCGGCGATGGCGTCCTCGGAGGGGGCGCCGGCGGAGGTCTGCTTGAAGTTGTCTTCCAGCTCCATGATGCGGCGGGCCTCGGCGCGCAGGGCGGCCGGCTCGTAACCGAACTCGCGGCCCGACAGATCCTCCAGCTGCTTGCGGATGGTGCTCAGCTGCTCACGGATCTCGGCGAGGACCTCCGGTTCTTCGGCGGTCTGCGCCTTTTCCAGCTCCGCCTGGTGGAGCTTCTCGCGGTAGGCGAGCTCGTCCTCGCTCTTCTGGGCCAGGCGGCGGTAGCGGGTGACGAGGAAGAACCCGACCACAGCGGCCCACAGAGCGGCGAGAAGTGCGATCTTTAGCGCGGCGTCGGAACCGGCAATGAGCATGACGATGCTGGCAACAATTGCGAGCACCACCAGCACTGCGAGCCCAATCTGGCCGCGATCGGTCTGGTTATTCATGGGTACTACTCTAACGCGTCCGATCCCGTTTCGGGCGGAGGGACTTCGCAGTATCGCTCCAAAACCACTCCCGCGATCGCCATAGCCAGCCCACCCAGGGCGGAGGCCAACACGCCGGTCAGATCGTCGGAGGCAGCGGCCAGGCGGCCGGCGTTCGGGACGACGTAACAGGCAATGCCTGCGTACGCGCCGCCGACGATGGTCCCGGTCCACGCCGAGGCCTTCGCCACCAGCATGAACTGGGCGATCGTCAGAGGGTTCAGCTGGGTGCGGTCCAGGCCGATGCCGTCGTCGTTTTTGGCCTGCCGCACCTTCCACGCCAGGCCTAGGCAGAGCGCGGTCATGACCCATAGGGTGATAGACACCGTCGCGGGGATGGCCAGCATGGAGCCGTAGAAGCGGCCGGTCAGGATCGCGGCCGCGGCGGCCACGAAGAGCCCTACCCCGACTAGCGTTCCAATGGAGGTGCGTTTCACTTAGCGTTCCTTGATCTCGGCGACCTCGGCCGGGTCCAGCTTCGCGATCAGATCGCGGACGGGCACGCCGTTCAGGCGCGCGTCCGGGTCGGCCGCCAGCCACGGGACGAGGACGAAGGCGCGCTCGTGGGCGTACGGGTGCGGCACGGTCAGCGCGGGGTCATCACTGACGTAGCCGTCGATGTCGACGATGTCGACGTCCAGGGTGCGCGGGCCCCAGTGCTGGATGCGCTGGCGATCGGCGGCCTGCTCGAGCTTCTGCCCGCGGCGTAGCAGCTCGATCGGGGTCTCCTCCACGTCGACGATGAGCACCGCGTTGAGGAATTCGTCCTGGTCGGTAACGCCCCACGGCGGGGTGGAATAGACGGGTGAGGCCGCCACCGTCTGGTCCGCGAACTCGCGGAAGACGGTCTCCAAGAGTTTTTCCCGGTCGTCCATGTTGGAGCCGATGGATAGTACCGCGCGCATTAGCCCCTCCGGATGGTCTTCTTCGAGCGCCGGGCGACGACGGCGACGTCACCGAAGGTGCGCTCAATGGGGGCCTGCGGCTTGTGCACGGTCACCTCGACGGCGAAAAGCTGCTCGTAGGCTTCCATCGCGGCGTCGGCAATCCGGGAGGCGACTGTCTCGATGAGATCGTAGGGCTCGCCCTCGACGATCCCGGCGGCGAGATCCGCCAGCTCCGCGTAGTTGATGGTCGCGGCTAGATCATCGCTCTGACTGAAGCTCAACCAGCAGGTGATGTCGACGAGGAACTTCTGGCCGTCCCGCTTCTCGTGGTCGAAGACCCCGTGGTAGCCGTAGCACTCGAGGCCGGTGAGCTCAATGCGATCTGCCATTAGTTCCCCCGGTAGTCCGCGCCGAGCTTCCAGGCGGCGGCGACATCGACGGCGTCGCGGGAGACGGCCACCTCGTGCACGCGCACGCACCACGCGCCCAGCTGGGCGGACAGCGCGGTCACGGCGGCGGTCGCGGGATCGGCTTCAGTCGGGCCGGCCGGCAGGTCGCGGTTTTTACGAATGCCGGTCAGGAAACGCTTCCGGGAAGCGCCGACGAGCACCGGGTAAGGCCCGTCGATGAATTCGGGCAGGGCTTTCAGCAGCGCCCAGTTGTCCTGCGGGGTCTTGGCGAATCCCAGGCCCGGGTCGATGCTGATGTTGCTCTCGCTCACGCCGGCCTGCAGCGCCTTGCCTACCAGATCGTCCAGGACGTTGTGCACGTCGCGCACGACGTCGCCGCCGTGGTCGGCCGCGCCCGCGGCGTCGCCGAAGCGGACAGTGCGCCAGTGCATCAGGCACACGGGCAGGTCGGTCTCGCCCATCACGCGGAACATGTCCGGATCGGCCAGGCCGCCGGAGACGTCGTTGAGCAGATCCACGCCGGCCTCGGCGGAGGCGGCCGCCACGCTGGCGCGCATGGTGTCCACGGAGGTGAGGATCCCGTCTTCGTGCAGGGCCTTGATCACCGGGGTGACGCGGTCGCGCTCGACGTTAGCATCCACGCGGGTAGCCCCCGGGCGGGTGGACTCGCCGCCGACGTCGATGATGTCCGCGCCCTGGGCCACGAGCTCGTGAGCGTGCGCGATGGCGTCGTCGACGGCCAGCCACTTGCCGCCGTCGGAGAAGGAATCCTCGGTTACGTTGACAATCCCCATGACCAGCGTGCGGCCGGTCGGGGCGGACAGATCTGCAATCGACATGGTGTTAGCTCCGGATTAGGCTCATGACCTCAGCGCGTGAGGCCGCGTTGGTTTTGAACCCGCCGCGCACGGCGGACGTCGTGGTGGTCGCGCCCGGCTTGCGGATGCCCCGCATGGCCATGCACAGGTGCTCGCACTCGATGACCACGATAACCGACTGCGCTCCCAGGGTATCGGTCAGCGCGTCGGCGATTTGGGTGGTCAGGCGCTCCTGCACCTGGGGGCGCTTGGCGTACATATCCGCCAGGCGGGCCAGCTTGGACAGGCCGGTGACGTGCCCATCCTTGCCGGGAATATAGCCGATGTGGGCCACGCCGTAGAAGGGCACCAGGTGGTGCTCGCAGGTGGAATAGATCGGGATATCGCGCACCAGGACCAGCTCTTCGTGGTTCTCGGCGAAGGTCTTGTGCAGCACCTCGGTGGGATCCACGTTCAGGCCGGCGAAGATCTCCGCATACGAGCGGGCCACGCGGGCCGGGGTCTCCTGCAGGCCCTCGCGGTCCGGGTCTTCGCCCACGGCCAACAGGAGTTCGCGGATAGCCGCCTCGGCGCGCGGCTGGTCGAAGGAATTAGTCATCGTCGCGGTCCTTTTCGTAGTCCCCGGCGTGCTCGCCGAAGTTGAATCCGTACTCGCCGGACGGGGTCTCGCCGGCCTCCCGGCGCTCGCGGGCCTCGCGGGAGGCGTCCAGCAGCGTCATGCGCTTGGGCAGCTCCTCGCCGCGCTCCTTGGCCAGCTCGACCGGGGTCTTGACCGGCTCGCGGCCGGCCTGCTGCGGGAAGCGCACGTTCTCGCCCGGGAAGACGTCGTAGGACTCGCGCGGGACGATGTCGGTAAACAGGCGCTCCAGGTCCGGGCGGCGCAGCGTTTCCTTCTCCAGCAGCTCGGTGGCCAAAGCGTCCAGGTAGTCGCGGTGCTCGGCCAGGATCTCGTAGGCCTGCTGGTGGGCGCGGTCGAGCAGGTAGTGCATCTGCTCGTCGATCTTGGCGGCGACCTGCTCGGAGTATTCGCTGGTCCCGCCCGGGCGCCCGCCGAAGGGATCGCCCTGTTCCTGGCCGTACTTCACGGTGCCCAGCTCCGGGGAGAAGCCGTATTCAGTGATCATGGCGCGCGCGATCTTGGTGGCCTGCTCGATATCGGCGGAAGCGCCGGTGGTCGGGTGGCCGAAGACCAGCTCCTCGGCGGCGCGGCCGCCCATGGCGAAGACCAGGCGGGCGAACATCTCGTCCCGGGTGTACATGCCCTTGTCGTCTTCCTGGGCGGTCATGGCGTGGCCGCCGGTACGCCCGCGGGCCAGGATGGTGACCTTGTAGACGCGCTCGATGTCCTTGAGCGCCCACGCGGACAGGGTGTGCCCGCCCTCGTGGTAGGCGGTGACCTTCTTCTCCTGCTCGGAGATGATCTTGGACTGGCGGCGCGGGCCGCCCACCACGCGGTCGGTGGCCTCCTCGAGGGCGTCGGCGGTGATCACGTTGCCGCCGATGCGGGCGGTCAGCAGCGCGGCCTCGTTGAGCACGTTGGCCAGGTCGGCGCCGGACATGCCGGCGGTGCGCTTGGCCAGCTGGGTGACGTCCACGTCCTTGCCCAGCGGCTTGTTCTTGGAGTGCACGCGCAAGATCTGCTCGCGGCCGGCCAGGTCCGGGGCGGTGACCGGGATCTGGCGGTCGAAGCGGCCCGGGCGCAGCAGCGCCGGGTCCAGGATGTCCGGGCGGTTGGTCGCGGCGATGAGGATGACGCCCTCGCGGTCGCCGAAGCCGTCCATCTCCACCAGCAGCTGGTTCAGGGTCTGCTCGCGCTCGTCGTGGCCGCCGCCCATGCCGGAGCCGCGCTGGCGGCCGACGGCGTCGATCTCATCGACGAAGATGATGCACGGGCTGTGCTCCTTTGCCTGCTTGAACAGGTCGCGCACGCGGGAGGCACCCACGCCCACGAACATCTCCACGAAGTCCGAGCCTGAGATGGAATAGAAGGGCACGCCCGCCTCGCCGGCCACGGCGCGGGCCAGGAGGGTCTTACCGGTGCCGGGCGGGCCGTAGAGCAGCACGCCGCGCGGGATCTTCGCACCCAGCTCGTGGTAGCGGGTCGGATCCTCCAGGAAGTCGCGGATTTCTTGGAGCTCGTCGACGGCCTCGTCCGCGCCGGCCACGTCCTCGAAGGTGTTGGTCGGCATGTCCTTGGTGAGCTCTTTGGCCTTGTTGCCGCCGATGCCGAACATTCCCCCGCCCTGCTGCATGCGGGACATGAAGAAGAACAGGAGGCCAAACAGCAAGAGCATGGGCAGCAGGAAGCTGAGCATGGAGCCCAGGAAGGACTCCTGGGTCACGTTGGTCTCGTACTTCTCGGCGTCGGTGTCCTTGACCGCGTTGAAGATCTGCTCGCTGGCCCGGGCCGGGTACTTCGCGACGATCTGCTCGACGCCCTCGCGGTCCTCGACCGTGATGGGCTTTTTCAGCTCCAGGCGCAGCCGCTGTTCGCGGTCGTCGATCTGGGCTTCCTTCACATTGCCGTCCTGCAGCTGCTGGATGGCCACCGAAGTATCCGCCGGCTCGTAGCCGCGGGTGTCGTCGGTCAGGAAGGTAAAGGCGTACAGGGCGATGAGCAGGATCGCCGCGATGCCGCCGTAGCGGAGGATTTTCTGGTTTTTCATCAAGGAATAAGTCTAGTTGTTGCTGTAGACACTGGGGTGCAGGGTGCCCACGAACGGCAGGTCGCGGTAGCGCTCGGCGAAGTCGAGGCCGTAGCCGACCACGAACTCGTTGGGGATGTCGAAGCCGACGTCGAACAGGTCCAGCTTGGCCTTGACGACCTCCGGCTTACGCAGGAGGGAGACCACCTGCAGGGACTTCGGGTTGCGGTTTTCCAGGTTGCCGATGAGCCAGGACAGGGTCAGGCCGGAGTCGATGATGTCTTCGACGATGAGCACGTCGCGGTCCGCGATGTCTCGGTCCAGGTCCTTGAGGATGCGCACCACGCCGGAAGACGAGGTGGAGTTGCCGTAGGAGGAAACGGCCATGAACTCGAGCTGGGCCGGGATGGACAGCGCGCGGGAGAAGTCCGTGAGGAAATAAGCCGCGCCCTTGAGCACGCAGACCAGCAGCAGCTCGTCCTCGGCGTCGCGGTAGTGTTCGGAGACCTTGTCGGCCATTTCTTGGACACGGCGGGCGATGTCGTCTTCGGAGAGGAGGACCGCTTCCACATCAGAGCCGTAACGCTTGTCCGGCACGGAGTAGTCCTTGGCCTCATGCAGAGTCATGGTGGGGTGACCTTTCTTCTTCGCTTCTACCAGTGACAGTTTGCCACCTCGGCGCAGCACTTCCAAGCTCTGCACCGCCACCGGACCCTGGCCGTGCCAGTCGGTGCACAGCTTGTCGATGCCCCGGATGGCCGCCCGGCTCACCGGCACGCCGTGCGCGTTCAGCCAGCTGGCAATCGCGCGGCGGCGCTGCGGCTCGGCCAGGGCGGCCAGCTCCGCGCAGTCGTCGGTTAGGCGCGCGGGGCTAAGCAGCTCGTCGTCGGCAGCGACGTCCGCGGCCGCCTGGGCCAGCGCCGGGGTGGGATCCCCGCCGATGATGTCGCGCAGCAGCGGCAGGACCTGGGTGCGGATGGCCACGCGGCGGAAGCGGGCATCGGCGTTCTGCGGATCCTGCCAGGGGGTATAGCCCAGCTCCCGGCACGCGCCCGCAGTGTCGGCTCTCCTGATGCTAAGGAACGGCCGCCAGAGGTTATTTTCCACTTTTCGCATGCCCGTCGCCTTGCCGCGCAGGGCTCCCAGCAGCAGGGTTTCCGCCTGGTCGTCGGCGGTGTGGGCGACCAGGACGGGCCTTTCGGTGCCCAGCGCCTGGTACCGCGCGACCCGGGCGGCGGCCTCGGTGGGCTCGGGCACGTCGACGGTAACGACCTCCCCGGCCACGCCCAGCTGCCGCGCCGCCTCTACCGCGCGTTCGGATACCTCCCGCGAGCCGGGCTGCAGGCCGTGATCGACGGAGACGGCGGTGATTTTGTCTTTGTGCTCTCCGTACTCGGCCGCCAGGGCGGCGGTCAGGGCGAAGGAGTCCGCCCCGCCCGACAGCCCGACGGTGACAGCGGGATAGCCCTCCGCGAAGGGCCGCACCGCGGTGCGGCAGGCCAGAAAGTGCGGGGATTTCCGCGGCCAGAAGGGCTCGGCCATGGCTAGTACTTGGCCAGGATGCTGGTCAGCGCGTCCTGGGTGGCGCGGGCGGGCAGCAGCTCGCCGTCGTTGGTCAGCAGGGCGAAGGCGTAGATGCGGCCGGACTGGCCCTGGGCGGTGCCGGCCAGGGCGGCGGTGCCCGTGAGCGTGCCGGTCTTGGCGCGCACGTAGCCCTTGCCCGCCAGGTCGCCGTAACGCTCGTGCAGGGTACCCTCCCCGCCGGCGACCGGCAGGTAGGTCAGCAGCGGGCGCAGGTCCGCGTCCTCGGCGGCGTGCTCGACCAGGTGGGCCAGCAGCTGGGCGTTCAGGCGGTTGTCCGGCGAGAGGCCGGAGTTGTCCTCCAGGTGCGCCCCGCTCAGGTCGTAGCCGGCTTCCTGCAGGACTTCGAAGGTGGCCTCGGTCGCGCCTTGGAAGCTGGCCGGCTTGCCCTGATGCAAGGCGAGCTCGCGGGCGATAGCCTCGGCCGCGACGTTGTCGGAGTGCTTGACCATCTGCTCGGCGCGCAGGGACAGCGGCTCGGATTCGATGGTGGCCACGACCTGCGCGCCCTCCGGGGCGGTACCCTCGCCGGCCTCCGCGTCCAGGCGATCGGCCAGCTGCTGGGCGACGTCGCGGGCCGGCTGGTGGCTGCGCGGCACATCGCCCTCGGTAGCGCCCAGGCGCCCGCCGTAGATCATGGACGGCTGCATGGGGGCGACGTAGCCCTCGTCCACGTTCGCCGGGTCCCAGCCGGTGGCCTGGTCGGGGCCGGACCAGACGGAGTTGTCGATTAGCACGCGGGAAGCACTTCCGATCTCTTCCGCGGCGCGCTCTAGCTGCTCGTGCGTCATCCACACGTCGCCGGCGGATTTAATGATGACGTCGTCGCCGTCGCGGACAATCTCGGTGCGCAGCCGCTCGTTCTCGTCCAGGGCCAGCGTGGCCGCGGCCGTGGTCAGCACCTTGGTGGAAGAGGCGGGGACGAGGGCTTTGCCCGCGTCTTTTTCCCACAGCACCGCCCCGTCGGTGGTGTCGATGATCTGCGCGCCGAAAGTAGCCAGGTCATCCTTGTCCAGGGCCTCGATTTCGGCGTCAAGCGCGGCAGCGTCGATATCCCCCGGGGTGGCCGGGGTGAGCGCGTCTCCAGGGGCGGAGACGGCATACGCCTCGCCGTGGTCTAGGTCGCTGTAGGCCTGCTGGACCGTGATACCCACCGCAGCGGTCGTGCCCACTGCCGCGGCGGTGACCACCGCGGCCAGGGTCCACCACACATGTTTTGCCTTCATCGCCTAATACCCTACCCCGGGCGCGCGCTAGGATGTTCACTAGAATCATTACTGCCAATCTGCATTTCTTTTCATGGAGGTACAACGTGAGCGTTGAAGTAACCATCGAGATCCCGAAGGGCTCCCGCAACAAGTACGAGGTGGACCACGAGACCGGCAAGATCTACCTGGATCGCTACCTGTTCACCCCGATGGCCTACCCGGCGGACTACGGCTTCATCGACCACACCCTGGGCGAGGACGGGGATCCGCTCGACGCTCTGGTTCTCCTGCCCGAGCCGGTCTTCCCGGGCGTCATCGTGGAAGCCCGCATCGTGGGCGTGTTCAAGATGACCGACGAGGCCGGCGGCGACGACAAGCTGCTGGCCGTGGTCGATGACCCGCGCTGGGAGCGCTACCAGGACATCGACGACGTCGAGCAGCACATCAAGGACGAGATCGAGCACTTCTTCACCCGCTACAAGGACCTGGAGCCCAACAAGGAGGTCACCGGTTCCGGCTGGGGCAACAAGGAAGAGGCGGAAAAGATCCACGCCGCCGCCATCGAGCGCTACCAGGGCTAGTCCTTATTATGCGTAACGTTAACCCGACTGAGGTCCCCGCGGGCGCCCAGCTCATCGACGTGCGGGAGGACAGCGAGTGGGCCACCGAGCACGCCGCTGGCGCCACCCACATCCCGATGGGCGAAATCATCGACCGCGTGGGCGAGCTGGATAGCGATAAGCCCGTGTACGTTATCTGCCATTCCGGTGGGCGCAGCCTGCAAGTGGCCGCCTACTTAGAGCAGAACTTTGGTCTCGACACCGTCAACGTCGTCGGCGGGACCGACAACTGGAAGGCCAGCGGCCGCGAGATGGCCTAAATAGTTGGAAGACGCCAATCATTTAGGTTTTCGACCTTAGGGGCGCTACTATGGTGGAATGACCTCAATACCCACCGAATTGCTAGAATCCCCGTCCTTCCAGTTGGAGCGCCTCCGCCGCCGCACCCGCGACGGCGTCGAGGCCGCCTTGTCCACCAAGCAGACCACCCTGCGCGAGTACTGGGTGTTGACCTGCTTGGTGGATTCTTCTGCCACCTCCCAGTCCTCCCTGTCCGAGCTTTTGGCTATCGATGCCTCGGATATGGTCCGTCTCTTGGACTCGCTGGAAAAGCGCGGCTGGGCTAAGCGCGAGCGCGACCCGCAGGACCGCCGCCGCCAGATCGTGGCCTCGACCAAGAAGGGCTCCAAGGCCCAGAAGGAACTGGCCCAGCTCGTCGACTCCGCCGAGGAAGAGGCCCTGGACTCTTCCACCAACAAGCAGCTCAAGCACCTGCGCAAGCTGGCCAAGTCGATCATTGCCGCGGACGAGGAAGAAGCGTAAATGGTCCCGCAGCACTACCTAGCCAGTGCCCTAGCCCCGCGCCCGCGGACTCTCTGGGACGTGCTGTGCACCACCGCTGAACTCTTCCCGGAGGCAGCCGCCATCGACGACGGCGAGGTGATGACCTACGCCGAACTCATCGACAGCGCCCGCGCCTGGGCCGCCGAGCTGGCCTCCCAGGGCATCCGCCGCGGCGACCGCATCGGCATCCGCATGACCTCGGGCCACCGGGATCTCTACCTGGCCATCGTGTCCACCCTGGCGGTGGGTGCGGCCTACGTGCCGGTGGACGCGGACGACCCCGACGAGCGCGCCGAGATGGTCTTCGGCGAGGCCGATATCGACGGCCTGTTCACCGACGCCGGATTCCGCGCCCTGCGCCAGCGGGAACCCGCTCCGCTGGAGGAACCGCAGCCGCAGGACGACGCCTGGATCATCTTCACCTCGGGATCGACCGGCAAGCCCAAGGGTGTGGCGGTAAGCAACCGATCCGCGGCGGCCTTCGTGGACGCGGAAGCCGCGCTCTTTTTGACCGACAACCCGCTCGGCCCGGACGACCGCGTGCTGGCGGGCCTGTCCGTGGCCTTCGACGCCTCCTGCGAGGAGATGTGGCTGGCTTGGGGCCACGGCGCCTGCCTGGTGCCGGCCCCGCGCTCGCTGGTGCGCTCCGGCATGGATCTGGGGCCCTGGCTCATCCGCCGCGACATCACCGTCGTCTCTACTGTCCCGACCCTGGCCGGCCTCTGGCCCGCCGAGGCCCTGGACCACGTGCGCCTGCTCATCGTGGGCGGCGAAGCCTGCTCGCAGGAATTGGTCGAGCGCCTGGCCACCGAGGACCGCGAGATGTGGAATACCTACGGGCCCACCGAGGCCACCGTGGTCGCCTGCGCCGCGCAGCTCAAACCCGGCCAGCCCGTCTCCATCGGCCTGCCGCTCAACGGCTGGGATCTGGCCGTCATCGACGGCTCCGGCAACCCGGTGGCCTACGGCGAGGTCGGCGAGCTGGTCATCGGCGGCGTGGGCCTGGCGTCCTACCTGGACCCGGTCAAGGACGCGGAGAAATACGCTCCGCTGGAGACCCTCGGGTGGCAGCGCGCCTACCGCACCGGCGATCACGTGCGGCTGGAAGAGGACGGACTCTACTTCGTCGGCCGCGTAGACGACCAGGTTAAGATCGGCGGCCGCCGTATCGAGCTCGGCGAGGTCGAGGCGGCAGTCGCCGCCCTGGACAACGTCTACAACTCCGCCGTCGCCGTGCAAAAGACCCCCGGCGGCGAGTCCGTGCTGGTGGGCTACGTGAGCCTAGAAGACCCCGCGCGAGCCTTCGACGAGCGCCAGGCGCACGAGCGGCTAGCCGAGACCATGCCGGCGGCGCTAGTGCCGCGCATCTGCGTCATGGATGAGCTGCCCGTGCGCACCTCCGGCAAGGTGGACAAGAAGGCCCTGCCCTGGCCGCTGCCCGGCGTGGGCGTGGACAGCGCCGGCCTGACTAGCACCGAGGCCAGGCTGGCCCAGCTCTGGGTCGACGTGCTGGGAGTGTCCGTGGAGGACGAGAACGCGGACTTTTTCTCCCTGGGAGGGACTTCCCTGGCCGCCGCAACCCTGGTCGGCCGGATCCGGGAGCGCTACCCCACCGTGGCCGTGCGCGACCTCTACGATCACCCGCGGCTGGGCTCGCTGGCCGAGCACCTCGCCGGCGCCGAGCCGCGCCCGGCAACCCACGAGCCGCGTTCGGTGGCCCCGGTGGGGGCCGGGACCCGCATGCTCCAGACCCTGACCAACGTCGTCGCCATGACGCTGTCGGGCATGACCTGGATCGCCTGGCTGCTGCTGGGCTCGAACCTGGCGAAGGCGGCCGGTGTTGATTTCGCCGTGCACACCAACTGGTGGCTGGTGACCGTCCTGCTGGTCGTCTTCGCGACCCCGCTGGGGCGTATCCCCATCGGCGCTTTGGGCGCCCGCGCGCTCACGGCCGGGATCTCCCCGGGCGACTACCCGCGCGGCGGCTCGGTGCACCTGCGCATCTGGGCCGCGGAACGCTGGGCGGACGCCTCTGGCTCCCGGGGCATCGCGGGCGCTACCTGGGTCAACAACTACGCCCGCTTGCTCGGAGTGAAAATCGGCAAGTCCGTGGACCTGCACACCCTGCCGCCCGTGACCGGGCTGCTGACGGTGGGCAAGCACGCGGCCATCGAGCCGGGCGTGGACCTGTCCGGCTACTGGGTGGACGGGGACATCGTCCACGTCGGCGCCATCGACATCAAGGAGGGTGCCCGCATCGGCGCGCGCTCGACCCTGCTGCCCGGCGCGGTCATCGGCGCTTATGCCCACGTGGAGACCGGCTCTACCGTTACCGGGGCCAAGAAGGTCAAGGCCGGCCAGCGCTGGTCCGGTTCCCCGGCGCGCAAGGTCGGCCGGTCCAAGCACCGCTTCCCCGACCACCCGCCGGCCCGGCGTTCCGGCTGGGTGCCGGTCTACGGGCTGACCTCGGTGGTACTATCCCTGCTGCCGATCATCGCCTTGGCTGCCGGCGCCGCGCTGGTGGTCGGGCTGGTTAACGGCCCGGGCAACCCGGCGGTCGGCGCCATCCTCTTCGCCCCGTTGGGCGGGTTAGTGGCCTTCGCGACCTACCTGGCGCTGACCTGGGCGGGCGTGCGGTTGTTCTCGCTGGGGCTCAAGCCCGGCACGAACCCGGTGCGCTCGGCGGCCGGCTGGCGCACGTGGACCATCACCCGCCTGATGGACGACGCACGCACCCACCTCTTCCCGCTGTACGCGGGCCAGCTGACCCCCGCCTGGCTGCGCAGCCTGGGCGCGAAGATCGGCTCCGACGTGGAGGTCTCCACCGCCGTGATGGTGCCCAAATTCGCGGAGGTCAAAGACGGCGCATTCCTGGCCGACGACACCCTGCTGGGCGGCTACGAGCTCGGCGGCGGCTGGATGCTCACCGGCGTGTCCAAGGTGGGCAAGCGCTCCTTCCTGGGCAACTCCGGCGTGACGGGACCGGGCCGCAAGCTGTCCAAGAACTCCTTGGTGGCCGTTCTCTCCTCGACGCCGAAGAAGTCCAAGGCCGGCGCCAACTGGTGGGGCTCCCCGCCGGAGCGCATGCGCCGCGTGGAGGCCCACGTCTCCACCGGCGAGTCCCGCACCTACCGCCCGGGGATGGGGGTAAAGGTCGCCCGCGGGCTGGTGGAGACCCTCCGCCTGCTCGCGCCGATGGCCTCGGCCATGCTGGCCGCCGGCGTGCTGGCCACCCTGCTGTGGCTGCTCAAGGCCGCCAACCTGGGCGCGGCGATCGCGCTGAGCGGCCTCGTCCTCATGGCGGCGGGCGCGGTCGCGGTGGCGATTGCCTGGGTGGCCAAGTGGGTCTGCGTCGGCAAACACCGCGCCGCAGATCACCCGCTGTGGTCGGCGTTCGTCTGGCTCAACGAGCTCCAGGACACCTTCGTGGAGGTCGTCGCCGCGCCCTGGTTTTTCAACCACACCACCGGCGCGGGCGAAATCAACCTGGCGCTGCGTGCGCTGGGCGTCAAGATCGGCCGCGGTGCCTGGATTGAGACCTATTGGTTCCCGGAGACGGACCTGTGCGTGGTCGGTCAGGGCGCGTCCGTGGGGCCCGGTACGGTGGTCCAGACCCACCTTTTCCAGGACCGCGTGATGAGCCTGGACACCGTCACCGTCTCCGACGGGGCCACCCTGGCCGCCCACTCGGTCGCTCTCCCGGCCGCCACCATCGGGTCCGGCGCGACCGTCGCTCCCGGCTCCCTGGTCATGCGCGGCGATGCCGTGCCGCGCGACTCGGTCTGGCAGGGTAACCCCATCGAGCCGCTCGCCTAGCGCGGGAAGTCCTGGTACTTCAGCATCTTTCCGGCCTGGAAATCCCAGGCTTCCACGCGCACCCGGTCCGGGTATACCTTGACCCGCAGGCCGGAGGATGCCTCCTCCTTCTCCTTCACGATTTTCTCGTCGTGGTCGCCGTCGGGCAGGTATTCGTTGAGGATCGCCCCGGTATTAACCACCGGGAAGGCGGCGTCCTTGTAGCGGTAGGTGCCCCACCAGTTGTTTTGGCGCAGCGAGGAGTGCGAGTGGCTGGTAAAGGCCACGATGTTCGGGTGCCGGGCGAGCACCTCGCTGAGTGCCTCCAGATCCTCGAAGTCGTTCTGGTACCACGCGGAGTGCGACATCGACACTGTCTGCGGCAGGAGCGGGTGGGTAAACACCAGCGGGGTTATTCCCTGGCTCTCCCAGTAGCCCAGGCGGGAATCCAGCCAGCCCAGCTGCTCTTCTGACAGCCGCTGGAAAGGCTCCTTGCCGCCGCGGTCGCGGTCGGAGTAGTACTCCGTGTTGATAGAAATCAGCGGCACCCCGCCAGCAATGACCTCCGCCCACGGCTCCGCCTGTCCGGAGTGTTCAAGGAAGCGCTGCAGATACGTCTCGGAGCCCTCGGGCCCGTACATCTCGTGGTTGCCGATAGTCCACAGTTCCGTGCCGGAATCATGCGGCTGCGCCCGGTGCGCGGCGAGGAATTCATCCCACTGCGCCTCGGAACCATCATCGACCAGGTCCCCGTTGAGCACCAGCGCGTCTGCTTTATCCTCCATGCCGTTGAGCTGGCGGACCGCGTCCTGGTAGTCCTCCGGGTCACCCTGCACGTCGGAGAGCACGTCCACGACCGCCTCCGGCGTGCCCACCTGCCCGAGCGGCCGCGTGACCTGAACGTTGTCCAGCGCCCACCACCAGTCATCGTTGCCGTTTTGGTAGACGAATTCCACCTGCATGGTTTTAGCCCCCGCCGGCACGTCGAGCTCCAAGCTCTCGTGCTTGGAGAAGACATCCTCGGAAAAGACCGCGGCCTCGTGCGCCTCGCCGCCGTCAAAAGCCACGCGCACCGCCGCCGACTGCTCCGGGGAGCCTTGCCGGTAGTGGTGGTCGAATTCCAGGTTTACCGTTTCCCCGACCACGGGGATCTCCGGGCTGCGCAGCGCCGTGGTCATGGAGTCGGTCTCATTGAGGCGCTGCTGCTTGTTGTCCACGATGGCCACGTTCCCATGCGCCTGCGTGAACCAGTGCCGCATATCCGTCCCTGCCGCCCAGGTCCAGTCCCGGATGCCGGACAGCGCCCACCCGTTCCAGCGCGCCTCCCCGGAGCTGACCCCGGACGTTGCCACCGACCAGCCCTCCGGCACGTTGTGCGTGAACTTCGCGGGGTTGGCGACCTCGTCGAAGCCCTCCGACCACAGCACCCGGTCACCCGAGTCAGCCGCAGAGTCAGAAACAGAAGAAGAACTCGACGACGAACCCGACGACAACGAAGATAAAGACGAAGTAGAAGACAGCGACGACTGTGCATGTGCCACCGGCGTGGCAAGGGCCGCAGTGCACAGCAAGCTAACGAAAAAACGGGAAGAGTTATTCACCCCACTAACTCTTCCCTACCCCCACCACCGCAGGGTGACGACGAGATTAACCCTGAGGAAACTTCTGCTAGTCACCAATCTGGTCGCGGCCGCGCTTGACGATGTTCTCGTCCACCTCGCCGACGACGGAGTGGTCCTTGTTCGTGTACTCGAACTTGGACAACACGTAGCGCATGGCGTTGATGCGGGCGCGCTTCTTGTCATTCGACTTGATGGTGATCCACGGCGACTCGTCCGTATCCGTGTAGCGGAACTGCTCTTCCTTGGCGCGGGTGTAGTCATCCCACTTGTCCAGGGAGGCCAGGTCCATCGGCGAGAGCTTCCACTGACGCACCGGGTCGATCTGGCGGATGGCAAAGCGGGTGCGCTGTTCCTTCCGCGTCACGGAGAACCACAGCTTGGTCAGGGAGATGCCGGATCCCAGGATCATGTTCTCCAACATCGGCACCTCGCGGAGGAACTCCGCGTGCTGGGATTCGGTGCAAAAGCCCATGACGCGCTCGACGCCGGAGCGGTTGTACCAGGAACGGTCGAAGAAGACGATTTCCCCGCCGGCCGGGAAGTGCTGGATATAGCGCTGGAAGTACCAGGAGGTCGACTCGCGCGGGGAGGGCTTTTCCAGCGCCACCGTGCGTGCACCACGGGGGTTGAGGTGCTCGTTGAAGCGCTTAATGGTGCCGCCCTTGCCCGCGGCGTCGCGGCCCTCGAAGAGGATAATGTGGCGCTGGCCCGTTTCCTTGGTCCAGTTCTGCCACTTCAGCAACTCGATCTGGAGCGCACGCTTGGTGGACTCGTACTCGTCGCGCGTCATACGCTCGTCATAGGGGTAGTTTTCCCGCCAGGTCTGCACCGGCGAGCCATCCGGCATAATCAGCGCCGGGTCGTCCTCGTCAGAGTCGTCGACAACGTAGCCGTCGGTCTGCGCCAGGTCGATCTCGGGAAGTTCGTCGTCTTTGTGTTCAGCCATGTATTAAGTGTAACCTGCCTACCCCATTCTGGCGCGCCGATCTAGACATCTACTTTGCACAAAAGATCAAAAAAGACCCCGTCCGAAGACGGGGTCTGATGCCGGCTGCTTCAAACAGTCAGAGCGTAGCTCTTAGGCGAACATGCCGACGAGCTTGGACAGGCCCTTGGCGAGCTCCACCAGCGGCTCCATCCAGTCGGTGACGCGGCCCAGATCAGCAGCGAAGGCGGAAGAGCCCTCAGCGAAAGTGTTGAAGCCTTCGTTCTCGAACATAGTGTTTTCTCCTTTGAGAGTCGGATTAGATCGTGGGAGGGCTTAAAGCCCGTGGTTAGTGGCAGAGATAGCCACTAACCGATGGAATTACTTAGGCAGCAGCCTCGTTAGCCTTGACTACCTTGTCGGTATTCGGGAAGAAGTCAGAGCTGGTCAGTTCTTCCTGACCCAGGAACTTGACCAGACGGGCCAGGCCCTGGAAGATGCCATCAACGTTGTCGAAGACCTTGCCCCAGCCTTCCCAGGTGTCAACGAAGTTGTCGATGTGAGTCTGGATGAGAGAGAGATCCATGTTGAACTCCTAATCTAGTTCCGACTTACGCCGGAGAGGGTTTGCGGTTTTGCAGACACCCTGCGGACGTCACACGAAGTAATTTTGCCACATTTCTTCCCGGCGTCAACCGGAAGATGTTTTCACATTTTATTCACGCTCTAGAACTTGCGCCACACCCGACCCGACAGAAACAGACAGTACAACAGTACTACCCCCGCTTTTCCTGCGGTTTTGGCCATTTAGGTACAAATTTTTGTAATTTTTTTCGCCCTATGTAACAGGCAAATGTCTCGTCACGATAAACGGTCGCCCACTCTACGCTTTTTGATTGCTAATTCTTCTCAGTTTGGCACCCTAATGCGGGGGTAACCTTTAACAATCATTGCCTGCACAGAGCTGGTAATATATATTCCCGACGGACTAAAAGATAGCTGTGCAGAACCAAAGACTCCGCGCTCTGGGTGTGCGAGAGCACAAAAGGCCGCCTCCCGTATGGGAGGCGGCCTTAGGTTTGTGGGATGCTGGCTAGCTTAGAAGCCGCCCATGCCACCCATGGCATCGGCAGCAGCTGCGGCGTCGCCCGCACCGGCCGGCTGCGGCTTGTCAGCCACGACGGCCTCGGTCGTCAAGAACAGGGCCGCGATGGAGGCCGCGTTCTGCAGGGCGGAACGGGTGACCTTCACCGGGTCGTTGATGCCCTTCTCCATCAGGTTGACGTACTCGCCGGTGGAGGCGTCCAGGCCCTCACCAGCCGGCAGGGAAGCAACCTTGTCGGCCACCACGCCCGGCTCCAGGCCGGCGTTGTGGGCGATCTGCTTCAGCGGAGCGGACAGGGCCTCACGGACGATCTTGACGCCGGTGGCCTCGTCGCCGGTCAGATCGGACAGGCTGTCCAGGGCGGAAGCGGCCTGCAGCAGGGCCACGCCGCCGCCGGCGACGATACCCTCCTCGACGGCTGCCTTCGCGTTGCGGACAGCGTCCTCGATGCGGTGCTTGCGCTCCTTGAGCTCGACCTCGGTGGCGGCACCGACCTTCAGGACGGCCACGCCGCCGGACAGCTTGGCCAGGCGCTCCTGCAGCTTCTCGCGGTCGTAGTCGGAGTCGGAGTTCTCGATCTCGGCGCGGATCTGCTTGATGCGGCCGTCGATCTGCTCCTGGGCGCCGGCGCCCTGGACGATGGTGGTGTCGTCCTTGGTGACAACGACCTTGCGGGCCTGGCCCAGCAGCGGCAGGTCGGCGGTCTCCAGGGACAGGCCAACCTCCTCGGAGATGACCTGGCCACCGGTCAGGATAGCCATATCCTGCAGGGTGGCCTTGCGGCGATCGCCGAAGCCCGGAGCCTTGACGGCCACAGACTTGAAGGTGCCGCGGATCTTGTTGACCACCAGGGTGGACAGGGCTTCGCCCTCGACGTCCTCGGCGATGATCAGCAGCGGCTTGCCGGCCTGCATGACCTTCTCCAGCAGCGGCACCAAGTCCTTGATGTTGGAGATCTTGGAGGAGACCAGCAGGATGTACGGGTCCTCCAGGACGGCCTCCTGGCGCTCCATGTCGGTGGCGAAGTAGCCGGAGATGTAGCCCTTGTCGAAGCGCATGCCCTCGGTGACCTCGAGGTCGACGCCGAAGGTGTTGGACTCTTCCACGGTAATGACGGAGTCCTTGTTCACCTGGCCGTTGCCCACGGTGTACATGGCCTCGGCGATCTTCTCGCCAATAGCCGGATCTGCTGCGGAAATGCCAGCGGTGGTGGCGATCTGCTCCTGGGTCTCGACCTCCTTGGCCGAGGACAGCAGGGAGTCCACGACGGCCTTGGTGGCGGACTCGATGCCGCGCTTGATGCCCATCGGGTTGGAGCCAGCCGCGACGTTGCGCAGGCCCTCGCGAACCAAAGCCTGGGCCAGGACGGTAGCGGTGGTGGTGCCGTCACCGGCAACGTCGTCAGTCTTCTTCGCTACTTCCTTGACCAGCTCGGCGCCGATCTTTTCGTAAGCATCTTCCAGCTCAATCTCGCGTGCGATGGAAACGCCATCGTTGGTAATGGTCGGAGCGCCCCAGGACTTCTCCAACACAACGTTGCGGCCCTTCGGGCCCAGGGTGACCTTGACGGCGTCGGCCAGGGTATTCAGGCCGCTTTCCAGGCCGCGGCGGGCCTCTTCATCGAAGGCGATAATCTTTGCCATGGTGTTTGTGCTCCTCGTTTATTAGATAGGACGACACTCACGTCGGTGTTTGCATGGACGCCCGCGACGGCATGATTGGCGAGTGTTAGACCAACCTCAACCATGCAAACCAAGATTTCTAGCACTCGCCTTCTGCAAGTGCTAAGCACCATTCTGGCACTCGGGACCCCCGAGTGCAAGGACGCCGACTACCACGAGCTACCCGAGCTCAGGCTGCTGGAGTTTTGTCTGCTCGAGCCAGTATTCGGTTTCGCCTCCTCTTGGGCGCTGACGTAGTCCGGAAAGGCCCTCGGCTCCTCCAACGGTTGCTTTGCCGGGGCCATGTCCAGGCCGAGGTCCTTAGCGAAGACGACGCGAGTGGACTCGTAGACCTCCGAGGCATCCAGATTCAGTTCGAAAACCCGCGCGCCGCGCAAGGTGTGCATCGCCGGCGTGCCGTCCCGCAGACCATAGGGGCCAAACCCGGTACCCGGCGCATAACCCAGCTCCACGCCGAAATAGTTGCCTTTGTACGTGTTGATATGGTCGTGGCCGCAGTAGATGCCTTTCACGTCTCCCCGGTTAGCCACCGCGGCGTAGATACCGGAGTTGAACGCGCCCTTATAGACGTCCTCGTTCTTCTCGCCGACTATCTGGTGGCGCTGCTTGGCCTTCCCATGATCGGCCAAGGCGTCGTTGTCGGGGCCGCCGAACCACATATCGCGGTGCTCGTAGGTCGGGATGTGGAAAAACATTAATCCTGGGACCTTAGAACCCGCCTCAGCCTCGAGCTGGGCAGACTGTTCCTCGTACCAACGAATCTGCGCCGGGCGGAGGTAGTCATAGGCCGGCATACCCTCCAACGCCTGCCCGGCCACTTCCTCACCGAGGTACGCGCCCGAGTCCAACAGCCAGAGCGCAAACGCCGGAGTCTTTCCATACAGCACGGGAATCAGCGTGTTCGAAACCCCATAGCCCTCCCCCGTGGCCGGCGCGTTGTGGTTGTGGCGGTATTGCCGGACAAAGCGGGTCATCTCCGGCTTCCGCACGGTGACCGCCCCGACCTCCTCGGCTGGGTCCTCGTCGTGGTTGCCGAAGGTCACCGCCCAGGCGATGCCGCGCTCTTCCATCGGCAAGACCACGTTGTTGATGGCCTGGTAGACCTGCTCGTTGGTGGCCGGCCCGGCCGCGATGACGTCGCCGTTAATCAGAGCGAAGTCGGGTTTTTCGGCGTCCAAGACCTTGTCCATAAACTCGATGGTCCGGCGGTCTGTCAGGTGGTCGTCCTGCGTGTCGTTGAACTGGATGACCTTGCAGCGGCGTTCGGCGTTAAAGCGCAGCGCCTGATGCGCTGGGGCCGCGACGGCGGCCGGCGGGTGGGTGGTGGCAGCAGCCATTCCCAGCGCGCCGGTGGCGGCCAAGAGAGTACGGCGGTTAAAAGGGCTCACGGGCTTTTCTCCTCTACTATACGAATGCAAAAGCAGAGCCTACGCAGTCGAGATAGCCCGTGAGTTAATACTGCGTAAACTCTGTTTCTAGTCTTCTGAGCGCCTTAGGCTTCCTGCGATTTCTTCGCGGTGTAGCGGTAGACGAAGGCGAGCACGACCACAAAGAGGAGGGCGCCGACCCAGTTGGCGGCGGGGCCGCCGTCGAGGATCTCCAGCGGGCTGTCACCGCCGGAGGCGGCGATGATGGCGGCGTTGACCACGCCGAACAAGGACTCGCCGACGATGAGGCCGGTGGCGGCCAGGGTGCCCAGCCGCTTCTTGGCTTCCGCGCCGTCCTGCCGGGCGGCCCAGCGGTTGTAGAAATACCCCAGCAGGGCGCCTATCGGGATGGTCACCGAGAGCGTGGCCGGCAGGTACATGCCCATGCCGGCGGCCAGCGGCGACAGGGACTTGTTCGTCGTGGTGCGCTGCAGGGTCTCGTCAATGGCAATCAGGATGGCGCCGATGCCGGCGCCTAAGAAGATGAGGTTCCAGTCCAGGGAGCTGTCGAAGATGCCGGAGGCGACCGAGGACATCAGGGCGGCCTGCGGGGCGGCTAGTGCGTCCTCGCCGGCGCCCTCCATGCCCTGGAAGCCGAAGCCGGTCAGCATGACCTGCAGGATGGGCGGGATGACCAGGGAGCCGAAGACAACGCCGATAATCAGGGCGACCTGCTGTTTCCACGGGGTCGCGCCGACGAGCTGGCCGGTCTTAAGATCCTGCAGGTTGTCGTTGGAAATCGTGGCGATGCCGAAAACAATCGCGGCGGTGAAAAGGGTGTAGGCCACCAGGGAGAGCGGATCCGCGCTCGTGCCGCGGGTAACCGCGGCGATGATCAGGGACGCCGCCAGCACCGCGATGATGCCGATGGAAGAGATCGGCGAGTTAGACGCGCCGATCAGGCCGGCCATGTAGCCGCAGACCGAGGCGATGATGAGGCCGGCCAGCAGCGTAAAGAGCACGGAGACGGTAATCAGCACGCCCATGTGCTCGTGGATGTCGGTGCCCTGCACGAAGTCCCACAGCAGCAGGCCGATGGGCAGCATCAGCACCACGATGGTGGTGGCCACGTACGGGAAGGGGATGTCGCGCTCGGTGACGGCGACGGCCTGGCCGGCCTTCCGCAGGCGGGAGGAGGTGAGGCTTTCGCCGATGCCTTTGGCGATGGGCCCGATGATTTTCAGCAGGGTCCAGATGGCGGCAATCGCCATCGCACCCACGCCGATGAAGCGGATCTCGTCCGAGAAGACGGTGTCCACCACGTCCGGCAGGCTGGCCGCGGCGGTTATATCCCCGGTCTTCCAGGGCAGCAGGATGAAATAGGAGATGCCGACGCCGACCAGCATGGCAATACCCACGGGCAGGCCAACTAGGTGGCCGACGCCGATGAGCGCCGGCGAGAGGCTCATGCCCAGGGTGGTCGCGCCCGCGCCCAGCTTGAAATAGCTGCCCAGCGAGGAGGCCGCGGCCTTCATGGCCGCCAGCAGGCTCATCCCCGCGGAGACTAGGCCGCCGACCAGGATGACGCGCAGGCCGCGGGCGTTTTCGGCGTGGTTGCCATTGTCGTCGCCGACCTTGAGCACCTCAGCCGCGGCGACGCCCTCCGGATACGGAAGATCGGAGCCGGTGACCAGCGCGCGACGCAGCGGGATGGAGTACATCACGCCCAGGATGCCGCCGATGGCGCAGACCGCGGCGGTCTCCAGGAAGGAAAAACCAGTCCAGTAGCCGACCATGACCAGGCCGGGCAGCACGAAGATGATGGCAGACAGGGTGCCGGACGCCGAGGCGATGGTCTGGACGATGTTGTTTTCTTTAATATTGTGCCCGGCGAATTTGCGCAGGATAGCCATGGAAATCACGGCTGCCGGGATGGAGGTGGCAAACGTCAGCCCCACCTTCAGGCCGAGGTAAACGTTGGCGGCGGTAAAGACTAGGGTGATCAGCCCGCCGATGATGATGCCGCGGAGGGTAAGTTCCCGCAGGCTCGCCTGTGAACCGGCGGCGGTTTCCGTTGTCGCCATGCCAGGTCCTTTCTAGCTAGTATGGAGGTTTTTCGCCCGCGCCCGTGAGGATTACTGCCAGAACCTGACAGGGTGGGAGTCCTAGCAGGTGGTTTCCTGGTTGCGAGTTAACGAAATTCTAGTACTTGACAGGTTGATTCCCTAAACGAGCCTCCCAGTAGGCGGGACGGGTAGTTTAGAGGGCATGACCGAAAACATTTCCGCACAGCAAGCACTCGAATTCGTCACCGGCGACCGCGAGCAGATTTTTAAGCAGCTTTCCGAGCTGGTCGGCTTCAACTCCGTCCACGGCGATCCAGAGCTTCAAGACCAGACCGAAAAGGCCGCCGCCTGGGCCGCCAACGCCCTGCGCGAGTTGGGCGCCGAGGTGGAAGAAATCTCCGCGGTAGACGGCTCCACCGCCGTGGTGGGCACCCGCGCCGGCAAGGAGGGCGCGCCGACGGTGCTGCTCTACTCCCACTCCGACGTCGTGCCGGCCGGCGACCCCGCCGCCTGGGACTCCGATCCCTTCACCCTGACCGAGCGCGACGGCCGCTGGTACGGCCGCGGCGCCGCGGACTGCAAGGGCAACGTCGCCATGCACCTGGCGGCCCTGCGCGCCGTCGAGGCCCTGGGCGGGACCGACCTGAACCTGAAGTTCCTCATCGAGGGCTCCGAGGAGCAGGGCGGCGAGGGCCTGTCCCACCTCATCGAGACCCGTCCGGAGCTTTTTGCCGCCGACGCCATCATGATTGCCGACGCCGGCAACGTGAAGGTCGGCCAGCCGACGCTGACGACCTCCCTGCGCGGCGGCGGCCAGATCGTGGTCCGCGTGGACACGCTGTCTTCCCCGGTCCACTCCGGCCAGTTCGGCGGCGCCGCCCCGGACGCGGTCAAGGCCCTGATGCGCGCCATCGACTCGCTGAGCGACGACCGGGGCCGCCTGGTCATCGACGGCGTCGACACCTACGCCAAGTGGGAGGGCCGGGAGTACTCCCGCGAGGACTACCGTTCGGACGCGCAGCTGCTGGACGGCGTGGACATCCTGGGCGATGAGACCGACGCCGTGGCCGACTTCCTCTGGGCCCGCCCGGCCGTGAGCGTGACCGGCTTTACCTCCACCCCGGTCGCCGAGGCGGTCAACGCCGTGCCCGCCACCGCGCAGGCCAACCTGAACGTGCGCGTGCCGGCCGATATGGACCCGCGCGAGGTCATCGACGGCATCGTCAGCCACCTTAAGGCCCACACCCCGTGGGGCGCGCACGTAAGCTGCGAGGTCCCGGAGATCAACCGCGGGTTTACCACCGACCCGACCAAGCCGGCCCTAGCCACCCTGGGCGAGTGCCTGGGGGCCGCCTACGACGTGGAGGTCGCCCAGGTCGGCATGGGCGGTTCCATCCCGCTGACCGTGGAGCTGCAGGAGGCCCACCCGAACGCGGAGATCGCGCTGTACGGCGTCGAGGATCCGCAGGCGGCCATCCACTCCGCCAACGAGTCCGTGGACCCGACGGAAATCGAGCGCATCGCCACCGCCGAGGCGCTGTTCCTGCTGCGCTACGGCAAATAATCCCGGGTGGCGCCGCCAACTGACCCCATATAATACTGAGTGGAAAATTTTAGGTTTAAAAACCAGCACTTTAACGGTAAAGTGGGGAAACGTTGGCCGCGCCATTCATGACGCCGCCTCAACGCTGGACGCTCCCGCCTGGTGGTGTCGCTTGTGTTTCTCAGTGAAAATCAGATCGGTTCCGCCGCCATCCTTAAGCGCGGCGAATGAGTGCAGACTGCCGCTGGGGCAGCACCGTTGTGCGTCGACATGGACCCTTTCCTCGCGGCACCCTGTCCTATCCGCGACTTACACGTAGGGAGCACTCGTCTCACCGTGCTGATTTTGCTTTGCGCACTGCTAATCGCCTCGATCAGTGCGCCTATCCTGATCCACTATCTGGGCAGACCCGCGTTCGGTTTGCTCGCCCTCGTCCCCGGCGCCGGCTTCGTGTGGGTGCTCAGCCTCTTCGCTAACGGGACGTTCAACAACGGCGGATCCGTCGACGTCTCCGTCGAATGGATGCCCGCCGCGCACCTGGCCTTCGACCTGCGCCTGGATTCCCTGGCCGGGCTGTTCAGCCTGATCGTGCTGGGCGTGGGCGCGCTGGTCCTGGTCTACTGTTGGGGCTATTTCGACCAAACTCCCCGGCGCCTGTCCATGTTCGGCGCGCAGATGGTCGCCTTCGCCACCGCCATGTTCGGCCTGGTGGCCTCCGACTCCATGCTGCTGATGTACGTCTTCTGGGAGATCACCTCCCTGCTGTCTTTCCTGCTGGTCTCCTACTACGGCGAGCGCGCCTCCTCCCGCCGCGCCGCCCAACAGGCGCTCATGGTCACCGTGCTGGGCGGGCTGGCCATGCTGGTCGGCATCATCCTCTTCGGCCGCCAGACTGGCATCTGGCACTTCTCGGAGATCTCCGGGCTGGAGCAGATCGAGCTGACCCCGTACATCACCGCCGCCATCGTGCTGATGCTCTTCGGCGCGCTGACCAAGTCCGCCATCGCCCCGGCGCACTTCTGGCTGCCGGGCGCTATGGCCGCGCCGACGCCGGTCTCGGCCTACCTCCACTCCGCGGCCATGGTCAAGGCCGGCATCTACCTGGTCGCCCGCCTGGCCCCGGACCTGCAGGTGGTAAACACCTGGCACCTGGTCATCATCCCGCTGGGTGTTATCACCATGCTGCTGGGCGGCTGGATGGCGCTGAAGCAGAAAGACCTCAAGCTCATCCTGGCCTACGGCACGGTCTCCCAGCTGGGGTTTATCACCGCCGTGGTGGCCATCGGCTCCCGGGAGGCCATGCTGGCCGGGCTGGCGCTGACGTTTGCCCACTCGCTGTTTAAGGCCCCGCTGTTCATGGTGGTCGGCGCCATCGACCACACCGCCGGCACCCGCGACATCAACGAGCTGTCCGGCCTGGGCCGCCGCCACCCGGTGGTCTACGGCCTGGCGATCGTCTCCGCGCTGTCCATGGCCGGCATCCCGCCGCTGTTGGGGTTCGTGACCAAGGAAGCGGTCATCGAGTCCGTCATGCACGAGCAGCTTTTGGTCGGTATGCCGCGCAACATGCTTCTGGTCGGCGTGGTGCTGGGCTCCATCCTGACCATGGCCTACGCGCTGCGCTTCCTGTGGGGGGCTTTCGCCACCAAGCCGGCTAGCCACCCGACGGGTGGCGGCACCTCCGAGGCGGTGGAGAACATGCACGCCATCGGGCCCATGCTCTGGTTCCCGCCGGCCGCGCTGACCGCCTGCACGGTGGCCTTCGGCGTCTTCCCGCGCCCGCTGTCGGATCTCATCAACCAGCACCTGGACAACGTCTACGGCGCGGACCCGGAGGCGACCTACCTGGCGCTGTGGCACGGCTTCAACCTGCCGCTGGCCATCTCCGCGCTGATCATCGTCTGCGGTGTCGCCATGCACTGGCAGCGCGGCGTGGTGGCCAAGGCCCAGCTGGAGCACCCGGCCCTGGGCTCGGCCGACGTGGCTTACGATGCCACCATCGACGGCATCCGCAACCTGTCGCTGCGCACCACCGCCTTCACCCACCGCGGCTCCCTGCAGATGAACCTGACCATCATCTTCGCCTGCCTGATGCTGCTGCCGGCCGCCGCGATCGTCTCCGGCGGCCTCAACGACGTGCGCATGGTCGTGGCGGAAAGCCCCTGGCAGGCCATCGCCGCCATCATCATGATCGTCGCGGCCATCGCGGCGACCGTCACGCACAACCGCCTGTCGGCCGTGCTGATCGTCGGCGTGTCCGGCTACGGGCTCTCCGCCGTCTTCGCGCTGCAGGGCGCGCCGGACCTGGGCCTGACCCAGCTGCTGGTCGAGACCCTCATCGTGGTGCTGTTCATGCTGGTGCTGCGCAAGATGCCGGCCAACGTCGAGTGGCGCCAGGGACCCCAGCTCAACCGGCTGCGGGCCTGGCTGTCGGTGGGCGTGGGCCTGACCGTGACCATCGTGGGCATGTTCGCCATCAACTCCCGCACCGCGGATCCCATCTCGGAGCCCATGCCGGAGCTGGCCAAGGAGATCGGCCACGGCGCGAACGCCGTCAACGTCCTCCTGGTCGACATGCGCGCCTGGGACACCATGGGCGAAATCACCGTGCTGGTCATCGCCGCCATCGGCGTGGCCTCCCTGATTTTCCGCACGCAGTCCTTCGAGCGCGACTCCCGCCGCCCGACGCTGCGGGTGACCGGCCGCCGCTGGCTGGCCGCGGAGGTCGAGACCGAGCAGGCCCTGAACCGCTCGCTCATGATCGACGTGTCCACCCGCATCCTCTTCCCGCTGATGATGGCGCTGAGCTTCTACTTCTTCTTCGCCGGGCACAACGCCCCGGGCGGCGGCTTTGCCGGCGGCCTGGTCGCCGCGCTGGCGCTCACACTGCGCTACCTGGCCGGCGGCCGCGAGGAGCTGGAGGAGGCCCTCCCGGTCGATCCGAGCCGGCTCATGGCCACGGGCCTGTTCGCCTCCCTGGCCGCGGCCATCGTGCCGATGTTCTTCGGCCGCCCGCCGCTGGCCTCGGCCTACGGCTCCCTGGACATCCCGCTCATCGGCAGCGTGTCCTTCCCCTCGGCGCTGGTCTTCGACGTGGGCGTCTACCTGATCGTCATCGGGCTCATCCTGTTTATCCTCTTTTCCCTGGGCGGCAAGCTCGACGAGGAGGAAGAGGTCCGTAAGCAGCGCGCCCGCGACCGGGCCCGCTCGCTGGCCCGCCGCCAGCGCCAACGCGAAAACGCAAAAAACAAGAAGGCCGCGGCGGCCCGCGCCCAACCGGCCAAGGCGGCGGCGCACCACCAGTCCACCGCCAACGACATCACCAACCGATCCACCGGAAAGGAGAAATAAATGGAAGCGAACCTGTTCTTGCTGCTCGCCACAGGCGTGCTGATCTCCGCCGGCGTCTACCTCCTGCTCGACCGCGCCATGACCAAGATGATGCTGGGCCTGCTGCTCATCGGCAACGGCGCCAACCTGCTCATCCTGCAGGCCGGTGGTTCGGCCGGCTCCCCGCCGGTGATGGGCCGGGAATCCGCCCAGTACGGCGAGAAGATCGCCGACCCGCTGGCGCAGGCGATGATCCTGACCGCCATCGTGATCTCCATGGCCATGACGGCCTTCATCCTCACCCTGGCCTACCGCCAGTACCGCTACCGCACCGCCGACGTCATTGAGGACGACGCGGAGGATGCCGCCATCGCCAAGATCGCCGCCCGCCCGGGCAACGCGGCGGCCGCGCCGGACCACGACGCCTCCGACGACCCGACCACCGGCCGCGCCACCAAGCACGGCGACCAATTCGGCCCGAAGTTCTTCGAGGAGCCCGTGAAGGGGGCCAAGGATGAGTGAGACTTTCCAGCCCATCGTCGACTGGGCCCTGCCGAACATGGGCTACATCATTCCGCTGCCCATCCTGATCCCGGCCCTGGCCGCCGCGGCCGCGATGATGTTCGCCAAAAGGCCGGGCGTCCAGCGCCAGATCGCGTTCTTCTCCCTGCTGGTTACGGCCGCGGTGAACGCGGTGCTCATCATCGTCGCCGACGCGGAGGGCATCCAGACCGTCCAGATCGGCGGCTGGGACGCGCCCGTGGGCATCACGCTGGCCGCCGACCGGCTGGCCTCGGTGATGCTGTTTACCTCCTCCATCGTGCTCTTTAGCGTGATGTGGTACGCCATCTCCCAGGGCGTGCGCGATGGCTCCAAGGACGAGCCGGTGGCGGTCTTCCTGCCGACCTATATGTTGCTGACCATGGGCGTGAACGTCTCCTTCCTGGCCGGCGACCTGTTCAACCTCTACGTCGGCTTCGAGATCTTCCTGGTGGCCTCCTACGTGTTGCTGACCCTGGGCGCCTCGCCCGGCCGCGTGCGCGCCGGCGTGGGCTACGTGATGGTCTCCATGGCCTCGTCGATGATCTTCCTCTTCGGCATCGGCATGGTCTACGCCTCCGTGGGCACGGTCAACCTGGCCCAGATCGGCATGCGCATGGAGGACATCCCGGCCGGCACGCAGACCGCCATCTACGGCGTACTGCTCATCGCCTTTGCGATTAAGGCCGCCATCGTCCCGCTGGACGCCTGGCTGCCGGACTCCTACCCCACCGCCCCGTCGCTGGTGACCGCGGTCTTCGCGGGCCTTCTGACCAAGGTCGGCGTCTACGCCATTATCCGCATGCGCACCACGGTCTTTACCGACGGGCGCCTGGATACGCTGCTGATGTGGGTAGCCCTGGCCACCATGGTGCTGGGCATTCTGGGCGCTATCGCCCAAAGCGATATCAAGCGTTTGCTGTCCTTTACCCTGGTCAGCCACATCGGCTACATGATCTTCGGCGTGGCGCTCGGCACCGCCCAGGGCCTGTCCGGCGCGATCTTCTACGCCGTCCACCACATCCTGGTGCAGACCTCCCTGTTCCTGGTGGTCGGCCTCATTGAGCGCCAGGCCGGCACCTCTTCGCTGCGCCGGCTGGGCTCGCTCATCTACTCGGCCCCGCTGATCGCCATCCTGTACTTCATCCCGGCGGTCAACCTGGGCGGCATCCCGCCGTTCTCCGGCTTCATGGGCAAGATCCTGCTGCTGCAGGCCGGCGCGAACGAGGGCTCCTGGCTGTCCTGGGTGCTCATCGCCGGCGCAGTTACCACCTCCCTGCTGACCCTCTACGTGATGATGCTGGTCTGGTCCAAGGGCTTCCTGCGCGACCGCGCCGATGCCCCGGAGGGCAACGTGGCCATGGCCCGCCCGTCCCCGCTGGGCGATATCACCGACGAGGTCGCCTACTCCGACCGCGAGGACGTCGGCAAGCTGCCGCTGGGCATGGTCGGCTCCACCGCGCTGCTGGTGGCTGCCTCCACGGCGATCACCTTCCTGGCCGGCCCGATCTCCGGGATCACCTCGCGCGCCGCCGAGTCGGCGCAGGACACCTCGATCTACCAGTACGCGGTGCTGGGCGACAACGCGGACAACCCCACCCGGCACCTGGACCAGCGCGAGCGCTACCACGGCGGTCAGGATTCCCTGGAGTCGCGCACGCACCCGCTGCCCGAGCCGGAGCCGGGGATTGCCACCAGCCCGAACGACATCGACGAGTCGGAGGAGGAAGAGTAAATGACTCATCCCATCAAACCCACCTTTTCCCGCCGGCTCAGCTACCGCTTCCGCCCGGGCTTCTTGCTGGCTATCACCGTCATGTGGGTGCTGCTCATGGGCGAGGTCTCCGTTGCCAACATCGTCGCCGGAATCGGCGTCGGGCTCATCATCATGGTGATTTTCCCGCTGCCGGCGATGCCCATCAACAGCCTGTCGGTGTCCTGGGGCCGGCTCATCAGGTACGCCTTCACCTGGACCGGCGAGCTCTTCCAGGCCTCGCTGAAGGTCGGTTGGTTGGGCGTGCGCCCCCAGCCGAAGCCGCGCAGCGCCATCCTCAACGTCCCCATGCGCGTGGAGAGCGAATTCGTTCTATCCTTTGCGGTGATGCTCTACAACCTGCAGCCGGGTGGCACGATCACGGATATCGACATCGCCAACCGCATGCTGACCGCCCACGTGCTGGACGCGGACACGGACGACGACATCGCGCGCGAGATAGCCAACATCCGCAAGCTGGAGGCGCACATGATCGATATCTTTGAAAGGAAGGTGCGCTAGATGGACCCGACAATCTACAACATCGTCTTGGGCGGCGCCGCCGTGCTGTTCATGGCCGCATTCCTCATGACCACCTGGCGGATCATCGTCGGCCCGAACTCCATGGACCGGCTGATCGGCATGGACGGGTTCGTCGCCATGTTCCAGTGCGCCATGGCGGTCTATATCTGCTGGACGCTCAACACCACCGTGGTCAACTCCATGCTGGTCGTGGCCCTGCTGGGCTTCATTTCCACGGTCTCGGTCACGCGCTTTAGGAAGAGGGATAACCAGTGACTTATTCGCTCATCGCCGATATTGTCTCGCTCATCCTCATCGTCTGCGGCGCGCTGCTGGTCTTCGCCGCCGCCGTGGGCGTGGTGCGCTACAAGGACACCATGTCCCGCGTTCACTTCGTGACCAAGCCGCAGACCGTGGGGCTCATCCTGACCATGCTGGGCGCCCTCACTAGGGTGACCGGCTCCGAGACCTTCGGGGTCGCGGAGCGCGGAGACCTCGGCATGCTCTTCCTGCTGGTACTCTTTGCGATGATGACCAGTCCCGTCACCGCGCAGCGCATGTCCCGTATTGCCCGGCGTGAGGGTCTGTACGGAAAGGAAGAGGATATGACACGCAACGACCGACCGGCAGGCAAATCCATGCGCCGGAAGTAGCAGGCACGCCGCTGTGAAAAAAATCTACGGTCTGCCCACCGTCGGGCTGGTTTTCCTGGCCCTTACCTGGTGGGCCTGGCACCAGATCGCGCCGGTGCGGGAACAATCCGCCTTCGTCTGGCGGATGCCCCTGGACTTGGCGATCTACCTCAAGGGCGGCGCGAAGGTCGCCCAGGGCCAGCCGCTCTACGACGGCCCGCTGATTTTTGATCTCCCCTTCACCTATCCCCCGTTCGCCGGCGTGGTCTTCGCCGGCCTCGATCCCTTAAGCGACAACGCCACCATGAGCCTGTGGCACGGCGCGACCTTCCTGGCGCTTTTCGCCGTCGTCGCCATGGCCCTGCGGGAGCGCGGTCTGCGCCTGGGGGTGCTCGGGGTTGTCGTTTTCTTGGTATTCACCCTGACCACGGTCAACCTGGAGCCCATCCACGGCACGGCCTTCTACGGCCAGATCAACGTCTTCCTGATGTTTCTGGTCGCGCTCGATTTCCTGCCGCGGAAGTTCCGCCTGGCCGGCATCGGCACCGGCCTGGCCGCCGGGCTGAAGCTCACCCCGGCGTATATGGGCCTGATTTTTGTCATTCAGCGCCGCTGGTGGCACGCGGTCATCTGCGTGCTGACCTTCCTGACCACCGTGGTGGTGGGCCTGGCGGTGGTGGGCGACGGCATGCGCTTTTGGACGGAGTCGATGTTCGAGTCCTCGCGCGTCGGCGCGCACACCAACCCGGGCGCGCAGGCGCTGCGCTCGGTGCTGGAGCGCGCCTTCGGCGTGGCCGGCGGGCCGGTCTGGCTGGGCGTTGTCGTGGCCGTCTTCGTGCTGACCTGCGCGGCGGTAGCACTGGCCAGCCGCAGCGGGAACAACACGCTGGCGCTGGCCTTTACGGGCTTGAGCTCTTGCCTGGTCTCCCCGTTTAGCTGGTACCACCACTTCGTCTGGGTGGTGCCCCTGGCCATCGGCTTTTTCGCCTGGATCAACCAGACCCTGGGCCGCAGGTGGCGCGGCACCGTCCTCCGCGAGCAGTTAGTCGGGCTCATCTCCGTGGCCGGGCTCTGCCTCATCCTCGCGCCTTTCGTCGGCGAGCGCAGCTTCCCCTGGTTTGCCTACCGCACCTTAGACGGGCTGGAGGCCACCTGGCCGACGCTGATCTTCTCCTGCTCCCCCATCGTCTTCATGCTGGTCTACGTCATCTACCGGCTCATCCCGCGCGCCCAAGTCGACGAGGGCCCGGACACCCAGGACCTGCCAGTTATCACCGGCCGGCACCGCGCGGCCTAGCGCACGGGGCGCTTGTCCTCCATCTCCTGGCAGGCCAGGTCGACCGCGCCGACCCAGCTGCCGGTGGATTCGAAGATGGCGCGCTGGCGCTCGTAGCCGGCGCCGCCGTCGATGATCTCGCTGATGAGCTGCAGCTCTTCCGCGCAGCCCAGCTCGCGGCTTAGGTCCGCCAGTTCCTCCATCAGGTCGGCCAGCTCGTCCTTGACCCAGCGCTCGTCCGTCTCCCGCGAGGTGATGACCAGCGCGTCCATGCCGTAGCGCGCCCCGCGCCACTTGTTCTCAGCCACGTGCCACGGCTGCAGGGTGGGCAGCTCCTCCCCGGCCTCCAGCATGCGGTCGTAGTGGACCACCAGGCAGTGGGTGAGGGCGACGATGGCGGACAGCTCGCGCAGGTTGCTCGTGGCGTCGGAGACGCGCACCTCGATCGTGCCCCACTTGGAGGCCGGACGGATGTCGAAGTGCATGGAGCCGGTGTGGTTGATGACCCCGGAGATCGCCTGATCCCGCATGTAGTCCTGCCACTGGGACCAGGTGGAAAACTGGTACGGCATGCCGGCGGTGGGGAGCTGCTGGTAGAGCATGGTCCGGTTGGAGGCGTAACCGGTATCAATCCCCTCCCAGCCCGGGGAGGAGGCGGAGATAGCCAGCAGGTGCGGGTACTTGGTCATCAGCGCGTTGATGATCGGCCAGACCTTGTCCTCGTGGCTGATCCCGACGTGGACGTGGGTGCCCCACAGCAGCATCTGCTGGCCCCAGTACTGGGCGCGGTTGATGATTTCGCTGTAGGCCTGCTTTTCCGAGACCGGGTTTTCGCGGAAATCGGAAAACGGGTGCCCGCCCGAGGACCACAGCTTGACCCCCATCTCGTCTGCCACGGCGCGGACCTTGTCCAGGGTGCCGCCCAGGTCCGCCATGGCCTCCGGCACGCTGTGGGTAATCCCCGTGACCAGCTCGACGGTGTTTTGCAGAAATTCCTTTTCCAGGCGGACGTCCGGGTGCGCGGCGCGGACTCGATCGATGAGCTCGGCGCCGCGCGGGACGAAATCCCGCGTGTCTGGATCCACCAGCGCTACCTCCCACTCCACGCCCAGGGTGGGCTCGGCGGAGCGCGCGAATTTTTCTTCCGGGATCTTCACGCGTCAATCGTATCTATTCGGCGTTAGAATCCGTTAGCTGCCGCGCCTTTTAATTCTTTCTTTACGCGTATTTAGGCGTCGGTGAGCACCACGGTCAGCCCGCGGCCTTCCGTGGCCTTGTCCGGCAGGCTGTCGATGTTTTCGCGGGCGATGCCGCCCAGCCCCGAGGCGATCTTGCGGGCCTCGGCCTCCGCGGCCGCATCGCCCTTGGGGAAGAAGACGGTGGTCTCCGGCAGGACTTCCGCGGGGAAGTTGCCCACCTCGCCCAGCTCGTAGCCCTTGCCCTCCAGGTCGCGGGAGACGCGGTCGGCCAGGCCCTGGGTCATGGAGTTATTCAGCACGCTGACCTTCTTCGGCGCGGGCTGCTCGGCTGGGGCCGGGTTGGCCTGCTCCGGCTGGCCGCCAGCCGGGGCGGCTTCCTCGCGCTTGTCCTCTTCGGCCGGCGACGGCGACGGGGCGTCGCTGCTGCGCTCGGCGTCGGCAGTGGTCTCCTGGCTGGGCGCGGCCGCGGAGGTGGTCGGGCCCTCCGGGCCGCCGGCGGGGGCGGAAGAGGTGGCGGCGGCCGGGGTGGATTCTTCGTCCCCGCCGCCCTGGGTCAGGGCGTAGAGGGCCCACAGGCCCAGCACGACAGCGACGGCGATGAGCACCATCGCGAAACCGCGCAGGGGCAGGCTGGTCGAGGTGGCGTCGTTCTTCTCCTGATTCACATTAGTCACAGAACTTACTTTAAGCCCCAGGCGTTTCATTTTGTTGCGCGGCGCGCCGGACTTCTTCGCGCTGGCCGCGCACCCGCCGCAGGCGGCCCACCAGCACTGGCGCGTATTCCTGCGCCGCCGGCAGGTCCAGCAGCGCGTTGAGGCGTTGGTGGTAGCGCACCGGCGTCAGGTCCAGCTGGGCGCGGATGGCCTCTTCCTTGCGGCCGACGGCGCGCGGGGCGTGCGCCTCGAAGTCCAGAATGGCCACGTCCTGCTCGGATAGGCCGGACCGGTCGGGTAGGTCAGATTGCGCGGACATGCTTAAACTGTAGAACATGAGTATTCGCCCCATCGTGATCCACGGCGACCCCGTGCTGCATCACCCCACCGAAAAAGTCACGGAAGACCTCTCCAGCCCAGAGTTCCAGCAGCTCATTAGCGATATGCACGAGACCATGGACGCCGCCCACGGCGTCGGGCTGGCCGCCAACCAGATCGGCATCAACAAGCGCCTATTCGTCTACCACTGCCCGGACACCGACGGGCCCGACGGCACGGAGAAGGAAGACGGCGGGATGCGCCGCGGCTGCGTCATCAACCCGGTGCTGGAGACCTCCGAGATCCCCGTGACCATGCCGGCGGACGACGGCTCCGATGACGAAGGCTGCCTGTCCGTGCCGGGCGAGTCCTTCCCCACCGGCCGCGCCGACTGGGCGCGGGTGACCGGCCAGGACGAAAACGGCAACGACATTACCGTCGAAGGCTACGGCTTCTTCGCCCGCTGCCTGCAGCACGAGGTCGGCCACTTGGACGGCTACGTCTACACCGACACCCTCATCGGGCGCTACAAGCGCGCGGCCAAGAAGGCCATCAAGCGCGAGGGCTGGAACGTCGCCGGGCTGACCTGGACTCCGGGCGTGGACGAGGATCCCTTCGGCCACACGGACGACGAGGACTAGCCCGTGGGCTTCGCGTTTCGCTCCGACGCGGTGGAGGTAGGCGACCGGGTCGTGGCCCGGCGCGAATACTCCGGCGGGGTCAAAAGCGACGTCATCGGGCACGTGCAAAGCCTCGACCCACTGGTCATCCGCCCGCAGCAGGTGGGCGGCTACCCCTCTGACAAGGAGGCGGTGGAAATCGCGCCAGACGAGCTGAAGATCATCAAAAAGCTCTCCCCGCGCACCATCCGCAACTCGGATATCCGCCACGTCGAGGAGGCCATCGCAAGCGCCTACCCGGAGGCCCACCAGCGGTGGTCGGCGGACGGGCAGTGGCTGATGCGCGCCTCCGGCTCGGTGCCGCTGGGCCCCTCGGCCGGTTTCACTCCCATGCCGACCGCCGAGATCCTCGACCACGCGGGCCCGCGCCTGCTGCTGCCGGAGCGCATCGGCAAAAACGGCCTGCCGCACTCCCACCCGGTCGGCCCGGAGCAGGTCTGCTACGTCGGCGGGCTGCCCGACGACGGCAGCGCCGAGGACCCCGACACCGCGCCCGCCGCCCTGGGCACTGCCGGCGACGACACGGTGTGGGTGGTCGTGCCCACCGCCCCGGCCAGCGCGGCCGAGCTGCGCGACACGCTGCGCTGGGGCCGGGCCCAGGGCGCGACCCGCGCGGTGGTGGTCCTGGAGGTCCCGGATGCCGCCGCCCGCGCTATCGCCGCCGAGTGCGGCCTGGATGAGCACCATCGGCGGCGGTTCGCTACCCTGTAAATCATGCGCATAGCCACCTGGAACATCAACTCCGTCCGCACGCGGGCCGAGCGCGCGCTGGCCCTGCTGGACGCCCACGACATCGACGTGTTGTGCCTGCAAGAGACCAAGGTGGCTGATGACAAATTCCCGACGCAGGTGTTCGAGGACGCCGGCTACCACGTGGCCCGGCACGGCCTGAACCAGTGGAACGGCGTGGCCATTATTAGCAAGCAGGCCCCGGAGGAGACCTACGAGGGCTTCCCCGGACAGCCCGGCTTCGCCAAAGACCCGGACAAGGAGCAGGCCCCGGAGGCCCGCGCGCTGGGGGTGGTCATCCGCGGCGTGGAGATCTGGAGCCTGTATTTCCCCAACGGCCGCGAGATCACCGATCGCCACTACGACTACAAGCTGCAGTTCTACTACGCGCTGGCGCGCTACGTGGAGCAGCGCTCCCACCGCAAGCTGCTGCTGACCGGGGACTTCAACGTCGCCCCGCGCGACGAGGACGTCTGGGACCTATCCGTTTTCCGCGGCAAGACCCACGTGACCGAGCCGGAGCGCGCCGCCTTCCAGATGCTGCTGGAGGCCGGCACGCAGGAGGTCACCCGCCAGTTCACGCGGGAGGCGCGCTGGACCTACTTCGACTACAAGGGCATGCGCTTCCAGAAGGGCGAGGGCATGCGCATCGACTTCCAACTGGCCTCACAGCCGCTGGCCGAGCGGGTGCGCTCCGCCGCGGTCGACATGGCCGAGCGCGCGGAGAAGGGCACCTCCGACCACGTGCTGCTGATGGCGGACTACGACCTTCCGGACTTCGACGCGGTGCGCTAATGAGCCTCAGCATTGATCTCACCTTCTGGCAGGCCTTCTTCATGGTGCTGGACTACGCCATCAAGGCCGTCGCCATCGGCATTGTCCCAGAGGGCCGCCGCCCGTCCAGCTCGAATGCCTGGCTGCTGGCCATCCTCTTGCTGCCCTTCGTGGGCCTGCCGCTGTTTTTGCTGATGGGCTCGCCGTATATCAACCGGCGCCGCCACCGCATCCAGCAAGAGGCGAACGAGATGATAGACGACATCACCGCCGCCACCCCGGATCACCCGGAGGACCGCCTGCCCGCGGAGGTTGAATCCCTCATCCACCTCAACCGTGAGCTGACCGGTTTCCCCTGCCTGGTCGGCCACAACCAGGGCCTACACGCGGACTACGACGAGTGCATCCGGGCCATTGCCCGGGCCATCGATGCCGCCGAGGAATACGTCTACGTCGAAATCTACATCCAGTCCTGGGACGAGGCCACCGACGTCTTCTACCAGTCCCTGGCCCGCGCCCGGCAGCGCGGGGTGGAGGTCAAGCTACTACTCGACCAGATCGGCAGCATCAAGTACCCGGGCTATTTCAGCTTCGGCAAGAAGCTCAGCGCCATCGACGTCGACTGGCGCCTCATGCTGCCCATCCAGCTGCACAAGTTCCGCTTCCGCCGGCCCGATCTGCGCAACCACCGCAAGATCGTGGTCATCGACGGCCACACCGGCTTCCTGGGCTCGCTGAACATGATTAAGCGCCAGTACAAGTCCGCCGACCGCGCCTGGATCGACTACATGGTCGAGCTCACCGGTCCAGTGGTCACAGCCCTAGCCGCCGTCTTCGCCGTGGACTGGTACCTGGAATCCGACGAGACCCTGGGGCTCAAAGAGCTGCCCTACGACGACGCCTGGGACGCCGACGCCAACTTCCTGCAGCTCATCCCCTCCGGGCCGGGCTATACCACGGAGCCGAACCTGCGCATGTTCAACTCCGTGGTGCACCACGCCAAGGAGCGTCTGGTGATGGTTTCGCCCTATTTCGTCCCGGACGAGTCCCTCATGGAGGCCGTCACCACCGCTTGCTACCGCGGCGTGCGGGTGGAGCTCTACGTCTCCGCCAAGGCCGACCAGTTCATGGTCAACCACGCCCAGTCCTCCTACTACCAGACCCTGCTAGAAGCCGGCGTCCACATCTACCAGTTCCCCGAGCCCTACGTCCTGCACTCCAAGTTCACCCTCGCGGACCCGGACGAGCGGGCCAATACCTCCACCTACCCGCTGGCCATGTTCGGCTCCTCCAACATGGACATGCGGTCGTTCGGGCTGAACTACGAGTCCACCATGCTGGTAGCCCGCGGCGACCTCATCGACCAGCTCAACCAGCTAGCCGCCAACTACCGCGGCGTCTCCCACGAGCTGACACTGGAGGAGTGGAACACCCGCGGCTTCTTCCGCCGCTACGTGGACAACGTCATGCGGCTGACCTCGGCGCTGCAGTAGCCGCCCGTGCGTGACGCGTCAACATTGCTAGAGTGGGGAGCAGAAAGTTCAATCCCCGTTCGCTTTTTCTAAGGAGCATCATGTCCAAGTCTTCCAAGCCGACCCTCGGCCACCGTCTCGCCTCCGTCGCGCTGCGCGCTATCCCGGGCGCATTCATCCTCAACTCCGGCATCGGCAAGCTGGGCCTGCGCGGGGAAAACGCGGCTGGCCTGCGGGACTTCGCCGCCACCGGCGTCCCGGCTCTGGGCGATATGGATCCGGATACCTTCGGCAAGTTCATCTCCTACTCGGAGATCGGCATCGGCGGCGCCCTGCTGGCCCCGTTCGTCCCGAACCGCCTGGCGGGCCTGGCCCTGACCGGCTTCTCCTCCGGCCTGCTGACCCTGTACTTCAACAACGACAACATGACCCAGGACGACGGCATCAGCCCGTCCGAGGACGGCACCCCCATCGCCAAGGACAGCTGGATCCTGGCCATCGGCCTGGCCCTTATCGCCCTGGGCAAGGGCAAGAAATAAAGCTACTCGCCCACCTGCCAGCGCGTGGCGGCCAAGGCGGCGGCCGCCGCCACGCCCGCGCAGGCGCACATGCCCAGTGACATCGTCAGCAGTCGATCACTGCCCAGCCCCATCAGCGGGCTAACCAGCCCGCCCAGCAGCGACTGGACCCCGCCCATCACGGCCGAGACCGAACCGGCCTTATCCCGGCGCAGGCCCGTGGCCAGGGCCGCGGCCTTGCTGGCCAAAAGGTCCGGCACCACCGCCCGGGAGAGCACCACGCAGGCCCCGCCGCCTAGGCCCTGCAGGAAGCGGGCCGCGACCAGCACTCCGATGTTGGGCGCCAGCGCCGCCAGCACCGACGCGGCCACCGCCCCACCGCGCCGAGCAGGAGCAGGGTCTTGCGCCCGAGGACATCGGAAAGCGGGCCGATAAACAATTGGCCCGCCGCCAGTCCGACGAAGAACGCGGTCAGCGTGAGCTGGACCCACGCATCCGCCACCCCGAACTCCGCCGCGATGGCGGGCATAACCGGCAGGTACATATCCGTGGCGAAGGCGGCCGTGGCCGACAGCAGCGCCAGGGACAGGAGAAGTGAATAGGGCACGGTTTCCTAGACTAAACCGTGCGGGACTTAGGCGTCGCGCTTTTGCAGGAAGAAAACGCCCAGCAGCCACAGGCCGCCGGCCCACAGCAGGAAGATAACCAGGTTCATCCAGTTGCCGTCCCACACCGCCTTTTCCGGCACGGTCTCAAAGATCCAGTTCTGCAAGGCCGTAAACGGCATGAACGGGGCGATATGTTCACCGATCTTCGGCAGCTGGCCAATCAGCTGGTCGATGCCCAGGTTCAGGATCAAGCAGATGGCCACGGTGCCGGCGGTCTGCCGCAGCAGCAGGCCCATGCCCTGGGAAAACAGCACCATCGCCGCCATGACCAGCGGGTAGACCCACAGGAAGCGCCGGGCGCTCTCACTGTTCCACGGGTCATAATCCGGGGCGACGTCGCCGGCAATGGCCTGGGTGAGCAGGTAGACGCCCACCACGGCGAGGAAGACCAGGAGGGCGGAAATGACCGCGTACATGACCAGCTTGACCACCGCCACCATCGGGCGGTTCGGGTTGGCCATATAGACGTTGGCCTGGATGTTGTAGCGGTATTCGGTGGTGATGATCATGATGGACTGGATCATCAGCACCGGCAGGCCCAGCATCCAGACCGCGGTGGCGGAGGACTCCGGGGTCAGGAACATGGCGGCCTCCGGTGTCTGCCGGGTAATAGACGCGTTCAGGGCGCTCCAGCCCCAGGTCAGCAGGAAGAACACGGCGCTGGTGAGCCAGAACGACCGCGTGGTAATCAGCTTGGTCCACTCTGCGCGCAAAGTATTAACGAGCATCATCAGCCCCCTCAATCTGGCCGTGGTACTGGACTGCGTGTCCGGTCATTTCCATGAAAGCGTCCTCCAGCGAGGCGCGGTGCAGCGTCAGCTCGTTCAGCGGCACGCCGACCGAGTACGCCAGCTGCCCGATAAGGTCCGTGGCCTGCTCCGGGATAATCAGCGTGGGCCGGCCCTCCTGGTCCCGGCTGTGCTGGTAGGTGATGTTCTCCTCGTCCAGCGCGTTGCTAAACGCATCCAGGTACTCCGAGCGGACGATGACCTGCGAGGCGGCGTGCTCCTTGATGAAGTCGTAGGTGGACTGGTTAGCCACCAACTGGCCGCGGCCGATGACCACCAGGTGGTCGGCGGTCATGGACATCTCCGACAAAAGGTGCGAGGACACCAGGATGGTGCGGCCTTCCCGGGCGAGCGCCTGGAGCAGGTCGCGCACCCAGCGGATGCCCTCCGGGTCCAGGCCGTTGACCGGCTCGTCCAGGATCAACACGCCCGGGTTGCCCAACAGGGCGCTGGCCAGGCCCAGGCGCTGCCCCATGCCCAGCGAGAAGCCGCCGGCCTTCTTGCCGGCCACGTCCGACAGGCCCACCAGGCCCAGTACCTCGTCCACGCGGCGGGTGGGGATGCCGTTGGACTGCGCCATCCACTTCAGGTGATTGGCCGCCGAGCGGTTCGGGTGCACGGCCTTCGCGTCCAGCAGCGCGCCGACCTCCCGCAGCGGGTTCTTCATCTCCCGGTAGCTCTTGCCGCCGATGCGGGCCGTGCCCGCCGTCGGCTTATCCAAGCCCAAGATCATGCGCATGGTGGTGGATTTGCCCGCACCGTTGGGTCCCAAGAAGCCGGTCACCATTCCGGGGTTGACCGTAAAACTTAAGTTATCGACGGCGCGGACCGACTTATACTGTTTAGTCAGCCCGTTCACTTCAATCATGCCCACTAGCGTGCCACAATTCGGGCGGTTTTACCTGCCCAAGGCACGCGCCGCGCGGCACAAATCCGCGTAAGCGGAGCGAAAGGCGGACAGCAGCGGCAGCTGCTCAACCTCACCGAGCGGCACCCAGCGCAGCTCCAGCGATTCCTCGTTGGGCACGGTGTCCAGCAGATTTCCGTTCTTGGTCCGGGCCAGGACCGAGGTATAGGTCCAGCCGCCGGGCAGATCCGGGCGCGCAGGGTTGGCCGGGTAGGGGCCGGCGGTAACAATCTCATCAATAATTTCTATGTCCCCCGGGTCGATGGTGCATTCCTCGACCGCCTCGCGCACCGCCGCCTGGCTGGCGGTTTCGTGCAAGTCCCGCGCGCCGCCGGGAATCCCCCAGGTGCCGCCCTGGTGGGTCCACTGCGCGCGGTGCTGGAGCAGGACCCGTGGGCCCTCGGCCAGCAGGAAGAGGCCGGCCGCGCCGTAGAGTCCCCAGGCCGGTGTGCCGCCTGGGCCAGCTGCCCAGCCGTCGCCGCTTTCGGGTTTTCCTGCCACATTCATCACCCTCCATGCTATAACTTTTGGCAAAACCCCGCGGACAGGTGGCGTAGCACACAGCGGAAAAGCTATTCTAGATGAATGACCGGTTCCGGGGCACCCAGCTTGATGCGGCCACGCCGCAGGAAACCTAAGTCGACCCAGCCCACCGAGCACGACTCCCAGTTCGCCGGGGGCGACCACTGGCTCGACGACCTCACGGCCCCAGCAGACCCTGCCTTCAACCCGGCCACCCACCTGGCGATGTCCACCTTCGCCGGCCCCGCGCGCCTGGCCCGCCGCATCTGGTCCTTCCTGGAGACCACGCCCGGCAAGCTTTTCACCGTCACGGTGATTCTGACCCTGGCCATCGCCGCGGCCGGCATCTCCATGTCCAATTCCTCGGCCGCCCGGCAGGACAACCTGGATACCCTGCTGTCCACCACGGAGCCGATGTCGAACTCGGCCCACAACCTCTACACCTCCCTCTCCCTGGCGGATACCGTCGCCACCACCGGCTTCGTCCAGGCCGGCGTCGAGTCCGGCGTGAACCGGCAGAAGTACAACGACGCGATCGACCGGGCATCGGTAGCCGCCACCGAGTCCATCCTGGGCACCTCTGACGACGACCAGCGCATCCGGGACCTGGTCGGCTTCATCCAGCGCGAGCTGCCGGTCTATACCTCCATGGTGGAAACCGCCCGCGCCAACCACCGCGCCGGCAACGCCGTGGCCAGCGCCTATATGTCCAACGCCTCGACGCTGATGCGCGAGGAGATCCTGCCCGCCGCCGACGAGCTTTTCCAGCTGACCAGCCAGAAGGTCTCCGACGAGCGCCGCGAGCTCACCCGCCCCCAGTGGGTGCCGCTATCCGGCCTGGTGGCCGCCGTCATCTTCCTGGTTCTGGCGCAGTGGTGGCTGTGGCGGCTAACCCGGCGCCGCTTCAACCGCGGCTTTGTCACCGCCACCGGCCTGCTTACCCTGGCGGTGCTGTGGGTGACCCTGTCCAACCTGGCGACCTGGTCCGCCGGCATGCAGGGCTTCGAGGACGCCTCCCGCCCGTGGGACGCGCTGACCAATTCGCGCATCGCCGCGCAGCAGGCCCGCACCTCGGAGACTCTGGCCCTGGTCAACCGCCAGTCGGAGCAGGAGACCGCCGTGACCTTCGACGAGACCACCGAATCCATCTCCCGCGCGTTGGAGGACTACGCGGCCTCCGAGTCGATCACCACCGAGTCCGAGCTCGACCGCGACGACCTCATCCGCGGCGCCCAGCACTCGCTGGAGCGCTGGACCCAGTCCCACGAGGCGCTGCTCAACGCACTCAGCGAGGGCCGCTACGACGACGCCATCTTCCTGGCCACCGACCCCAACCCGGGCGACACGCTGCCCGGGGAGACCTCACCCACCAGCGCGGCCAGCTCCTTCAACGAGCTCGACAGCACCCTGGACCAGCTCATCGCCGACGCCCGGCGCGCCATGCGCCTGCACATCCAGGAGGGCCTGACCGCCATGACGCTGGTCTCCAGCGCGGTCATGCTGCTGACCGTGGCCGCGGTGATTTCGGTCTGGCTGGGCATCCGCCCCCGAGTGCAGGAGTACCTCTAATGCCAAAGCGCAAGAAAGCCCTGCCCGCGCTCCTCAGCCTCCCGCTGCTGCTGGCCGGCTGCGTGAACTACTCGGCCGACCTCGCCCCGACCAACGAGATCGACCGCATCCTCCCCGACCACACGCAGCGGGAGAAGACCGGCCCCCCGCTGCCCGCCGGCGCCTACTACGAGCCCGCCGATGCCGAAGCCGCCGACGCGGACTTCCGCGGCAACCCCGCGGGTTCCTGGCGCCCCGACGACAAGGACGCCAAGGAGCGGGTGCCCGATATCGTCAAGCGCGGCCGGGTGATTGTCGGCGTGGACCAGTCGCACAACCTGCTTAGCTACCGCGACACCACCACCGGGCAGATGACCGGCTTCGAGGTCGACCTGGCCCACGAGATCGCCCGCGACATCTTCGACGATCCGTCCAAGGTGGATTTCCGCTTCCTCTCCTCCGCCGAGCGCGTGGACGCGCTGGAGTCCGGCGAGGTTGACATGGTGGTCCGCACCATGACCATCAACGAGGAGCGCCAAGAGCAGGTGGAGTTTTCCACGCCCTACCTCGACGCCTCCACGCGCCTGCTGGCGCTGCAGTCCAGCGGCATCGACTCGCTCGAGTCCACCGCCGACAAGCGGGTCTGCGCCACCGCCGGCTCGACCTCGCTCAACCAGGCCCGCCTCCACCTGCCTGAGGCCCAACTGCTGGTCACGCGCTCCTGGGGCGACTGCCTGATGGCCCTGCAGCTGAGCCAGGCCGACGCCGTCATCACCGACGACACGCTGCTGTCCGGCATGGTGGATCAGGACTCCTACACCGAGATCGTCGGCGAGCCCATGTCCACCGAGTCCTACGGCGTAGGGATCAAGAAATCCCGCCCGGGCGCGGACACCCGCCCGCTGGTCCGGCAGGTCAACTCCACGCTGGAGCGGCTGCGCCGCGACGGCACCTGGGCGCGCCTCTACGACGAGTGGTTCGGCCCCTACCTGGCTCCCGCCAGCCCGCCGGCCCTGGACTACCGCAGCGAAGACACCGATGACGATTCCGAGGAGGCACGCAATGACTGATCGCTCCGATCATCTGGAACCGGGCCCAGAGGCCGACATGGACGCCGCCACCGCGGCCGTGCCCTTCGATCCCTTCGCCGACGACGAAGAAGTTGAGACCGGTACCGCCGCCGTGGCCTTCGACCCCTTCGCGGACGACGAGGACGATGAGGACGACGAATTCGCCGCGGACTCGGACAACATCGCCGCGCTGATCAAGGACCTGGGCAACCTGCGCGACAAGAAGGCGCGCGACGCGCAGCAGGTGGCGGATACCTCGCAGCGCTCCCGCCAGAAGGCGCTCGACACCTTCCGCTCCAGGCGCGCGACCCGCCGCCGCGACCGCGAGGTCGCCGACGGCATGGTCCACCTGCCGTTCGTCTCCCCCAGCAACCCGCGCCAGGCGCTGCTCGACGTGGACGAGGTCGTCGAGCGCAAGAAGATCCCGCGCCCGCAGCTCAACCCCGGCGACATGGTGGCCAGCCAGTACGAGATCCTGGGCGTCATCGCCCACGGCGGCATGGGCTGGATCTACCTGGCCAACGACCACTTCGTCTCCGGGCGCGTGGTCGTGCTCAAGGGCATGCAGGCCCACAAGTCTGAGGACGAGACCGCCGCCGCGGCCGCCGAGCGTGAGTTCCTGGCGGATATCACGCACCCGGGCATCGTGAAGATTTTCAACTTCATCGACGACGCCCGCGTGCCCGGCGGCTTCATCGTGATGGAATACGTGGGCGGGCCCTCCCTGCGCAGCCGCCGCAACGCGCAGCCGGGCAAGGTGCTGCCCATCGACATCGCCATCGCCTATATCCTGGAGCTTTTGCCGGCCCTGGACTACCTGCACTCGCGCGGGGTGGTCTACAACGACTTGAAGCCCGACAACATCATCGTCACCGAGGACCAAGTCAAGCTCATCGACTTGGGCGCGGTCTCCGGGATCGGCGCCTACGGCTTCATCTACGGCACGCAGGGCTTCCAGGCCCCCGAGGTGTCCACCCAGGGACCATCGGTAGCCAGCGATATCTACACCATCGGCCGCACCCTGGCGGCGCTGACCATCGACCTTCCCAGCGAGGACGGCATCTACCTGCCCGGGCTGCCGAGCCCGGCGAAGGAACCTCAGTTCCGCCGCCACCTGTCCTTCTACCGGCTGCTGCTGCGCGCCACCGAACGCGACCCGGACAAGCGCTTCCGCAACTTAGGCGAGCTGCGCACGCAGCTCTACGGCGTGCTCCGCGAGGTCATCGCCGTCCGCGACGGTGTCCAGCACCCCTCCCAGCACTCGCTGTTTTCGCCGCAGCGTACCACTTTCGGCACCAAGCACCTGGTCTTCCGCACGGATCAGCTCATCGACGGAATCGACCGCACCGTGCGGACCACCGCCCCCGAGGTGGTCTCCGCCCTCCCGACCCCACTGCTGGACCGCAGCGACGTCGGCGCCGCGCTACTGCAGGGCGCGTCCTATACGGAGCCGCAGGAGGCCCTGGAGACCCTCCGCCAGGCGATGCAGACCGACGAATACGAGCAGTCCGCCGAAATCCCCCTGGGCGTGGTGCGCTCCATGATCGACCTCGGCTACACGGGTCAGGCCCGCAGCTGGCTGTCCTCGCTGGAGGAGCGCCTGGGCGGCGACTGGCGCTTCGAGTGGTACTCCGGCGTGACCGCGCTCCTGCTGGACGACTACGCCGAGGCGCAAAAGCACTTTTCCACCGTGCTCAGCCTCCTGCCCGGCGAGGCCGCGCCGAAGCTGGCGCTGGCCGCCATCAACGAGCTGCTCCTCCAGCAGCTGGGCTACGACGGCTCCTGCCTGCTCATGCCGAAGGTCGCCCGCGCCTGCGCGGTCCAAGACCTCAGCCTGGGCGACCTGCCCGACGAGGACTTCGCCGGCCAGCCCGAGCTCTGGGAACACGTCACCCAGGACCCCGGCGTGCTGCGGTTTAACTCCATGCGCCTCTACGGCCTGGTCTGGGCCACCAACCCGACCACGGTCTCCTCCGCCTTCGGCCTGGCGCGCCAACTGCGCGCCGAGCACCAGGTGGAAATGGCCGTCAGCACCCTCGACCGCGTGCCGAACGCCTCCCGCCACCAGCGCATGGCGCGGCTGACCACGGTGCTGCAGCTCATCTCCCACTCCCTGACCGAGCCCCGCGTGCGCCGCGCCGCCCGCCGCCTGGAGGAGATCCCCACGAACGAGCCGCGCTTTTTGCAGATCAAGGTCGCCGTGCTCTCCGCCGGGCTGACGTTCCTGCGCGATCACCAGCTCACGCACGCCGCCAGCCCGAACGACCTGTTCGAGTACGCCTTCACCCAGCGCGGACTGCGCTACGGGCTCGCCGACACGCTCCGCGCGCTCGCCCGCCAGGCCCCCTTCTCCCGGCACCGCTACGCGCTGGTCGACCTGGCGAACCAGGTCCGGCCGGTGACGACGTTTTAGGGTTCTTTGAGGATGGGGGCGGGGAATTATCGACCTTTGCCGCCGGGCTGGTCCGCGACTTTCACTTTTAATGCTTTGAACAGCGGTTTTGGGTTTTGGAATTATCGACCTTTGGGCAGAGGGCTATATTTTCCACCGGTTCCCCTTGAACGCGGGCGGAAATATCGACGTCCGCCGCCCAACCGCCCCGCGCCCGACGCCCGAATAGCCGTGACCAGCGGTCTTAAGCCCTGGAAATATCGGCTTCTGTGCAAAGGTCGATAAATTCCAAGCCCGCCCTACCTCCCGGCCCGCCGCAACGTGGTGGTCAGCATCTCCATGAACTCGGCGTAGTCGCTGAACAGCTGTTGGGGCGTCACCCGGCGAACCACGAAGCCCTGGTTTTGCAGGTAGACCTCGCGGTCCCGCTCGGAGCGGATGACGTCTTCGACCGCGCGGCCGTAGGTCTGCCCGTCGTATTTGGCGGCGCCGTCCACCTCAAGGACCAGCCAGCCATCGATGAGCAGGTCTACGCGGAAGGCCCCGATCCGGGCCTGCGGCTCAACGCGGTGGCGCTGTGCCACCCCGCTGTGGATGAGCAGGCCGCGGGCGAGCGACTCGTACGGCGACTCCGAGACGCCGATCGCGGCCGCAATGACCTGGCGGGCCTGGCCAATCCCCCGCGTGCCCTTGAGCCGGCCGGCCACGGCCTCCAGCGCGGCGCGCTCGTAACCGCGGGCCAGGTAGCTGTCGGCGGCCACCAGCCCGCGCACGAAGCCGTGCAGGCGGGCCAGGTCCACCACGGTGCGGGCTGGGCTCGTCGCTCTGACGCTCGTGGCGCCGTCCTCAGCGGACACCGCGGCAGAAACCGAGACGATATCGCCCGGCGGCAGCTTCATCTTGTGGTAGCGCCACCCGGGCGGGACCTGCGCGTTGGGCGGGGCGGTGCCGCCGGCGAGGACGAGTTCTATGTCCTCCTCCCCGCGGGCGCTGAGCACCCACAGCCGGTGGACGCGGGCGGCCGAGCAGGCCGCCAGCACCGCGCGGTGGGCGCTGAGCGCGGCGGCCAAGCAACGCAGCCGGGTCTGCTCATGGACGGGTAATGAGGTATAAGCCTGCGCGTCGACAGTCACTTGCGGCGCGAGGCGGGTGCAGTGGGCATTAGCGCTACGGGTCTTAGTCAGCTTCATACCGCCATCCTGACCGGAAGCGCAAGCCCCGGTCTAGGCCACCCCGGCCCAGATACAGCAAAACTGTGGATAACTGGGCGCGGGCCCTAGTTATCCACAGTCGGGGGCGCGCTCAAGTGGCGCGCGGCAGCACAAAGTGCTAGTACAGGCCGGCCTCGCGGGCCATGGCGGCGATCTCGGCGGACTTCTGCGCGATGGCCAGCTCCTCGTTGGTCGGGACCACGAAGACCTTGACCGGGGAGTCCGCGGTGGAAATCATGCGCGGCTCCTTGGAGCGGACCAGGTTGGCTTCCTTGTCGAAGTGGATGCCGTACATGTCCAGGTTGTACAGGGAGTCCTGGCGGACCTCGGTGTCGTTCTCACCGACGCCGGCGGTGAACGTGATGGCGTCGACGCGGCCGAGCGCAATCATGTAGGAACCGATGAAGCGGCGCAGCTGGTGGATGTAGATGTTGTACGCCAGCCAGGCGTCGGAGTCCTCGTTCTCAATCCGCTCGCGCAGCACGCGGAAGTCGTTGACGCCGGAAATGCCCTTCACGCCGGACTGCTTGTTGAGCAGCTTGTCGATCTCATCGATGGACATGCCCGCCTGGCGGGACAGGTGGAAGATGATGCCCGGGTCGATGTCGCCGGAGCGGGTACCCATGGCCAGGCCGGCCAGCGGGGTAAGGCCCATCGAGGTGTCGATGGCGCGGCCGTTGGAAATAGCGGCGGCGGAAGCGCCGTTGCCCAGGTGCAGCGTGATCTGGTGGGTATGGCCCGGGTCGCGGCCCAGCAGCTTCGGGACCTGCTGCGAGACGAACTCGTGGGAAGTGCCGTGGAAGCCGTAGCGGCGGATGTCGTACTTCGTGGCGACTTCCTTGTTGATGGCGTACAGCGCGGCGGCCGGGGCCATGCGGTTGAAGAAGGCGGTGTCGAAGACGGCGACGTGCGGCAGGTCCGGCAGGATGGCGCGCGCGACGCGGATGCCGTCCAGGTTGGCCGGGTTGTGCAGCGGGGCCAACGGGATGAGGTCCTCGATCATGGACTCGATCTGCTCGTCCAGCAGCTGCGGCTCGCTGAACAGGCGGCCGCCGTGGACGACACGGTGGCCGACGGCGATGAGCTCCAGCTGGGTGGGGCCGACCTGGTTGTCCTCCATGATTTCGAAGGCGCGCTTCAAGCCCGCGGTGTGGTCGGGGATTTCCAGCTCTTCGCGGATCTTCTCGCCGTTGACGGTGACGTTGATGGCACCGTTCGGCTCGCCGATCTGCTCGACCAGGCCGGTGACCAGCGGTGCGTCGGTGGCTTCGTTCTCCGGGTTCACCACCTGGAACTTGATGGAGGAAGAGCCGGAGTTAAGTACTAGAACGTAGGCCATTTAGGCGTTGCCTCCTGCCTGGATAGCGGTAATAGCGACGGTGTTGACAATATCGGGGACGGTAGCGCCACGGGACAGATCGTTGACCGGCTTGTTCAGCCCCTGCAGGATCGGGCCCACGGCCAGGGCGCCGCCGGTGCGCTGCGCGGTCTTGTAGCCAATGTTGCCGGCTTCCAGGTCCGGGAAGATGAAGACGTTGGCCTGGCCGGCGACCTCGGAGTCGGGCATCTTCTTCTTGGCCACGCCCGGGTCGCAGGCGGCGTCGAACTGCAGCGGGCCGTCGACCTTGAGGTCGCCGTTGATCTGGCGGGCGGCCTCCACGGCGGCCACGGCGCGGTCCACGTCCGGGCCGGAGCCGGAGGTGCCGGTGGAGTAGGACAGGACGGCCACGCGCGGGTCGATGCCGAACTGGGCGGCGGTCTTCGCGGAGACGGCGGCGATCTCGCCGAGCTGCTCGGCGGTCGGGTTCGGGTTGACCGCGCAGTCGCCGAAGGCCCACAGGCGGCCGCGCATGACCATCAGGAAGATGGAGGAGACCACGGAGGCCTCCGGGGTGGTCTTGATGATCTGGAAGGAAGGCTTGATGGTGTGGGCGGTGGTGTGCGCCGCGCCGGAGACCATGCCGTCGGCCAGGCCCTTGTGGACCATCATTGTGGCGAAGTAGGAGATGTCCTGCATGGTCTCGCGGGCCTGCTCGAGGGTGACGCCCTTCTTCTTGCGCAGCTCGGCGAAGTCGGCGGCGAATTCCTCGGCCAGCGGGGAGGTCAGGTGGTCGATGATGGTGGCATCGGTCAGATCCACGCCCAGTTCGCCGGCGCGGGTGGCAATGGAGTCCGGGTTGCCCAGGATGGTGAGCTTGACGATGCCCTTTTCCAGCAGCTGGCCAGCCGCCAGCAGGATGCGGTCGTCGTCGCCCTCCGGCAGCACGACGTGGGCGCCGGCGGCCTTGGCCTGGCCCAGCAGCTGCTGCTCGAAGACGGGAGCGGACATAACCGGCTCGACGTTGAGGTTAATCTGGCGGGCCAGCGCCTCGCCGTCCTTAAGCTGCTCCGGGGTGACAACGCCGGCGACGGTCGCCTGCACGTCCTTGGCGTGGCGGACCGCGAGTTCGGCCGCGCCCTTTTCCTGCTCGGCCACGAACAGCAGCGGCACGCCGACGGCGGCGGCAGCTACGGAGTCGAAGTGGGTGTCGCCGGTGCCCTGAATAACTACGGGCCCGTCGGCGGTAAGTTCCGCAGCGACGACGTCGGCGAGCTTCGGGTTGAGCTCATCCAGAGTGCGCAACTGCGCGTCTAGCTGGTGGGCAGTTTCCGCAAGGTTGAGGTCGGCAAAATCACGACCTACGACACTGACAAGGACAGAACGAGCATTAGACATGCGACGTACCTTTCATTCGCTGTCACGGGGCAATATCCACAGCAAAAGTGCTGTATATCACTCAGTAATTTGTTTAGTGACCTCCTCTACCCTACTTCAGAATGCCCATTTTTTCCGATTCGCGTAGATGTAAAACAGGTCACTCATGACTATAAGTTTTGGGCAGAATCCTCGATCGCGCGCTTTACCGCAGCTACGGACTTTTCTAGGGCCTTGGTTTCCCAGTCGTCCAGGTCCACCGGGATGCGCCGGAGGACCCCCGAACGCCCGATCAAACATGGCAGGGAGACCGCGACGTCACCGTCGTAGCCGTATTCGCCGTGCAACGTGGTCGAGACCGGGAAGATGGCGCGCTCGTCGAGCAGGACCGCGCGCGCCAGGCGCATGGCCGAGGCGGCGACGCCGGCGTTGGTCCAGCCCTTGGAGTGGAAGACCTGGTAGGCGGCTTCGACGACGCGCTCGGCCAGGTCTGCCGCGTCGAGCTGGGCGCCGGGGAAGTACTCCCCGAGCCGGGCGGCCGGAATGCCCGCCACCGAGAGGTGGGATAGGACCGGGAAGGCGGCCATGCCGTGCTCGCCCATCATGTAGCCGTCCACCGAGTCGGGGCTAATGGCCAGATCGTCGGCGACCAGGCGGCGCAGGCGGGACGAGTCCAGCATGGTGCCGGTGGCGAAGATCTTATGCTCCGGGTAGTCGAATTCGTTCTGGGCGATCCAGACGATGGTATCGGCCGGGTTGGTAATGAAGATGAGCACGGGGCCGGCCTCTTTGTCGGCCACGTTCGCGCACACCTCGCGCATGATCCCGCGGGTGATATCGCCGTTGACGGGCGCGAGCGCCGCCCGGTCCGGGTTGGCGTCGGGGTTGTCGGGGTCCACGATCATCGACGGTCCGGCCGCCGAAATCACGACGTCGGCGTCCGCGCACTCGGAGTAGTCGCCGCGGCGCACACGCGGCACATAGGCGCCCGGAACGCCGGTCAGGTGGTGTTGGTCGAGGGCCTCGCCGTAGGCGATGTCGGGGTCGCTGTCGATGACCACGATGTCGGCGAACAAGCCGGAATGTACCGCCTCTGCCAGCACGTAGGAACCTACGTGGCCCGCTCCGGTGATAACGAGCTTGGCTGGTCGGTTCATGACTTTCCTTTCGACGAGAGTTTAAAAGTATGGGGTTCCCCGGCAGGCGAAAACCGCCGACCTCGAGTCTAGGCCGGCGGGAAAGCGCTTACAGGGAGTGGAAGATGGAGAAGAAGATGGTTGCCACGGCCACCAGGCCGATGAAGGTGACGAACCAGTTGGACGGCTTGCCGCGGAAGCGCTTGAGCGCGTCCACCTTGTGGATGGCCCACATCGGAATCAGGAAGAGCAGGACGGCGATGGCCGGGCCACACAGGGTCTCAATCATGCCCAGGATGGACGGGTCGGCCCAGGCGACCAGGATGCAGGTCACCAGGATGAAGATCAGGGAGCCGGTCTCCAGCGTGCGGTTGTGGGTGAACTTGGTGTTGCCGGCCACGTGGTTGCCGGTAATCACCAGGCCCTCGACGGACTCGGCCGCGCCCAGGTAGTGGCCCAGGAAGGACTTGCAGATGGCCACTAGCGCCACGATGGGGGCTACCCACTGCAGGAAGGGGGCATCGAAGTGGTTGGCCAGGTAGGACAGGATGGTGATGTTTTGCTCCTTGGCCTCGGCCAGGTTCTCCGGGGACAGGGACAGCGCACAGGAGAAGACGAAGAACATCACGACGATGACCATGAGGCCTTCGGCTGCGGCCAGGACCTGGCCGGTCTTCTTATCGGCCCACTTGTCGCCGTATTCCTGGCGCTTCTCGGAGGCAAACGAGGAGATGATCGGCGAGTGGTTAAAGGAGAAGACCATCACCGGCACCAGCAGCATCAAGGTGGTAGCCAGCCCGTTACCGGAGGCTTCCCGAGCGACGTCCAGGTCAAAGGTCGAGAAGAAGGCGGTGTTCCAGCGCGGAATGAGGTAGAGCGCTAGGAAAATCAGCACGGCGATGAAGGGGAAGGCCAGCGCGGACATCACCTTGACCACGATTTCCTGGCCCATCTTCACCACGAAGATGAGTCCGCCGACCAGCAGGGTGGCCAGTATCCAGCGCGGCCAAGGCTCGACGTGCAGCTGGTGGATAAGGAAGGACTCCAGGGTGTTGGTCAGCGTTACCGCGTAGACCAGCACCAGCGGGTAGACCGCCACGAAGTAGAGGACGGTCATCACGACGCCGGCGTTGGCGCCGAAGTGCTCCTCCATGACGTCGGTCAGCTGGGACTTCGGATCGGAGCCGGACAAAACCAAGCGGGTCATCGCGCGGTGGGCCCAGAAGGTCATGGGGAAGGCGATGATGGTCATGATGATCAGCGGGATGATGCCGCCGATGCCCGCGTTGATGGGCAGGAACATGACGCCGGCACCGATGGCGGTGCCGAACAGGCTCAGCGTCCAGATGGTATCGGTTTTGCCCCAGCTAGGGGCCTTGTCAGCACTGTCGGCGCTGCCTAGCGCGGGATTGGTTGGCGCCCGCCGGGCGTCGGCGGCCTCGGGAGGGATGACGGACATAGTGTGTTCGACCCTTTCGACGTGTTCCCCGCAGCCCAACGCGAAAGAACCGGACCGATGGAGAACTATTTATCACTTCAGACTCCATCCTGCGGAAAATCTCCCCAGATTGCTATGAGCAAACTCACATTCGACGATTAATTATTATCACATCACCGAAATGAGAACTTTTTCGCAGGGATCCGCTATAGTAATTAGCCACACTCGGTTCTGACATAGTTTTTACCTAGTAGCCAACAGGAACCACTGGAAAGGCCGCCCAGGCTGCACCGAACCCGAACACCTACTGGAAATCCCCTGCGGAAACGGTGTTCGACCCTTGCGGCGCCCCTCCCCCGCTTCCCGCCCCCGATTATTGTGCACGTCACGGAAAATCCGGCCACTATGACCAAAATCAAAGCACTTTTGCGCAGGTCAGAGACCTTATACCATCGGAGGCATGAGCACTACAGTCCAGACCCCGCTCGTCACCGCCGCCGAAATCGAGGCCGCCCACGAGCGCATCCAAGATGAAATCAACCGCACCCCGCTGCGCTACAGCGAGCGACTGTCCCACCTGACCAACTGCAACGTCTACCTCAAGTGCGAGGAACTACAGGACGTGCGCTCCTACAAGATCCGCGGCGCACTCAACAGCATCAAGAACCTGAGCGACGAGGAGCTGGCCGCCGGCATCGTCACCGCCTCGGCCGGCAACCACGCCCAGGGCGTGGCCTATGCCTGCAAGACCATGGGTGTCCAGGGCAAGATCTTCGTGCCGGTATCCACCCCGGCCCAGAAACGCGACCGCATCCTGGCCCACGGCGGGCGCTTCGTGGACCTGGTCGTGACCGGCGAGTCCTTCGACGAGGCCTCCGCCGCCGCCCACGAGGACGCTGCCGAGCGCGGCGCCACCTTCATCGAGCCCTTCGACGCCCACGACACCGTCGTCGGCCAGGGCACCATGGCCAAGGAGATCCTCGAGCAGCTGGCCGAGGAGGGCAAGGAGCTGCACGCGCTCATCGCCCCCGTCGGCGGCGGTGGCCTGCTCTCCGGCCTGACCAGCTACGTCGCGGAGAAGGCCCCGGAGGCCCAGATTTACGGCGTGGAACCGGCCGGCGCGGCATCGCTAGCCGCAGCCTTCCGTAACAACGGCCCGATGACGCTGCCGACCGTGGACCCGTTCGTGGACGGCGCGGCCGTCAAGCGCATCGGCGCGCTGCCCTACGAGATCCTCTCGGCCAACAAGGACCGGCTGGAGCACTTCGCGGTCAGCGAGGACGACGTCTGCATCGAGATGCTCAATCTCTACCAGAACGAGGGCATCGTCTCCGAGCCGGCCGGCGCGCTTTCGGTGACCGGCCTGACCAAGCTGGACCTGGCGCCGGGCTCGACCGTGGTCTGCGTCATCTCCGGCGGCAACAACGACGTCATCCGCTACACGGAGATCATGGAGCGCTCCCTGGTCCACCGCGGACTGAAGCACTACTTCCTCATCAGCTTCCCACAGGTCCCGGGCCAGCTGCGCATCTTCCTCGACGAAATCCTCAACCCCGGCGACGACATCACCCGGTTCAAGTACCAGAAGCGCAACAACTGCGTGCTGGGCACCGCGCTGGTGGGCCTGGTGCTGGAAAAGCCCGAGGAGCTCGACCAGCTCATCGAACGCTTGGACAACTCCAAGTTCGAGTACGAGTACCTCAAGCCGGGGACTCCTGAATATAAGATAGTCGGATAAGCCCTTCCGAGGCTGATTTGGGGAGCAGGCTTGTTACCCTATCTAGTACGTTGCTCACATCCGAACGTATGATGAGCTCAGATTAGACAAGTACAATTAACAGCCACTCCCAAGAATCAGTGAGGACACCGACACATTATGACTTCCCCTCTGCGCGTTGCAGTCGTTGGTTCCGGCCCGGCCGGCATTTACGCATCCGATCTTCTGGTTAAGTCCGAGGTCGACGTGAAGGTCGATCTGTTTGAGAAGATGCCCGCCCCCTTCGGCCTGATCCGCTACGGCGTGGCCCCGGACCACCCGCGCATCAAGGGGATTGTTCAGTCTCTGCACAACGTCATGGAAAAGGAAGACATTCGCTTCCTGGGCAATATTGAGGTCGGCCGCGACGTCACCGTCGAGGAGCTGCAGGACTACTACGACGCCGTCATCTTCGCCACCGGCGCCACCGCCGACCGCCTAGTCAACATCCCGGGCGAGGACCTCGAGGGCGTCCACGGCGCCGGCGAGTTCGTGGGCTTCTACGACGGCAACCCGAACTTCCAGCGCGACTGGGATCTCTCCGCAGAGTCCGTGGCCGTCATCGGCGTGGGCAATGTCTCCCTGGATGTTTCCCGCATCCTGGCCAAGACCGCCGATGAGTTGCTGGTTACGGAGATCCCGGACAACGTTTACCAGACCCTGAAGACCAACCGCGCCAAGGAGATTCACGTCTTCGGCCGCCGCGGCCCGGCCCAGGCGAAGTACACCCCGAAGGAGCTCAAGGAGCTGGACGAGTCCCCGACCATCGAGGTCATCGTCGATCCGGAGGACATCGACTACGACGCCGCCTCCGAGGAGGCCCGCCGCGCCACCAAGTCCACCGACCTGGTCTGCCAGACCCTGGAGGGCTACGCCATGCGCGAGACCAAGGGCGCGCCGCACAAGCTCTACATCCACTTCTTCGAGGCCCCGGTAGAGATCCTGGGCGAGGACGGCAAGGTCACCGGCCTGAAGACCGAGCGCACTGAGCTCGACGGCACCGGGCAGGTCAACGGCACCGGCAAGTTCACCGAGTGGCCGGTCCAGGCGGTCTACTCCGCCGTGGGCTACCACCCGCAGGACGTCGAGGGCGTGCCCTACGACGAGGAGAAGGCCGTCATCCCGAACGACGGCGGCCACGTGCTGCGCGACAACGGCGGGGAGAAGATCCCGGGCCTGTACACCACGGGTTGGATCAAGCGCGGCCCGGTCGGCCTTATCGGCAACACCAAGTCCGACGCGAAGGACACCACCTCCATGCTGCTGGCCGATCACCTGGCCGGCGAGCTGACCGAGGCCACCAAGCGCGACCCGCAGGACATCCTGGACCTGCTGGCCAGCCGCGATATCGCCGTGACCACCTGGGAAGGCTGGCACCGTCTGGACGCCGCCGAGCGCGCCGCCGGTGAGCCCCAGGAGCGCGAGCGCGTCAAGATCGTCGAATGGGACGACATGGTCCGCTACGCCGGCCCGCAGGATAAATAACACCTACCGCTAAGGTGGTGGGCGTGACTAGAAAATCTTCCCACCCCACCATCACCGCCGCGCCCCTGGCGGCGCTGGCCCCGCTGGACGTCCACGCGCTCTATAAACTGCGCGTGGACGTCTTCGTGCATGAGCAGGCCACCCCTTACGCCGAAATCGATGACACGGACGCCCAGCCGTCCACCATCCACCTCCTGGCCTGGGAGGACACCGGGCAGGCCCAAGATCCCACTCCCCAGCTCCTGGGCACGGCCCGCCTGTTCCCGGCGACCATCCCGGACCCGGAGGCGGCCAACACCCGCGGCACCGCCGAGACCGGCGACTCCCCCACCCTCGACGTCGTCCAGTTCGGCCGCTTCGCTCTGGCTCCCGCCGCCCGGGGCACGGGCCTGGGCCCGCAGCTTATCGATGCCGCCTTGCAGTTCGCCGCCACCGCCCGGCCCGGCACGCCGGTGTACCTGGAGGCGCAGTCGCCGCTGACCGGCTACTACGGCCGCTTCGGCTTTAGCGCGTGCGGCGAGCCCTTCGACGAGGACGGCACCCCGCACACGCCGATGATTAAGCGCGCCGCGGCTGAGTAGCTAGGGCGCAGGCTCCTAGTTCCGGCCCCACAGCGAGGTGTTTTCGACCGCGGCTTCCTCGTCGTCATCATCGATGCCGCCGGTCAGCTCGGGGTTAACGCGCACCAGCGGCTCGTCCAGCAACACCACCTTGTGCAGCTGCGGGATGTCCGGGGCCTGGGCTTCCTCGACGACCTCGGCCGCGGTCGGGGTGCCGCGCACCTCGATGCGGGCGGCCGCCACGTTGGCCCTGTCGCGGGCCTCCTCGATGTCCTCGCCCGTGGAGACCACCAGGCCCATGCGCCGGCCCTTGTAGGCGCCGGGCTTGCCGAACAGCGTCACGTCAGTCTCCGCGACCGCCATCGCCTGGCCCACGCCCTGGTAGGCGACGTCCTCGATGTCGTCGTCCGCGTGCAGCACATACGCCGCCCCGGGAGAGACCAGCGTGACGTCAATCGGGTAGCCCAGGATGGCCCGGGCCTGCAGCTCAAACTCGGAGAAGCGCTGGGTGTAGCCGGTCAGCATCGCGGTATCCGACGGCCGCGGGGACACGGAGGAAAAGTACACGTCATCGCCGGCGACGAAGAGTTCCACTCCGTAGACACCGCGCCCGCCCAGCTCGTTGGAGATTCGCGCCGCGACCGAGCGGGCGTTTTCCAGCGCGCGCTGGCTCATTGCCATCGGCTGCCAGGACTCCACCAGGTCGCCGTGCTCGTGGCGGTGCCCGATGGGCTCGCTGAACCAGGTGGCCATCTCCTTGGTGGACGGATCGATAGACCGCACCGCCAGCAGCGTGACCTCGTAGTCGAAGTCCACGAAGCGCTCCGCCACCACGCAGTCTGAGTCTGAGGACACGCGGCGAACCTTCTGCCAGGCGCTGGCGATTTCCTCCGGCTCGCGGACCAGCATATGCCCCTTGCCCGAGGTCGACACGTCCGGCTTGATGATGCACGGAAAGCCGAGCTCCTCGACCGCGGCGACGAGCTGTTCCTCCGAGTTCGCGAAGCGGTAGGCCGTCGTGGGCAGACCCAGCGACTCCGCCGCGCTCCGGATCGATTCCCGGTCCCGGGTGAGCTCGCAGGCGCGCGCGGTGGGCACCACCACGGCATCGGTCTCCGCTTCTAGGCGGGAGAGGGCGTCGACAGCCACCATCTCCACCTCGGGGACTACGAAATCCGGCTGGACCTGGGAGGCGATCTCCCAGACCGCCTGCGGGTCGGAAATCTGCGCCACGTGCGCCACGTGGGCGATGTGCAGCGCCGGCGCGCCCGGGTAGGAGTCCACCGCGTGCACCTCAAGCCCCAGGCGCTGGAACGCGGCCGTCAGCTCCTTGCCGAGCTCACCACCGCCGAGCAGCAGCACCTTCGTGGCGTTCGATGTCAGCGGCGTTCCGATATGTTGTGCAAAGTCCATAGATTGCTCCTCCAGAAGCTGTGAGACACCACAGCAAACTCTGCGCCCCATTATCGCATAGCGCCAACTATCTGCCGCATTGGAACAGGCCATAGCCTTGCACATGTGCCGGTCCCCCAACGCACAAACTCCCGCCCAGCTGCCAGCACAGCATTCGACGGGGGTGTGTGTTCTATTAGTTTTTCTGCCTGTTTAGGCGTCCTCGAGGACGTCGTGGCGCACGATGGTCTGGTCGCGGCCGGGGCCGACGCCGATGTAGGAGATGCGGGTGCCGGACAGTTCCTCGAGGCGCAGGACGTAGTCCTGGGCCTTCTGCGGCAGTTCCTCGAAGGTCTGGCAGCCGGTGATGTCCTCGTCCCAGGCCGGCATCGTCTCAAAGATGGGTTCGGCGTGGTGGAAGTCGGACTGGGTCATGGGCATCTCGTCGAAGCGCTTGCCATCCACGTCGTAGGCCACGCAGATGGGGATCTCCCCGATGCCGGTCAAAACGTCCAGCTTGGTCAGGAAGTAGTCGGTAAACCCGTTGACGCGGGTGGCGTAGCGGGCGATGACGGAGTCGTACCAACCGCAGCGGCGCTTGCGGCCGGTGTTGACGCCGATCTCCCCGCCGGTGGTCTGCAGGTACTCGCCCCACTTGTCGAAGAGCTCCGTGGGGAACGGGCCCGCGCCCACGCGGGTGGTGTAGGCCTTGATGATGCCCAGGGAGGTGGTGATCTGCGTCGGGCCCACGCCCGAGCCCACCGAGGCGCCGCCGGCCGACGGGTTGGAAGAGGTCACGAACGGGTAGGTGCCGTGGTCCACGTCCAGCATGGTGGCCTGGCCGCCCTCCATGAGGACGTGCTTGCCGTTGGACAGGGCATCGTTGAGCTCCAGCTCGGCCTCGATGACCATCGGGCGCAGGCGCTCCCGGTAGCTCAGGAAGTACTCAACGACCTGCTCCGGATCGATGGCCTTGCGGTTGTACATCTTGACCAGCATCTGGTTCTTGATGTCCAGCGCGGAGGTGACCTTCTGGCGCAGGATGGACTCGTCGAAGATGTCCTGGACGCGGATGCCGATGCGCGCGACTTTGTCCGCATACGCCGGGCCGATGCCGCGGCCGGTGGTGCCGATGGCGCGCTTGCCCAGGAAGCGCTCCTGCACGCGGTCGAGCGTCTGGTGGTACGGCGCCACCAGGTGCGCGTTGGCGGAGATCTTCAGGCGGGAGGCTTTCGCACCGCGGGCTTCCAGCCCGTCGATCTCGTCGAAGAGGGCCTCCAGGTTAATCACGACGCCGTTGCCCAGGATCGGGGTGGCGTTTTCCGACAGGATGCCGGCGGGCAGGAGCTTGAGCTCGTACTTCTCGCCGCCGACCACGACGGTGTGGCCGGCGTTGTTGCCGCCGTTCGGCTTGACGACGTAATCGACCTTGCCGCCGAGGATATCCGTCGCCTTGCCCTTGCCTTCGTCGCCCCACTGGGCGCCAACAATGACGATTGCTGCCATGGTTGCTAGTTCACTTCCCCATTGTAATTGGAGTCAAATACGCACTAACTCTACCTGCTTAGCCATCCGCGTGGGCGCTCCTACCCCGGCGAAGTAGCATAGAAAACATGCGTGTAATGATCCTGCGCTGCGGCGCGCCCCAGTTTTTGCTGCCCCACGATACGGAATCCAACTGGGAAATCCTGGATTGCAGCGCCGTGCCCACGCGCAAGGAGCTCAAGGCCGTGGACGCCGCCGCCCGCGAGATCCTGCCCGAAGACCCCACGCCGTCGCTCGACGAGATCGCCGCCCAGCCCGACGTGGCACACCTGGGCGCGCCGGCGCCCGCGCCCCAACCGGTGCCGGAGGCCCTGCGCGTGGTCGTCATCGGCACGGATGCGGCCCTGTCCGCGGTGATCACCCGGCTCATGCGCGCCGACACCATGTGGGTCGAGGTCGCCTACGTGCCGGTGGAAGAAACCTCCGCCGCCGCCCAGAATTGGGGCCTGCCCCAGCACACGGACGACGCCTTTCGCCTGGCGCTCGACGGTGCGGTCGCGCCGGTACCCACCATCCGCAACGACGCCGGCCAGGCCGTGGCGGGATCGGCCACCATCGGCCAGTGGGACCCCGGCGCCATGACCGGAGAAATCATCGTGGACGACCACGTGCTCGTCCGCCAAGACGGCCAGGCCCTGCGCGGGGGCCAGAAAGGCATCTACGGCGCGAAATTGGTGCCCATGGTGGACGCCCCCGGCATCGTGGCCGCGGCGGCGCCAGTGGCCCGCCAGGGGCTGCTAGAGCGCCTGCGGCGAAAGGGTGCCGAGGCGCAGCCCGGCCCGGTCGATCCCACCACCGTGGCCACCGGGCGCGCCGTCCAAGCCGGCGGGCCCGAACTACGCGTGACCGTGGACGGGGTCTCCCGCCCCCGCCCGGTCGACCGAGTGACTTTCTACCGGCACCTGCGCGACCTGCAGGTGGTGCGGGTGGCGCGCCCCTAGCACCTAGAGGTCGTGTTCGTCCTCGTCGTAGATCTCCGGCGGGTAGGCCGGGGTCTGCGAGGTCGGGATAAGCACGGCCACGGCGGACTCGCGGGACATGCCGCAAATCATCAGCAGGTCCACCACGATGGAACGCGTCTGCGCCAGGATGGCGTAGGCCGACAGCTGGCTGCGTCCTTCCACGATGTCCATGCTCGCCCGCGCACCCGCCCGCCGCAGCCGCTGAACCAGGTGGGGCAGCTCCTGGGCCTCGTTGAGACCGCGCCGGCTGCCATAGATCTCGGCCAGCTCCTCCATGACCGAGCACAGCTCCTCGATGAGCTCGATTTGGACCGGGGAGACGCTGTCGCCATCCTCCGTAATCACCAGCGCGCGGCGGGAGAGCACGCGCACCCCGCGCACACCGTTATCCACCGGCACCAGGATGCGTTCCAGCGAGCGGATATTGCGCCGCGAGCCCCACATGATGGGCGAGACCTCGGAGGCCTCCCGGCCCTGCTTGGCGGCATCGGCCAGCTTCTCGATATTGGTCTGCGTGCCGAAGACGGCCTGCCGGGCCTCCTCGATGATCTCCACATCCTGCTTTTCGAGCCCGCGGGAGACGTCGTAGAGCACGCTGGCGGCGATGCTAAGCACCTTGCAGACTTCCCGGCGCGCCTGGGCCAGCGGCGAGTTCGGGATCAGCGCGATGGTGATGACGCCGATGGCGGAGCCGATGAGGGCATCGATAGCGCGATTGAGCCCTCCGGCGCCTTCCGTGGGCGGGAAGATGGTGGCAATCAGGATGGAGCCAAAGACGATCTGGTTGGTCAGCAGCGGCGACTTCGTCATGAACGAGCCGAGCAGCAGGGTCGCGCCCACGATCACGGTGATCTGGAACGGGCCCTGGCCGACGAATTGAAAGAGGATATCTCCCACCGCCACGCCGGTGATGCCGCCGATGGCCATCTCCACCGCGCGCTTTAGCCGGTCGCCGCCGGACAGGCCCAAGATGATCACCGTGGAGATCGGCGCGAAGAAGGGCTGCGCGTGGCCCGCGATGTCGTTGGCCACCCAGTAGGACAGCCCGGCGCCGACGGTGGCCTGCAGGATAAACACGAAGCGCGAGCGCACGCGGTTCAACCGGGCCATTAATGACCGGTCGATACTGCGCAGGCGCTCGCGCGTGGTGAGTCGTTTTCGTTCTTCGGCCATGGGCGCCATTCTAGGACACTTTTATAGCGCCGCGGCCCGAAAAGACTGCTTTAGCGGGAAACCGTCTTCCCCACGGAGTGCAGGTCCTGGCACGCCTCGATGACGCGCTCGGACATGCCCTGCTCCGCCTTCTTCAGGTAGGAGCGCGGGTCGTAGACCTTCTTGTTGCCCACCTCGCCGTCGATCTTGAACACGCCGTCGTAGTTGGTAAACATGTGGCGGGCGACCGGGTTGGTGAACGCGTACTGGGTGTCGGTGTCCACGTTCATCTTGATGACGCCGTAGCGCAGGGCCTCTTCGATCTTTTCCTTCTCGGAGCCGGAGCCGCCGTGGAAGACGAAGTCGAAGGGCTTAGCGCCCTCGTCCAGGCCGAGCTTCTTCTGCGCGGTCTGCTGGCCTTCCAGCAGGACCTCCGGGCGCAGCTTCACGTTGCCCGGCTTGTAGACGCCGTGGACGTTGCCGAAGGTGGCGGCCAGCAGGTAGCGGCCGTTCTCGCCGGTGCCCAGGGCGTCGATGGTCTTTTCAAAGTCCTCGACGGAGGTGTAGAGGTTGTCTCCGGCCTTGGCCTCCACGCCGTCTTCCTCGCCGCCGACGACGCCGATCTCGGCCTCCAGGATGATGTGGGCCTTGCGGGCCTTTTCCAGCAGCTCCTGGGCGATCTCCAGGTTCTCATCGATCGGGATGGCGGAGCCGTCCCACATGTGGGACTGGAACAGCGGCAGCTCGCCGCGGTCGACGCGCTCCTGGGAGATGGCGATGAGCGGACGGACGTAGTCGTCCAGCACCTCCTTCTGGCAGTGGTCGGTGTGCAGCGCGACGTTGATGCCGTAGTGCTTGGCGGCCTCGTGCGCGAAGGCGGCCAGCGCCTGGGCGCCCGCTACCTTGTTCTTGACGGCCAGGCCGGAACCGAACTCCGCACCGCCCGTGGAGAACTGGATAATGCCGTCGGACTCGGCCTCAGCGAAGCCCTTGAGCGCGGCGTTGATGGTCTCCGAGGAGGTGCAGTTGATGGCCGGGAAGGCGAAGCCAGACTGCTTCGCCTCATCCAGCATGGCGTTGTAGACCTCTGGGGTAGCAATAGGCATAGAAGTGAATCTTCCTTACTTGGTTCGCGTTTGACTTACTGCACTACCAAGTATGCCTGTGATTTGGCTTGCGCGCCGCAGGTCCCGGTTAAGGAAAGGTGTGAGTTTGTACCTAGCCGGTGTCTGGCCCCGGCTAGGGGTGGCTCGTGATTGCTAGGACCGACGGTCTGCGCGGTCGCGGGCAACCCGGGCGGCGGCCTCCATCAGCATCCAACCGGACAGCTGCACCGACAGGTCGCGCTCGGCGATGCGGATAACGCCGACCTTCTCGCCCAGGGTGGTCGGGCCCAGGCCGAAGTTGTGGGGCAGGCGCGCGTCCGCGGTCCAGTCCGTGCCGAAAATCGGCAGGCCGTCGACCTCTAGGCGGTGCTCCCAGACCGAGGCGGCCGAGGACATCACCAGGCGGGCGGCGAGCTTCTTCGCCGCGCGGTTGGCGGGCGAATCCCCCGGCAGGCGCACGGCGGCGTCCGCCAGGTAGCGCACCAGGATGCCCTTGAACAGGCCGCCGTCGCCGTCGCCGGTATCCCAGTCGATGACCCCGGCCGGGGTGGCCATATACGAGGCGATGGCCTGGATGAGCCCGCGGATGCGGGTCAGGTACTGCACGGTGTCCTCGGCGCGCTCGGCCTCCTGGACCGAGTCGAGGTGTTCCAGGGAGGAAAAGCCGGCGCGCTTGCGCAGGGCCAGTGCTATCTCCAGGCAGGCGCCCAAAACCACGCCTTGGCAGTAGGGGTGCAGGTTGCGCACCCACTCCGGGCCGTCCATGCGCATGCGGACGCCGTCCATGATGAGCCCCTGGTCATCGACCAGGTTGTCGTAGATCCACTCCACAATCTCCTGGGCCTCGGAAAGGTGCCCGGTGCGCGCCAAGAGGATCGCCGCCGGCCCGTTGGAGGGCACGTTGAAGAAGTTCTCGCCCTCGCGCCACGGCAGCACGCCCAGGTGCTCGTCGCGGCCGGCGCGGATGTCGTCCTGCAGCTCCGCGAGCTTCGAATAAGGCTTGACCTTGCTCAGCTGCCCGGCGCGCTGCAGGGCGAGCGCCAGCCAGGCCTTGTCGTCGAAATAGCGGTTGTTCTTCAGCGGGCTGAGGTTGCGCACCCGGATGCCGCGCACGGTCTCCGTAATCCGCTTGCGCCGCATCTTGGTGTTGTGGCGCTGGGCGGCATCCACCAGGCAGTCCAGGTAGTGCGCCTGCCACCAGTAGTGCCAGTGGAGGAAAACCTTTTCCTTACCGGTGGGCGGCCAGCGCACAATGGCCAGGTTGGTCTTCGGCAGTCCCCACACGCGTGCCGCGTGGCGGTCATTGATGGCGGTTTCTGCCAGATCCGCGCGGTGTGCCCACTTTTCGTCCACTCAGGTGCCCTAAAACTAGTCGATCTACTACTTCCAGGAAGTCTAGCGCGCTGCCAGCTCACCCGTGCAATTTTGCGCAACCGGCTGGCGCGCCCGCCTACCAGCTCTGGGCTAGATCCGCGTGCTGGCGAATCCAGGCATGCATGGCGATGCCGGCCGCCACCCCCGCGTTGATGGACCGGGTGGAGCCGAACTGGGCGATGGAACAGGTCATCACCGCCCCGTCCTGGGCGGACTGGCTCACGCCGGGGCCTTCCTGCCCGAACAGGAGCAGGCATTTCTCCGGCAGCTCGGCGGTCTCCAGCGGCACGCACCCGGGGGTGTTGTCGATGGCCACGACCGTCAGCCCCGCCTGCACCGCCCACTCCAGCAGCTGTTCCACCGTGTCGTGGTGGGCCAGGTGCTGGTAGCGGTCCGTGACCATGGCGCCGCGCCGGTTCCAGCGGCGGCGGCCGACGATGTGGACCGTGTCCACCGCAAAGGCGTTGGCCGTGCGCACGACCGTGCCGATATTCGAGTCGTTCTCGAAGTTCTCAATGGCGATGTGCAGGCTGTGGCGCCGGCTATCGATGTCGGCGACGATCGCCTCGCGCCGCCAGTAGCGGTAGGCGTCCACCACGTTGCGGCGGTCGCCTTCGGCCAGCAGCTCCGGATCGTAGCGCTCTGCCTCCGGGCCGGTGGGCCACTGCCCTTCCCACGGGCCGACCCCGTGCCGGCCCTCGTTCCATTCGGTGGGGCCGGGCTGTTGGTCGACTTCGGTGCCGCGGGCGTCCGGCTTAGGCAAGGTCGAGGTCCTCCAGGCCCAGCAGGAAGCGGTACTCCAGGCCCTCGGCTGCGATGGCCTGGTCCGCGCCGGTGGCGCGATCCACGACGGTGGCAATGCCGACGACCTCGGCGCCGGCCTCGCGCAGCGCGGCCACCGCGGTCAGCGGGGAGTTGCCCGTGGTGGTGGTGTCCTCGACCACCAGGACCTTCTTGCCTTCCACGTCGGCGCCCTCGATGCGGCGCTGCATGCCGTGCTTCTTGGCCTCCTTGCGCACCACGAAGGCGTCGATCGGGCGGCCGTCCGCGTGCATGATGGAGGTGGCCACCGGGTCCGCGCCCAGGGTCAGGCCGCCGACGGCGTCGAAATCCCAGTCCGAGGTCAGCTCGCGCAGCAGCGCGCCGATCAGCCGGGAGGCCTCGTGCTGGAGGGTCGCCCGGCGCAGGTCGACGTAGTAGTCCGCTTCCTTGCCCGAGGACAGAGTCACCTTGCCATGCACGACGGCCAGCTCCTTGACCAGCTCGGCTAGTCGGCTCTTCTTCTGCTCGTCCAGGTTCATGAGGTCAAAAACTCCTTTACTTTGCCCGCGCGGGGGCGAAGAATGCGTCCGCTGCTCGCGCTCCTGCGATTTTCGTCGTTTTCTAGCTTAAGACACCCCGCGGGTGAAAACCACGCCGAGGGGCAGCCTAAGGGTTGCGGTCGTCGCCGCTATCGCTTACGGGGTGCTCCGGGATATCGCCGATGGGGCCTAGCTCGGCCTCGATCTCGTCGAAAATCGAGGAGCCGCGGCCCAGGTCGCGCGGCAAGCGGGCGACGGATTCGTCCGCCTGCGGGCGTTCCTGCCCGTCGGCGATGGCGTCCACCTCGTCCGCGCCCAGCGCGCGGTGTTCCATGGACCCGTGCGCGGCGCCGGCGCGGCGGCTGGGCAGCACCATCGGTTCTTCCGGGCGCTGGACCGGCGGGCGCGCCATGTCCTCGGTCGGGTTGGGCACCGCGGTCGGGCCCGTCGGCGCGACCGGCTGCGGCGGGGGCACCACACGCGTGGGATCCCCCTGTTCCGGGTGGTAGACCAGCCCGGCCGCGGGGCGCGGCGGCAGCACGCGGGCAACATCGGCCAGCACCGCCATCGGGGCGAGCATCTCATCCCACTCGGCGCTGCGGGCAGTCTTATCCGTCTGGCCCAGCACCCATTCGTTTTCCATCCACACCGCGGTCACTGCCTCCGGCAGGTACTCCAGCCCGGTGGCCAGGCGGTCGTCGTTCATGCGCTCGACCACGCCCGGTTCCGTGGCGTAGACGCTAAAGCCGGCGATCTCGGTCGCGGCAACCAAGTCCTCCGAGGCCTCCTCCGCCAGCGGCAGGCCCGTGCGGCGGAAGTCCACCACCACGTCGGAGCTCGCGCCGGTGCGCAGCGCCATCACGTTCACCCCGCCCAGGTCGAGCAGGAAAAGCTCGTGGCCGAAGACCGTGCCGTGGGCGATGTCCCGGGGGCGCGCTCCCCCGGCGGCCGCGCCCCGCGTCCACTCATCCGCCAGGTAGGAATCCTCCTTGGCGAAGTCGAAGCCGTGCTGGTTGGCCCACGCCTTGCGCTCGCGCCGCAGCGCGCCCGGCAGGAGAGGACGCCCGATCTTCTTCTTCGGCGCCGCCTTCGTAGCAGTCTCCGGCTCCGGCTCGTGCGTGGTTTCGGGCGCGGGCTCCTCCTGCTCCTCGGCGGCCGGGGTCTCTGGCTCCTCGGCGACTACTGCGCCTGCCTGTGCCCCCGCCTCCGGGTCTGCCTGGTCGGCCGTGCTGGCGTCGTCGGCATCCTCGGCGCCGTCGGCATCGTCGGCTGCGAGTTCGTCTGCGGGGCCCGCGGGTTCCTCGTAGACGATGTCCGGCGCCGGCGAGGCATCCGGCTCCGGTACCTCGGTCGCCTCCGGGGTGTCGTGATCGGGGGCGGCCGGGGAGGCATCGGTGGCGTCTGCAAGGCTGTCGTCGCGGTTGTCGTCGCGCTCGGCCAGCGAGCGCTGCTGCGCGGCCTCCTGGGTCTGGGCGGCGCGCCACAAAAAGACCGCGCCCGCGGCGGCCAGCAGGGCCAGGATCAAAAGCAAAATAGGTGTCATTAGCGCCCTAGTTTACTGCCTGACGCCGGGGCGCGGGGTCTTAGGCACCGAGGGAGACGCGGTCGCCGCGCTCGACCGGGTTGGTGGCATCCGCCGACCACTGCGACCAGCCGCCCACGTAGTGGCGCGCGCCGTTAAGGCCCACCCAGTCCATGGTGGCCAGGGCCAGGCCGGAGTGGTTGCCGGAGCCGGAGTAGACGATGGCGCCGTCGACGTTGTCCTGGTTGATGCCGGCGTTGTGGAAGACTTCGAGGATCTCCTCCTGGGTCTTCCAGGTGCGGTCCGCGTGGTGGAGGTAGCGCTCCGGCACGTTGACCGCGCCCGGGATGTGGCCGGCCTTCAGGTCCAGGTTCTCGCGGCGGCCGGCAAAGCGGTTGGGCTCGCGGGTGTCAATCAGGATGCCGTCGTGCTCCTTGACCTCGTCGATGGTGGCGACCATGTCCGGGTTGGGGTCCACGGTGGCGTTGGTCTCCACGGAGATATTGCCCGGGCCGGTCAGGGTGGGCAGCTGCTCCCGGCGCCAGTGGGCCAGGCCGCCGTCGAGCACGCGCACGTCCTCGATACCCGCCCAGCGCAGGATCCACCACGCGCGGCCGGAAAACAGCCCGCGGCCCTCGTCGTAGACGACGACCGGGCGGTCCTTGCGCAGCCCCCAATTCACGAACCATTCCTGCAGCTTGTCCGGGTCCGGCAGCGGGTTGCGGCCGTTGCGGGAGCCCGGCAGGCCCGCCATGGCGGCGGAGACGTCGCAGAGCTGGGCGGTCGGGATGTGGAGTGCGTGGAACTGGTTTCGGGCGCTGTTGGCGCCCGAGCCCCACAGGCAGGCCAGAACGGTGAGGCGATCGCCGGCGTAGATGGCATCGTAAAGCTCGCGGGGGGAGACCAAAATACTCATGTTCCCCACTCTAGAGCCAAAGCGGACTCCCCGCCCGCCGGGGCGCGTCGACTAGGCCGCGCGCAGGCGAAAGGCCCCGGCTACCCCGCCTTGAGAAGTGGGGCGGCCGGGGCCTTAACGCGTGTGCCTTAGTCCGCCGGCTGCTCGGTGGACTGCAGGTCCAGGGACTCGCCGTCGGCGGCCACGGTGACCTGCACGGTGTCGCCGTCGCGGATCTCGCCGGCCAACAGCTTGCGGGCCAGCTTGTCGCCGATGGCCTGCTGGATAAGCCGGCGCAGCGGGCGGGCGCCGTAGTCCGGGTCGTAGCCGCGCTCGCCCAGCCAGGTCTTGGCCTCGTCCGCCACGTCCAGAGTTAGGCGCTTGGCGGCCAGGCGCTCGGCCAGGTTGGCCAGCTGGATGTCCACGATGCCACGCAGCAACTCAGTCGACAGGCTCTCGAACATCACCACGTCGTCCAGGCGGTTGATGAACTCCGGCTTGAAGGCCTTCTTCACCGCCGCCATGGTCTCCTCCTTGGTGCCGCCGGCACCCAGGTTGGAGGTCAGGATGATGACCGTGTTGCGGAAGTCCACCGTGCGGCCCTGGCCGTCGGTCAGGCGACCTTCGTCCAGCACCTGCAGCAGGACGTCGAAGACGTCCGGGTGGGCCTTTTCCACCTCGTCGAAGAGCACCAGCGTGTACGGGCGGCGGCGGACCGCCTCTGTGAGCTGGCCGCCGGCCTCGTGGCCAACGTACCCCGGAGGGGCACCGACCAGGCGGGAGACGGAGTGCTTCTCCCCGTACTCCGACATATCGATGCGTACCATCGCCGAGGCGTCATCGAACAGGAAGTCCGCCAAGGCCTTGGCCAGCTCGGTCTTACCGACGCCGGTCGGGCCCAAGAAGAGGAAGGAACCGGTCGGGCGGTTCGGGTCCGCGACCCCGGCGCGCGAGCGGCGCACCGCGTCCGAGACGGCCTTGACAGCCTCGGACTGGCCCACCACGCGGCGTCCCAGGATCTCCTCCATGTTCAGCAGCTTCTCGGTCTCACCCTCGAGCATCTTGCCGGCCGGGATACCCGTCCACGCGGAAACGACCTCCGCGATGACGTCCGGGCTGACTTCCTCGGTCAGCATGGAGTTGCTCTCCGACTGGGTATGCGCCCGGGATTCGGCATCCGCCAGCTGCTTCTCCAGCTCCGGGATGCGCCCGTAACGCAGCTCCGAGACCAGCTCGTAGTCGCCGTCGCGCTCGGCGATCTCCGCCTTGCGCTTGAGCTCCTCGAGCTCCTCCTTGGCCTCCTGGACCTCGTCGATAGCCTTCTTCTCGTTAGCCCAGCGGGCCTTGAGCTCGCCCAGCTTCTCCCGCTCATCCGCCAGCTCCTGCTGGAGCTTGGCCAGGCGGTCCTGGCTGGCGGCGTCGGATTCCTTCTTCAGCGCCAGCTCTTCGATCTCCAGCCGGCGGACGACGCGCTCGAGCTCGTCGATCTCCTGCGGGGAGGAATCAATTTCCATCCGCAGGCGGGATCCGGCCTCATCGACTAGGTCGATGGCCTTGTCCGGCAGGAAACGGTTGGTGATATAGCGGTTCGACAGCTCCGCCGCCGAGACCAGCGCCGAGTCCTGGATGCGCACGCCGTGGTGCACCTCGTAGCGCTCCTTCAGACCACGCAGGATGCCGATGGTGTCCTCCACCGAGGGCTCGCCCACGTAGACCTGCTGGAAGCGGCGCTCCAGGGCCGCGTCCTTCTCGATGTACTTGCGGTACTCGTCCAGGGTGGTCGCGCCCACCAGGCGCAGCTCGCCGCGGGCCAGCATGGGCTTAATCATGTTGCCCGCGTCCATCGAGCCCTCGCCCGTCGCGCCGGCGCCGACCAGGGTGTGCAGCTCATCGATGAAGGTGATGATCTGGCCCTCCGAGGCCTTAATCTCATCCAGCACCGCCTTCAGGCGCTCCTCGAACTCGCCGCGGTACTTCGCGCCCGCGACCATCGAGCCAAGGTCCAAGCTAATGAGGGTCTTGCCCTTCAGCGACTCCGGCACGTCACCGGCCACGATGCGGCGGGCCAGACCCTCCACAATCGAGGTCTTACCGACGCCGGGCTCACCGATGAGCACCGGGTTGTTCTTAGTACGACGCGACAGCACCTGCACCACGCGGCGGATTTCCTGATCGCGGCCAATAACCGGGTCGATCTTTCCTTCCCGCGCCCGGGCGGTCAGGTCGGTGGAGTACTTCTCCAGGGCCTGGAACTGGTCCTCCGGGTTTTCCGTGTTGACCTTGGCGGCCCCGCGCACCGACGGGAACGCGCCCTTAATGGCGTCGTAGGTAGCGCCGCGGCTGGTCAAAAGCTCCGCCGCGTCCGTCTTCGAGCCGGCGATGGCTGCCAGCAGCACCTCGGTCGAGACGTAGTCATCCCCTAGCTCGCCCGCCAACTCCTGGGCCCGGGTCAGCACGTTGAGCGCGTCCCGGTTGAAGTTCGGGTTGGCCATATTCGACCCCTCGGCCTTCGGGTAACCGTCGACCAGGCCGCGGGCCTCCTGCAGCACGGTCTGCGGGTCCACGCCGGTGGCCTTGAGCACCGGGGCGGCGATGCCGTCCTGCTGGTCCAGGATGGCCGCCAGCAGGTGGGCCGGGCGGATATCCGGGTTCCCGCCCGCGGAGGCGGTCTGCAGCGCCTGCTGCAGGGCCTCCTGAGTTTTCGTAGTTGGGTTGAATGAATTCATAATCTGCTTTCTCCTTTAAGTAAATCTCCCTACCTCGGGGCGATGATCCCACTGTAGAGGCTTCACTAGATGTAACGCAGAAAAACTTGAGTATATTCCACTCAACTTTCGAAAATCTTATTTTTCTTGGGTTTCGGCCGCCTTCTTGGCTTCGGGTTGGTTCGGTGGCTACCCTCGTAGCCACCCTCGTGCTCGTCCTCGCGCCAGCCGCTGGGCTGCTCCTCGTCGCTGTCGCGGCGTTCGTTCTCCCGGTCAGAGAACGTCGCGCGGCGCACCTTGGCCGAACCGTCGAAGTTGGAGCCCAGGGCGCCACCCATGATGCCCAGCGAGGTGGTAAACCACGCGATATCCACGTAGTCACGCCAGCCAACCGCTTCGCCGAGCTGCTCGGTTAGGTAGTCCGGCGGGATGACCACCACGGTCAGCGCCGCCATGCCGCAGAAGGTCAGCGCGAACATCATCAGCACCGTCACCAGCACTGTCAGCCCCGTCGAGGCGTTGTCCAGCCGCGCGCGCTGCCGGGAGGTCTGGTGGGAGACCCGGTGCCACATGCCGTTGTAGATGACCAGCCAGGTGGACAGCACCACGATGGCCACCACGCTGACCAGGGCCAGGCGCTGGGGGCTGAGCGCGTGCGCCATCTGCCAGACCGAGCCGTAGAAGATACCGAACCCGCCGGTGGCGACCGTGACCGCCAGGCAGCTGGCCAGGGCGGTCAGCATCCGGCCGGGGCGGTTGGTGCGCACCATGCCGCCGACGAAGCGGGCGCGCTGGCCGGTGACGAAGGTGGCATCGGCGTGCTCATCCGCGCCGTCGACGTGCGACGGGGCCACCTCCTTGCCCGGCCCCGACCACTGGCCACTTTGCCCGAAGGCCCGGACCCGCTCGGCTAGGTTCTGGCGGCCGAGCCGGAAGCCGAAGGCCGGCAGGCTCACGATGGCGGCATCGCCGGCCTCCCCGACCACCTGCGCGGCCACGGGGTCGCCGTCCGCGGTCATCGGCATATCCGTGACGTAGACGAACCGGTCCCAGCCATAGCGGGTCCGAATAGCCTCCGCCGAGGCCGACAGCGCGATGTTGCCGGAGCCATCCGTGGGCACCGACTCCACCACCACGTCCGCATCACTTAGTTCTTGATTGACCACTCGGGCGGGCAGGCCATTATCGACCAGCACTCCCCACTTGGACACACGCGTCACGCACCTTTTCTCTCTATATATTCGGGGAAGCTTATTCTACGCGCGGGGCCGGCCGCGGATCGAACCCTGGATCGACAAAGCCGCCGCGACCCCTGTGCGCTCGGGGTGCGGCGGCTGGCGGCGTAGAGCTTTTAGGACTTCTGCCCCACGTGGCCGATGCCTTCCTTGAAGATCGTGCCGCGCGGCGGCAACCAGCCGGCAAACCGGAAGGTGAGGTAGATGCCGACGGCAATCGCCAGCGAGATCCAGCCCAGGCCGGCGGTGAAGCCGTAAATCACGGCGATCGGGGCCACGACGGTCATGCCAATCTCGAAGGGGCCGAAGCCCACGTAGGCCATGCCGTATTCCGACAGGGTGCCGGACTCCAGCTTCGGGTCGACGATCTTGAGGATGGCGATACCGGTGGCGACGGTGGCCGTAGCCCAGCCCCAGCCGAAGATGCCGCGCTCAATCCAGCGCTCGCCGAAGAACTCGGCCGGGAACCACAGCAGGAAGAAGGTGCAGTAGATGGTACCCAGCACGAACAGGACCAGCAGCGGGATCCAGTAGCTCGCGATGGCGGCCGGCACGATGGCGGCAATACCGAAAGCAATCAGGTAGTCGGTGGCGGCACCGGAGACCGTGGAGATGGCCTCGCGGTCCAGGTAGTCGTTAGCGCCGATGGCGTTCATGATGGCGCGGATGATGAGTCCGACGACCATGGACATGGCGAACAGCGGGATGGAGACGTTCTCCCAGACCGAGGAGATAGCCGAGTTGATGAGGTAGGCAATCATGACGGTCAGAACGATGAAGCCCAGGTGCAGGGTCAGCGGCTCAATCGCGGACGGGTTGGTGGTCGCCCGCCCCAGGGACGGGCGGTCCTCCACGTTGCGGATGTAGCCGCGGCGCAGCTCCTCCGGCAGCTCCTTCGGGACGTGGGAGACCTTGCCGCGGCGAATGCCCCAGTTGCCGGCGACGACGCCGCCGATAATAGCGGCCAGCGTACCCACGGTAGCCGAGGTGAAGCCCAGCGACGACGCGGCCTCCGCGCCGACGCCCTCCAGCGCACCGCCGACCGCCGCGGCGGTGCCGAAGCCGCCGGTGAAGCCGACCGGCAGCATCATGCCGAACCAGTTCGGGGTGTCAAAGGCCGGCATGAACAGGAAGACGCCCAGCAGGATGAACAGGCCCCACTGGCCCGTGAACATCATGGTGGAAAAGCCCCACATGTTGCGCGCGCCCTTGCGCATGGAACCGCCGACCTCCATGGAATACGCCATGGAGGCGAAGACGACGGCGATCAGCAGGGAGGTGTAATCACCCAGCGCGTCGGAGAAATTGATCCAGCCCAGCACCTCGGGGCCCAACAGCAGGCCCAGTAGGCCAGCCGTGATCGGGGCGGGCAGGAGCAGGTCCTGGAAAATGAACTTGACCTTGTGACGCAGGACGTTGCCGATCACCATGAGCAACGAAATCCAGCCCACGTCCAACATCAGGGAATAAGCAGAAAACTCTTCCACCGGCTATCCTTTCACCTTCATCGTGAATTGCCGCCGCCCACCGTGGGCCGCGGCCGCTCCCCGCGGGGCGCCGGCCTGTGAATCCGCCGTGGAACCGCTGTCACCGCGGCACGCCAAATTCGAAAAAGCTGACTTTTGGGGGAGGTCTGACCGTGAACACATTACTTGCTTACGGGTGATATACAACATACCGGGGTGTTTTATTTGGACCCCATTACCCCCGAATAAAAAGGGCCAATCCTCGGCAAACCATTAGACTAGCGGGCATGCACTCAGCCGAAGTTGTGGTCATCGGCGCCGGTCAGGCCGGGCTCGCGTCCGCCCAGCAGCTAAAGCGACGCGGCGTGTCCACGATCGCCCTCGACGCCAACCGCGGCCCCGGCGGCGCCTGGCGCCACCGCTGGGATTCGCTCACCCTGGGCAAGGCGCACGGGATTGCCGATCTCCCCGGCCTAGCCGCCCCGGCCGGCGACGACTCCACGCCGGCCTCCCGCGTCGTCGCCGACTATTACGGCACCTACGAAGACCGCTTCGGCCTCGACGTGCGCCGCCCAGTCCGGGTGGAAAACGTGCACTACGATGCCACCGCCCGCCTCTTCCACCTGGCGACCACCGCGGGCAGCTTCCACGCGCCGGTACTCATCAATGCCACCGGCACCTGGGACAGCCCCTTTATTCCGCACGTTCCCGGCGCGGCGAAGTTCCGGGGCCGCCAGCTGCACACCAAGGACTACACGCGCGCGGCCGATTTCGCCGGCCAGCGCACCCTCGTCGTCGGCGGCGGCCTGTCCGCCGTGCAGTTCCTGCTGGAGCTCGAAGGCGTCACGGAGACCATCTGGGCCACCCGGCGCCCGCCGGACTTCGTCGCCACCGCCTTCGATGCCCGCTGGGGCCGCGCCGTCGAAGACAGCGTGCGCGCCCGCACCCACGCCGGCCAGCGCCCCGCCTCCGTCGTGTCCACCACCGGGATTCCGCCGTGGCAGAACTACCTGGACGCCGTCGACCGCGGCCTGCTGGTCTCCCGCGGCATGTTCAGCGCCATCGATGCCACCGGCGTCACCTTCTCCGCTCCCCGCGACTCCGCGACGGGCGGCCCGGAGGTCCACGACGCGGACGCGCAAACCCGCGCGAAGGCCTGGCGCCCCTTTCCCGCCGGCACGCACATCGAGGTCGACGCGATCTTCTGGAACACCGGCTTCCGCCCGCACCTGGGCCACCTGGCGGGACTGCGGTTGCGGAGTGCGCGCGGGGGAATCGAGATGCTCGACGAGGTCACCCCGGCCGCCAACCCGCGCGCCTTGCTGGCCGGGTACGGCTCCACCGCCTCGACCGTGGGCGCCACCCGCGCCGGCCGGCTGGCCGCTAAGCGTGCGGCGGAGATTTTGGGCGAGGCTTAGGGTTTCGGGCCGGTTTTGGGCTGGTTTTGGGCTGGTTCTGCGAGTTCCGATCAACTTTTGACCCGCAGCTCCCCTCCGGAGGCGAAAACTTGATCGGAACTCTCCTAATCGCGGGCCCGCCGACTCGCGCCGGCTAGCGCCGGCTAGCGATAGCGCGCCCAGGATACCTCCCGGATAATGCCCGAGTGCCAGTTCCACACCCCGTTGGATGACATGGGCGCCGGCCGCGGCTGCGTCACCTGCTTGACCACCCGATTGAGGTGGTAGTGCACGCAGCTGCCGCTGTAGCGCAAGACGGTGTACCCCGCCTGCGTGGCCTCGTTGGCCTTCCACCGGTCCCGGATGAAGGTGTCGGGCGACTCCGCGGTGTGAAACTGATAGCCGTCCACCTCGATGAGCATCTTCAGCTCCGGCAGGTAGAGGTCAAAGAAGTACTGCCCTACCCGCACGTTGGTCTCCACCCGGTGCCCGGCGTCCCGCAAGGCCCGCACGAGTTTGCGCTCGAGCGGGGAATCGCTGCCGATGGAAGCCCGCCCAATAAGGTCACGCGCCCGCTTGCTGAGCCGCAGGCCGGAGTTGTGCCGCTCCAGCACGCTCTTCGCCTTTCTGCCCTGGTAGGTCTGCTCCAGCAGCTCGATGGCCTCTTCGTCAGCGCAGTGGTCAATAGCTTGGGCAGGTATATGCACCCGTGCCCCTTCCATCTGGAGCACTGCCAGCCGCTGGGTCCGGTAGCCGGCCACGTACGCAGACCGCGGGAGCTTGCGCGAGGCCGCCAGGTGCAGCGGGAAGCTGAGCGGCTGGCCCAGGTAGATCTCGCGCGCGGTCGGCCCGGTGGCCACCGCGCGGGGCCAGCGGCGCATAATTATTGCCAACAGCTCCCCCGGCGTCGGCTCCCGCGTCAGGTACAGCCCCTTGGCAATCTTGACGTAAACTCCGGCCGCCGCGCGCCGCCACAGCGTCTTGGCGTCCACGCCGGACACGACGATGTCGTCCATAAAGTATTCCCCCCTGCGCTACAGGCTAGCAGCGGAGGGCGCGTGGCCGGGGCGCGCGAGAATCCTGCCGGAGCGCGCGAGAGTTCCGATCAATTTTTCGCGACGGGAGCGTGCCCACGGACCAAAACTCGTCCGGAACTCTCGTTGCGCCCCGCTTGCGAGCCCCACGCCCCTACACCCCCTACGCCCCCTGCACCCTGCACCCAGCCCCTTCCCCTTTGTTGACACGTCCACTACAATGGCGGGCATGAAAGCCTTCGGATTCTTAAGCTTCGGACACTACGCATTCGGCAACCAGCGCGGCCCCTCGGCCAGCAAGGTCGCCCGCATCCACCTCGACCTCGCCCAGGCCGCGGACGAGCTGGGCGTGAACAACGCCTCCTTCCGCGTGCACCACTTCGTGCCTCAGGCCTCCGCCCCGATGCCCCTGCTGGGCGCGGTGGCCGGCAGCACCAAGCGCATCGAGGTGGGCACTGGCGTTATCGACATGCGCTACGAAAACCCGCTCTACCTGGCCGAGGAAGCCGCCGCCCTGGACCAGATCGCCGACGGGCGCGTCGCGCTGGGCATCTCCCGCGGCGCGCCGGAGGTGGCCGAGCGCGGCTGGGAGGCCTTCGGCTACCGCGCCCAGGCCCCCAACGGCGCCGACCTGGCGCGTGCGAACTTCGAGCGCTTCCTGGCGGGCATCGATGGCACGGGCATGGCCACCGCCGCGCCCCTGGACCGCCAGTACCCGAACATGTTCCAGCCGGGCTCGCAACTGCCCGTCTTCCCGCACTCGCCTGGGCTGCGCCGCAATATCTTCTGGGGCTCGGGCACCTACCAGTCGGCGGAGCAGGCCGCCCGCGACGGGGTGAACCTGATGTCGTCCACCCTGGTCTCGGAGACCTCCGAGCAGACCCTGGGCGAAATCCAGGCCGAGCAGATTCGCCGCTACCGCGCGGCGTGGGCCGCGGCCGGCCACGATTGGGCCCCGCGCGTGAGCATCTCCCGGTCCATCTTCCCCATCGTCGACGGCGCCGACCACCAGCTTTTCGGCATGCAGGCCACCAGCCACGACCAGGTGGGCATCCTGCCGGACACGGGCGCGTCCACCTTCGGCCGCACCTACGCGGCGGAGCCGGACAAGCTCATCGCCCAGCTGCGCGAGGACCCGGCCATCGAGGCCGCCGATACCCTGCTGCTGACCATCCCGACCGCCATGGGCCTGGAGACCAACGTGAAGATCCTGGAGAACTTCGCGAAGCACGTCGCCCCGGAGCTGGGCTGGCAGCCCAACACGGAAGGCCCGGTCACCGGCTACGAGATCTAGCCCGCCCGCGCCGGCCGGCCGAACCGACCCAGTAGACTGAGGGGCATGAATTCGCGTGTGGAGACCTACGGGCTGGCGGCTGCCTTTTCCCTGGAGGAAGCGGCAGAGCTTATCGAGGCCGGCCACCCGGACGCCGATCGCCTCCACCGCGCGGTGCACGAGAACCTGTTTATAGACGTGGTCGAGTCGCGCCAAGTCTTCTCCTGGGACCAGCACCGCGTCCACGCGGACTTCCTGCCCGCGCTGGCCTGGCTGTTGCGCTCCGTGCGCGTCGAACCGGGCGAGCTGGTCATCCCCGCCGCGGTCACGAAGCGGCTCGAGGACATGGCCCGCGCGCACCGCCGCCACGGCTTCCCCGCCGAGCTCTATTCCACGCTGGCTGGCGCCTTTGGGAAGGCGCTGCAGGATGTGGGGGCGTCGACGACCATTTCGCGGCGGCTTTCCAGCGTCTTCACGCAGGTCTGCGAGGTGATGCGCTCGGCCCACCACGCCGCGGACGTCGCCGGCGTCCCGCCGGCCTACGCGGGCCGCGTGGTGGCGGTGGGCAAGCCCAACCGGGCGACCGCCATCGTGCACGTGGAAATCGGCACGGCCGTGGACTGTGCACCCGGCCAGTCCGTGCCCGTGACGTCTTCCCTGCTGCCCGGCACCTGGCGGGAGATGACCCCGGCCGCCCCGGTGGATGCGACCGGACAGCTGGAATTCCACCTGGCCGCGGCCGGCGATGCCTCTACCTCCCTCATCCGTTCCCACCCCGGGGATTGGTGGACGCTCGGCGCCCCGGCCCAGGATTTTGCCGACGGGGCCGCCAACGCCGAGGTCCTGGTCAGCCGCAGCACCGGCTGGGCCGCGCACAAGGCCCACCTGCTAGCGCTGTGGGCCGACGTCGCCGCGGGCAAGGTGCCCGAGCCCGCGCGCATCGATGTCATTCGGCTGGCAGCTAGCCCCGGCGCCTTCTACGACACCCATTTCCAGGAGAACTTCGCCGCGCTGGCGCCCTGGGTACACTTCCACCACCTGGCCGAAAGCCCGCGGGATCCGTGGCTGCTGAGCCCGGCGGATCCGGCGCAGTCCCTCGACGTCGCGGTCACAGACGATGCCGCGGCGGCCATCAGCGCCATCGCCGGCGGGCGGCCCACCCACGTGGTCGGCCCGGGCATCACGCGGCTAGCCAGCCGCGTCGGGGGCGAAGCCGCGGACTGGCAGCCGGCAGGTTTCCAGGCCTAGCCGTGCGCTGCTTTAGGTCCGCGACTCCAGCACCGGCAGGGAGCGGCGCACCTCCGCGACCTCGTCGGCGTCAATGTCGGCGTAAATGATCTCTTCCTCGTAGCCGGCCTCGGCCAGGCGCTTGCCCTGCGGGTCCACGATGACCGAGTGGCCGATGCCCGTGGGCCCGGAGGGGGTGCCCGCCTCGTCGTTGCCGCCCGGGCGGGCCTGGCCGGCCGCGCACAGGTAGCTGGTCGAGTCCAGCGCGCGGGCCGCAGACAGCAGGCGCCACTGCTCGAGCTTGCCCGGGCCGTCGGCCCAGCTGGTAGGCACGACGATGAGCTGCGCGCCGCGCTGAGCCAGGGCACGGAACTGGTCCGGGAAGCGGATGTCGAAGCAGACTGCCACGCCGACGGTCCACTCGCCCACCTCGAAGGTCACGAGGTCGACGCCGGGGCGCACGGTGTCGGACTCGCGGTAGTCGAAGGCATCGTAGGTGTGGATCTTCGCGTAGCCGCGGTGGATATCCGGGCCGGTAATCAGCGCGGTGTTGTAGACGCGGTTGATGGTCTTGTCGCCTTTGACGTAGCTGTCGGCGGGGCTGAACATGCCCGCCACCACGGTCACGTTCAGCTCCTTAGCGAGCGCGTGCAGGCGCTGAGCAAATTCACCATCTAGGTCTTGGGCGCCCTCGTCGAGGCGGCCCGTGGCGAAGGCCTGCATGGTCGCTTCCGGTAGCACCACCAGTTGCGCGCCGTCGGCCGCCGCTATGCGTACCTGACCTTCGGCTTTGGCGAGGTTTTCCGCCCAGTCGGGACCGGTGGTTACCTGGACTGCTGCAATCTTCATGGTCTCCACACTAGGGGGATATCCGCCGGGTTGCGAGGAAAATACTGGCCCTGGATCCGTGACAGCCCTAGCGCCGGCGTGGACGAAGCCTTCAGACTAAAGGCATGAACCAGTTAACTATTAGCAGCTCTGCCCGTGAACTAGTCCGCCGACAACTATCCGCCACCTACCCTTACCCGGTACGAGAGACCTTCCCGCCGGTGGGGCGCTACGGCGCTCGGACGGCGGCGGCGCTCCACCGCGCACACGCCGCCTGGAACGCCCGCACCGCCGGCTGGGAGGCGCGCCGCCAGGAACAATTGACCGACCTCTCCCGCTTCCTCGACCACGCGGTAGGCATCGATGAGACGCTGGCTTCCGCCTTCGAAGGTGGGCAGCTCCGATGACGACCTCGCTCGCCCTCCGGCAAGCCGCCGGGGACCTCGACGCGGCCAGCGGGACGCTCGCCGAACGCTCGGAACGCCTTACCCATGATGGGGCTACGCTATTATGGGCCGGACTAAGCGGCGACGCATCGCTGGTGGCCAGCCGAAACCTGCAGCACTACGCCCGGCAGCTCGATCCCGAAGCGCAGCAGATGCGGCTGGCCGCCGGGCTCCTGCACACTTACGCGGAGCTTTACGCCCACCTAGAAGACCTGGAGGGCCGCGTCGTCCTGGCGCTGGGCGGGGCCGCGGCGACGCCGCTATTGATGGCCCTGCGCGGCATCGGCGACGGGTTGGACTGGGCGTGCGCGCGCAGCATCGACGCGCTGTGCACGGGCACGCTGCCGGAGCCGCCGCAGTGGCTGGGCGATTTTGAGGACCTGAGTGTGAATGCCATCCACGAGCTCAACCTGGTGACCTCCTCCGACTTCGTTCAGGAGCTGGCCCGGTCCAACCCGGATATCCGCCTCCTGGAGGTCTCGGAAGGCCGGATGGTGGCACTCGTCCCGCCGCCCGGGGAGCCGGTGGCAACCGAGCCGGCCAGCGTCACCACCTTCATCGAAGGGGTGGGCTCGGCCGAGCCGGAGAAATGGCAGCGCACCATCGACAGGACGCGGCAGATAGCCCAGGCCACGGGCGGGCCGGCCATCGCCTGGGCCGGTTACGCCGCCCCGCCCGGCCTCGCGCACGGGGTCCACGCGGAGCCCGCCCAGCGCGCCGGCCGGGACCTGTCCCGCTTCCAGCGTTCGTTGCGGCAGCGCTACCCGGAGGCGCGGCAGACCGTGGTGGGCTATTCCTACGGCAGCGTCGTCGCCGGCTCCGCCGCCGCCCAGTCGGAAGGCTTGGAAGCGGACAACCTGGTCCTGCTGGGCAGTCCCGGCGCGGTGGCCGAAAGCACGCGGGACTACCGCCTGCACGGCGACGACCCGCAGGTGCATGCGCTGACGGCGAAAGGGGATCCGATCGACGCGGTTGCCTCACCGTGGGGCGGTATCCACGGCCCCGATCCCACCAGCCGCGGTTTCGGGGCGAGCCCCTGGCCCGACCCGGTTTATGGCGATCACGGTTCGTATTTCTCGGATCCGCGGTTCTTTTCACACCTCGGCGACATCGCCCGTGGGAAGGCAGGAGGTTAGAACAGGCCGGTCGGCTTCTCGGAGTAGGACACGAGCATGTTCTTGGTCTCCTGGTAGTGATCCAGCATCATCAGGTGGTTCTCGCGACCCAGGCCGGACTCCTTGTAACCGCCGAAGGCGGCGTGCGCCGGGTAGTTGTGGTACTGGTTAATCCACACGCGGCCAGCCTGGATGGCGCGGCCGGCGCGGTAGCAGATGTTCTGGCTGCGCGACCACACGCCGGAGCCCAGGCCGAAGTTGGTGTCGTTGGCGATCTGGATGGCTTCGTCGAAGTCCTTGAAAGTCGCCACGGACAGCACCGGGCCGAAGATCTCCTCCTGGAAGATGCGCATGTCGTTGGTGCCCTTGAAGACGGTCGGCTCGATGTAGTAGCCGTTTTCCAGGCCGTCGAGCTGGTTGACGTTGCCGCCGATGAGGGTCTCGGCGCCTTCGTCCGGGCCGATTTTCAGGTACTCGGTGATCTTGTCCATCTGCTCCTGGGAGGCCTGCGCGCCCATCATGGTCTCGGTGTCGAGTGGGTGACCGATCTTGATCTTCTTCACGCGCTCGATGGCCAGCTCCAGGAACTTGTCCGCGATGTCCTCGTGGACCAAGGCGCGCGACGGGCAGGTGCAGACCTCGCCCTGGTTCAGCGCGAACATGACGAAGCCCTCGACGCACTTTTCCAGGTAGGAGTCGTCTTCGTCCATGATGTCCGGGAAGAAGATCGACGGGGACTTGCCGCCCAGCTCCAGGGTGACGGGGATGACCTTGTCCGCGGCGGTCTTGTTGATGATCTTGCCGACCGGGGTGGAGCCGGTGAACGCGATCTTGGCGATCCGGTCGGAGCCCGACAGCGCGGCGCCGGCTTCGTCGCCCAGGCCGTTGACCACGTTGAGCACGCCGTCCGGCAGGATATCGCCGATGAGATCGAGGAGCAGGAGGATGGAGGCCGGGGTCTGCTCGGCGGGCTTGAGGACAATGCAGTTGCCGGTGGCCAGGGCCGGGGCGATCTTCCACGCGGCCATCAGGAGCGGGAAGTTCCACGGGATAATCTGGCCCACGACGCCAAGCGGCTCGTGGAAGTGGTAGGCCACGGTGTCCTCGTCCAGCTGGGAGATGCCGCCCTCCTGGGCGCGGATGGCGCCGGCGAAGTAGCGGAAGTGGTCCACGGCCAGCGGGATGTCCGCGGCGAGGGTCTCGCGCACGGCCTTGCCGTTTTCCCAGGTCTCGGCGACGGCGATCTTCTCGAGGTTTTCCTCAATGCGGTCCGCGATGCGCAGGAGCACGAGGGAGCGCTCGGCCGGGGAGGTCTTGCCCCAGGTCTCGAAGGCCTTCTCGGCGGCATCGATAGCCAGGTTGATGTCAGCCTCCTTGCCGCGGGCGACCTGGCAGAAGACCTCGCCGGTCACGGGGGTGATGTTGTCCAGGTACTCGCCGTCGACCGGCGGGACCCACTGCCCACCGATGTAGTTGTCGTAGCGCTCGCGGAAGTTAACAATTGCGTCCGGGGTGCCGGGGTTTGCGTACTGCGTCATGGTGTGAAGTCCTTCAACTGGTAGTCGGCATTGAAAGTGGCTTATGTGAAGACGTTCGCACGAAGCTCCGCTTAGTGAGCCCAGTCACGAATTCTTGCCCGCCATCATATCCAGTTGACGCGCCCGCCGCTAGGGGTTTTCTTTTCCCAGCCAAACCACCAGCCAAATCACCTGCCAAACCACCAGCTGAAAGAAACAAAATCCCTGCCCCCGCAGTCGGGGAACAGGGATTGACCCGGCCGTGCACATCGCACAGCGCACAGCGCACAGGGCGCGGTCTAAACAGAGCGCAAACGCCCACGCTTAAGCCGGGCGGTGCTTGCCACCGCGGCGCGGGGACCACATGACCACGGAGGTCGAGCGCGGCACGTGGACCAGCTCGCCGCGCTGCGGCTGGCTGCTGCGCTTTTGTAATTCGGCGCGCAGCTGCGCGACCTCGTTTTCCAAGTCGTCGCGCTCGGCGGCCAGCTTGTCGCGCTCCTCGGTCAGCTCGATGATCGCCTTGATGCCGGCCAGGTTGACCCCGTCTTCTTGAGAGAGGTTCTGGATCTTGCGCAACATCGAGATGTCGCGGTCCGAGTAGCGACGGCCGCCGCCACTCGTGCGGGCCGGGGTGACTAGCCCCAGGCGGTCGTAGGTACGCAGCGTCTGGGCGTGCATACCGGACAGTTCCGCGGCTACGGAGATGACGTACATGCTAGAAAACTCGCTCATAGCTTCTCACCTCCTAGTTCCGCGTGGTGTCCCCGGCCCATCCGGCGCGGGGGTTGAACCCGGAGTCCTTTTCGGCCTGGGCGTAGGAGCGCAGCGCGCTGGAGGCGGCGGCGTCCAGGTTGCTCGGAACCTTGACCTGGACGGTGACCAGCAGGTCGCCGGACTTGCCGCCGCGGGTCGGGATACCGCGGTTGCGCACGCGCAGCGTCCGGCCGTCCGGCGTGCCCGCCGGGACCTTGACGCGCACCGGGCTATCCAGGGTCGGCACCGCAATGGTGTCGCCCAACGCTAGCTCCGCGAAGGAAACCGGCACGGTAATTTCCAGGTCGTCGCCCTTGCGGCTAAAGACCGGGTCGGGTTTCACGTGCACGGAGACGAACAGGTCGCCGGCCGGGGTGCCGTTGGGTCCGGCCTCGCCCTGGCCCGCCAGGCGCACCTTCTGGCCGTCGATGACGCCGGCCGGGATGCGCACGGTGATAGAGCGGGTGCGGTGGACGGTGCCGGTGCCGTTGCAGGTAGAGCACGGATCGGTGACTGTCTGCCCGGTGCTGCCGCAGTTCTGGCAGGGCGCGGAGAACCCGAAGCTCCCACGGTTTTCCGAGGTAAAGCCGGTGCCGTTGCACTGGGTGCAGGTGGTGGTATGGCCGGTCTTCGAGCCTGAGCCGTGGCAGGTGGTACACGGGGCCTCGCCGCTGAGCTGCAGCGGGATGGTGCTGCCCTTGGCGGCTTCGCGGAACTCGAGGGTTATTTCCGTTTCGACGTCCGCCCCGCGCGTCGGCCGAGCTGCGTGGCCAGCACCACCGCCGCGGTTGAAAACGCCACTGAAGATATCCCCAAAACCACCGCCTCCAGTTTGTCCAGCGTTCCCGAAGAGGTCGGAGAGGTCGAAGTCTTGCGCCCCGTGCGTTTGGCGAAACCCGCCGGGAAATCCGGCGCCTCCTGCCCGGCCGAAACCGCCGCCCCTGCGCAGCATGGCCTTAAAGTCGTCGTACTCCTTGCGTTCCTTTTCGTCGGAAAGGACGTCGTACGCCTCGGCGGCTTTCTTAAACTTCTCCAGCGCCTCCGGGTTGTCCGGGTTGGCGTCCGGGTGGTTTTCCCGGGCTAGTTTGCGGTAAGCGTGCTTAATCTCGCTAGCGCTCGCGGACGAGGAGACCCCCAGATCCGCGTAATAATCTTTGTCTGCCCATTCTGGTTTAGCGCTCACTGGGCATCTCCTCCTTTCGAGGTGAAATAGTGTTTCTCATCCTCGCTATGTGGTTACTAAAAACTTTATCTAAGACTAAATAAAAGGGGCGCCGAGGATAACCTCCCCCGGCGCCACCATTAGGAACTAGCTCTGCTCGGACCCGTGCGAGTCCGCGCCGCCGTCCGCCGCATCCGCGGATGCGGACGAATCACTGGGGTCGGCGATGATGACCATCGCGTTGCGCACCAGCCGGTCGCCGACGCGGTAGCCGCGTCGCAGCACGGTGCCCAGCACCTTCTCGTCGCCGCTGGAGAGATCCTGCACTGCCTCGTGGATCTCCGGGTCGAAGGCGTCGCCCTCTTCGCCGAAGGCGGCGAGCTTCTGGCCCTGCAGCACGTTGTTGAGCTTGTCGGCCATGGACTTGAGCGGGCCGTCCTCCAAGTCCCCGTGCTGGCGGGCCAGCTCGAGGTCGTCGAGGATGGGCAGCAGCTGGGCGATGACCTGCGCCTTGGCGTTGTCGATCACGCTTTGGCGCTCGCGCTCGGTCCGGCGGCGGTAGTTGGTGTACTCCGCGTTCAGACGCTGCAGGTCCTCGGTGCGTTCGGCCAGCTGTGCCTCGAGGTTCGGCTCGCCGGCCGCCTCCGGGTCGACGTCGCCCTCGACGTCGGCCAGGGCCTCGTCGACGTCTGCCTCGAGCGTGGGATCCAGCACGGCCTCTTCGGCGGCGTCCGCCTCCGCGTCGGCCTGGGCTTGGTCGCCTGCGGCCGACTGGGCATCGGCAGCCTCGGCGGCAGCTTCCTCAGCACGGTCCGCCGAGGTAGCCTCCGGATCGGTGTTGTCCGGGTCGCCGGGGTTATCCGGCATTCCGTTGAACTGAGTCATTACTTGTCGCCATCCTTGTTGTCGGTGTTGTCGGTGTCCTCGTCCACGACCTCAGCGTCGACGACGTTCGGATCTCCCTGGGCGCCAGCGTCACCGGCCTGGCCTTCCTGGCCGGCCTCGGCAGCCTGTGCCTCGTAGATCTCCTTGCCCATCTCCTGGGAGACGGTGGACAGCTTCTCCACGGCGGACTTAATAGCCTCGATGTCGTCGCCCTTGAGGGCCTCGTCGACGGCATCGGCAGCCTCGGTCACCTTGGTCTTGGACTCTTCGGAGACCTTGTCGGAGTTCTCGTCCAGGAACTTGCGGGTCTGGTAGGAGGTGGATTCCGCGTTGTTGCGGGTCTCCTGCTCCTCGCGGCGCTTCTTGTCTTCTTCGGCGTGCTGCTCGGCGTCCTTGACCATGCGGTCAATCTCCTCCTGGGACAGGCCGGAACCATCCTGGATCTTGATGGTGTTTTCCTTGCCGGTGCCCTTGTCCTTGGCGGACACGGAAACGATGCCGTTGGCGTCGATGTCGAAGGTGACCTCAATCTGCGGAACGCCGCGCGGTGCCGGAGCGATGCCGCCCAGCTCGAAGGAGCCCAGCAGCTTGTTGGCGGAAGCCATCTCGCGCTCGCCCTGGAAGACCTGGATCTGGACGGAAGGCTGGTTGTCTTCCGCGGTGGTGAAGGTCTCGGACTTCTTGGTCGGGATGGTGGTGTTGCGCTCGATGAGCTTGGTCATCACGCCACCCTTGGTCTCAATGCCCAGGGACAGCGGGGTGACGTCCAGCAGGAGTACGTCCTTGACCTCGCCGCGCAGGACGCCGGCCTGCAGGGCAGCGCCCACGGCGACGACCTCGTCCGGGTTAACGCCCTTGTTCGGCTCGCGGCCGGTCAGTTCCTTGACCAGGTCGGACACGGCCGGCATACGGGTGGAGCCACCCACCAGGACGACGTGGTCGATATCGCCAACGGACATGTCGGCGTCCTTAATGACCTGGTTGAACGGAGCCTTGGTGCGGTCCAGCAGATCCTGGGTGATCTTCTGGAACTCGGTGCGGGTCAGGGTCTCGTCCAGGAACAGCGGGTTCTTGTCAGCGTCCACCGTGATGTACGGCAGGTTGATGTTGGCCTGCTGGGAGGCGGACAGCTCAATCTTGGCCTTCTCCGCGGCCTCGCGCAGACGCTGCAGAGCCATCTTGTCCTTGGTCAGGTCAATGCCCTGGGCGCTCTTGAACTTCTCGACCAGCCAGTCGACGATGCGCTGGTCCCAGTCGTCGCCACCCAGCGAGTTATCGCCGGCGGTGGCCATGACCTCGACGACGCCGTCGCCGATTTCCAGGAGGGAGACGTCAAAGGTGCCGCCACCCAGGTCGAAGACCAGGATGGTCTGCTCCTGCTCGCCCTTCTCCAGGCCGTAAGCCAGTGCGGCGGCGGTCGGCTCGTTGACAATACGCAGGACGTTCAGGCCTGCAATCTGGCCGGCTTCCTTGGTGGCCTGGCGCTGTGCGTCCTCGAAGTAAGCCGGCACGGTGATGACCGCGTCGGTGACATCCTCGCCCAGGTAGGACTCCGCGTCGCGCTTCAGCTTCATCAGCGTGCGGGCGGAGATCTCCTGCGGGGTGTACTTCTTGTCATCAATGTCGACGGTCCAGTCGGTGCCGATGTGGCGCTTGACGGAGCGGATCGTGCGGTCGACGTTGGTCACCGCCTGGTTCTTAGCGGACTGGCCGACCAGGATTTCCCCGTTCTTGGCGAATGCCACGACGGACGGGGTGGTGCGGGAGCCTTCCGAGTTAGCGATAACGGTGGCCTCGCCACCTTCCAGCACGGAAACCACCGAGTTAGTGGTACCGAGGTCAATACCTACTGCGCGTCTCATAGTTTTTTCTCCTTCTAAGTGTTTGTTTCTCTTAAGTTGATTGCCTGTGGCTCAACTTCTGATGAGTACGTCAGCCACTCTAACAGAAGGTTGCTTCAAGTTGTTCCAAACCTGAGTGCTGGCCACTCAATCTACACAACGCACCAACCGCCAAAGTTGTTCCCACTCGACTCAACTTTTTTAAAATATCCCTGTTTTTCCAGGCCAGAGCACATCGTCCACCTTCGGTTCCGCGAGCGTGTCCGAAAGTTACCTCCAACAAGTATCCGAAAGAGGATAGGCAAGAGGCGCAAAACTCGGCAGACTGTAAAGCACAGCAGCCGGGAACGGTCGCAACAGCAACGGGACTGGCTGGTTTTTCGACCACCCCGGGCTGCTCCTACTCGAGAGATTCAGATTCTTCTACACCGAAAGGAACTATCATGTTCGACTTCCTGACCGACCTCAGCTCCGCCATCGACTTCGAGCAGCTCATCAAGGGTATCTCCGGCCTGATCGACGGCTCCTCCGAGGGCGCCGAGGGCGAGGGCCTGTCCTCCGCTTTCGAGGGCCTGTCCTCCTCCGAGGACTCCGCTTCTGAGGCTGCCGAGTCCACCGAAGCTGCCTCCAAGTAAGCCTTAAACCTCCACTAAATAGAGGCACGAGACTCTTTCACTGAACTTCCCCCGCCACCCGAGTTCGCGTCGCTCCTAAAAAGAGCACCGCATGGGACAGACTCGGACGGCGGGGGTTTCCTCTATCTTCAGCCCGTGGCAGCACACAACACTGGCGCCAGCACCGCAGCGCTAACGATGCCACCTGTCCCCACCGCACCACGTCCACCTTCCTGATTCCACCACTCCGACTCCGCCTAGCTCGGACGATCCCTTACGGACTAACGTTGAATACAGAACTTTCATCAAGACCGCACCTCGTTCCGCTCGCCAAAGGAGTCCGCATGTCGGCGCTACGCCCCCTGCCTGCCCTGCGCAAGCTCCGATCCGTGATGACGCTGGAACGGGCAGCAATCGTGGTAGGCGCCTTTTGCCTGCTGCTCAGCCTGCTTGGGGCAGCTATGGAGCCGCCGGAACTCCAGTTGGTCTCCGTGGTGCTGGGAATAGTGCTCAGCTGCGCGACCGTGGGGGCCTACCGCTACCCGCTGGCAATGACGGCGCTGTTTCTCATCATCTGGATGAGCGCCTCGCTCAGCACGCACAACACCTACCTCAGCTGTATTTTTATCGTTCCGGTCTTGGCAGCCATCGTGGCCTACCACGGGCGGGTGTGGCTCACCGCGGGCGCGGGGCTGACGATGTGGGTGGCCGGCCTCATCGATCCGGCCTCAGACCAAACCACCGTCAACCTCCCCACGGCCGCCACCTGGGGCATTTACGTCAGCCTGGGCATCGTCATCGGCAGCGCCTACGGGCACTCGGCCCGGCGCTACAAATCGGCCATGGTGGAGTGGGACCGCGACGTACGCAGGCGGCAAAACGATCTCGCCGAGATGCTGCACAACTCGGCCGTGTCCAGCATGACCGTCAACACCATGCAGCTGGAGGCCCTGAGCCTGGAATACGCCAAGGATCCCAAGCTCGCCGAGCGCCTCGATGAGCTCAGCGACTCCATGCGCTCGACCATGTCGGAGATCCGCGCCTTGACCAGCGTCCTGCGCAGCGCCAACGACGATCCCCAGTCGGTGCTCGGCATCGGCGACAAGACCGGCAAGAAGCCCACCACGTTCGCGAAGCTGCTGACCGAAGAAGCCGCCCGGCTCCAGAAGCTGAACCGACGACCTAAGACTACGATCATGCTGGACGACTTCGATCCCAGCTTTAGCCAGGACGTCCTCGACGCGGTCGCCGCCATCGTCAACGAGGCGTGCATCAACGCCGTCAAGTACTCCCCTCCGGGTGCGGAGATTAGACTGACCGTCCGGCCCTATCTGGGATGGATTAGCCTGACCATTTCCAACCCGATCGCGACGTCACGGGTGGCCGACAACTCGATGTCCTCGGGCATCGGCCAGGCCTCTATGCACCGGATCGCCACCACGATCGACGCCAAGCTCGCCAGCACAGAGAACGACGGCGCTTGGGAAGTCACGTTATCTCTTCCGCCACATAGCTATACACGTCGGTAATCTCACATAACCTTGGCGAATATCATTGAGTTAAGTTATGCTAACGCTTGTTACCATCTCAACCACTCTCTAGAACACTCCCTGGAAAGGACCCCCAATGAACGCTCTCGCAGGTTTCCTCGCCCCGTTGCTCCTCTCTTCGCAGCTGATCGGCGGCGCCCCCGCCCTTAGCTCCCAGGACGCACCGGTTACCGTTGCCCCGTACGAGTCCGCCGCTGAAAAGGCCTTCGGCTGCCCGTCCCCGTTTTGCCCGGGCCGGTAATTAACCTCCTGGTCGTCGACGACGACCCGCTGGTACTCGAAGCGCTAGGACACTACTTCGCTAGCGCGGACGACATGAAGGTGGGCGCTACCGCCGAAAATGGAAAAGCCGCCCTTGCTCTGCTCGGGGAGCAAGATTTCGACGTCATCGTGGCAGATATTCACATGCCGGAAATGGACGGCACGACGCTGCTGCGCAAGGTCGGGGAGATGGACAATCCCCCGGTCTTTATCGCGATGACCGCGATGGACAATGACGACACTCTCTTGGACGTCATGTCCCATAAGGCGGCCGCCTATATCCTGAAGAGCTCGAAGCCCGCCTATATTTTGGAGACGGTGCGCGAAGCCGTCAAGGGCGGCACGGTGGTCACGCCGCAGTCGCTGACCCGCTTGGTCGAGCACCTGCCGGAGCTCCAGAACACCACCACTATGCGCCCGACGGCCGCACTGGATAGCCACGATATTCCCCCGGCACAGCTCCGGGTGCTGGAGCTGCTGTGCGAGGGGCAGTCGAACGCGGAGATCGCGGCATCGACGGGCTACGCCGACGGCACCATTAAGAAATACATCTCCTACCTGCTGGCCGAATTCCAGGCCAAGTCGCGCCTGGATCTGGCCATCAAGGCGCTCAAGGCCGGCTACGGCCAGTAATAGCTGCCCACCCCGCCCTACCCCCTAGGTCGGGACTTCCTGCGGAAACAAATCAGCCTTTCTACCCCCATTAGGCAATTTTGCCTACACACTAGCGTCAGTTGTGTGGGTTTCTTATAATGACCGCAATAGCAAGCAATATTACACCCTCCCGCTTGTGGTTGCTTAGGTCACAAAGGGGGTAGGGTGGCTGCACAACATAACGGTCGTTCCGCCCGGGGCGTCCGCAACCACGAGTCTTAGTCTTAGCTCTAGTGCCTGTGTGCTAGCTCCAGACCTAGTTCTATCTCTTTGTCCTCTAGCCAGGTAAGGAAGGTGAGCGTTGAACGTCTTTCTGGCGCGGATTCGCCGCGCGAGTGACCGGCCTCCCGTATAGATAGCCGGCACACTCCGCCGAAAAGATTGGTCCAACCTGCGGCACGCGCACCCGCGTGCACGGCAAGCGTATGGCTGCTTTCCCCGCCAGGGACTTCTGCCCCACCCCAGTGGGGACGAGGTTCGACGCGGCGGAAGCGTTAAATAACACTTTCCATTTCCACCCGGCCCGGGTATCCCCCGGGACGCTCGACTAACCCGCATGCCAGCTGGGGATAGCCGCAGCGGGCCACCACCACCGGCCCGGGTCTCACCGCATACAGAGGTAGAACCACAATGACTTCTCCCGCCAACACCCGTTTGCCCGAATCCGACGACGTCGAAGCCATCGTCGAATCCGCCGTCCGCCAGGCCCGCACCTGGCTCGCCGCTAGCGCCAACGAGAAAGACCAGGCCACCGAGCAGCTCGCGGACCTGCTGCGCGACACCGACGGCGTCAAGTTCACCATGGACTTCGTCGACCGCGTTATGCGCCCGGAAGACGACAAGGTCGCAGCCCACGCGCTGAAGAAGATTAACGAAAACTTCGACCCGGCCTTCCTCGGCAAGATCAACGCCTCCCTGATCGGCCTGGGCGGTTTCTTCGGACCGATCCTGCCGAACCTCGTGATGCCCCTGGCCCGCATGCGCATGCGCCAGATGGTCGGCCACCTGGTCGTCGACGCTGAGTCCGACGCCCTCAACAAGACCCTGGACAAGGCCGCCGAGTCCGGCGAGCAACTCAACCTGAACCTGCTGGGCGAGGCCGTCCTCGGCGAGGACGAGGCCCGCTCCCGCGCCGAGCGCACCCTGGCTCTAATCCGCAACCCGCGCGTGACCTACGTGTCCGTGAAGGCGTCTTCCATCGTGGCCCAGCTCAACCCGTGGGACATCGACGGCTCCGTCGAGCGCCTCAAGGAGCGCCTGCGCCCCCTCTACGAGGAGGCCGCCAAGCGCAGCCCGAACGTCTTCATCAACCTGGACATGGAGGAATACCACGACCTCCACCTGACCATCCGCCTGTTCAAGGAACTGCTCAGCGAGCCGGAATTCAAGGAGCTGGAGGCCGGCATCGTTCTGCAGGCCTACCTGCCGGACACCTTCGCCGCCCTGCAGGAGCTGGCCGAGTTCGCCAAGCAGCGCGTGGCCGAAGGCGGCGCCAAGATCAAGATCCGCCTGGTCAAGGGCGCCAACCTGTCCATGGAGCACGTCCAAGGCGAGGTCCACGGCTGGCCGGTCGCCCCCTACATCACCAAGCCGGAGGTCGACGCCAACTACTTCCGCCTGCTGGACTACATCCTGCGCGAAGAGTTCGCTGATTCCGTGCGGATTGGCGTGGCCACCCACAACCTCTACACCGCCGCCCTGGCCGCGGAGCTGGGCAAGAAGCGCGGCGTCATGGACATGATGGACTCCGAGATGCTACAGGGCATGTCCCCGGCACAGCAGGAAGCCGTCCGCAAGGTCTTCGGCGGCCGCCAGATCCTCTACACCCCGGTCGTGCACATGGAAGACTTCGACGTCGCCGTGTCCTACCTGGTCCGCCGCCTGGAGGAGAACTCCGCCCCGCAGAACTTCCTCTACGCGCTGTTCGCCCCGGACGAGGCCCGCAGCGATCACCTGACCCCGCTGCAGGATCAGGAGGCCCGTTTCCGCCGCGCCGTGGAAGACCGCTGGGATACCTTCGCCGGCGCCCGCCGCCAGCAGGACCGCAACGCGGAGGAAGGCCAGGGCCGCCAGGCCCCGGTCACCGGCCGCTTCGTCAACGAGCCGGACACCGACCCGGCGCTGCGGGCCAACCGCGAGTGGGCCCTGAAGTGGCTGGACACCGACCCGGGCGAGCACTCCGTTGACCAGGTCACCGACCCGGCCGAGGTGGAAACCGCCGTGGCCAAGGCCAAGGCCCTGGCCGATAACTGGGGCTCCAAGACCGGTCACGAGCGCGCTGAGGTCCTGGAGACCATCGGCGATCGCCTGGCCGATTACCGCGGCCGCCTGGTCAGCGTCATGGCTCACGAGGCCAACAAGACCGTAACCCAGTCCGACCCGGAGGTCTCCGAGGCGATCGACTTCGCCACCTACTACGCGCACTCCGCGCGCCTGCTGGACGAGGCCCGCTCCAAGTTCACCCCGAACCGCGTGACCGTGGTGACCCCGCCGTGGAACTTCCCCGTCGCCATCCCGGTTGGCGGCGTGCTGTCCTCCCTGGCCGCGGGCTCGACCGTCATCATCAAGCCGGCCCCGCAGGTGGTCCACTGTGCCCAGGTCGCCGTGGAGGCCATCCACGCCGGCCTGCAGGAGCACGGCTTGGACACCGACCTGGTCCAGCTGGTCTACACCGATGAAAGCGACGCAGGTAAGATGCTCATCTCCCACGACGACGTCGACGCCGTCATCCTGACCGGCGCCTCCGACACCGGCGCCCTGTTCCGGTCCTGGCGCCCGGAGATGAACCTGATGGCGGAGACCTCCGGTAAAAACGCCCTGATTATCACCCCTGCCGCCGACCCGGACCTGGCCATCGAGGACCTGTACCTGTCCGCCTTCGGCCACTCCGGCCAGAAGTGCTCCGCGGCCTCGCTGGTCATCTTCGTCGGCGCCGCCGGCACCTCGGAGCGCCTGCGCAACCAGCTGCTGGACTCCGTGCGCACCCTGATCCCGGGCCCGGGCTACGAGGTCAAGACCACCATGAACGGCCTGGCGGAGCCGCCGAGCGAGAAGCTCTACCGCGGCCTGACCCAGCTGGAGCCGGGCGAGAAGTGGCTCATCAAGCCGGAGAAGCTCAACGAGGAGGGCACCCTGTGGTCCCCGGGCATCCGCGACGGCGTCCAGCCGGGCTCCTGGTACCACCTCAACGAGTGCTTCGGCCCGGTGCTGGGCATCATGCACGCCGAGACCCTGGAGGAGGCCATCGAGTGGCAGAACTCCACCGGCTACGGCCTGACCGGCGGCATCCACTCCCTGGATGACGAGGAAATCGACTACTGGATCGACCACGTCGAGGTCGGCAACGCCTACGTCAACCGCGGCATCACCGGCGCTATCGTCCAGCGCCAGTCCTTCGGCGGCTGGAAGAAGTCCGTCATGGGCCCGGGCGCCAAGGCCGGCGGCCCGAACTACGTGCCGCAGATGGGCACCTGGGAGGACGGCGAGCTGCGCGCCCGCGACGTGGACATCAAGGCCAACATCGCCGGCGAGCTGCGCCAGTGGACCGACCGCCTGGACTCCGTCCTAGACGAGGGCGACGCCGCCTGGCTGTGGCGCGCCGCGGAGCTGGACCAGCTGGCCTGGCAGGAAGAGTTCGGTCGCAACCACGACCGCACGGCCCTGATTTCGGAGGCCAATATCTTCCGCTACCGCCCGCTGCTGTCGGCCCTGTCCGTCCGCGTCGGCGAGGGCTACAAGGTCCGCGACGTCGCCCGCCAGCTGCTGGCCACCGCCATCACCGGCACCCCGATCGACCTCTCCGCCCCGGCGAATATCGCCGCGGACCTGCGCGACATGGGCTTCCGGGCCCGCACCGCCAGCACCGAGGAGTTCGCCAACGAGGTCGCCGAGATGTCCTCGGCCCGCATCCGCGCCCTTGGCGCGGTGGAGCAGCCGGTCCAGGAGGCCGCGGTCAAGTCCAACTCGGTCGTCCTCGACCAGCCGGTCCTGGCCGATGGCCGCCGCGAGCTGCTGCCGTACCTGCTGGAGCAGGCCGTTTCCGTGACCATGCACCGCTTCGGCATCATCCGCGAAATCGGCGATATCCGCCGCTAGGGGCGGTGTCAGCGTTTTCGCGGCCACCGCTTGTATGGCATAGTTGGTTCCTATGGATAGCCAGCATGACGATATAAGGAACGGGAAGACGTCCGCCTCGGGCCAGGCGGACGCCCAACCGGCCAAGGAAAACGCTCAACAAGACGCCCAGAAGGACCAGACCACCACCCTGGTCAGCCAGGACGACCACGGCCTGGGCCGGGAAACCGCGCGGGATACGCCCGGCGACCCGGACAAGAAGGCCCAGGTACTACGCACCGACTTAAAGGCCGCCGCGCTCACCTCCCTGCAGCTCATCGCTGTCATCGCGGGCGTGGCCGTCATCGGCTACCTTCTGCGGTTTATCTGGGTCGGGCTCCTGCCGGTCATCCTGGCCATTTTGGTCAGCACCGTGCTCTTTCCCATCACGGCCTGGCTGCGCCACCACAAATTCCCGCGCGCCCTCGCCGCGGTGACCACGCTGCTGGCATTCTTACTCATCTTCGTCGGCATCTTCTCCGCCATGGCCCCGGTGGTCTCCAACCAGGGCGCCACGCTGGTCAGCCAGGCCGAAAGCGGCATCAATGAGCTGGGCCGCCTGGTGGAAGAATCCCCCATCAACGTCGATGGCGGGCAGCTCGAGTCCGTCATGGACGACGCCGTAAACTTCCTCAAGGGACAGGCCAGCAACATCGCCACCGGCGTGATGACCGGCGTGTCCGCGGCCAGCTCTATCCTGGTGGCCTTCGTCATCATGCTCTTCGTGACGTTCTTCATCATCAAGGACGGCGACAAGTTCCTGCCGTGGCTGCGCAAGTACACCGGCTCGGCAGCCGGCTGGCACATCACGGAGCTAGGTTCGCGCATCTGGTCCACCCTGGCCGGCTTCATCCAGGCCCAGGCCGCCGTCGCCTTCGTGGACGCCGCGCTCATCGGTCTGGGCCTGTGGGCCCTGCAGGTGCCGCTGGCCTTCGTCATCGCCGTGGTGACCTTCTTCGCCAGCTTCATCCCGATCATCGGTGCGGTCACCGCCGGCGCCCTGGCCGTCGTCATCGCGCTGGTCTCCAACGGCCTGACCAACGCCCTGCTGGCGCTCGCCCTCATCGTCATTGTCCAGCAGGTGGAGGGCAACCTCCTGCAGCCGCTGCTGCAGTCCAAGGCCATGGGCCTGCACGCCGCCGTGGTCCTGCTGTCCGTGACCATCGGCTCGACGCTGTCGGGCATCATCGGCGCCTTCCTGGCCGTGCCGGTGGCCGCCACCATCACCGTCATGCTGCGCTACTACGCCGAGATGACCGGCCTGCGCTCCGGCGAGATCGACCCGAACGAGCTGGACATCTCCACCGGCGAGAAGCAGAAGGACAAGGACTCCGATAGCCAGGAGCCCACCCCGCGCCAAAAGGTCGCTGAGCTCTTCCACTCCATGAGCCCGCAGCGCTAACGAAGCTGCGCGCACGCTTTAGCCCGGGCCGGTAACAACCGGTCCGGGCATTGTTGTGTTTTAAGCGTCTCGGCTAGCGCGGCAGCAGGCCCAGGTCGGTGACCGCGGACATCAGCTGGCGGGCGCCGCGGTCCAGCACCCCGGCCCAGGTGCCCACGGAGGACTCGTCGGCCGGGTCGGAGACCTGTTTGAGCAGGGTGCAGGGAACGTCGAAGCGCTGGCAGACCGCGGCCACGGAGTAGCCTTCCATGTCGCACAGGGCGGATTCCTGGGCCAGGCGGTTGCGGGTCTGGGTGTCGGAGACGAAAAGGTCGCCGGTGGCCAGGGCGCGCACCGGCAGGCGCCCGGAGGTGGGCAGCTCGATGCGCTCGGGCAGCAGGTACTTGCCGAGGTCGGACAGGACCTCCAGCTTGAAATCGTGCTTGGTGACCGCGTCCACCTCGAAGACGCCGGCCAGGCCGTCGTGCAGGGCGCCGGCGGTGCCGATATTGACCACCCGGGAGGGCATCTCGTCGCGCAGGCGGGCCTCGGTCAGAACCTCGGTCAGGGAGATTGCGGCCGGCAGCGTCCCAATGCCGGTAATCAGCAGTGCGGCGTCGTCAGGAACGTGCGCCGCTTCGGCGTCGACGGCAGCCACAAACAGCGGTTTATCAGCGATGCATCTCATGTTTTAGATCTTACTTGGACGCCGGCGGACTTAGCACGGCGGCCGGGGTTTAACACGCAGCGCGCTATCGCAGCCGCCGCCCCACGAAGCCGGCGGCCAGGGTGTTGCCCGTGCTCGGGTCGACCAGCAGGAAGTTACCCACCGCGCCGCGGGCGGCGTAGTCCTCGACCGGCAGCTCGACCGGGGTCTGGAGCACCACGTGCGCGATCTCGTTGAGGGTGACCGCCTCCGGGTCTTCCTGGTCGGCCACGCCGTCCAGGTCCAGGGTGCGCTCGACCTGGGTGATGCGGGCCTTGACCACGGCGGTCCCGTAGCGCAGGTGCACCATCGGGCCGGGCTTTAGGTCCTTGTCGGTCAGCGCGACGACGGTGGCGGCGAACTCGCGGGTGGCCTCCGGCCGGTCCGTGCCGGCGATGAGGTCTCCGCGGGCCAGGTCCACGTCGTCGGCCAGGCGCAGCACAACGGATTCGCCGGCGCGGGTGGCCTCTACCTCCCCATCGGTGGTGTCGATGTGGGTAACCGTACTGGTGCGGCCTTCCGGCAGGGTCACCGTGTCGCCCACGGCGATAGAGCCCGCCTGCACGCGGCCGGCATAGCCGCGGTAGTCGCTGGCGTGCTCGCGGATGACGTACTGGATGGGGAAACGGAAGCCCAAGTCCTCGGCCCGGCCGCCGGTAACCGGCACCTCCTCGAGCGCCTGCAGGACGGTCGGCCCGGCATACCAGTCCATCTGGGTGGAGGGCTCGACCACGTTGTCGCCCTTGAGCGCGGAAATCGGCACGACCTGCGTATCGCTCAAGCCCAGGCGAGCAGCCAGGGTGCCGAATTCTTCCTCGATGGCGCGGAAGGTCGCCTCGTCGTAGTCCACCAGGTCGATCTTGTTGACGGCCAGGATGACGTGGCGCACGCCCAGCAGGGCCGCGACGTTGGCGTGCCGGCGGGTTTGCTCGACCACGCCGTGGCGGGCATCGATAAGCAGCACCACGACCTGGGAGGTCGACATGCCGGTGACGGTGTTGCGGGTGTACTGCACGTGCCCCGGGGTGTCCGCCAGGATGAAGGTGCGCTTGTCCGTGGCGAAGTAGCGGTAGGCCACGTCGATGGTGATCCCCTGCTCGCGCTCGGCGCGCAGGCCGTCGACCAAGAGGGACAGGTCCATGCCGTCGAAGCCGCGGTCGGCGCTGCTGCGCTCCATGGACTCCATCTGATCGGCCAGCACGGACTTGGTGTCGTGCAGCAGGCGGCCGACGAAGGTGGACTTGCCGTCGTCTACGGAACCGGCGGTGCACAGGCGCAGCGTCTCGCGCTCTTTGAGCTGATCCACTCCCTGGACCGGGGACGGGCTTTGGGTGGTAGGCATCAGAAATAGCCCTCCTTCTTGCGATCTTCCATGGCGGACTCGGATAGCTTGTCGTCCGCGCGGGTGGCGCCCCGCTCGGACAGGGTGGAAATGGAAATCTCGGCCAGCACCTCATCCGGGGTGGAGGCGGTGGACTCGACCGCACCGGTGCAGGACATGTCGCCGACGGTGCGGTAGCGCACGGTCTTGGTCACCAGCTCCTCGCCCTCGGCCGGCCCGCCCCACTCGCCGGGGGCCAGCCACATGCCGTTGCGGTTGAACAGCTCGCGCTGGTGGGAGTAGTAGATTTCGGGCAGCTTGAGGCCGCGGGCGCCGATGTATTCCCAGATGTCGGACTCGGTCCAGTTGGAGATCGGGAAAACGCGGATGTTTTCCCCGGCCATCTTGGCGCCGTTGTAGAGGTTCCACAGCTCCGGGCGCTGGCGGCGCGGGTCCCAGCCGCCGAAGGAGTCGCGCACGGAGAAGATGCGTTCCTTGGCGCGGGCGCGCTCCTCGTCGCGGCGCGCCCCGCCCAGTACGGCGTCGTAGCCGCGCTCGGCGATGGTCTCAACCAGCGGGACGGACTGCAGGGGGTTGCGGGTGCCGTCGGGGCGCTCCTGCAGGTCGCCGCGGTCGATCCAGTCCTGGACCTTGGCCACGTGCAGGCGGGCGCCGGATTCCTCGACTAGGCGGTCGCGGAACTCGATGACCTCCGGGAAGTTGTGCCCGGTGTCCACGTGGAGCAGCTCGAAGGGCACGGTGGCCGGGGCGAAGGCCCGGCGCGCCAGCTCGAAGACCACCACGGAGTCCTTGCCGCCGGAAAAGAGCAGCCCGACCTTGTCGAACTGGCCGGCTACCTCGCGCAGGATGTGGAGGGATTCGTTTTCTAGATCTTTCAGGTGAGGGGAAAGTGCAGTCATTATTCGTGTAACCCGCATTCTGTCTTGCCGTCAGCGAATACTCGTCCCGAGCGGGCGTCGTCGCCCTCTGCCACGGGGAAGGTCAGGGGCGCGCACCCGATGGAGCGGTACCCCTGCAGGGTAAGGGGGTGGATGATGAGGTCGTGGTCGCGGATGTAGGCGTCCGTGTCATCCAGGTCCCAGGTGATGATCGGCGAAATCTTGAGCCGGCCCGTGCGGTCCAGGCTGAGCGCCGGGGCTTCCGCGCGGTGCTCGGAGTCCGCCCGGCGTAGGCCGGTGATCCAGCCGACGTAGTCGTCCATGGCCATGTTCAGCGGCTCCACCTTGCGCATGCGGTTGTAGGAGGCCACGTCCCAGGAGTACATGCGCGGGCCGTAGATTTCGTCCTGCTCCTCCGGGGTCAGCAGGGGCCGGATGCGGCGCAGCGGCAGGTCCGGGTAGCGCTTTTCGACGGCGTCGGCGGTCTGCAGGGTCTCCGGAAAGTGGAAGCCGGTGTCGATGAAGAGCAGATCCCCGTCGAGCCCAGCCTGGTGGGCCAGCTCGGCGAGCACGGTGTTTTCCATGGACATGGTCACCGCCACGCGGCCCGGCGCGTGGGTCACGGTGAAGTCCATGATGTCCTCCGCGCTGGCGTTGTACAGCTTGTCCGCCCAGTGGTCCACCAGTTCCTGGTTGGCGGCGGCTACCGCGGGCGGCAGCGGCGCGGTGTCCCGGGTTCCTTCCGGACTCTGGCTGGCGTCGCGATAATTCTTACCACCACCCAGCAGGTTCACGTTTGTTGTCATTATTTTAAGTGCGCTCCTTTGGGGTCAGTGCACCTTACTCTAGGGAATGCGCGCGGTTCGCGCAGCCGAAATTCCAGCTCCGGGCACCCGCGGGGGCGTTGTACTTGGGGAACGGGCAGAATATAATTGTCCCCATACTGAACCACTCGGACTATATTTACAGACAGTACGGTCTAGACGAATTGCACTAAGGAGGTCATCATGCCCAGCGCCCTCGGCTCGCGCGTCGCTGTCATCGGCGACGGCCCCGCCGCGCTTTCCGCCACGGAACGACTCATTGGGGCCGGCATGTGTGTCGACCTCATCTCCTCCCGGCCCGCCCCCTTCGGGTTCCTACGCCACTTCGCCGCCCCGGGCACGCCCACCGACGGCACGCCGCACCTGCGGCTTATCGGCAACGTGCGCGTCGGCTCCGACGGCGACATCACCCACCGCGAGCTACATGCACTGAGCAACCATGCGAACCCCGATCTGCTGGTCCTGGAGCTGCACGCCCGCGGACTGGCCATTACTACCTGGGAGGGCTGCTTCCACCCCGCCGCGGCGACCGCGGAGCCCGCGGCGCCCACCGACTGGGACGCCGTAATCAACCGCGCCAGCTTGGCGCCGCTGTGCTTCTAAGCACCAAGCTGTCCCCGATCCCCACGCCGACCACTGTGCGCAGCTCCAGGCCGGTGTCCCAGCCATAGGTTACTATTGCCTGCGTGGAACTTATCCGAATTATTATGAGCCGCTCGAAGCCCTACGTCGGCTTCGTCATCGCAGTGCTCGTGCTGCAGTCAGCCTCGACTGCGGCGACGCTCTATCTGCCCTCGCTGAACGCCAGCATCATTGATGAGGGCGTCTCCCGCGGCGACGTGCCCTATATCTGGCGCACCGGCTCCATCATGCTAGCCGTGGCCCTGGTCCAAGTGCTCACCGCCGTGGCCGCGGTCTGGTTCGGCGCCCGCACCGCCATGGGGCTGGGCCGGGACCTGCGCCGGGAGGTCTTTGCGAAGGTCACCCGGTTTTCCTCCGAGGACCTGCACCGCTTCGGCACGCCGACGCTGATTACCCGGGCCACCAACGACGTCCAGCAGGTCCAGATGGTCTACCTGATGGCGCTCAACTTCATCATCACCGCGCCTATCATGTCCGTCGGCGGCGTCATCATGGCCATCCGCGAAGATGCCGGCCTGTCCTGGCTGGTCTGGGTCTCCGTGGGCGTGTTGCTGGTGGCCATCGGGCTGTTGATCGCCAAGCTGGTGCCGCTGTTTAGCCGCATGCAGCTGCAGCTGGACGCGCTTAACGGCACGGTCCGCGAACAAATCGCCGGCATCCGCGTGGTGCGCGCCTTCGTGCGCGAGCGTTTCGAGACCGAGCGCTTCACCGAGGACAACCGGAGTCTCACCCAGCTGTCGCTGCGCATCGGCCAGCTCTTCGTGCTGATGTTTCCCATCATCACCGTCATCCTCAACGTCGCCACCGGCGCGGTGCTGTGGTTCGGCGGCCACCGCGTCGAGGCCGGCGACGTCGCCGTCGGCTCCCTGACGGCGTTCCTGCAGTACCTGTTGCAGATCCTCGCCGCGGTCATGATGGGCTCGTTTATGGCCGTCATGTTCCCCCGCGCGATGGTCTGCGCCAAGCGCATCACTCAGGTGCTGGCCCACTCGCCCAGCATCGACGAGCCGGCCCACCCGCAGGACCCGCCGGCCGCGGGGACTGGCTGCACCGTCGAGATGCGCGAGGTCAGCTTCAGCTACGCCGGCGCCGAGGAACCCGTGCTCAGCGACATCAGCTTCACCGCGCGCCCCGGCCGCACGACCGCGATCATCGGCTCCACCGGCGCGGGCAAGACGACGCTGCTCTCGCTCATTCCGCGGCTCTACCTGCCAGCTTCCGGCCAGGTGCTCATCGACGGCGCGGACGCCGCGCTGATGTCTAGGGCCGCCCTGGTCGAGCGCGTCAGCATGGTCCCGCAGAAGCCCTACCTGTTCAGCGGCACCGTGGCCAGCAACCTGCGGATGGGCAACCCGGCAGCTAGCGATGCCGACCTGTGGGACGCCCTGCGCATCGCCCAGGCCGGCTTCGTCGAGGACCTCGACATGCCGATTGCCCAGGGCGGCACGAACGTCTCCGGCGGCCAGCGCCAGCGCCTGTGCATCGCCCGCATGCTGGTCGCCCGACCCAAGGTCTACCTCTTCGATGACTCCTTCTCGGCCCTGGACGTGCTCACCGATGCCCGCGTGCGCGAGGCCATGCAGGAACGCACGCGGGCCGCGACCACTATCATCGTCGCCCAGCGCGTGGCCTCCATCCAGGACGCGGACCAGATCCTCGTGCTCGAGGCCGGACGGATCGTGGCCCGCGGCACCCACGAAGAATTGCTCACCACCTCCCCGACGTACCAAGAAATCGTCGAATCCCAAGAGACTGCGAGGGCCTAGACCATGGCTGATACTCCTTCCACTTCCCAGCCCACCGATTCCCGGCCCACCGACGAAGAGCTGGCGGCCCTCGAGTCCCAGGTCTCCGGCGACGACTGGTCCGGGGCCGCGCCCCGCCAGGCCAAACACTTCTGGCCCTCGGCCACCCGGCTGGTGGGCCTGCTCGCGCCGTACAAGTGGCAGCTCGCCTTCGTGGGGCTTTTGACCGTCGGATGCGTCTTCCTCACCGTCTACGCTCCCCGGGTGCTCGGGCGCGCGATGGATGTCATCTTCTCCGGCGTCGTCTCGCGCCAGCTGCCCGCCGGGCTGAGCGCCGAGCAGGCCGTCGAGGGCCTGCGCCAGGCCGGCCACGACCGGATGGCCGACATGGCGGCCGCGATGGATCTGGTACCCGGCAGCGGGATCGACTTCACCAAGCTCGGCCAGCTCATCCTGATTGTCATCGCCATGTACGTCCTAGCCTCGGGCTTCCAGCTCTGGCAGGGGCTGGTGCTCAACCGCCTGGTGATGGACACGGTCTTCCAGCTGCGCCAAGACGTCGAGGCCAAGATCCACGGGCTGCCGCTGAGCTACTTCGACACCACCCAGCGCGGCGACCTCCTCTCGCGCACCACCAACGACCTGGACAACGTCCAGCAGGCCCTCCAGCAGGCGCTGTCCCAGCTGTTCTACGACCTCCTGCTCGTGGTGGGCATTACCGTCATGATGTTCACGGTCTCCTGGCAGCTCGCGCTCGTCGCGCTCCTGGCCATCCCGCTGACCGGGGTCATCATGGCGGTCATCGGCACCCGCTCGCAGCGCCAGTTCGTGTCCCAGTGGCGCTCCACCGGCCAGCTCAACGGGCAGGTCGAGGAGTCCTTTACCGGCCAGGAGCTGTCCCTCATCTTCGGGCGCACCCAGGCCATGCGGGAGGAATTCGATAACCGCAACACCGCGCTCTACGAGGCCAGCGCCTCCGCGCAGTTCCTGTCCGGCATGATGATGCCCATCATGCAGTTCGTGTCCTACCTGTCTTATGTGGCCATCGCCGTCCTCGGCGGCCTGCGCGTGGCCAACGGGCAGATGACGCTGGGCGATGCCACCGCGTTCATCCAGTACTCCCGCGAGTTCAACCAGCCGTTGGGCCAGCTCGGCGGCATGATGCAGCAGATCCAGTCCGGTGTCGCCTCGGCCGAGCGCGTCTTCGAGTTCTTGGACGCCGACGAGCAGTCCCCGGATCCGGTGCCGGGCGCAGGCCGCTCGCCGCAGCGCGCCCGCGGCCTAGTCGAGTTCCGCGACGTGAGTTTCTCCTACGACGAGGAAACCCCGCTTATCGAGGGGCTCAACCTGCGCGTCGAGCCCGGCCAGACGGCCGCCATCGTCGGGCCCACCGGGGCGGGCAAGACCACGCTGGTCAACCTCATCATGCGCTTCTACGACATCGACTCCGGCCGGATCCTCCTCGACGGCACGGACACCGCCGAGCTCTCCCGCGGCGAGCTGCGCAGCCAGGTCGGCATGGTGCTCCAGGACGCGGTCCTGTTCAAGGGGACCATCGCTGACAACATCCGCTACGGGCGCCTGGATGCCACCGACGAGGAGGTCGTCGAGGCCGCCCAGGCCACCTTCGTGGATCGCTTCGTGCACTCGCTGCCGGATGGCTACGACACCGTCATCGACCAGGACGGCGGCTCGGTCTCGGCCGGCGAGCGCCAGCTCATCACCATCGCCCGCGCCTTTTTGGCCCAACCCGCCCTGCTCATCCTGGACGAGGCCACCTCCTCGGTCGATACCCGCACCGAGATGCTGGTCCAGGACGCCATGAACGCGCTGCGGGCCAACCGCACCTCGTTCATCATCGCGCACCGGCTTTCTACCATCCGGGACGCGGACGTCATCATCGTCATGGACAACGGGCGCATCGTCGAGCAGGGCAGCCACTCCGAGCTGCTCGCGCAGCGCGGCGCTTACTGGCGGATGAATATGAAATCTTAAAACCAAGACCTACCCTTTAGGCTAGGTAAGGTACTTCCCCCTGACTTATCCGCAGCCAATGAAGGAGCCCGCCCATGCTAGCCGGCTGGATCGCCGTTGTCCTCTCGTTGCCCGTCTGGGCGTATTTCGGCTACCGCGCCTGGGGCATGTTTACCTTCATCCGCTCCGGCGGGCCCACCCAGCTCAACCGCTTCGACCAGCCGCTGCGGCGCCTGGGCCGCGTGCTGGTGGAGGTCTTCGGGCACACCCACTTCAAGGGGCGCCCGCTAGTCAACGCCGCGCACTGGCTGGTCATGATCGGCTTCCTCTTCGGCATCCTGGTCTGGTTTGAGGCCTATATCCAGGCCTTCAACCCGGCCGGCGGCTGGCCGCTGCTGAGCGACTGGCCGGTCTACCACTTCCTCGAAGAGGTCTTGGCGCTCGGCACCGTTGCCGGCATCGGCTTCCTCGTCGCCGTCCGCTTAAAGCTCGGCCATACTGAGCGCGGCAGCCGCTTTTATAATTCGCAGACCACCAGCGCCTACCTGGTCGAGGCCATCGTCTTTTCCGAGGGACTCGGCATGCTGTTGGTCAAGGCCTCCAAGCTCGCCACCTACGGCGGCGGGAGCTGGGCCACCGATTTTGTCAGCCTCCCGCTGTCGCAACTACTGCCGGCCTCCCCCGGCCTTATCCAGGCCTTCGCGCTGTTCAAGCTGCTAACTGGCCTAGCGTTTATCGTGTTCATCTCCCGCCGCTTTACCTGGGGCGTGATGTGGCACCGCTTCCTGGCCTTTTTCAACATCTTCTTCCAGCGCAACCCGGATGGCGACAAGGCCCTGGGCAAGCTGCCGACCCCGGATCTGGAAGAAGACCTCACCCCGGGCAGCTGGAAAATGCTGCTGGATACCGGCACCTGCACCGAGTGCGGGCGCTGCCAGGATCTGTGCCCGGCCTGGAATACCGACAAGCCGCTGTCGCCAAAGAAGCTGGTCATGGACCTCGGTTCCGCCGCGGTGGATAACTACAACCCGCACGCGGGCGTGGACGTGCTGTCCATGGCCGGGGTCATCGATGACGATGTCCTGTGGTCGTGCACCAACTGCGGCGCCTGCGTCGACCAGTGCCCGGTCGACATTGAGCACCTCGACCACGTCGCGGATCTGCGCCGCTTCAAGGTGCTGGCCGAGTCCGACTTCCCCTCGGAGCTGACCGGCCTGTTCAAGAACCTGGAAACCAAAGGCAACCCGTGGGGCCGCAACAATTCTGAGCGCCGCACCTGGGTGGATCAGGCCCGCGCCGACGGCATTGAGGTCCCCATCATCGGTGAGGACGAGACCGATTTCGCGGACCTGGAATACCTGTTCTGGGTCGGCTGCGCCGGCGCCTACGACGACGCCGCCAAGGTCACCACCCGCGCCGTCGTCGATCTGCTGCACACCGCCGGCGTGAAATTCGGCGTGCTCGCCACCGGGGAGACCTGCACGGGTGATCCCGCCCGCCGCGCCGGCAACGAGTTCCTGTTCCAGATGCTGGCCCAGGAAAACGTCGCCACCCTCAACGAGACCTTCGACGGCGTGCCCGCCGGGCAGCGCAAGATCATCACCACCTGCCCGCACTGCTTCAACACGCTGCGCAACGAGTACCCGGACTTCGACGGCCACTTCGACGTCTTCCACCACACGCAGCTGCTCAACCGCCTGGTCCGCGACGGGCTGCTCACGCCGGTGCCCCGCACCGCGGAAAACCGCAAGCCCATCACCTACCACGACCCGTGCTTCCTGGGCCGCCACAACCAGGTCTACGACCCGCCCCGGGAGCTGCTGGAGGCCACCGGCGTCCAAGTCAACGAGATGGACGCCAACCGCGACTCCGCCTTCTGCTGCGGCGCCGGCGGCGCCCGCATGTTCATGGAAGAAAAGCTCGGCACCCGCGTCAACGAGTTCCGCACCGAACAAGCACTGTCCACCGGCGCCGAGGAAATCGCCACCGGCTGCCCCTTCTGCAACGTCATGCTCACCGGCGGCGTGAAGACCCTCAACGAGGGCAGGACGCCCGTCACCGACGTCGCCCAGATGCTGCGCAGCTCCATCGCCACCGATGCCGACGGCGCCCTGCCACCGGCCCGCCCCAAGGCCTTCCTCGGCGAGCCCATCCGCCTGACCCGCAAGACCGCGCAGCCCACCGAAAACACCACCGACACAGCAGAAACAGCGAACCCAGAAACCGCCACGCCAGCCCAGCCGGCAACCCCAGCGGCACCTGCTTCCAAGGCCCCGGCAGCACCTAGCGCGCCCGCAGCACCCAGTGCCCCCAGTGCCCCCACTGCCCCGAGCGCTCCCACCGCGCCGGCCGCTCCGGCCGCTGCCCCCAGTGCTCCGACGGCACCGGCCGCGCCCAGCAGTCCTTCCGCGCCGGCTGCGCCTAGCGCTCCCGCTGCACCAAGTGCTCCGAGCGCACCTGCCGCTCCGGCAAGCCCCGCGTCTTCGGCTCCCACAGCTCCCCAGGCACCTTCTGCGCCGGCCGCGCCCAGCGCACCTTCAGCCCCGGCCGCGCCGAAGGCTCCTTCTGCGCCCGCTGCTCCCCAGGCACCTTCCGCGCCTAGTGCCCCGAGCGCACCCGCTGCGCCAAGCGCTCCTTCCGTTCCGGCTGCGCCGAAGGCTCCCTCTGCGCCCACAGCTCCCCAGGCGCCTTCTGCGCCTTCCGCGCCGGCAGCGCCGAGCGCACCCAAGGCGCCCAGCGCTCCTAGCGCACCCGCAGCGCCCGCTGCTCCTTCGGCCCCGGCTAGTCGCTCGGCGTCGGATGCCGAGCCGGGCACTGAAGCAGACTCCGACCAGGACGACTAAGGCGGGCGTCGGCTGCGGCATCGTGAGTGAGCTGCGTGACGCCGCTTGAGTTCTGGGAAAAAGGCCTGTTCCGGCTAAGGTATAGCAGGTGTTCAATAGCGACTCCGGCGCCGCCCTGATTCTGGCGGCGAGTGACGAAGGAATTACGAATTCGCTGGTCTCCTTCGCGTGGATTATGGCCGCTGCGCTGGCCGCGCCCCTGGTTTCCTTCATGACTGGGCGGCGGCTGCCGGCGGTGCCGCTGCTGCTGATTTTCGGCATGATTATCGGCCCGTCGGTGCTGGATCTGGCCCACGAGGACCCGGGCATCGAGATGCTCAGCGAGATTGGCGTCGGTGCGTTGTTCTTGCTGGCCGGCTTCGAAATCAACATCGCCTCGCTGAAGTCCAAGGAAGCCCGCACGGCGGCCTCCACGTGGGCGATGTGCCTGGCGGCGAGCCTGCTGGGCGCGTGGGCGATCTTCCGCTTCGATAACCTGCCGCTGGCCATCGTCATCGCCATCGCGGTGACCTCAACGGCGCTGGGCACCATCACGCCGATGCTCAAGCAGAACGGCATGATGGGCACCCAGGTGGGGCGCTCAGTCATGATCCACGGCGCCATTGGTGAGGTCGGCCCCATCCTGGCGATGGCGCTGCTGCTGTCCACGCGTTCTACCTGGCAGACCGGGCTTATCTTGCTGGGCTTTTTCGCCATCGCGGTGGCCCTGGCGATGGTGCCGGGCGTGGTCGCCAAGGCCATGCCGCTGGTGCGCAACGCCTTTCTGCAGGGCGCCGGGTCGACGAACCAGACCATCCTGCGGCTCATCATGCTGGTGCTCGCCGTGTTGATGGCGGTGGCCGCGGTCTTCGAGCTCGACATCGTGCTGGGAGCGTTCGCCGCGGGCATGATTTTCCACCAGATCATCCCGAACGAGTTCCACCAGCGCCTCGAGCACCGCCTGGACGTGTTGTGCTATTCCATGCTCATCCCCGTCTTCTTCGTGGTCTCCGGCATGTCGATCGACTGGAACGTCATCACCAGCCGGCCGCTGCTCGTAGTGAGCATCCCGCTGCTCATCCTCGTCACCCGCGGCCTGCCGGTCTTTTTGCGCGAGAACCTCCACCACACCGGCTCCGAAATCGAGACTGTGCGCGAGCGCCTCCAGGTCGCTTTCTACGCGGCCACGGGCCTGCCCATCATCGTGGCGGTAACTTCCATCGCGGTCAGCTCCGGGATCATGGACAACGAGCAATCCTCGCTCTTCATCGCCGGCGGCGCCCTGACCGTGCTCATCTTCCCCATCCTGGCCAGCCTGTGCCAGGAAAAGGACCCGGTCACCGGCAAGCGCTCCACCTACCGCGCCCGCGTCGTGGAACAGACGCCGGCGCAGGATTCCGAGCCGACCTCCCTGGCCGAGCTGCGCGACCGCGACAACGCCGAGCACGAGAACCTCAAGCGCCACGAGGCTAGCCACAACGGGCAAGGGTCCGGGGCTGCTGGCTCTGAGGCTGTTGGGGACGGCAACGCGCAGGATGGCGACTGCGGCGGCAAGAACGGATAGACTTTTGGGTATGAGCTACGACGATTCCCTGCGCCTGTCTGATGCCGAACGCAACGACGCCCTGACCGCGTTGGCCAAGGCCGTCGGCGAGGGCCGCCTGAGCGTGGACGAATTCGAGGAACGCTCCGATTCCGTCATGGGGGCGCGCACCAGGCGCGACATCGTCCCCCTGTTCACCGACATCCCGGACCAGCCCATCGCCGAGCCGAAAATCTACTCCCGCGCCGACGTCGAGCGCGCCTGGGAAGCCGGCCGCAAACCCAAGCTGGCCACCGGGCTCATCGGTAGCCTGCTGCTAACCATCGGCGGGACCTCCGCGTTCATCGGCGCCTTCGGCGCGGCCGGGGTCGGTGCCGCGGTCGGGCTGATGTCTGCCTCCGTCGCCGCCTTCCTGCTCATCCCGGTGCTGTGGATCGCGCTATACGTGCTCAAGGTCGGCCCCAGTTCCTGGCATGCGCCCAGCCCGCGCCAGGTAGAGCGCCAAAAGCGCAAGGAAATCCTGGCCACCCAGGCCGAACAGCGCGCCCTGATGTGGGCCCACAACAAACAGACCGCGGGCGAGCTGACCGGCCAGGCCCTCGACTTCGCCAAGCGCCGCGTGGACAACTGGAGCCAGTCCAAGGACGCCAAGAAGCACAGCGATTAGGGCACTCCCGGCCTAAATCTCGTCACCGCGGTCGAAAAAGTGGCACAATTGCGGCATGACTACCACGCCAAACCGCCGAGTTTTTGACCAATCCGACAAACTCAAGGGTGTCGCCTACGACATCCGTGGGGAGGTCTCGGCCGAGGCAGAGCGCATGGAGCTCGACGGCCACAGCATTTTGAAGCTCAACACGGGCAACCCGGCGGTCTTCGGCTTCGACGCCCCGGACGTCATCATGCGCGACATGATCGCCGCGCTGCCCACCTCCCAGGGCTATTCCACCTCCAAGGGCATCATCCCCGCCCGCCGCGCGATTGTCACCCGCTACGAGCTGGAGGAATTCCCGCACTTCGACGTCGGAGACGTCTACCTAGGAAACGGTGTCTCCGAGCTGATTTCCATGACCACCCAGGCGCTGCTCAACGACGGCGACGAGGTCCTCATCCCGGCCCCGGATTACCCGTTGTGGACGGCGGCCACCTCCCTGGCCGGCGGCACCCCGGTGCACTACCTGTGCGACGAGGAAGACGACTGGAATCCGTCCATCGAGGACATCAAGTCCAAGGTGACGGAGAAGACCAAGGCCATCGTGGTCATCAACCCGAACAACCCGACGGGCGCGGTCTACTCCCGGCAGACGCTGCAACAGATAGTGGACATCGCCCGCGAGCACGACCTGCTCATCCTGGCCGACGAAATCTACGACCGGATCCTCTACGACGGCGCGAAGCACACCTCCATTGCCTCCCTGGCCCCGGATCTGCTGTGCATTACCTACAACGGCCTGTCCAAGGCCTACCGCGTGGCCGGCTACCGCGCCGGCTGGATGGTGCTCACCGGCCCGAAGAACCACGCCTCCGGCTTCATCGAAGGCCTAGAGCTGCTCGCCGGCACCCGCCTGTGCCCCAACGTCCCGGCCCAGCACGCCATCCAGGTCGCGCTCGGCGGGCGCCAGTCCATCTACGAGCTGACCGGTACGGGCGGCCGCCTGCTCAAGCAGCGCAACATCGCCTACGAAAAGCTCAATGAAATCCCCGGCGTCAGCTGCGTGAAGCCGATGGGCGCACTTTATGCCTTCCCGCGGCTGGACCCGAACGTCTACGAGATCCACGATGATTCCAAGCTGATGCTGGACATCCTGCGCGCGGAGAAGATCCTCATGGTGCAGGGCACCGGCTTCAATTGGCCGGACCCGGACCACTTCCGCGTGGTCACCCTGCCGTGGGCGTCCCAGCTGGACAGCGCCATCGAACGCCTGGGCAACTTCCTCGCCAGCTACCGCCAGTAACCGCCGGACGCGCGCCCGTCCGCGGTAGCCGCGGTAAGCACGCCAGGCCCAGCCCCGGAGTGATTTTCTTCGCTGCCGGGGCTGCTATCTGCGCGCATAGAATTGAAAACATTTACTATTAGTGGCTATGGCACGACACTCAGTAAAGCCGGCCGGTCTAAACCTGTGGCAGCGCCTCCTCGTGGGCGTGTTGGGGCTGGTAGTAGCCGCCACCGCCGTGGGGCTCGTCTGGCTCTGGCCGAGCTCCGGCCCGGACACGAGCGAGGACTTCGACCGCGCGTACTCGCTGAACCAGCCGCGGGTGACCGGCACCGTCACCCAGGTCGATTCCAACGCCTGCGCTTCCGCGGCCACCGGCACGGCCTTTGATACCCCGCCGCGCACCACCGCCGCGGAGGCCGCCGGGGCCCACGATGATTCTTGCCGCCGCGCCCTGGTGGACCTGGAAGACGGGCCGGATGCGGGGAAGATGACCCAGCTGGTGCACTACGGCGTGGCCGGCGAGCCGGTACTTGAGGTCGGCGACCACATCACCATGACCTTGTCGGAAAACCCCGCCGACGGGCAGGCCCACTACGCCTTCGCCGACTACGAGCGCGGCTCCCCCCTGTGGGCCTGGGGCCTGGTCGTCGTCGCCGCCATCCTCATCTTCGCCGCGTGGCACGGCCTGCGCTCGCTCATCGGCCTGGCCTTCAGCCTGGCCATCGTCTTTTTCTTCCTCCTGCCGGCCATCACCGCCGGCCAGCCCGTCATCCCCGTCACGATTGTCGCCTGCGCGGCCATCCTGGTGGTGGCCATCCCCCTGGTCCACGGCTGGAACTTCAAGTCCGCCTCGGCGCTGGCCGGCAGCCTGGTCGCCCTGGCCGTGGCCACAGTGGTGGCCATCATCGCCATCCGGACGTCCCACCTGCAGGGCTTGTCCTCCGAGGACAACCTCAAGCTGCTGCTCTACCTGCCGCAGCTGTCCGTGGTCGGCGTGCTGCTGGCCGGGTTCATCGTGGGCGCACTCGGCGGGCTCAACGACGTCTCCATCGGGCAGGCCTCCACCGTCCACGAGCTGGCGGCCATCGACCCCGAGATGCCGCGGCGGCGTCTGTTTATCTCCGCCATGAAGGTCGGGCGCGACCACATCGCGTCCATGGTCTACACCATCGTGCTGTCGTATACGGGTGCCGCGCTGCCACTGTTGCTCCTCATCTCCGCGGCCGATGCCTCCGCCGGCCAGGTCTTGAGCAGCGACGTCATCGCCACCGAGCTACTGCGCTCCGGGGTGGGCGCGCTCTCCCTGGTCAGCGCCGTTCCGGTCACGACGGTGATTGCGGCGTTTACACACTCCGACCCAGGGCCACGAGATCCCAACCGGCCGCCTGCCATTCACGCACATTAAGCACGTTGCGCCCGTCGATGATGTGTTGGCGGGCGACCAGCTTGCCGGCGGCTACTGGGTCGAGCTCGCGGAACTGCTTCCACTCCGTGGCCAGGATGACCAGCTCGGTACCGCTCAGAGCCGTGTCCACGTCGGAGGCGTAGTCCAGCGTCGGGAAGACCTTCCGGGCGTTGTCCATGCCCTCCGGGTCGTAAACGGTCACCGCCGCGCCCGCCAGGGACAGCGAGCCGGCCACGGATAGGGCCGGCGAGTCGCGCACATCGTCCGAGTTCGGCTTGAAGGAGCATCCCAGCACGGTCACGCGGTGGCCCAGCAGGGAGCCGGCGAAAGACTCTTTGGCCAGGTCCACCACGCGGTCACGGCGCCGCATGTTGATGGCGTCGACCTCGCGCAGGAAGGTCAGGGCCTGGTCCGCGCCGAGCTCGCCCGCCCGCGCCATGAACGCGCGGATATCCTTCGGCAGGCAGCCGCCGCCGAAGCCCAGGCCGGCGCCCAAGAACTTGCGGCCGATGCGCTCGTCCAGCCCGATGGCATCCGCCAGGGCCACGACGTCGGCGCCGGCGATCTCACAGATCTCCGACACGGCGTTGATGAACGAGATCTTGGTGGCCAGAAACGCATTCGCCGAGACCTTGACCAGCTCGGCGGTCTGCAGGTCCGTCACGATGAAGGGAGTGTCCTGGCGCAGCGGCTCGGCGTAAATCTGGCGGGCAATCTCTTCCGCGCGGGTCTCGCCCTCCCGGCAGCCGATGACGATGCGGTCCGGGGTGATGGTGTCCTTGACCGCGTAGCCCTCGCGCAGGAACTCCGGGTTCCAGGCGATCTCCACCTCGGTGCCCTCCGGGGCCAGCTCGTTAGCCATCTGCTGGAGCTCCGCGGCGGTGCCCACCGGCACAGTGGACTTGCCCAGGATGAGGTGCTGGCCTTTGAGCAGCGGGACCAGCTTTTCGATGACCGCGCGGACATAGGTCATGTCCGCCGCGTAGGAACCGTGGCGCTGCGGGGTGCCTACGCCCAAAAAGTGGACGTTGGCGAACTCGGCGGCCGCGGCGTAATCCGTGCTAAAGCTCAGCGTCCCGCCGCCTAAGTTGCGCTCGAGTACCTCCGGCAGGCCCGGCTCGTAGAAGGGAACCTTCCCCGCTGACAGGGAGTCGATTTTTGCTTGGTCCACGTCCACGCCGAGAACCTCGTGGCCGAGTTCGGCCATGCAAGCGGCGTGCGTCGCACCCAGGTATCCGGTGCCAATCACAGTCATGCGCATAAGCGGTTATCTTAAGCGCCCGAGTTGAACAGAGGATTAAATCTGGGTGCCGGATCCTAAAACCTTAGCGGAAGTTCAGGTAGGACTTCGACGGGGTCGGCCCGCGCTGGCCCTGGTACTTCGAGCCCAGCGCCCCGCTGCCGTAGGGATCCTGCGCCGGCGAGGTCATCTTGAAGATCGCCAGCTGGCCGACCTTCATGTTCGGCCACAGGACGATCGGCAGGTTCGCCGTGTTCGACAACTCCAGGGTGATGTGCCCGGAAAAGCCGGGGTCAATAAATCCCGCGGTGGAGTGCGTGAGCAGGCCCAACCGCCCCAAGGAGGACTTGCCCTCCAGGCGGCCGGCCAGGTGCGGCGGCAGCGTGAACTTCTCCAGCGTGGCGCCCAGGACGAACTCGCCTGGGTGCAGCACGAAGGCGTCGCCGTCGGCCACTTCGACCAGGCTGGTCAGATCCGGCATCTCTTCTTTCGGATCAATGTGGGTGTACCGGGAGTTGTTGAACACGCGGAAGTACTTATCCAGGCGCACGTCCACGGACGAGGGCTGGATGAGCTCGGCATCGAAGGGCTCGATCTGCAGCGATTCATCCTCGATGGCGGCCCGGATATCTCGATCTGATAAAAGCACGTCTCCGAGTCTACTAGCAGGTAGGCGACCCGGTTTTCACCCGGGGTCAGCGAGGGTGTAGAGTGTTTCCCAGCGCTTGATGTATGCCCAGCAATGGGCACACAATTCAAGCTCTGCCGGCGTAGTTTAATGGTAGAACATCAGCTTCCCAAGCTGAGAGCGCGAGTTCGATTCTCGTCGCCGGCTCCACGCATAACCAGTAATTACACGCTAACCCACTGGCCCCACTGAGGGACTAGTCGATCCACTAGTCGATCCAAAGTCTAGCGCACCACCTTTTCATACAGGGCAGCCTCCTTATCCGGCTTCCACTCCTGCGCCAAAGTATGCCCCTGAATAACCCGGTAGGCGTCCCCGTTGTAGGTGAAAACCTCACCCGCCAGCACGGCCTTACCCGGCCCCCATTCCGGCACAGTTTCCCCGGAGTCTTCAGAGTCTCCAACCGCAGCAGAGTCTCCAGACTCTCCCGACTCTTCGCCCCGGCCGGTTTCTTCCACCCAGTACCGTTCATCAATCCCCGGCGCGCCCGGTTCCCACACGTTGAGCTTCTCGCCGGTGGGGTCGAGCACGTCACGCCAAATCTTGCCATTGTGCTGGGTTTTATCGTCATAGCGGTAGTGGGTGGACCCGCGTAGTGGGTGCCAGGGCTCCCAGTCGCGTACTTCCCCGCTTTCTTCCTCGGCGGGCTTTTCCACCAGCTCCGGGTGCTCCTGCGCGAGCTGCTGCACGATTTTTGTCGCGGTTTCTGCTTCTGCTTCCTGCTTAGCCTGCTCCACGGCTGGTTGTGCTGCGCGGCGGTCGGTTTCTGTGGTGACAATCCACGCTTTCAGCTGGGCAAATTCCCCATCAGAGAGGGATTTAATAGTGTCTTGCAATGTCACGATTTTCTCCTTATTCGATGGTGAGGAACGGTTCACGGGTCAGGCCGGAGCCGGTAATCATGTCAGTGGTGGTAGCGCCAGCCTGTTTGACAGTCAGGATGACATTCCCGTCGGTCAGCGACGAGCAGTTGAAGAACGTCTCGGTAAAGTTGGTGACCAGCCCGGTGTCCATCTGCGGCACCGTTTCGAGCGCGAAACACGCCGCGAACATATAGCCCATGTCCGTGACGTTGCTGGTATCCATCTGCGGGACCGTTGTGAGCGACTCGCAACGCTGGAACATAGTTCTCATTGTGGCCACACTGCGCGTGTCCATTTCCGGCACCGTCGTGAGCGACGAGCATTTGTTGAGCATGTAGGCCATGTCCGTGACGTTGCTGGTATCCATCTGCGGGACCCGGGTCAGCGACGAGCATTCCTGAAGCATGGCTCGCATTCCGGTGACGCTGCCGGTGTCCATTTCCGGCACCGTCGTGAGCGACGAGCATTTGTTGAGCATATAGCCCATGTCCGTGACGTTGCGCGTGTCCATCTGCGGCACCGTTGTGAGCGACTCGCACCCCTGGAACATAGTGCTCATTGTGGCCACACTGCGCGTGTCCATTTCCGGCACCGTCGTGAGCGACGAGCATTTGTTGAGCATGTAGGCCAT
>NZ_JASTTE010000005.1:0-47072 GCF_055700935.1 Corynebacterium sp. 2571A | reverse complement strand
GTCCATCTGCGGCACCGTTGTGAGCGACTCGCACCCCTGGAACATAGTGCTCATTGTGGCCACACTGCGCGTGTCCAACTGAGGCACAGTCTTGAGCGCGGCGCAACCGTTGAACATTCCGTACATGCCGACCGTGTTGCGACTGTCAATCTCGAACGGGAGTTCCGTCACGGTCTGGTAGTCCTCGCCGTACTCTTTGAGCTTCCCGCGCAGCCAATACATCGCCTCCCAGTCCCCCGGTGTGGCGGGCATAACCTCGACGGGTTTGCGCTGCGTCTCCGTGAACACATACGTGCCGGGGTCTGCGAACAGCTTCTTCCCCGCACGTATCACGTCCCCCTCCGCGATAGATTCCCCGGTTTCGGCGTAACGCAGGCCACCACCCCCACCTGTGCGGGTGTAGGTGGCGTTCGCCGCGAGGTACAGACCGTCGCCTGCGATGGACTGCACGAGTGTGTTGTCGCCGGTGACGGAGCCAGTGTCCCACTTAGGGGAGGAGAATAATCTGCCTGGTTTCATGGTCACGGTGAACACTCGGGGTGTGAACGCGGTGTAGATTTTCCGCCCCATGTGCCAGATTTCCTTGACCTTGCGTCCCCGGTGGTACACCGATTTAACCTTGCGTCCCTGATGATAAATAGGCATAATCCCCCCCCTTATTCGTAGACGATGTGCAGCTTGCCGTCCCTAGCGTCCGTGTCACCCACCACGATCAGCGCGTCCGTATACGCCTTCGCATTCGCCAGCGTCGTGTCCACATAGGACTTGTCGGCAAGACTCCCCGCGTCCGTGATATCCGCCAGTGTGTGAGTGTGCGACTCAGGCGGGAACGTTGACGGCTTGTCCGTCAGGCCGGACCACGTGGTGGTACCCGGCTCACCGTCAGCACCAGGCTCACCCGGCTCACCAGGATCGCCCTTGTCGCCCTTCAGGCTGGCGCGCTGCTCCGGGGTCAGCTCCTCAAACGTCATCGTGCCATCCTGGCCGGGGTCTCCTTTAGGCCCCTCAGGACCACGGGGCCCCGTCTCACCCTGGTCACCCTTAGGCCCCTCAGGACCTTCAGGACCTTCAGGACCAGCCGGACCAGCAGGGCCAGCGTCACCCTCAGGACCCTGGGGACCAACATCCCCCTGAGGACCTCGGGGGCCAGTATCGCCGGTTTCACCCTTGGGACCTTTAGGGCCAGCCAGCGAGGGGCTGGTTTTACCATTAACGGTGAGCTTGTCGCCGTCCCACGAGGTGGAATCGGCTATCTGTGCGGCACGGTCAGCATCAGACTTTGCACTGTCAGCACTACCGGCCGCCTGTGACGCGAATTCCTCCGCATCCGTAGCAAACTTCTCCGCACCCGACTGGGCGGACACGGCCCTAGACTCCGCCGTTTTCGCGTTCTTTTCCGACCTGCCCGCATCCTGCGCAGACTCCTCAGCCTGCGACGCCAACGTCTGCGTGTTAGACGCGAACCGCTCAGCCGACGACGTGTGTTCTTCCGCAGTCCCAGCCGACGACTGCGCGGCCTCAGAAAAGCGCTCAGCCGCCTGCGCCTGCTCCGTAGACCTATCAGCCTCCCGATTAGCGCGGTCAGCCCCACCAGCAGCATCTACAGCAGATTCTCCCGCCGTTTTAGCTGACTTGGCCGCCGCTGTAGCACTATCCTTAGCGCTAGTGGCAGCGGTAGTAAACTCCTTGCGCACATTACCAGCGGCAATATCAGCAGCACTTTTTGCTGCGGCATCGGCTTCCGCCCGCACAACATCCTCAAGGGGGATACGCGCCATCTCATACGAACCTGCCTCCGACCGCACACGAAACACCAACTCAGCCCCGTCCACGATGATGCTTTCCAACCCCACGCCGGCAGGGCCGCGCACAATCGGGTCTGGGGTGTTCGCCACGGGGGCTACCATAGTGAGGTCGACTTCCCCATCCGGTACCGCATCAAACACGATAGGCCGCAGGCTAAACGACCAGCCATCAGCCTGCATGTTCGCAAACGTCGCCTTCCACCGCACAATACTAGGCTCACAGCCTTCACCACCGGCGGCGAGGTACACTCCTTCCCCACCCCGGTGCATGATGATGCCATCACTAATCCGGCATTGAATTGGTGCGAGCACCAAGGATTCGGGGCCGTGGGGCCCTGACCACTGAACAACATCGCCCTTGTTCACGCTGGGAGTGAAAGTAACGACGCCGTTAACCTTCACCAATTCTGGGCTGCGGTCTTCATCCCATGAGTCAATTACGACGGCGCTTACGGCGCGACGAACGCGAGTCCATTGCATGGTCTACCCTCCAAAAATGTGATGGGCCTATTGTGCAGCCAACGGGGCGTTGTGCAGCAGGCTAGATCCGGCGTGGCATGACATCAGGGACAACAAAGATGGTTACCGACCGGTAAGCCAGATGCAGGCCGCCAGGAGTCATCCAAAAGATCCCAACGTTGTCGCTGCCCTCTTGGCGACCATCTACGATACGTTCGGATACGATGTCAACTTCGCCACCTGTAGTATTGGCGAACGCCACAAAATAACCAGACCACGTGCCCTTGATGACGATTTCGAGCGTTCGCTCAATCGTGCCCGCTTTGTAGCGTGCAACAACATGTCCGCCGTCTGGGCTAGGTTGCTCAGCGCGTAACCCACTCACGTTTGAGTAGAGGAGTCGTACCTGTGAGCCGTTAATCATCGAGATGGCGTTCGTGTTTGCCGACGTGGCCTTACCTACCGCTTCGACGGCTGCCGAGTTCGCGGCAGCAGCATTACGAATAGACACCACCGAACGATTCGTAGCAGCAATCGCCGTACTGTTAGCCTCATTCGCCGCCACCAACGCCGTAACCGCCTGATTAGTAGACCGAATAGCGCGAGAATTAGCCTCCGACGCAACCACAGTAGACTCCACCGCACGGCCCAACGCATCCACCGACTTATTCGTCGCCGTAATCGCACGCGAATGCGCATCAGACGACCTCCCCAACGCCTCAACAGCCTGAGAATTCGACGCAGTAGCCCGCGTCAAAGCCACAACAGACTGATTCGTCGCCCCCACCGCAGCAGTATTAGCACTAATCGCAATCCGCTTACCCTCATCAGAGGTCAAATCAGCCTCACGAGCCACCCCCAACGCATCCTCCGACTGAGACAACGCCCCATCAGCCGTAGACCGCGCAAGCGCCGCCTCCTCCACAGCATCAGAGGACTCCGACCTAGCCCGCCTCGCCTCCGCCACAGCATCAGCCGAATCGCGCACCGCCCCCGCCGAATCCTGCACAGCCTGACGCGCCTGCTTACGTGCGTCATCAGACACCTGCAAAGCCTGCCCCGAGGTAGACACCGCCGCCTCAGAACGAGTGCGAGACACGTTCGCCACCGACACGGCCTTATCAGATTCCACCAGCGCCGCGTCCGCTTTCTCCAACGCCGCCGCCGACTGTGCCAAAAACCGCGCAGCATCCAACACCCGCTCACGAGCCTGCCGAATCAAATCATCCACAGTGGCTTTCTTCGTCACCGACTCATTTAACGCTTGAAACAAATCAGGACGAATACCAAAAGTATCAGCACGCGACCGCGAATTCTCAGGGTTCACGGGCTGCCCGTACACCTGTTCCCGCCGCTCAGCCTCCACACCCTCCAGCCACGGGTCTTTACCCGGATCCATCGGACTAGTCATAGCCTCCCCCTAGGAGAAATCCGTATTCGTCGGCATCGCCATAAATGACAGCGACGCCCCAGAACGCCAAAAGTCCCATCCACCAATCGTGCCCCTAGTTTTCTTCAGCACAACATAAATGCTGGTAGCCGTATTCGCCTTCACCACACCGACACTATTGCCAGGTGTCATCCGAGAATCCACAGCAGGCACAATCACCGTGTAATCCTCACGCCGCTGGTACGGCTTGCCCATACCCCGGCCCACAATGTCGCCGCGCTGGGCGTTACCCACGCGCACTTCCGCGTCATACTGCACACCAATCGGAGTCTCCACCCGCAACTGCCCGCCAAGGATGACGGGCTTCCAATCGAATGGCAGACCCGGCACCGTAAACGAGGCAATGAGTTTTTCCGAAACATTGCCAGACCCGATAAGCGACTGCGAAAACGACGTGAAATCATTCTCCCCCAGCACCCACGGCCCCACTGGGGCAAGCACACTACGCGGTACCCACTTCGACCCGTTCCACGTCAACGACTCCCCCGGCACCGGAGGACGCGACACATCCACATCCGGAGACGACGACACATTCGACGCCTCACCCTCATCGCCCTTCTCACCCGGCGGCCCCACCGGCCCCTGAGGCAGGACAAAGTCAAGAACAAACGTATCCTCAGTCGAGGCCGCCTGATTCACAGACACACGAGCATCCCCACCAGGCACCACGGAGCCAATCTGCACTCGCGGCGTCACACCCGGCTCACCACGCAGACCAATGAAATTCGGGATTTCGAAATAATCCTTACCGTCCCACACCCACAGGGACTTGGACTTCGTGTCCGGGAATGCCGACCCTCGGTCAACGTCCCGCAGATTCTGTGGCAGCTGCTTCTTATCGGTGATTAATGCACGGAACCAGAAACCAGGGCCAGGGTCGCCCGGCTCACCTTTTTCACCACGGCGGCCACGCGGCAACTCCAGGTAGGCGGCCTCCGGGGTGACCTCAATGAGGGCACGCTGCGTGGATAATAGATCCTCGGTGTCTACCCACTTGAGGATGAGTTTGGTCTCTAAGTCCTTGTAGATGGGGGTTTGGTCGGCCACGATAGTCTCCTAGGTGCGCATAAATTTTGGGGCTACTAGTTTGGTGTACTAGTCGCCCCTAGTTGTCCTTCTGTTGTTGTTCTTTCCACTCCATCAGCGTCAAAAAATCCGGCGGTGGCAGCGTGTACCCCTTGTCTGCCGCCCACACTTCCCAGCCATGCACGAGGCTGGTCACCCAAATGATGTAATGATGCTGGTCCCGCACGGTGCGCTGCAATGTGACGTATTCTTCAGCTTCTTTCTCCGCAGCTTCCGCCCTACGACGCCGCAACCATTTCCCGGGCAGGGCAAGGCCAGAGAGCTTTTCTGATAGGTTTTTCTCCGACAGGGCAGCATTCGACCCCAACACGAGCACCACCACACCAATGGCAAACCCGTACGGGGAATTCGACGCCCACTCCCAAAACCGTTCTTCACCCATTCGCCACCGAGCCCCCGTCCAGCTGCTCATCCTCCAGCTTTTCACGCGTACGGCGATCCACACCCATCCTCCACCACAACGACAAGGACAGGACAGAGTACGTACCAGCGTGCCCCAGGTGGTCAGTTACCAGGCGGGCGTCCTCCGGGGGCCACGGCCAGGGCAACATGCTGGGTGCCCAAATCTGAACCGCAAACATCATGTTGACCCCAAACCCCAGGAATCCCACCCATTTACCGGCGACGGGGGAGCGAGCTAGAACCGCGTACCCACCAGTAACAGCCAGCACGATACACGCGATACCCCACGCCTCCGGTTGGGAGAGATTCTCCACCCAGATAGGGCTCCGGTCGATACTGTCCCCTGTGATGTAGTCCACGCCACGGGACAGCATCATCACCGACAGGATGCCTATCATCGCCTGCATCGTACGAGTCATCACTATGCCCCCGGATAGATGCCCGGCTGGTCGCTGTCCTCCACCTCTACCGGCTCCACCACGGGGGTGACTCGCGCAATGAGGGATTCCAGCTGGTTTTCGACACGGGCGATACCAGCATCCGCTCGTGTGGAGGACACTGCCGCGTTGAGGACGTCCGCTTCGGTGGAGCGGTCACCGGATCCCCGATGAGTCTTCGCAGCTGCTACACCTAGGCCCAGCGCCCCCAACGTGCCCGTGACCTGACCGATTACCTCAACCGCATCGTTTACTTGGTCGCCCGTTACTAGGCCAAGGGTCATCGCGACAAAAAGTGCTACGCCTAGGACGATGTAGACAAACTTGCGTACCGGCCAATCGGCCTTGCTCATGTTATTCATTGGTGTTCTCCTTGTCTGCCAGGGTGGAGACAGTGCCGTTGAGAGTAGACACTGCGCTAATAAGCTGGGTGAACGATTCCGTGATCTGGTTGAGGGCGTTCTCCTGGGCGCTGACTTTTTCCTCCAGTTTGTTCTGACGGTCGTAGGTCAGTGCCAGCAGCTCAAACAGTGTGACGCCTTTGCCGCCGTCAATCTTCTTGTTGGCTGCGGTGAGTACGCTGTTTAAGTCCCAGCCGGAGAAGGTGGGTTCGCCGTCCTTGTTTTTGCCGGGGCCTGCGAGCTGGTCGAGTGACCACTTGATGCGGTTTTGGTCGATACTGGTCAAGGTGAGTCCTTCTTTCTTAGTGGTTGGTGTCTTTTTGCCAGTGAATATTGCTTGTAGTTGGTCGCGGGTGCCTTTAAAAGCGTTGACGTCTACGGGGAAGCGGCCGGCGACTTCGCCGTTGCTGCCGAATTGCAGGATGTCGGGCTTACGGTCACCCAGTGGGTATGGCCAGCCGGGGTGATTTGCCCCGCCGTCAGCGTGATACGTGGCGGAGGCGGGCCCGCGCCGGTTCCACCCGTAGTGGCTCACCCACAGGTGGCCCAGCCCCTGCATGGACGGCTCGCCGCCCGGCATACGCTCCCAGTACCACGCGCCGGAGTAGACGCCCGGGACACGGTATCCGCGCCGCTCCAATTCTCGTTTGGCCTCCCACACATCCTCACCGCGCAGCAGATAGTGACGCGGATCGCTTGGTGGGAACCGGTTATCGACGCTCTCGACGTCAATCCACACGCCGAGGTCTCGGCGCCCGCCCATCTGCTGGTCGATGACATCCACCTGCTGACTAATCGTCGTGCCCTCCGACGGGGCGCGCAGATACCAATAGGTAGAGACCAGGAGGCCCGCGCCCTCCGCGTCCGCCAGGTGCGAGCGGAAGGTTTTGTCGCGGTAGGTGCCGTCACACAGGCGGAGGATGGCAAAGTCGAAACCCTCCTGCTTGGTCTTGCGCAGGCTCATGCCGTTCTGGTGCTCGGATACATCAACACCTAGGAGGGTGCCGTGCGCGGCAGGTTGGGCTGCTGGTCGTGGTGCGGGCGCGGTCTTGCTCTTGGCCGTGGAGTAGGCGTAGCCCTTGGGCACCATGAGTGAGCAGATTTGGTCAAAGCTGCACCAGTAGCCATACGGGGTGAAGCCCGAGTCGGCAATCCACAGTTTGCGCTGTCCCTCGGTGGAGTAGCCCATGGCCGCGATATAGTGGTACACTACGCCCCCGCCGTAGGCTGGTGACTGGGTGGACGGGGCCACCGCCTTAGGGTAGTTCGACGGTGGGGCCACGATGTTGATAATCACACCATGGCCTGCGTCGATGGATCCGGTCATCTCCCGCCAGATGACATCCTTAAGCTGGCCGCTGGGATAGTTGCCCACGTCGCGGTGACGGTAGGCCGCGCCCGGAATCAGCGCGTTCAGAACGCGGGGGAACTGGCCGATGTAGTCCGTGCCGTTAACCGTGGTTCCGAGCTTTCCTGCAAGTTCACGCTCCTGAATTAGCTTGCCCGTGGCTGACAGCACGACTGTCTGGGTAGATGCTGGGCCGCAGTAATAGTAAGTGTCTTGGGTGACATCGCGGCGCGAGTATGGAAGTTCTTTGAGCACGCCCGCCCCTCTTTCTGATTTGTTGTGTACGCCCTTCACCCTGCACGAGTAGGGCCGTTGTCTAGAGTGCTAGGCCGAAATCGCGCAGGGTTTCTGAGGCCTTGTTCATTTTGTCCGTAAAATCAATAAACGGGTTAGACGTGTTCTTCCGCTTACCAATACGTGGACTAATCCGCACGCGCTCATCATGCGAATCTGTCACCGTCACGCCGGTGACGATGTCGGAGACCACCACGCCCGATAAATGCTCCTCAAACGTCACACGGTCGCCAATCCGGTAGCCGTAGCGAATCTTGCCGTTATCGGCCCGCTGGTCATCACCCAAGCACTTCGACACACTATGCCCCATAGTGATCTCCACGCTTTTGCCACCCTGCGCGTCCAATAGGGCACGCTCCGCCAAGGCGGACGTATCAAACGTGAACGCACCAGCACTGGACTGGGTAAACCCCTCACGCAGGTGAAACGGCCCCATATGGCCCGCACGAGTCACATCATTACGGTCAGTGAATGCGAGCACGGTATCTTCTGCTTGGCCCGTCAGCCAGTTACCTAGCGCGCCACCTAATGCCAATCCCAGCGGCCCGGCGGCCACGCCACCAATAGCCGACAAGATGCCCTGCACCGCAAGGTCAATACCAAGGCCGATGGCCTCGTTCACCCAATCGTCAGACTTGCCTCCCACAACTTGCCGGGCAGCGCCCGGGGACTTACCGGATAGTTTGAATGAGTCAATCTCACCCGACCGGGTGTTAAACCGCACGTGCGGGCGGTCGCGGACTTTCTGCACACCAATAATCAGGCCCGGCGCGGTTGGCCCACCAATGGGGTTATCGTCGGGGGAGAATACTTGGTCAATGTTTGCGTGGGTAACGCTGCGTTGTCGTGTCCACGGGTCATTCGAGGTCAGGGGCACAATTTTCCCTTTTGGAAACGGTTGCCCCGGCCACCACATCTGCGCGATTAGCCCATAGTCATGCTGGTTAAGGACGTCACGCAGGAGGGAATCAAGCGGGGTCATGCGTGCCGACAAATCCACCCGTGGGGAGCGATCCTCCATCCGTTTCGGGGGCATAATCAAATAGGCAGGTAGACCGGAGCGGGCGATATTCTCCGACAGGTAGTGGTACACCACGGATTCGAGGGGGCCACGCTGGTGGTCATGTTTCCCCTGCACGGCCAGGCTTGTGCGCGTATTGGCAAACGCCAACACGCTGCCCAAATGCACCTTGTCATCAATCAGGTTTGCAGTGATTGTTTCCCGGCCTGGCTTGCCGCCTGCTTCGAACGAGTCCACGCGGCCGGTCCACCGCCACCCGTTGAACTCAGCAGTGACCGGCACCACGTCCGTATCGCACTGCATGATACGCCCAGCTAGCTTATGGTCAGCAGGAATAACCAACGTGCCCGTTCCTGCGTTCAGACCGAACTCTTCGTTCAGCTCGACACTAATGTACGCCCCAATGCGTATACGCTGCGTGTAATCATTGTTATGCACATACAGATTCAGCGGGTTAGCCGTGTACGACTCATTGATATCTACCATGCTTGCTCCGCCTTCGGGGTGTAGCCAACCTCCACGCGGAAATCAGCGCCTGGGTTCACCGGCGTAATCGTCAACGGCACCGTATTGCCACGATGCACGCCACGCGGCGGTAAGGGCTTCTTCCAATACGTATCCGGGAACATAGGCTGTAAATCCTCCCCCGATGTGGACATCAGGGACGGCCACAGTTCATCTGTGTCAATCCAATAGCCGTCGATGGGGTTCATCCCTTGTTCAATGTCTCGTGTAGACCGCAGGGTGCGCGGGTCAGGCAAGTACACGGATTCACCGTCCGCGCCAATGAACACACCCTCATGGTCGCCGGTGATAGTCCACTTCAGCCATGCTGGTTGGTCACCCAAGTTCAGCATGTGGGCAAGGGGTGCGGTGTCACGGTAAAAGACTTTCTCTTCATCAAACTTCGACCAAAAAGACCGGTCAGTCCGAAGAGTGACCAACTCCCCAATCTCACCCACAGATCCTGGAATCTGGTCGAAGTAATTCACCTCGCTTACCGACTCAAGGCGGGCATCAATCCACCAATAGCCAGACTCCTTTGACACGGCAAAAAGCCGCACCGTTTCCTTCCCTCGGCCCAAAGATTCACGCCACAGGGAATGCTGCCGCCGCGCCCACGCACTAGACCGACGATCCTTCACCCACACCTGAAGGGTAATCGTCGCCTGCTCATCAATCGTGCCCTTATAAATCGCACCATCCATGCCAGTAATCGTCTGATAATCATGCGTCACCGGGGCACCCTGCAATCCCGTGGGAGGCACATTCAGGCGTACGGGGGAGCCAGGCCCACCAAACCACCAACGGGTATGATGATCCACCCCCACCAGGAAAAAACGCAGCAAGTCGGTGGACTGGTACTCATCGCGGCGCGTCCACGCCAAATCAGTTTGCATCAGGCTCATAACAGAAAACTCCTCATTGCCTTTCCTAGCTGCTTATTGGCGTTATCCACCTGGCCCTGCAAATACTTCTTCGGGTCATTAATCTGCACCGGCCCGTTGAATACTGCGCCGACCGCGTTGTGTGCCTGCTGGCCAGCTGCCTTCGCCCCCATCTGCCCACGGTAGGAGGCGGCATCCATGTTGACGCCCAGTGCTTCGGCACTGATAGACCCGCCGGTGGAAAAGTCCAATTTGCCCTGCACCAAGCCCGGCAGGCCAGACCCAATCAGGTTCAGCATCGACATGACATCCACGCCCAAGCGTTTACCCGTCTCAGCCCAAATATCTAGAGAACGGGCGCGCTTATCCGAAGACAGTGGGATATACGCCTCCGGCCCTGCCTCAGCCCACAGCACAGCAGAATCACCCTCATTAATCTGCGCCTGCCTCACCCCGCCAAGAATGCCGCCGTTAGCCATGGCGGTGATTTTCGCCCCTTCAGCGTTCTTGTACTTGTTGAGCAGGTCTTGCGCTTCACCCATGCGGGTGGCATACCGGTCAGGGAATGCGGAGCCTTGCACACGCTGGGCGTGCATTCCAGGGTCACCTTGGTTGTAGTCCGCGTCATCCAGTTTGTCGTAGAACATTCCCGCCGACTTGGCTGGATCCATGCGGTCAGCCAGTGTGCCCCACGCACCGTTATTACGCTGCTGGAAAAGCCCAACACTGTCGTGGTCACTACCAACCGCGTCATGCGGGTAACCCAGCGACTGGGGGTCAGCACGGTTAGCGTACATCTTCAGACCAGACTCAACCAGAGCGGTAGCCAACGCAATCTTGATACCCGTATCCGTGATACCCCGGCGCTGGCCCTCTTTAATGATGGCGTCCGCGTACTTGTTGCCAGACGTGCCACCAATACCCTTCGTCGTCTTCACCAAGTCACTGGTCACATCCAGCGAGTCAGCAGTACCGCGCAGAGCATCCGTGTTGCTAGCCACCGAATCCGCCACAGCCGCGTTCGTGTCCGCAACCTTCGAGTACAGGCCAACAACCTGCCCCCAGGACACCACATCGTCGGCCATTTTCTGGCCCGTGTGCTTCGAGTACAGGGCGGCCACCAGTTCGAGGAATGACCCGTCCTTAATGAGGGTGCCAGCCCCGCCATTGAGTTCGCGGGTTGGCTCGCCCGACACACCCGCCGACGTCGTGTCAGTAGCACCCCGCAGCTGGCTCACAGTACGACCCATACCCGGAGCGCCGATCACACCATTCAGCGATTCCAGATCATCGAGGCCCTCGTTCCCCAGTGGTGTGGCGCCGCGCTTGTAGTACCAGTCCGTGAAGCCGCGGCCCTCCAGCGGGCCTGCTTTACCGCCGATGGTGAACCCGCCGCCGGTGTTGCCGCCGGACTCAATGTAGGTTCCGTCCTCCAGCTGCATGGCAGTATGCCCGCCGCCGGGGCCGCCGTTCATGAAACCGACACGAATATCGCCTAGGCCGCCCTTGCCGGGCCGGTAGCCCTTGGCGCGTAGCCACGCCGCTTCGTTAGCTGTAGCGGTGCGGGAGTCCCACTCGTCGAGCCCTTCGGAGGCGTTAACGGCTAGGGAGATGGCGCCGGAGCAGTCCACGCCGGATGGTGACCAGCCGCCAAAGATATAGGGCGTGCCGTCCATGTAGGCGAGACGTTTTTTAACAGCAGCGGCCTGGAGCAGTGCACCGTCTGCGAATTGTTGGATTTGTCCTTCATCGTCAACGAGGCGGTAGCCAAACTGGTTGGCTACTTGGCCCAGGATTTGACTGCTGCGCGTGCGCTTCGACTCGGCCAGTGGGATGTAGGCTTCGCCGCCGGTTTCGGGTTCAGCGAACACGCGGTACGAGCCTGCTGGGGCGATATGGGCCTTGTGCTCCGGCTCGTGATTGGAGCGGATGCGGCGTTGTACCGCGTTGTTGACGGCGCCGCCTGCTGCGAAGGCTTGTACTGGTGGGGTGAATCCGCCATCTGCGCGTTCGAAAATATCCCTAATCTTGCGGGTGATGTTAATCACGTGGTCGGAGAAAGTGTTAGTATTCTCCGCCGACAAAGTAGTCCGAATATGGTTACGGGTCTCATTCGCATTATCGGTAATCACCACGCGCCCATCCGGCAAAGTCGTGGTCTTCACCCCCAGGTCAGCTAGGCGCTGCTTATTCTCATCCGAGGTGTCCGTAATCTCCACAAAACCACCCGGCAGGGTAGTCGTACGGATACCCAGCTCAGCCAGGCGCTGCATGTTCTGCGGAGACGTGTCCGTAATACCGATATGTCCACCCGGCAGGGTCACTGTCTGAAATCCCAACGCGGCTAGACGCTGCCGGTTCTCCGGCGTGTCATCCGTAATCCGCACATGACCCGGCGGCAGCATCTGCGCACCAATACCGAGCGCGTTAAGGTTCGCCAGAACCTCACCCGTGTTGTCCTTGACGTAGACTTCCCCAGTCTCCAGCTTGACCGCCGCGCCAAGTTCGGTCTGACGCCCGATGACCTCAGCGATATTGTCCTTAATCTTGACCTCGCCGGTCTTTTTATCCTTCACGGCAATACCCAGCTGGATGAGGCGTTCCTGCACCTCCGGGGCGTTATCCGACAAGGTGATAGACCCATCAGGTAGGGCACGAATCTTAGCGCCCATATCCGTAAGTACCTGTGTAATATTCGACCCGTCAGGGAACGACACCTTCACTGTCCCGTCGGGAAGATCCTCCACCTCAAGGCCAAGCTCCTTAACCTGCTTGCGCACCTCCGGCGCCATGGAGGAGACATGAATAGTCTTATCATCAGGGATGCTCACGATGGAGTCACCGAGCAAGTCCATGAACTTGCTGGTCTGCTCAGACTGACGTTCCAGGTTGTTGAGGGCGTCCGCCATCACGGCAGCCTTATTGGCCTCCATGTCCTTATTCAGGTCACCAATCTGCATACCCAGTTTGGCGGCGGCGTCTTCCGACCCGTTGATTTCGTCGCGGAGCTTACCCAGCATCTCCGCGCCGCCCTCAACACTGTTGACCTTTTCCACAGCTTCTGGAACGCCTTGCAGCGCGTCCTTAAACGTGCCCACATCAACACCGGCCTGGTACCACGCGTCAGTCTGCATCGTGGCGGCCGCGTTTTGGTAGGCGCGGGAATTACTAATCGCCTCCTGCATCGCCCCGCTGGTCGCGGATTGGACTTCACGCTGCGCCTGCGCGTTCCCGTTAATCGCGTCCGTGAGAGTACCGGTAGCAATACCAAGTTCGCGGGCGGCGTCCAGTGCTCCAGTTTCCTCCAGCTTCTTTTCCTGCAAAGCGCGGGTCTGCTCAGTGATAGCCCCCGTCGTGGGGTCGAGAGAGTCCTTCAGTTCACGCTGTGCCTGGGCGTGCTCTTCTTCTGCTTGCTTGGCTTCTTGATGTTTTTGCACCAGGTGGCCGATGACAGCCGAGGCACCCATAATAGCGAGACTCCACGGCCCGCCCATGGCATCAATGAGGCCGGAAGCGGCGCGCTTCACACCCCCAAACGCGGATCCCATAAGTGATAGGCCGCCGTTGGCTAGGCCCGCTGCTGCTCCACCCATACGGGCGGTGGAGGCAACCATGGTGTGGCCTACTTGGGAGATGACGCGGTCAGCGGCGGCAAACCCATTCTGTGTGGTGATTGCCTGCTGCTGGGCGGCGCGTGCGGCTGCCGTGTGGGAGGCCGCTACACCGCGCAGGTTTGCGGATGCACGCATGTACGCCCCGCCAGCGTTAGTCAGCGCAGAATCCAATTCAGTGTTGCGGGAGCGCAGAACACTCAGCGCACTACCAACGACCCCTAGTTCCTTGCCGTAGCCCTTCGCCAATGCTTGCTGGACGCGCATCTCCTGCCCAAAGCGGGCAACAGCTCCGCCACCGGCACTCAGCTTGCCGGTAACACCCGTAACATTCGCGGCCAAGCCCACCAGCGCAGCAGACGCAATCGGCACCTGCCAGCCACTCAAACCATCATCAAGACCAGACAGGGCACCCTTCGCTGCCTCAAACGCACCCGCCATGTCATCCGCGCCCGGTACGAGCACACCAGTAATAGCATCACCAGCGGATTTAGCCACACCTGCCAGGAATTGGATTTGGCCGCCAAGGTTTTCAGCCAGCTGTCCACCAATCTTAAAACCAGGCCCAGTAATCGCATTCGTGACCGCTTCAATACCACCAGAGACCACATCAAGTGCCGCAACCATGCCGCCTTCGGTGGCCTCAAAAATCGACGTTTGGGCGGTCTCCCACGCATTCTCCACACGCCCAATAGCACCCGTAATACCCTCAGTCTGGGCGGCAGCAACATCCGCCGCCTGCCCCTGCCGGGTAACAGCGTCACGAAGACTATTAAACTCACCCGTGCCCTGCTCAGCAGCAATACCAGCAAGGCGCATAGCATCAGACCCAAACAGGGTTGCGGTGGCGGCCTGGTACTGCTCATCACTCATTTCACCAGCGGCGCGTTTCAACTGGCCCAGCAGGTCGGCCATACCCACGAACTTGCCGTTCGCGTCATACACCGTCAAGCCCAGTTCTTCAATCGCTGCTTGCGCCGGGGCACCCTGGTCAGTCAGAGACAACAGTGCCGTTTTCAGCAGCGTACCGGCATCACTACCAGTAATGCCGGCGTTAGCGAACATGGCAATAGAGGTTGCGGTGTCCTCAATGCTCATGCCGAACTGATTAGCAACCGTGCCGGACTGCTGGAGTGCTGCGGCCACATCCCCAATCTCAGCCGAGGACGCGTTAGCAGCACCCGCCAACACATCAGACACGCGGGCCGCCTGATCAGCCTCCAAGCGGAACGCCTGCAATGCCTGAGACTGGATAGTCGCCGCCGACGCGGCATCAGTCTGTGCCGCCGCCGCCAACTGGAGTGTGCCCTTCGCCGCCGCCATCGACTGCTCAACCGAGAACCCACCTTTAGCAAGCTCAGTCATCGCAGCAGCAGCATCAGCCGCCGACGTATTCGCCAGCTCATTATCATTACCCAGCTGCTTAGCAGCGTCAGACACCGCCCGCATCTGCGCCTCAGTAGCACCAGACACCGCGTTCATCGTATTCAACTCAGACCGGTACGCCTTACCCGCCTGGATCGTGTCAGTAAACGCCGCCCCTACGCCACCAACAGCTGCCGACAATCCGACAACACCGGCTACACCGCCAAGGTTCGACAGCACACCACGCAACGAGATACCACTATCGGTGGCGCGGTCGAGTTCGTTAGCCACATTCGGGTTAAACTCAACCTGCTTACCCGCCGTTCCGGCCTCCCGCATCTCACCAGCAAGCTCACCAGCTTCACGAGCAGCACGCGTAACATCCCCCGTACCCTTCGGGGTGACATCAATATCAATATTTTCAGCCTTATCAGCGGACTTTTTCACATCGTTCAAGTCACGCTTGACACTACTCAGCGACGAATTAACGCCCGCCGTGTCAACACGGATTTTTGCGGACAGAGTACCGACATCCAAGGCCATGATTCGCTCCTACGCGGTGGTCTCACTCGTTAGTTGTAATTCCGCCCTCAGGCGGGAATTCTGGTTAATAAGGTCTTCAATACGGACACGCAGCCACCGCCACGAACGCCGTTCCAGGACACCGGATTCCACATCAATCTGGAACCGCTCATGCAGGTCACATTCCACCCGCGCCCAATGGGAAAGAATGTCCGACCACTGCACACGAGCAACACCCACAGTGTCCTTCTTCCCCGCCTCCACGGGAGTAGGCGCGTACCAGTCACGCAGACCAGTCTCCGGGTCGTACGGCCCGCCACCCGTGTCATCCTCACCGTAAGCACCGGGGCGGGGGTCGTACTGCCCGTAGGGGCCGTCTAGGAGGTAGTCGTCTTCTTGCGGCGGGTGGCTTTCTTCGCCTTCGGCTTGGCCTCCGCCTCCGCTTCGGCCTCCTGCTTGTCCTTCATCCACTGCTCCGCCGCCTCCGGCACTAGTGGTAGATGCTCTTTTCCCAAGCGAGTCTCCCACCACAGTTCACCGAACTCAGGGGACACACCATAATGCGCCATGGCAGTGTTCCCCACGTGCATGATCTCTTCGTAGGCCACGCCGCCGGCGTTCATTTCATCCCATAGCCCACCGGTCATGGTGTCCGATTCCGGGTCATACTCCGCGCCGAAAAGCTCAGCGATGATGTACACCTCCTGCATGGGGTCGGATTCTGGGTCGAGGAAGTGCCGCTTAATCCGCAGCCCGGCCTCAGCGGTGGGGCACTTGACGGTGTAGGTCACGCCGTTAATCGGTAGATGCAGGTCGGGATCGTAGAATTCGCGTAGATCACGCACAGGACTTCTCCTTTGGCTGGGCATAAAATTACCGGGTCACACCATATGGTGCGCCCGGTACGTCGTTGTCCGTCAGTTAGTAGGATTCAGATCCCTCGGAATCAATGCCACCGGCCATGACCGGGGCGTCGCCTTCTTCACCTTCAGCCGGGACGGACTCAGCATCAGCCGCAGTGACCGGCTTAATCTCCATCGGCTTACCACGGGACTGGAGCTTGAACGAGAACGAGTCCAGGTCTTCGTTACCGCCAGCGTTGTCTTCCCATTCAACGGAGAAGTAGGAGTCGAAGCCCTCCTCAACGCCGTCGGTGCGCCAGCACCGTGCACGAACAGTGTTATCAAGGCCCATCTTGCGGCCCTTTCGACGCAGGATAGTCTGGCCCGGATCCTGCTTGAACTTGCCCTGTTCCTTCTTGCCCTTGCGCTTACCTTCACCCTGGAACACCATTTCGAGGGCGGTAGCAATCTGGGACTTGTAGCCCTGCGCGTTGATATCGGAATCGTCCTGCATGGTCGGGGAAGTCTGCGGCGCGAACTGGGACAGACCACGCACGAAGATCCACTTCGGGTCTTCGGCGGTATCGTCCTGCACCTGAAGTGCCCAGTCGCGGGCGAGGGTGGAAGAAAGGTCGAATGAACTTGGTGCCTTGGCAACGTCTGCCATTTTGGCCTCCTAAGGGTTTAGTGTGAATTCGTACGAATCAACCCGGTGATAAATTCCGGATTCGGTGCGTTCCTCACTGGTCAGCACACGCTGCGACCGTAGAACGCGGGTGCCGTTGTCCACGCCCAGCTGGTAGTGGGTGGACTCATGTAGGGCTTGGTAGATGTCGGCGCTTACTCGTTGCGCGTAGCGTGGGTCACGTGTGCCTTTGATTCGGAATTGCACACGGATACGCGGCGTACCAGTGTCCTGCTGCGGCGTGTCCGTGGTGCCGTGGTGATAATCAATGAGGCCGATGGATGGGCCTGCCTCATCAGGGAGCACGCCTAGGTACACGGCGGGCGGAGTGTATTTCTTATAAATGCCAGCAGGGTTCCATTGGGCTAGGCCCAGTGCTGTGAGGTGCTGGGCAATATCCTCACGCAAGCCCATAAACGTAGGGGCGGTCATAATGCTTTCCTTATCTCCTTGGCAATAGCATCCTGCACATCCGCCTGGCTATCCAGCAGCGCGGACTCTAGGTATTTGGCTTGCCCGTCCTGGTGATGCCAGCCCAATTCTTCATGCTGCCGGGCCGCGTACTTTGTATTGAATGACACCACAGCATCCGCGCCTTCCTGCGAGACTTTCGCACTGTTGCGCAGGGCGCCAGTCTCCACGGGAGCACGATTAACGGCCACTTCCCGTACGAGTTCAGCAGCAGCACGCACACCGCTTTTCACGGCCTGCTCCACCCCGCGCAGCACCACTGTTCCGTTCCACTCCAACCTAGCCATAGGGAGATTCCCCCTCCCCGTGCTTCCCACCGGTCGGGACAGTCAGCGTCAACTTCTGGTGGTCTGGTGTCTGGTTAGCAGCACCATCAAACGCGGCCCGCTCCGTGACCTCCCACGGCCCCACTTCGAACGGCTCCGGCAATTCCACCATGTCGCCGCGCTCAGCGACCAAACCAATCGGACAATACACCATCGTATCCGTGACTGTCTGCTCCCCCATTGGGCCCATCACCCGGCGGGTGGCCTGCCGTACGAAACCACGAAACGGCACCGGCTCACCTGCCTGCCAACCGTACGGCGATTCCCCCGCACCCCGCACCAGCACACACTCATGCCTAAACCACTGTTGGGCGAAATCCTCATCTACCGCACCCACGGGAAACCTCCTAACAGGCCAGCGTTCCCCAGAATCAGCATGGCCTCTTCGCACAACTCCCGCGCCATCTGGTCACGCACCGCGTTGACAGAATCCGTGTTGTATGCCACGGAGGCATCACCAATAGATGAGGACGTCACCCCCACATTCGCGGACTCCATACTCACAGGGTTAATATCGTTTTCCACCCACATCGTGACCTGCTCGCACGTCGCGTCACGTAGAGCATCCATCACATCCGGGTCTTCAGGCATACCCGACGGGGTGACCTCAAACCTGGCAGAGCGTACAGCGTGCTGCACCAAAGACGATGCGCGCCTAATCAACGGCTCCAACTTCACGTCCTTATCGAACGTGTAACCAGCCCACGCGACAACATCATCCGGATGGGCAAATACAAGCATTCTTTTTCTCCTAAATATGCGAAAAGCGGGGCGGGGCAACAATCCCCTACCCCGCTAAACAGCTGTCAAAGACTAGGCAGCAACCGGAGCGCCAGCCGGGTCAACAACATTAATATCAGCGGTAGCGATACCCTCCGGGCGGGTAACAGCAGCACCGTACACATTCAGGCCGCGCACAATGTCACCAAAGTGGGACGGGTCACGCAGCGCTTCAGTCTCAACCAGCTGGGATGCGAACGCGAACGCATCCGGAACACCAGCAATCGCCAGCTCACGGCCAGAAGTAGACGGCGCGTTATTAGAAACGAGCACGTCAAAGCCAACCGCACGACCAACGATGCCGTTACGCAGACCATCCTCATTACCGGAGGCATCCACACGAGTAAAACGCGGATCCATCAGCAGCGCAGAGTACGTCTTCGGCCCAACAACAACGTAGCGACCAGCAGTCGGCACAGACTGCGCGTTCAGCTTCTCGGACAGCTGCACCAGAGTCTTAAACGCCGTGGTCTGCTTATCGCCAGCCTTAGACGGGTCATCATTGACCACCTGGAGTGTACCCAGCTTGTTAGCGGCCAGTGCACCATCCTTGAGCAGGCCTGCAAGATACTTGTCAGCACCATCACGCAGGCTAATACCCGCAGAGTGAGTAGCCGGGCCCTGGAAATCACCGGCGGCCTGAACCTTGTCTACATCGTGGACGCGGAAAGCAAAGTACTTGCCCTGGTCGATGTGGAGGGTGGTTGCCTCAGTGTTGACTTCCTCAACATCGATGGCGGTGCCCTTTTTGTATTCCTTAATGGTGGGAGCGGTCAGGCGGGAAATATGGACGGTATCACCAATACCGGTGATCTGGCCGAGCCATGCGTTGGATGCAACGTTGGGCTGGCCGTAGATGAGGTTCTTCTCGTACGGCTCCTTGATGGCCGCGTTCCAAATCTCGGGAATGAACTTATCAACAGACATTCAGACTCTCCTTAGTCAGTCATGAGGTGGGATAGCTTGCCCGCCTTGACCGCCTGGTTGATTTCATGAGCACTCATGTTCTTCAAATCGTCGCGGGTCAGCGGCTTGTCTACCCCTCGGTGGGTGTTGGACGTATCCACCCCGGATGCCTTGTGAATCGCCTGGATAAGGGAAGGGTGGTTTTCGAGTTTTTGGGTGACGATCTTCTCCACCTGGGAGTTGAAATCATCTGCATCTACATTTAGTTGCTGCCACGCGTTGTCCGACTGGAGCAGTGCGCTGAGCAGTTCGGTATCGACTTTTCCATCAACGGTGGCGACGGCTTCACGCACCGCATCATTCCGACGGTAAGTATTCAACTGCTCGCGCATGGTGTCGCGCTCCTTAGCGGCTTCAGCTTCGCGTTCCTGCGCCGCCTTAATCAGCTTCTCCGGGTCGGTATAGTCATCCTCAATGAGGCCGATCTGCTTACCAATGGTCTGGACGAGTTCGTCGAGTTCTGCCTGCGCCTTGCTGGTGACTTGTTCTTCGGTGTTCTTGGCCCGGGTGCGGTACTTAGCGGCTTCGTCGCGGGCCTTGCGGATTTCTTGGCGCGCCCAGTCGGGCAGTTCGTCCACACTGTTGGGCTGGGAGGCCTGGGCATTATCCTGGGCCTGGTTTTCCTGCTGCTGGGTGGTGTCGGCGGTCGGCTCCTGGCCGTTGTAGTCCTGCGCCTGGCTGGTTTCGTTGGTGTCGGACACCGGTTATCTCCTACGGGTCGGGAAAGTTGTACCCGTTTACTGTGTAAGAATTACACCGTTGTCCTTTGCATCGTAGGTAGTTGTATGGGCTAATCTGAGGGTATGAAGAATTTTGTTTTACGCGGCTGGGCCCTGGTGGCATCCCTGGTTGGGGCGTTCGCGATCGGTGTTGCCGCCACTATTGGTTTTGCTTTCGCCGTGGATGACGGGTCGGATTCGTTTACCCGCGAGGATTACGAGACACACCAGGAAATAAGCGAAAAATTCGACTCCTAGGCCCGCCCGCTGGGGTATGGATACCCCTCCCCTTTAACGTCACTGTGACGATTTAACCCTTCGGGACACGCACCTGCTCACGATGACTCCGACGCGGCAAATCCCACTCAGCCACATGGTCACGCAGCTTCTTCTGATATGCGCGCTTACGCTCCAATGCGGCACGAACATCCGCTTCTTCGACGGCGGCGGCCTCCATCCGCTTCGACGCACGAATCTGCCGCTCAAAATAACGCTGCTTCTGCGTCGCCTTATAGCCAGCGTGGTTATCGTCCAAGTGGACAGGCGCGCCTAGGCGGGTGAACCCAGGCACATACGCCGACGTGGTGTGACGGCAATTCGGATGATGCAGACCGCTTGCTTCCGCGTCCCGCAACGTAGCCTTCACACTGACAATGCCACCGTTGACGCGGTGCGTGCCCGCCGAAAACTGGCCCGTCAACGACAACACCTTCCGCTCAAAAGGCGCACACTGCGGCGCCGGGTTCTTATGGGAAGACACCACAACAAGGTCAATACCATTCGCAATCATGGTCTCCGTATGCCCGGCGCGCAAAGCCCGGTTAGTCGCGGTACGTACAGCCATTTCCGCGTAGGTGTCCAATCCCCATTTGCGGCCTGCTTTATCCGTGAAGAATCCTAGGCCGTCGCGGGCCATGCGGGTAAACGCCCGTGATGCTGCCTCCCTGCTGGTCATCGCCCCTGTGATGCTGTATCCGGTTGCTTCGCGGGTGATGTCTCGCCAAATGTCATCCACGCGGCGGAGGATGTTTTGATGCACCGGTGTCATCACGTCATAGGTTTCTAGTACCAGGGCGGTGACTGCCGCATCGTTTACTGCCGTTCTAGTTGGGGTTAGGTACTCGGTTGGGATGTCTGCAAGTTCTGCCTCTGCATCTGCCCGGCCCCGCATGTAGGCGCGGTCGATGGACTCTCTCCATAGTGTGGGCAGGCGGTCCTGCAATGCTTGGGCCATGCCCTCCACATGGCCGCGTGCCTGACGGATAGCCAACAACTGTGCCTCCGCCCATGTGGGTGACTCCCCCGCCCGTCGGATGGCATCAGCAATCAGCCGAATCAGATACAGTTCGGCCCGCTCATACGTGGCAACCACATCATCGTAGGTGCCATCGATACGTGCTGGGTCGAGCACTATTCATCCTTCGGGTCGAGGGGTTCATCTGCACCTAGAATACCCATGTAGTCAACAGGGGAGGCGCCCGTGTTTTCGGCGCGGATGCGTTCCACCTCCGTATCGATCTGGGCCTGACTCCAGTCAGTGCGCAGCATCCCGACCTTTTCTTCGGTGGAGATAGCCCGCGCCGCATCCAACGCCTGAATAGTGGAGGCCTTGTCCAGCATGGTTTCCTGCACCGGTGGCACCATCTGCACAGTCACCTTCTCAGTCGGGGTTGTGCGGTTGTTCAGCCACGCATCCACCTCCAGCAGGCCATTAGCCAGGTGGGATAGCCCGGCGCGCACATACCGGGATTTAGCCTTCCATGTTTGGACGCTCGATTGGTATTCGGATTCAATTTCACGTGCGGTCTTCTGCGCGGCGTTACTACCCGCAATACCAAACGTGGCGGGGCTGTAGTTCGCCCGCCGTAGGACTTCCAGAACCGTCTGTTCAGCAAGCCGCAAATACGACTCGAACCGCAGGGATGGCTGGTAGAAATTGATTCCCGCGTTTTCATCCGGGCGGGCATTCATCGTGGTGAAAAACTCACGATCTTCATCAAAGGCCATGCCGCCGCCGAACTTGCCACGGTCAAGCCAGTGTTCCGGCACCGTGGCGCGCTGCCGACCGAGGCGCATCTCACGCTTAATATCAGTCCACGTTTCATCTAGCAGGTCAAACAGGCCGTACAGGTCGGGGGATAAATCCGGGCGGCCAATGTGCTTGAGCTGGCCGTCACGGCGGAAACCAACCACCGGCAGGGCGTTCGGGATGTAGGTTGCGGCAATCCCCGTAGTGTGGGATTCAATACTGGAATCAGCATCCACCAATTGGGCTAGTCCACGGGTAGCATCATGGTCAGACAAGCCCATAGCATGGCCTAGGTTGTCCGCATTACCCATGTACAGCCCGTATTGGATTCGGCCCGGCACATAGCGAGACAGCAAGCGCCACGTGTGCTTTTCATCCGTAGGTGCCAGTTCTTCCACAAAAGTGACAGCCGTCAACTCACCATAGGAGAACTCTGGGTAGGCGGCATCCGCATCCACGAAATCAATCCACGGATGGTCTTTAATATCCGTGTCCCACATGATACGGCCGTACACTCCACCAAGTGCGGCGGCAGACTCCCCCATGACCAACAGTTTCGCCGGGAAAAGATCATCATTCAGCATGTGGTCGAGGCGGTCTTGCCCATCCCCATCCACCTTGAACATCGGTGGTGTATCAAACAACAGGGTGGCCGACGTGGCGGCAATATCCGCCGCCAACGGCAAATGCAGCTTCCGCGTAGCCTGCCCCTTCGGAGCCGGGGCACCCCAAAAGAAACGAGACACCGCGCCTACCACCCCGCCCTGGAACTGGGAGTCACGATACGTTGGCGACCCCGCATAATGGGCATCCAACTGCTTAGAGTCCCCCTCCCACCACACGGAGGCGTGGGAAACCATCGTATTGACCGGCTCCCACTTCTTCGGGGGCCAAGGCGTGCCAGGTGCGGGAAGAGTCACTGTTATTCTCCTATCAGGCGTGACCACAGGTAGCGAGACGAATAGACGGAGTACCGGAGGCCATCGATCGCATCGTCCTTTTCTTTCACGGGTTTGTCGATGCCTTTATCGCTGGCTTTATCGTCCCACCGGTAGCCGGGGAATTCCTCAATGAGTTTTGTACACGTGGAGGATATGAGCAGCTGGCCATTGTCCAGCAGGGATGCCACGGTGCGGATACCATCCAACACGTCATTGTCTGCTTTGGTGACACGTCGGTGCCCGTCCTCATGCAGCTGGAGGCTAAATGAGGCGGCGGCCGGGTCAACGAACACCCATTCCGGTTCCGGGTGGGCTTCCCGAAACTCGGCTAGCGAGTCCGACAGGGCTTTATCAGTAAGCCGCCCCGGCAGCCATTCATCCACCGCGTACAGGCGCCCATCGTCACCAACCCCCAGCAGGATACCAACCGTCGGGTGAGTCGTACCGTAGTCAATCCCCATCGCCACATGCCCCCGCATCGTGGGCATGTCATCAGGATGAATCACGTGTTTATCCTCGTCCCACATGTCGTAGATAGCGCCCTGGGCGGCGACCCACTCGCCAAGAATGAACCGTCGGTACCATACACCGGTGTACTCTTTAGCGAGGTCTGTTTTGTACTGCTGGGTCAGTGACGGGTTATCCGCCATGGTGAAATGCCAATAAGTCCAGCTGTTGAGTTCATCACCCGGTTGAGTGTGGTCGTCCCAGTGTGGGGTGTTGGGGATTCGGGATAGGTAGTCTTGCCGGAGCCAGTGGTTTTGGGAGTCAGGGTTGGTCGTGGCGAAAAGCTTGGAATAGTCTTTCGACAGGCGGGATAGTAACTGCTTGACGAAAGTGACATGCAGGAGAGTGATTTCGTCAGCGAATGCTAGGCCGATGGTCATACCGCGAATCTTTGATTCTGCGCCCGCATCGTTCGCACCAATAATGTGGACGTGGCGTCCGAACACGCTGGCCTTGGCAGCGCCTTGGGTGTAGGTAACATACTGGCGGACGGGGGTGAACAAGGCTAGGGTTTCGATGGGTTCGAAAACGTTACGGTAAATGCTGTCACGATTCTTACCCGTAATCACAATCGCGGCACTTCCACCGTAGGCGGCGATAAGCCCCAACATGAGCACCGTCCACGCATAGGTTTTACCCGAACGCACGGAGCCGTCCCAAATGTTGACGCGCCCCGTGGAGCCTATAAACGCTGCTTTCTGCCGCGCCGACAGGCCCATGATCTCCGAAGTGTCAATCACTCCTTCTTGTCCTCACCATCCGCCCCATTGGTGTCATCCTGCCCAGTCAAGGCGGTGATAATCTGCTTCATCGCTTCCTGCGCAGACTCCAGACCATCATTGTTTTCAATCTTGTACAGGCCCATCAGCTCTGCCCGGTGCTGCATGATGCGCACCATTGCGTTAATCGATTGGGTGTGACCGCGCAGGGCTTTGTCTTGCAATCCCAGCTCCATGCGGTTGAGCTTGTCTAGCTCCATGTCGCGCAATTCCACAGCGGATTCGCGGGGGATGTACTCCAGGTATCGACGAACGTCATTACGGATAGTGGCCGGGCTTACGCCCATCTTCTTAGCGATAGCAGGATACGACATACCGGCGGTGCGGAGCTTGTAGACTTCCGCCCGACGCTCCACCATGCGGGCAGCGGCCTTGTCGTGATGTAAACGGGCCATGATAAAACCTCCCGGGTTCTTCGACATCGTTCTTCGACGTCTCCGCTTACTGTAAAAACCCGTGGCCGTTGTCCCCGCTTACACCATCGTGACTGTGAGGCCCTCGGCTGTGAGTTTGGCACGCAGGCGGTTCATTTCCGCCGCGTCCTTGAGCTCTACCAGGAGGTTGTAGCCGGTGGGCATGTTCTCCGGTTCCTGGGCGGCGGCGGTTTCATCCTCTACCGTATCCAAGGCTTCGAGGAGTTCGTCTACTTCGTCGCGACTGAAGCCCGTGCCGGACAAGTCCGGCAGTTCTGTCAGCAGGTTAACCAGAGACTCCACGTCATATTCGGCTTCATCATTGGCCTTATTGTCCACGATGACGATTCGCCGCGCAGTATCATCATCCACGTCCACGCGGTGCACATCAATCTCAGTCCACCCCAGTCGCTGCGCCGCCATAACCGTGTGATTACCAGCAAGGATAGTTCCATCCTTGTTTACCACGATGGGTTTGTATTGGCCTAGCCGGTCAAGGGATTCGGCAATAATATCGATGTCACCCCGGCGGGCATTGCCGGGGTAGAACGTTAACGCGTTGATGGGTGTCATTGTCATGGGGGTAGCGTAGACCCGCCAGACGGTTGTTCGGGCTAGTCCTCATCCCCTAGGTGGAGTGTGACCCCGTGCATGGCCATGGCGAGTCGGCAGGCCGCCTGCTCCCACTCCAATGACCGGCCTTCCAGCTGCTGCTCCTCCATGGTGGAGGGGTAGAGCAGGATGACGCCGCGCTCCTCCATGTCGGCTAGGGTGTCCACATCATCGAGTAGGCCGTCTAGCATATCCTGCACGCCGCCGCTGATAGCCAGGGGAATAGGGGCGGTGCCTGCCACCCACCGTGCGTAGGTGCGCCGGGCTACCCCTAGCATGCGGGCCATAGCATTGGTGTCCAGCCCCAGGAGGTGCTGGGTGGCTTGCAGGTCGCCACGGGTGATGGGCGTGGACTCTTCCTCGTCGTGGGTGGTGTGCCAGGCCACGGCCGACACGTCCCAGACTTTGCAGGCTAGGGCGTCCAGCAGGTCGTCGTCCAAGGGGCGCGGGGTGGAGGGCTGCTCGTCCTCGTCCAGTCCGGACTCGTCCAGCGGGTACACCGCCTGAACCTGGTCTTGCCAATCGTCCATGATTTTGCCGCTGTCTAGGGCCTCGTCGATGAGCTGCTTGCGCAGGTCCTCCAGCGACTCGCCCGTGGCCTCGTGAGTGAAACCGGCCTTTTCTGCGGAAATGATGATGGTCATTGTGGTCTCCAGTCTTATGTATGGCTGTGTATGTTGTGTGGTTTATGCGCCTTCCCGTCTAGCCCTCCGCTGTGGGGAGGCTAGGCGGGGCAGCGGGGCTACAGTGCGTGAGCTGCGGCAATCTCCCAGAAGTCAACATCGTCGCGGATGATGAATTGCTTGGCGATGCCTTCCCCGTCGGTGGTGATAACCTGGTCGGCGATGGCGTCGATGTCGTGCTGGTCGGCGTATTCGCCCAGAACCTCGATGATTTCGCGGTGGATGGCCTCGTTGCGGGTTTCGTAAAACATGGAATCAATCTCCCTTGTTGTGGCCGGGCACCTCTTTCCCTTGCCTGTGATACCTATGTTAGTCGATAGCCCGTCAGTTGTCTAGTTGGTAGACACCGTTATTTATGTGGTGTTCATCACAAAGAAAAATCCCCGCCGGAGCGGGGAAGAGACATCCGTGTAACACAATAAAGGCTCACCCCGCCGCAGCAGGGAGGACTGGATGTCTAGCCCTAATCATACTCTCCTAGCAGTGGAAATTCATCCATCCAGGAATACACCGTCTGCCTAGTTACCCCCGCCGCACGGGCGAGCTGCGCGATCGGCACCTGCTTGGAGTGGGCTAGGCGGGCGACCCGCTCATGCAGCATCCTCCGGTCAAGCTCCAGCTGCTGCTGCCGCTCCACTAGACGCTCGCGCTCCTCGCGCACCTCACGCACCAGCGGAGGTTCCTCCTGAGACGGCGTAGTAATTTCGTACGCCTTGATGTGGATAGGCTCAAATCCAAGCGCCTGCACCAGGTCGCCCTGCACCATATCCAGCGCCGTCGCACCCAGTCCGTATTTCTTCTTCGTCTCCTCGGTGACTACCCACGTGCCCCCGGCCTGCCCGGTCTCACCCACTACCTCCCCATCCTGGGAGACCAGCACGCCTTTCACGCCGCTGCCTCCCGTCCAGGCGGACGCCCACCGCGCCAGCTGCCTATGTGCGCCCATCGGGCCGCCGCCATGCTTGGTCAGCACTTGCTCGCACTTCTTCGCGTTCCACGCGTTTATCGTGCCGTGCTCGAAATTAATCATTATTCCTCCTCGAAAGCGCGGTCAATAGCGGCATCAATATGGGCATCCAGGTCATCGTCCTGGGCGACAGCCTCCACAAAATCCGCACACTTGGGGTAGGTCTCATACCGCAGCATCGCCCACGCATCGTCGGCTAAATCCCACGCCCGACACTCCCGCGGCGCGTCCTTGGACATGACCAGGGCATCCACATCATAGGCAGGCAAGACACCTGCCTGGCCACCTAGGGCCTCATGCAATTCCCGCAGAATATGATGCCGCGCCAGGTGGCGAATACCCGCATCATCAGTAGGGGGCGCGAGGAGGGCGCGCCGATGAGGCCGGAATAGGCCATCCGGCCAAGGAGCTAGCAAATTCCCCGCGATACCCTCCGTAGCAAGTATCGCCAGGCCACGCACGTCATGGTCATGGTCGCCCTGCCAGTCGAGGAAAACCCTTACCTCGTGCGTGGTCGGCACCTGCGCGTCCGGCAGGCCGTAAGCTTCCTTGGCAACCTCGACGGCTTCATCCTCTTCTTCCGGGATAACGTGCTCCTCAATCCACGGGATGGCCACACGCAGAATCTCGGTGATGAAATCCATCATGTTGCCAGCCAAACCCATGTAGTTGGCTTGCAGTGCGTCGATAATCTCCGATGCTTCAGCGATGGTGGCCTCGTCCAGGTCGGCGGTCATGGCGTGCTGGAGGATGCTGTACTCGTGGGCGACGTAGGCGCGGGCCTCACGGATGGTCAGGGTTGTGAAGCCGTGCGTCTCAGTGAAGGCGGCGATTTGGCGGGCGATGTCGTCCACGTTGATGGCGTCCAGGTTGTAGTGGCACTGCTCGCGAAGGCTTGCGATGAAGTTCTTTTGCGGCTGGGTTGCGGGGCGCATTGTGGTGTTCCTTCCCTTTGTTGTTCTACCCTTATTCTAGTGCCTACCCGCTAGACATGTGTAATTGCTAGACTATGATTTCCGTCACAAAAAAAGAACCCCGCCCCCAAACATAAAAAATCCCCAGCCCGGGCAGCACTCACATAATTCGCGTAGTAGGTACAGTAACCCAGACCAGGGACAACCCCGCCAAGCAAAGGCGACGGGAAACCTCATCACCAGCCAGTCATGCAAAACACCACAGAACGGAAAAGCGGCCGGTGACTACAACCCAAAGTAGCACAGCAACACAACATCATGCAACACGAAGCCCGGCGCGCCACGCAACAAACCTATCCCGCCACGCCACCGCCGTCGCCTCATCAGCAAAATCAGCCAAACAGCCCCGCGAAGTCTCCGAAAAACGATCCCCAGTCACCACCCACCGGCGACCAACCTGCACAACAAACAACTCCTCCATCAGAAACGCCACATCATCCGAAAACGACGCACACGCGGCACACGATGACACCAACCCCCACCCCGTAAGTCACGCTCCAACGCCTCCAACGTGCGCTTATCCGCCGCCACCTGGGCCGGATGCTCACGTCGACACTTCTCATAATCACTCATCATCTTGGTTCTCCAATCTGCTAATCTCGCGCAGCACATACCACTGCGCTTTACGTAAATCCCCCAGCACATCGCCTTTAACCTGGCCATCCATGCGGCCAGCACGGGCAAGATACTTCACGGCATTACCCGCGTTGAACGACAAATTCTCCGCAATATCAATCGGGGTAGCACCGTGACTAAACCCCCGATAATGAGGCGGATTAACGGCATCACCCATTTAGGATTCCTCCCGCAGCAAGTCCTCAGAAATATGAACCTTCGCCGCCTCAATCAGCCCCAGGACTTCCCACAACGGCATCTCATCAGGAATACGATACGTCGTACACGCCTGCCCATCATGGTCAAGAATACGGCGCAAAATAATCTCATCCTCCGTAACACACGTGTCCAAGCCGTCGGGGTCACGCACACTCTCATGCGGCTGGATAACCGTCCGGTCATCACTGGTGAGGGCGACATCAATCATTTTGTGCTCAGCTAGGGCTGTGGCTACCTTGTACCCGAATGCAGTGGGGAGCCAGGCGCTCCGGAGGCGTTCGCGGCTAATATCCAAGCCCGTCAGCACCAGCATCAGGATGGCGTGGTACCCAAGCAAGAGCACCTGAGCTAGCGTCGGGTTGAGGATGGCCGCTAGGGCCAGCAGCAGAGTGGATATAATGACGGTAGCCACCCGCACCCAACTGAACGTTGCCGTCGCCCGGTAGAGTTCCCACCAGTGTTTAAGTTGCTTCACTACTTCACTCCTGTCGACCCGTGGCCATGGTCTCCACGCCCAGACCACGCGGATAGCTCCTGTACTGATTTCACGCGTACTTCGGTGACGGGCATGATCACTAGCTGGGCGATGCGGTCATGACGCTGCACTATGGCGCCTCGGCTCCCTAGGTTGACTAGGTTCACCTTCAAGGGGCCGGTGTAGCCTGCGTCGATGATTCCCGGCGCGTTCAGTACTGTCACGCCCTGCTTATGCGCCAAACCACTACGCGGGCATACCAGGCCAACATAACCGGCGGGGATGCTCACGCGGATTCCCGTGTCCACGAGACAGCGCTGCTCGGGGCGAATATAGACGCCAGTAGCGGCCCGGAGGTCGAGGCCCGCGTCATGCTGGTGTGCTTTGGTGGGGTAGCAGCGCTTGTCGCCGGTGATTTCCAGCAGGGGCCGGTCAGAATAGGGTTTGCTGGGCGCCTTGCTGGTCTTCGTCAGTGCGATTAGGCACGCGGCGAGGATGATTAGCGTGATGAGGAGGATGACCCACGCGGTGGTTATGTCCATGTCGCTTTGCTTTCCATTTGAATACGGTTGAGTGTTTCGGCTGGGTGGATTGCCAGTCCTTGGCGCGGCGGCGTTTGGCGTCACAGATTCGGCAGTACCCGTGCGCGGCGTGTGTGAGCACGTCTGGTGTGACGGGTTGGGTTTTAATTCGTGTGACCATGGGTTTGCCGCAGCCTTTGCAGTTGGCTGGTGGTTTATAGCGTTGGTCGGCTCCTACATGAGGTGGTTCAACTCCGGCAATGGCGGCTAACTGGTTCGCGGTTTTTTGGTCACCGGTGCACCAGATACCGGCTTGGATAACGTCGGTTGCTGGTGCGTGGTGGGCGTGGTCGAGTGTGTCCCCGGCGGTGAGTGCCTGTAGCGCACACTGCTTAAGCACGGGGCAATGCCCGCACATTTGTTGAGCGTCCACAGTATCGGGGGACATGATTTGGGGGTTGGTGAAGATTGTTTTTCCAGCGCATGGGGGTCGTGTTGCGGGGACTGTCACACATACAACAGTACTACATGATGTTACATCCACAACCCTTCGTGCAACTTTAGTAGGTAATCTCCAGCCAACAGTGCGGCCCCACACCCGGTCGCTTATCGTGAATGATGGGCACCTGCTCCGTAACAAACTCCGGGTTATCATCCGGCACGATGCCCGCATCGACTAGCCCATCAATCAAGGGCTTCTGCGTGGGCCAAATATTGGCGGGGTCACGGCGTTTAATCGCCCGGTCGGGCTGGTAATGCAGGCGCACGGTGATATGCGATTGGGGCTTGATGCGTGCCGCTTTCGCCCGTATACAGGATTCATGCCGCACCTCCTTCACGATGCGGGCGCGCTGTGCCCAATGCATCCGCTTGTTGGCGTTAAGGGGCGGTCGGCGGAATGATAATTCCATCGTGTGTGTGGTCATCCGAGTTCATCCCGCATGTCATCCAGCATGACCTGATAGTCGAAAGCTTCCTCCCAGTCGTAAAAGTCCCACTGAGGCGGTAACCCATCGAACATTATGTTTCTCCTTCTTCGTCGTAGGTGACCCATGTCCACTGGTCGAGCAGACGGGCCAGGTCATCGTCTGGGTCACGCATTGATGGCACCCCAGAGCGGTAGGCCGACGGTGACGGCGTGCTTCATTTGTGATTCAAATGCGGCGACAAATTCCTTTTTGATTTCGAAGCCGTAGGCCTTTCGCCCTAGGTTTTCGGCCGCCACCAGGGTCGAGCCGCTACCCGCGCACGGGTCAATGACCACATCACCTGGGTTCGTGTACAGCTCAATCAGCCGCTCCAACAACGGCACGGGCTTCTGCGTGGGATGCACTTTCGGCGTAGTACTGTCGCGTGGCCACGGCTGGCAGGTTTTCACCATTGCCCCGTGGTTGTTAAACATGGGGAGCTTGTCTCGGTAGAACAGCAACGCGTATTCCATGTTGCCGACGGCCCGCATATTGGTCTTCAGCACCTGGGGCGAGGATGGCTTATAGAACACGAAATTCGTGTAATGCTTAAACCCCGCCTTGCGGGCTTCCTCAATCAGTGGCCACTGCTGTTCGAATGAGCAGAACACAATCATGCATGGTGCCTCACCCTTGGATTTGGGTTCAGGCCGCAGCATGCGGCTGGCGAAGTGCATGAACTCCGGCACGTTGAAATTCTTATCCGTATCAAAGAATTGCTCCCCCGCCAGCTCGGATTCGCCGTTCTTATTGTCCCCACCGATGTACCAGGCGGGGCTAGAGCCATAAGCGTTAGCGCCTAGCGAATACGGTATATCGGCGATAAGCAACTGGGCCTTAGGGAAGTTGTATCGTTTGAAATTCTGGAAGTGATCGTTGATGAGCTCCACCTTAAACACCTCGTTCTATTAGGCAGTCCGACATAATTTTTTCGAGATGCTTGTCCCCGTATTCTTTGAAATTCGCCGATAAATCGACACCCTTTCGACGCGCCTTTTGGATTTGAGAATTAGCGCGACTACATGCCAAGCATTGCCGCACGCCGCGTTTCAAAGCGCTGGGCGTTAGGTTTGGCAGTTCGAGGGGATGCCCCTGGGGGCAATGCGTCTTTGAAAGCTGATTGTGCGTGCCATGTTTGATTCGGTCATGCACATTGTCGCTGTAGGTACCCCACCTAAGATTCTCAATTCGATTATTCTGCGGGTTTCCATCGTTATGGCACACTTGCATTCCCTCGGGGAACTCGCCAGTGAACGCAGCGAGGACAAGGCGATGCACCATTCTCTCGAATGATTTGCCGTTCACCCGTGTGGATGTTTGCAAGTATCCGTTACGGTTTACATGCATTGCCAAGACTTTTCCTCGGCGGTGGTATTGCCTACCGTTACGTTGAGTTTCCACGCGGTCAATGCTGCGGATTCGACCTAGGCTTGACGCTTCATATATGCCATTTGTTCCAGGTACTGGAAGCCATACTTCGTTCTGAAAATGGTCGTGAAACAGTTCCACTACTCCACCCCCAGTGCGATACGCTCAAGCACGTCAAGCATCGCGTCACGCCGCTGGAAGTCATAATCCCACTCGCTGGAAATGAACACCCCGGCGCGCACCAGGCCCCAGGAGCCGGTGTTGATGGCATCCTGCGCGCATTCCTGCACCACGGGGCACCCGGCGCACAGTTCCCGCGCCTGGGCCTGCTTATTTCGCTCGCCCTTCAACTCGTACTTGTTCGGGTCGTCGCCCGCGCATTTAGCCTGTTCCCACCATCGTTCATCCATGATGTGAGCATGGCCCATAGTTGCCGTTGTCATTAGGCTGCGGCCTCCAGTTCCAGGCCGTAGTAGCTTAGGGTGTTGCGTGCAATTTCGGCGGCTAACGCAGTCTCAGCTACGGCGGTGAGGATGGTGCGGTCTCCCTCGCGGATGGTGAGGTGGATGCCTGCGCCTCCTACTAGGCTGTATTCGGCGTGAATGTCGTAGGTGTCGGTTTCGTAGACGATTTCGTCGTATTGGCAGTCGTCGGGGTTGGGGGTGATTCCGAGTAGGTGGATGAATTGGTTAATTTCGGCGTTTGGCCTCATGGTGTACTCCTTGTGGTTGGTGGCCGTGGCAGCGGCCGTGTTTTGCGTACAACCTAATGTTACACCATGATGTTTCATGCACAACATTGCGGGGGTAGTGCGGGGGTAGGTGACGGAGGGGCATCAAAGTGCCCTCCCACCCAGGTAAAATAATCACCATGAACGCCCAGAACACCCCGCCTGCATACTCCCGAAGCGTATTATCTGTAGTAGATGCAATAAACAAAGACATCTCGGCTGCGTCATGGCGCATGGCGCAGCAGTATTCCTGGGCGCAGAAGCTGGTTGCCGAACGCACACGCCCAGTGGCGGCCGCAAACGACGCAGCACGCATTGATTTTTCCCACGTGATGCCCGACCACCTGGTCAATCTAGAGAAGACTTTTAAAACAAACCTCCCTAACGTGGAGTCCCCATTGTCCCCCGCGTTTCGTGCCTCCATGCTGGTAAAAAACCTACCCAACATGGAAAAAATCGCCCTAGCTGGGCTGCCTAACTTCAACGACCGGTGGAATAATCTTGCCTATTCACTCCAACGGTCACTAACCCAATGGGAATACCTACCACCAGAAAAAGCTGTCGAGGTAGCCGCCCATAACCCTGAAATACGCGACCGGGCCACAGAACTCATCGAGAACGAGCCGGAGGACGTGGAAGAGCTAAGCCAGAAAGTAACTGGACGTAGTTTCGAACAATTAGTGGCCGTCATATGGGAGGTAGGCTACGAATTAGTAAAGGGGATAGCGTGGAGTCTTACTCCCCAATACCCGGTCGCCTTGCTAGCCGTCATCGTTTTGGTTGCAGCGGCTAAGACAAATGACCGGAAAAGCGAGTCCCCGGAATGACCGTTATGCGTGGCCCCTTCCGAGTAGTTCTGTGAGTGCTGCGGCGGCTTGCTGTGGGACGACGCCGTTTCCTAGTGCCTTGATTTTCTGTGAGCGGGTCAGGCTAGGCACGCCGGTGACCCAGCCGTCTTTGAGGCCCATGGTCCATTCGATGAATTCTGCGCTGGTGGCGGCACGGATTTCCGGGAAGCGTGGGTGCAGACTAGGGCCGATATGGTCGGCGATGATGGGCGGGGGTTCACGCCCGGTCACGAGCGCCCATTGGAGGATGGCGGGGCCGTGCTCACCCCAGCGGTTTTCTAGCTCCCACTGGATGTCGGCGGCGCCGTTAAGCCCGGCCAGAAACTGGTGCATGTCGTTATCCCAGGTGATTTCCGGCGCTGGTCTGCGGGCGAGTCCGCCCGTTTCGAGTCCGAGGCCGTCGGCGTGGGAAGCAAGGATAAACAGGCGTTCACGCTGGTGGGGTGCGCCAACGTCGGATGCTCGCGTACATGCCCACTGCGCATTCCACCCGATTTCGGCAAGGTCACAGAGCACGGTGTCAAGTCCGATAGCAACGTGATTTGATACGTTCTCAAAGAATGCGATTCGGGGTTGTAGTACGCGAATGGCGCGGTAGACATGGGGCCAGAGGTGTCGTTCGTCATTGGTTCCTTTCCGGTGCCCTGCCTGAGAAAACGGCTGGCACGGTTACGGATAGCCTGCGGTGATGATGTCCACCGGGGCTACGGCACCACCTCCCCAATCAATCTGCGTCACGTCCCCGAGGTTGGGCACGTCCGGGTAGTGGCTGTGGAGGATGGCGGCCGGGGCGGGGTCGATTTCGACGTGCCAGGCGGGCTGGGCGTCGAGCACCTGCATGACGCCTAAATCCAGGCCGCCATAGCCGGAGAAAAGACTGCCGATCTTGAGAGTCTTTTCGGACATAGGACAGCACCTCCTAGGGGTGGTTGTCGTTATCCGGGTCAAGAAGGTTCAACGGGAGTAGCGCCGCGAGCTGTAGGGCCCGTGCTGTGACCTCCGGGGGCTGGTCCGCGCAGGCTTTAATGATGCGGACGGCCCGGTCGAAGTGAAAATCACTCATCCTGGTCTCCTATCAGTGATTCGAGTGTTTGGCGTCGGCGTAGCAGTGTGCCGACGCGCTGAACGTTTGCGTCGGAGAACTGGCGGCCCAGGTGCTTCCTGTGCTTCCTGGTGCCGACGCCCCCGGAGAAAGCACGGTCAGTGGTCAGTGGCTGGGTTCGCCTGGCGAGCTCTGCGTCAATGCGGTCACGTTCGGCGCGCCACTCCGGAAGGTGCTTCGCCCGGTGCTCTGCGCGCTTCTGCTCCTGGGCGTGGCGCTTCGCTTGCTTTTCCTCCCAGCGGCGTTTCGCTACTGTGGAGTGCCGGGCGCATAGAAAACCGTGCTTCACGTCTTTCCCACACTCCGCGTCGCGGGACTCCACCCACGCCACGCACGTCTCACCCCACCCGTCCGGTGGCGTGAGAGTCACCATGGAGGCAAGCGCCCGGTCTTGGTTACTCATTGGTTTCTCCTAGGACTTTTTCTTTGAGGTAGCCTGCGATGACTGCGGGCGATTGGGATTCCCCGGTGGCGGCTTTGAGTTCCATCGCGGTGATTAGGCCCTCGATGTGGCCGCGTAGGCGGATTACTTCTTCCGCGAGTTCCGGGGCAGCGGCTGCGAGTGTGAGGTCATCGTCCGAGCATGAGGAGCCTTCGCCGTTTGCGTCTATCGAGATACACATTCCCCAGGCAGTCGGGTCGATGATGCACCGATCATCTGGGGCTTCTCCAGGAACGTATTCCCACGGCCCGGACACGGCTTGGTCGAGTAGGAGCCGGAGGTGATTGGTGCTCAGGTTAGTCATTGGTGTTACTCCCATTCGTATCCAAGTAGTGCTGCGGTCAGGCCTGATGTGATATGGTGTGTGGCTATAGCACCCCCTACGCCTCTAAATGTATGCGCCTCTAGGGGGCCCTTTTTGATGATGACTAACTCACTTGAGGTTGGGTTAGCCACTGCTATACCTCTGTGAGTGTGTAGCGCCGCCCAGTCGGGGTGAGTGAGGCGGGTGGGCAGTAGACGAGATGCCTTTCGCCGTTTTCACGGAACTCGGCGAAGATGTTTTGGGTGTCCACGCTTTGGAAAAGCATGATTACTTTTCCCCAAAGGCTGCTGTCGGCTTCTGCGAGGTAGTGCTCGTCGTCGTCCCATTCGACCTCGGCCATGGTGGGGCGTGGACGTTCTGGCAGGACGGCTTTAATCGCCTCCAGGTCGCGGTTGTAGGCCTCTAGACTGCGGTGCCCGGCGTCCATCCGGTCGAGGGCTTCCCACGCGTCGATTATCTGGTCGCGGGTGTGTCCGCTCATTTACAGCACCTCCAGCTGGGTCAGTGCCCACAGCAGCATGTAGATGGGGTGATTCGGGTCAGCCAGGCCACTGTCGGGGGTGTAGGCCAGGTTGAGGTTGAGCATTAGTGGTTCCTTGGGGTTGTCACACGTGTGGTGTGGTTGTTTGTGATCGTTCTTGGGGTGTTGGGTTTATGCCCACTTTTGTTGTGGGCATTCGATTAAATGTTGCTGTCGATAACTTCAAATTCGTAGTTTTCGCAGACCCGGAAGTTGGGGTTTTCGTGGGTGTACCAGCCGTTGTGGATGGCTTCGTCGATGAGCCAGAAGTCTGTGTGGTCTGGGTGGTTGTTGGTTTCGTGTTCGACGGTGATGGTGTCGATGAGGTTGGGTTGGTCGTTGGTGAAGTTGTCGTCCCAGTGGGTGATTTCGATTAGGCTTTTGATGTTGGGGAGGTCTACGGGTTCGTCCCAGTGGTTCATGGTGTGTCCTTTGGTGGTTGTGGCTGGCAGGCCGTGTTGTTTTGACACTGTTTATGTTACATGATGTTGTTGTATGGTGCTACTTTATGGGGGTAGTGGTTGCTACCCCGTCTTGGTGGTTTATTCCCACAGTTCGTCTATGTCAACGAATCTTCCCGCCCGGAAGTCCTCAACACCCTGGTTGAAGGCGCGTAGGGCTTCCGGGTTTGAGTACAATTCCACGAGTTCGTCGTTGAGGTCTTCTCGGCGTACGTAGGTGGGCACGCCTTCGGAGTCCAGGAACTCCACTAGCTCTTGGTTCTCTCCCCTGTTTTTAGAGCTAGTCATGGCAGTTTTGGTGTTGCTTCATCTGCGAGGGGTGCCGGGTTTTTCGCTGAGGATGTACCGGGCAGCTGCTTTCGCCTGGTCGATGAGTTCCCGCAGTCTCTCGCTATTGCTATCGGGTGGGGTGTCTGCTAGGTAGTTGCGGGCCCATTCATGGGCGATTTGGGCGTCAGTTTTGTTCATTGTTGTCTTTCTCCGTGGTTCGTGTGGCGTCCCAGTCGCAGGAAAGTCCGCCGCCTTCACTTCGCATGCAGGTAAGCTCTCTCCCGTTTTCTAGTGTGACGTGTCTTTCTTGCAGTCTTTGGCCGATGCTTCTTTCTTCACTTATGGTGCCGGCGCATCCTGTGAGGGCGGTTGAACTCAGGGCTAGGGTGACTATGGTGGTTATTTTTTGGTCATACCCATCTTTCGTCGTGCGGTCGGTTTTCAGAACAGCTGCATTTGAATTCGTCTTCCGGGATGTATAGACCCAGGAAGGGGGCTGTTATGCAGTTCACTGCCATGAAGTTCATGCGCCGTTTGAGTCTGCACCACACGACTGACCAGATTTCACGAGTGCTCACGGCTTTGTGGCGTTCCAGGCGTTGACGATTTTGGTGGCGATGGTGCTGTTGCCTAGGGTGCGGGGGACTGTGATTTCGCACATGTAGTTGTCGTTGCTGAGTTGGGCGACGACCTGGTTGGTTTCGTCGACGTCCATGACGTTGAAGCGTTCGCCTGTTTCGAGGCTGCCGTTGCTGGATGCGTATCCGTCGCCGGTGTTGGTGAAGCGGGTGGTGGTGTTGGTCTTAAGTATTCCGGCGATGCTGGTGGCGGTGCTGTCTACCTTGGTGACGTCGGCCATGGGTTAGTCCTCCTTGGTGTTGTTGTGTGGTACGTATCTTGCGTAGAGGTGGGTGTTGCGCACGCAGGCTTCGAATTCTTCGCCGTAGTGGCCGCGCCTAATTCTGTTGGCGTAGGTGTTGCGGGAGCGGGGTGTGAGGTTGTGGTCTGGCCATTGGTACCAGGCGTTGTCGGGGTGTTTGCCGGTGGCGTAGTTTTTGATGTCTTGGAGGATGGGGTCTACTCGGTATTTGCGGCGTTTGGGGTCTGGTAGGTGCATGGGGGTGGCTCCTTTAGAAGGGGGGTTCGTTGGTGTTGGGCCGGGGGGTGGCTCCTAGTTGGTTTTGGGCGTTGGTTTGGGCTTGGGTCATGGTGGTGTCCTGGCCGCTGTTGTTGGGCTGTTGGGAGGCGGTGGGTGTTGGGTAGACGGCGCTGGCTAGGAGTTCAATTTTGGTGTGCTTGGTGCCGTTGTTTTCCCAGCTACGGGTGATGAGTTTGCCGCGTACGGTGACTTGGTCGCCTTTTCGGAGTCCGGCGGCGATGGTTGCCCAGGGGACGGGGTTGTTTTTGTATTCGGGGTTGTCGTTCCAGGCGGTGACGTCGAGGTAGAGGGCGCGGCTGGTTTCCCATTCGCCTTGCTGGTTTTTGCGGTTGTCGGTTTGGGCGAGGGTGAAGTTTGTGACTTCGGTGCCGTTTGGGGTGTATCGGTGTTCTGCGTCGCGGGGTAGGCCGCCGGTGAGGGTGATGGTTTCGATCATGGTTAGTCCTTGGGGTTGGTTTCGTAGGTGCCGTCTTCGTTGGGGTGGATGAGGTCGGCGTCTTGGAGCATGGTTAGGGTTTCTTGGCTGGTCATTCGGGAGTGGGTGAGGACTTCGGTTTGGGTGAGGGGTGCGCCTTTGGTGGTTTCGTAGTCGCGGAGGAGGTGCCAGGCTCCCCAGGCTTCGGCGGTGAGGTGTTGGTATTTGTCGTTGGTCATTAGTGTTGGCCTTTTCTGGTGGTTGTGAGTGCGTCGTTGATGGCGTGGAAGGCTTGTTCTGGGGTTTGGTTCATGCCGCCGTGGTTGGGGCTGAGTGACCAGTGGATGTGTTTGCCTCGGTTCATGATGGTGAGTTGGTGGCAGCCGATGGGGATGGTGGTGCCGTGGAGGCCGTTGTGGGTGTGGATGTCGGCGTTTGTGTCCCAGTGGTGGGTGTAGTTGGTGAATTCGTCGAGTGTCATTGGTGGGAGGTTTCGGTGGTGGTTGGTGTGGTGGGTTGGTCGGTGTAGTCGGGCATGATGAGTAGCCCGATGAGGATGGCTCCGCCGAATATGAGTCCTGGGGCTATTTGGGTGATTGTTTTCATGGGTTGTCTTTCGGTTGGTGGTTGGGGCCGCGTTGGCAGTTGCGGTGTGGTGTTTATGTTACATGGTGTAACACATGGGTGCAACTTGGTATTGTGTGTTGCACTAGGGGTCGTTTTAAGGCGTTGCAATACCCCTGCCCTACCAGTTTGGTCACCTAAGCCCTGTTCGCCTGTCTGCGGGGCCGCTGGGCCCTGATTTGAGCGTCCTGCGGGGCGATGGTGCGCACCGGAGACGCGCATACTAGAGTTTTTTGCGTTTTTCGGCCCACTGTCGGATGAAATCAGGCACTTCCGATTTCGGAGGTTCCACAGCACGCGGCTGGTATCCCCGGTTTATTCCGAAGGTTCCGTCCCGCAGTTCCTGGTCGCGCTGCTCGGTGAGCTTCTGCCGGTGGGCTTCCAGCTGTGGGCCGCGCACCGGGTCTGACTCCCAGCGGCGCAGGACGATTCGTGCGGCCTGGTTGAGTTCTTTCGGGGTGGCCATCCGGTCGCCTACGAGGTCTTCGGCCCAGAGGTGTACGGCTTCCTCCCACAGTGCTGACGGGTAGGTGCCGCGCAGGGATTTGGCCCAGGCGGCGGCGGTTGCTGCGTCGGGCTTCGGGAAGCGGTCTGGTGTGAGTTGTTTGCCGCGCTGGAGGATAGCGGCGGCGGTGGCCTGGTTCACCATGGGAGTTCTCCTTTCGACTGCCAAGACGGCTCGACTAGCTCCCCGTCAATGGTGTTGGGGTCGTGGGTGTCTGGGATACCTAGCCAGGCGTTGATGGTGTTGCCATCGTTGGACGGTTTCTGGGCGGTGGGGGTTAGTTCGTCTTCCCAGCCGTCGCGGCGCAGCCAGGTGGTCGGGTGCGGGATGTATTGCTTGTCGGTGCCTTGAGTGGCGTGGAAGGCGGCGAATTCGCGTGTGCGGTCGTTGAGTTCGTCCGGGGTGACGCGCTTAGTGGCGCGGCGCCACTCCGCTAGCGCTTTGCGCTTGCCGACCTTGCGCGGGTAGGTGGCCCACCAGTCCTCGAACGCGGCCGGGTAGGTGGTGGTACTCACACGCTCATCTTTGGATGAGCATATGTTTTTACCCTGTTCCCCTGTTCCCCTGTTCCCCTGTTCCAACGTCGAGGGTTCGGAGTGTCCCTCCGAGCGTTCGGGGGATTCCTCCGAGTATCCGGCGGGATTCTCCGAATTGCTTGTGACCTGCCAAGATACGGGGTCAAACGGTTCGCCTTCCTCGGGTGACGGGTACTTTGACCCTTTGGCGCGCTTGTCTATCTTTTGGTGCTTCTCCCACGTTGGTATGAGGTAGTAGGAACGTCCCGCGACACGGTAGAACTTCACTCCGAATACTCGATGTATCCCTCCGAGTCCTCGGCGGAATTCTTCGACGGTCATTTCATCGTCGTGTGGGAAAGCAAATCCCATAAGCTCCCGTGGTTCGCAAGTTCCTCTCCCGTAGTCATCGGCCCAGTTCCACATGGCGATAAATAGGAGTCGCCAGTAGGGGTCAAGTTGGCCGATTTGTGGGGATGACCAGAATTCGGGTTTGATGCTGCGGATGCGTGGCATGTTTATCGGCCACCTTTTGAGCTGTTGCAGGATTGGCAGAGTGTTTGCAGGTTGGAGATTTCGTTTGTTCCGCCTTGAATGACCGGGATTATGTGGTCAACGGTTAGGTTGTCGCGGGTGCCACAGTGTTGGCAGGTGTAGTCATCATTGGCGAACACTTTTAGAGCTAGTTTGGTTCCAATGCTTTTTCTCCGTGGCTTTGATACTGGTGATGGAGATGAACTGTAGCCTTGGGCTTCAAATTCGTCCCGCAGAATTTTGAGGATGAATCCCCCGTTCCCATCCCCGTATCTCCACATGGGGCCACACTCTTGGGCCATTTGTCTCGCCAGTTCACGGAATCGACGTGACTGCTGTTGTTCGAGTTGGAGTTCCCGCGCATTCCGGGCATCTGCATCTTCCGATTCGACAACGTTGGTATTGGCGTTATGTTGTGTTTCAGCCATGGCACATCCTCCCTGTTTGTGTGCTGTGGTTTGGCCCGTGTGGTGTTGTGGTTGGCACCGTGCGGGTCTTTTTGTCATGGTGCGCCCGGGTGCGCGTTGTTCGTCACTTGCGTAACCGGGCGTTGTAATTACAAAAATGTGAGACATAAAAAAGATCGTTTAGGCAGCATCAAGGCCAGAGTTCTGCATGGCGTCGGTTCCGACCCATTCACGGATTGCCCCGCCCCGGCGGGATGGTGTTTCCGCGTCCACGAAACGACCGGTGGGGCGGATGAGGCCTTCGGTTCGGGCGACTCGGAAGAACGCGCCGATTACGTTCGGGTGGTGTGGTTGTACGTCTTCGCCGATGAGGCGGCGTAGGTGGTCGGCGGTGAATGGCTTGCCGGTTTTGGCGAGTTTGGTTAGTGCTCGGTGGGCGGCGGTGTGCCACCCGTGGTGGATGGCGATTTCTGCGTAGTAGGCGTCCCCAATGGTGGGGAACAGTGGTTGTTGCTGTGGCATGGCAGTGCCTTTCTTAGTGGTGGTGTGGTTGGTTGATTTCCCGGTACTTGGTGTAGATGCGACCGCGGGTATGAACGTCGATGGTCTCGGCCCTTCCAGTCGATAGACTGCTAATGAGTCCCGTGGAAGCACTGAGGGCGCGAGCAGCAGCTGCTAGGCTCCCGTAATGGTTGATGATTGCCTCTAGCTGGCCGATTAGTTTGGGTGTGAGCTTCCCGCGTGGGACGGGTGCGCTTGGCCGGATTCCTTCGGGCTGGTCGTCTGGGTCGTCGATGTCGTTCCATGCGGCGGGTGGCGCCCAGCACTTTCTTTTGTAGAACGTTGACGGTTCTTTAGCCGGTTGTTTCGAAGCGACCGCGTAGTAGTCACATATAGCTTGTGCTTTGTCCGCTACCATTCTCTTGCGTTCGCCTCGATTGAGGGCTGTGAGAGTGGCTTGGCTTACCCCTGTTGCGGTGGATATTTCGTCTACCGTTACCCCGATGGCGATGAGGGCGCGAAGGCGACGGACTATGGGCCAGGCGGGGGAGTATTTTGTGGGGCTGAGTCGGGCGTGTTTGTCACAGTAGCCGCGGCGCTGAACCAGGTTGTGGCAGTTGGGGCGTTTACAGGTTGGTTTGGTCATGGTGGTGGTTGGGGGTTGGGCGCTGGCAGGCGCGAAGGTGAATAGTGTGCGGTGGGGTGTGGTGTGCGGATGCCCCACCCCGCAAGGCCGCGTTCTAGGCCGCGTCTCCTTCCTGCGGCTCCTGGTCTTCGTCTACGACTTCCCCATCCACGGCGTCATGGTTCGGGTAATCAATCGCAGACTCTGCCAGGTCAACTCGGACGGTTTCGTCTGCTGCGATGGCCTTAGCGAATTCGGCGTTTTCTGTGGCCTTCGGCATCCACTTCGCCAACTGGCGGACACACGTCTTATGTGCCATGGCCTCGAAATTGTCGGCCCACGGGCCACGCTTCGGGGACTTCGCGTGCTGGTCACGGTAGGCCAGCATCTCTTGGTGAGACATGATGATGAAGTTGTAGCCGCCCGTGGTGTACTTGGCGACGGCGTAGTAGGCAACCGGGTTTCCCTTTTCCCCATCCATGTAGGGCTTGTGCACTAGCTTTTCGTCCAGGCCGTACTCAATATCTAGGTAGTCGTTTTCGTACACGGTACGAGCAATCAGGGACTGGATTTGGCCTGACCGGTGTGCTAGCTCCACTAGGCCCTGGTAGCCGACGATGAACTGGGCGTTGTACTGGCCGGACTTGTAGTCACGGAACGGGATAAGGTACGCGTGTCCCAGCACGCCGGGGCGCAACCCCAGCTGGGAGCACGTCATCAGGCCACCCAGAACGGACTGGGGGGTGCACTGTGCCAGTGCGGGGGTCTGGCGCAGGCAGGTGAGTGCGTCGCGGATGAGTTGTTGGGCTTCCATGCCCTTGGGGGCGGCCATTTGGAATTGGGATTCCATGGCTTTGATTTGGTCTGCGAGGGTTGAGGGGCGCTGTTTGGCGGGGGTGGTGTTGGCGGCCATGCGCTGTTCGAGGTTGGTTCCCATTGTGGTTTCTCCTTTGGTTGTGTTTGGTTAGTTGGTTGCTGCGAGTTGTTGTTTAATCCACTGCTCCACGTCGGTTTTGAGGTAGCGGACGCTGCCATGCATGTGGAAGTAGCGGGGGCCAGCGCCGCTTGAACGCCAGTGAGCCAGGGTGTTGGTGGATAGCTTTAGCTCTCCCGCAAGTTCTTTTGCGGTGAACATGGGGGCTAGGGCGGTCATGGTTAGTTCTCCTTCGTGGGCCGGATGGTGGTGTGCTGGAATTCGGTGTACAGCTCGGGGTGGTCGTTCTTGAATGCGGTGGTGTCGAACGCAGCGGTGGGGCGGGTGTACGCGTCGATGATGTCCGGGCGCTGGTCTTTCAGTCGTGTCATGTCCAGGCGGCCGCGCTGAGCCTTAGCCCACACATGCTCCCCGGTGGCGAGAATGTCGTGGCCGTCCATGAGGCGGGCTAGCTCGGCCTTGGCCTTGTTCGCGGCAGTGACAGCGGCTTTCTTCTTCTCTTCGGCTTCCTGCCATGCTTCCCACACGGGCTGCACTACGTCGGGGTCTACCTCCCGCGCCGTAGAGCGATGCGCCCATTCTGCGGTTAGTGCCTCCAAGGTGCGGGTGTGCCCGTCCACATCCGGCGGAGTGTCCGCGAGTACGCACTTCCAGAACGCGGCCTCGGCTTCGAACAGCATTTCCTGGATGCGGGGGTTCAGTTCGATTTCGTAGACTCGGAGGTCATTGCCACCGATGAGCGCGGCAACAACCGCTTGCTTAACCCCGGTGACCATCCCTGTGTGATGCACTTGGATTTCGGCGTGGTCTGCGATTTGCCCATCCCACTTCTTATGCTGCGCGCCATGCACCGTCTTGGCTTCGAAGATTCGACCGTCTTCTGTCCACCCGTCTAGGTTGGCGTGCAGCCACGGTGTACCGATGTTGTACACGCCCCGGCCCGGCTTGCTGATGGCCATGCCGATCTCTTCGGCGGTAGCCTCCAGGATGATGGGCTCTAGGCGGTTGCCCCAATCGCGGAGTTTCTGGGTAGATTCACTGACCGGCGGGTCGAGGGGTGCCCGGCCTGTCTTAATCTCCCACAGACTGTAGGGGGATTCGAAAGATGATAGGCCGACGATGGCGCTAGCGTCGGATGAACCGATGCCCTCTTGGCGTTGTTGCAGCCAGTCGTACCTGCCGTGGGTGATCGGGAGGTAGTCAAATGTGGTAGAATTCATGATTGCTCCTGTGTTTAGGTGATTGGTTGTCGCCTAGTGGTTGGGAGTGGCTGGCCCTGGCAGCATTTTTGGGAATGGCAGTTCCCGCTGTCTCTGTGGCCAGTCTTTTTATTGGTTGTTTCGCTCTGCGCGTTGTTCGAGGTAGTCGAGCCATGCGTCTGCGTCTGTGACGCGGATGAGGTATCGAGGCTTGTCGGGGTTGCTGGAGATGTTGATCGCTTTGAGGTCTGCGGCGGCGATTGCTTCACGGATGAATTGTTGGCTGACGTCGTAGACCTTGGCCATGGTGTTGATTTTCATGGAGCGTCGTTCCAGCGGTTGTTCTGCGATGTGTAATCCCTTTCTGCGTGTGACCTATGTTGGTTGCCTACATGTGTAATGTTACATGATGTTGTATTTCAATGCAACCTGTTGTTGTACTGGGGTGTTACATCACAAATGACATGATTGTCATTATGGCAACCCCCAAAAAACCGGTACCGTTACATTCATGAACGAGCACTTCACCCACCTCATCCGCACCCAACGCCGCGTCCAAAACATGAGACAAGAAGACCTCGGTCAAGCTGTCGGCAAAAGCCGACACTGGGTTATACGCCTAGAAAGTGGCGACGAACGAGTGGTGGTCACGCCCGACATGGCTGTAAAACTCGCCCTCGTACTCGGGCTAGACCCCATTGACGTACTCCGGGCGGCGGATGTCCCCCAACAAGAATGGCCAAACTATTCATACACGAGTTCGAACAGTGCTAATCTAAACGTCGTAGACCTCTCCGAACTGTCCGGCACACAAGCTACACTCGTCCGACAGCTCGTCGACGAACTGAAAGCAGGAAACAACACGAATGACAGCAGGCCCTAACCAGCGCAAACCACACGACCTCACCATCATCCCCCAAACCGGCGCCATCATGCCCGGCGACCACCTCACCCCACAGCAGGCCGCCCAAGCAACTCACGATTGGCATCACTTCGGCCACGATGGGCACACCACAACAATCGAACACGTGTGGCATATCGCCATCATTCACCACACCAACGGCGCCACCACGCTACGGGAAGCAGACATCCCCGCTAGCGGGGCGACCACTCCAACGCCGCCCGCGCAGCATCCTGCGACAAATGCATATAATTACGTGTAGATAGCACCGTACTATGCCCCACCACCTGGCGGATGACCTCAGGATTTACGCCACGGTCTAGCATCATCGACACCGCCGTGTGCCTAGCCGCGTGCAACACCACACGTCTAGCCCCGGCCCGCTCGCACAGCTCATACCACGCTTTTTCATCCTCCCGCGCATCCAGAGGGTTGCCCGCATGGTTAGGCCACACTAGGCCCACTCCCCCGGATTCTTCACGCCAAGCCGAAAGCGCCTCCCACAACCTGGTGGGAATAGGCATCATGCGGATAGAGGCCTGCGTCTTCGGCCTCACAAACCACTTACCCAGGTAGCAGGGGCGTATCTCATACCCGGCGGGCGCGTCAGGCTCACGATGAGGACACCGCGCCGCCGTGCCACCAGAACCGCACTCGCATCCTTTGCCGTGCCTCCACGGGATGCGCTGTATCTGCCATGACAGGTCAATCAGGCCTTGGTCGAGGTCTACGCGTGACCATTCCAAACCTAAGCATTCTGCTTGCCGCGCCCCTAGTAGTAGGGCGGTAAGCCAGCGGGATTCCCACCTCGGGCCGTCGCCTGCGCAGGTGGCGATGATGGCGCGGACTTCTGCTTCGCTGAGTGCTTCGCGGGGGTTGGAATGTACTTTCGGTTTCGGCACACGGTCTACTGGGTTCGTGGTGATGATTCCCTCGTACACGGCGGCGCGGAGGGCTGACCCCAGTGTGTTGTGGACGGCGCGGATAGTGCTGTCGCTGAGCCCGTTGTCTTGCATTTTGCGGTGTAGATACCGCACGTGGTCGGGGGTGATTTTATCCAGGGTGTTGTCCCCAATGTGGGCAATGTGCTTACGCCCGTATGACCGGTAGTTTGCGAGAACGTTAGGCCGCAAGGTGGGCGCGGCAATGTTGTCACACCAGTAAGTCCACCAAGCGGCGAGTGTTGGTGTGGTGCCCGGCCTGTAGACGCCGTGTTCCAGTTCTTGGATTTTGGCGGTGACTTTATCGTTTAGTCGGTTCTTCGTTTTGGCGGTAACACGCACGCGCCAGCGTTTGCCATTGGGTCGGTGGCCTAGGTCGATGATTCGGCTCCAGGTGCCGTTTTTGGTGCGGGTTGCGTCGCCGATACTGCGGATTGTGGGCATGGTTGTGTCCTGTGGTTGGGGGTCGATCCAAAGTCGATCCAGTTGTATGTGCCCCGGTGTTGCTATGTGGCAGCGTGCAACATTGGGGGTGAACTGGTATGCTGCAACAATACGCCTTAATGTCGCATCATGCAACATTTAAACCAGCTTCCCAAGCTGAGAGCGCGAGTTCGATTCTCGTCGCCGGCTCCACGCATAACCAGTAATTACACGCTAACCCA
>NZ_JASTTE010000004.1:0-284501 GCF_055700935.1 Corynebacterium sp. 2571A | reverse complement strand
CCGATGGTACTGCAACCGGGAGGTTGTGGGAGAGTAGGTTACCGCCGACACCAAACAACAACATATAATTCAATAACTCGAGGCGCTCGGTAGGGCAGTCACCCGATGACTGTCTTACCGGGCGCTTTTTCGTGCCTGCATGAGGCCTTATGGTTCTTCAGCCACGTGCTGTTAGTGCACCCCGGGTGCGGGTTCTTAATAGAGCTTCTACGCCTAGTAGAATGGGCGGGTATTAGATTGCTGTCGCGATGGTAGAAACGGATTTAGGTATGTCAGACAACGAAGGTGGCCGTAAGTCTTTTGATTCCGCTGGCGGTGAGCGTCGCGGCGGTGGCCACAAGGGCGGCCGGAAGCCTTACGGGAAGCCTTACGGGAAGCGTTCGGAAGGCTCCCGGGATGAGCGCCGCGGCAATCGGAGCGGGCGCAAGCCGGCCCACAAGGGCCGCGGTGGCAAGCCCAATTCCCAGCAGCGTCGCAGCCACCCGCAGCGCAGCGGCTTCCGCGAAGAGCGCCTAAACCAGCGCATGGCGGACCCGGATCTGCCCAACGATATTGACGTGCGCGACCTGGACCCGATGGTCCTGCAGGACCTGAAGGTGCTGTCCAAGGACAACGCGGAGGCCGTCGCCAAGCACATGATCATGGCAGCGACCTGGATGGAAGACGACGCGCAACTGGCCCTGCGTCACGCCCGGGCGGCGAAGAACCGCGCGGGGCGGGTCTCCGTGGTGCGGGAGGTCAACGGCATCGCCGCCTACCGCGCGCAGGAGTGGAAGGAAGCCCTCTCGGAGCTGCGCGCCGCCCGCCGTATTTCCGGCGGCCCGGGGCTGATGGCCGTGATGGCCGACTGTGAGCGCGGCCTGGGCAAGCCGGAGAAGGCCCTGGAGCTAGCCAAGGAGCCGGAGGCGAAGGACCTGGACGAGGAGTCCCGCATCGAGCTGGCGATCGTTCTGGCCGGCGCCCGCCAGGACCTGGGCCAGAACGAGTCCGCCGTGGTGACACTGTCGCGGCTCAACCCCGACAAGGACGACCGCGGGATTAGCGCCTGCCGTTTGTCCTATGCCTACGCCAACGCGCTGGAGCTGGCCGGCCGCACTGATGAGGCCAAGGACTGGTTCCAGCACACCGTCGCCATCGATGAGGGCGAGTGGACCGACGCGGCCGAGCGCGTGAAGGAAATCGGATAGATGGCTTCCCTGTTAGAGTCGCACGACTCGTTGCTGCTTGACCTCGACGGCACGGTCTGGGAGGGCGACCGCCCCATCGGCGCCAGCGTGGACATCATCAACGCCTGCGGCCTGCCGTGCGTGTATATCACCAACAATGCCTCCCGCAGCCCCGGCGCCGTCGTCGACAAGCTGGTGGGAATGGGCATTCAGGCAGACGCGAAGCACGTGCTGACCTCGGCCCAGGCCTGCCTGAACCTGGCAGGCGAGGAGCTAGCTAGCGGCGCGACCGTCCTGGTCGTGGGCGCCGAGTCGTTTAAGCAGCTGGCCCGGCAGGCCGGTTTCACCGTTGTCACCAGCGCGGACGAGAACCCGCAGGCTGTGCTGCAGGGCTTCGACCCAGCCATCGGGTGGGCGGAGCTGACCGAGGCGGCCCTGGCTATTCGCAACGGCGCTAAGTTCTACGCCTCCAACCTGGATACCTCCCTGCCCATGGAGCGCGGTTTGGCTGTGGGCAACGGCTCGCTGGTGGCGGCCGTGTCCACGGCGACCGGGGTGCAGCCGGCCTCCGCCGGCAAGCCCGCCGCCGCCATGTTCACCCAGGCTGTCCAGGACATTGGCTCTAAGGCCCCGCTGGCAGTGGGCGATCGCTTAGACACCGATATCCAGGGCGGCAACGCCGCCGGTTGTGACACCTTTCACGTGCTGACTGGGGTCTCGGGCCCGCTGGCGCTCATCGAAGCAGAAAAGGACCAGCGCCCCACGTTTATCGGCGAGTCGATGGGCGATATCAACCTGCCGGAGGCGCAGCTGCGCCCGGGCGCCCAGGGCGGTTTCACGGCCCGCGTCGACGGCGAGGACATCATCTTGAGCGGCGGCGACCCGGGGGCGACCCCGGGGCAGGCGCTGCGGACGGTGCTCGAGGTCGCCTGGGCCATGCCGCACCCGCCGCGGTATGTGCGCCCGGCCTCCGACGCGGCCGATCAGGCCACCGGGGCGTGGTGGTAATGGCACGCCCCATCCCGCACGAACCGCGGCAGACCCAGGTCAGCCCGGAGGACGTGGACGCGAAGATCGCGGAGATCTTCAACGAACCGGCTGGGGACCTGCCGGAGGAAGTCGATCAACTCAACAACGCCCACGAGGTCCTGCGTGCGGCGCTGCAGGAGAACTGATGCCACCAGCACGCAGGCGGCTGGACGCGGAGCTCGTCCGGCGCAAAATCGCGCGTTCCCGGGAGCAGGCCGTCGAGATGATCAAGGGCGGCCGAGTCTTCGTCAACGGCTTCAAGGCGGCCAAGCCGGCCACCATCGTGGATCCGGAGGCCTCCATCCGGGTCGAGCACGCCCCCGAGGACGATTGGGCCTCCCGCGGCGCCCACAAGCTGCTCGGCGCGCTGGGAGCCTTTGACGTCTCGCTGGAGGGTAAGCGCGTGCTCGACGCGGGCGCATCGACGGGCGGGTTCACCGACGTCTGCCTGCGCAACGGCGCAAAGGAAGTGCTCTCCGTGGACGTGGGCTACGGCCAGCTGCTCTGGCGGCTGCAGAACGACCCGCGCGTTCATGTTTTCGATCGCACCAACATCCGCCACCTGGATCTTGAGACCATCGGCCAGCCGGCCGATGCCATGGTGGGCGACCTATCGTTTATCTCCCTGAAGCTGGTGCTGCCGGCCATCGTCTCCTGCCTGCGGCCCGGCGCCTTCCTGCTGCCGATGGTCAAGCCCCAGTTCGAGGTCGGCAAGGACCGCCTGGGCCAGGGCGGGGTGGTGCGCTCGCCGCAGCTGCGCGCCGAGGTCACGCTCGACATCGCGCTTTTCGCCCAGGAGCTGGGGCTTAGCTGCCAGGGCGTGTGCGCCTCCCCGCTGCCCGGGCCGAGCGGGAACGTGGAATACTTCCTGCACCTGGTCGCCGATGAGGCGAAGACGCAGCCGGGGCAGGCAGAATTGGAGACAATGATCGACAAGGCAATCAAGGAGGGGCCGCAGTGAGCCAGGAAAACACCGTGACACAACAGCGCGAAATCCTTTTGGTCCCCCACGCCGGCCGCAGCACCAACCTGGCCGCCACGGACCGGGCGGCGCAGCTGCTGGACGAGGCCGGCATCGTCGTGCGCGTGTGCGCCCCGGCCGAGATCCTGCCCGACTTCCCGCACGTCCAGCACACCGCGGCGGCAGCCGAAGGCTGCGAGCTGGTACTGGTCCTGGGCGGGGACGGAACCTTCCTGCGCGCAGCTGACATGGCACGCGCCGTGGACGTTCCGGTGCTGGGCATCAACTTGGGCCACGTCGGCTTCCTCGCCGAATGGGAGGCAGAATCCCTCGACAAGGCCATCGAGCGGGTGGTCTCGCGCAACTACCGCATCGAAGACCGGATGACCATCGACGTCACGGTCACCGGACCCGACGACGAGCTGATCGGCCGCAGCTGGGCTCTCAACGAGGTCAGCATGGAAAACCTGAACCGTTCCGGGGTCTTGGACGCCATCCTGGAGGTGGACGCCCGCCCGGTCATGGCGTTCGGCTGCGACGGCGTGCTGATTTCCACGCCCACGGGTTCCACCGCCTACGCGTTTTCTGCCGGCGGCCCGGTGCTATGGCCGGAGCTGGATGCCATCCTGGTAGTGCCCAACAACGCCCACGCGCTGTTTACCAAGCCGCTGGTCGTGTCACCGAAATCTACCGTGGCCGTCGAATCCGCCTCCGAAACGTCGGCGGCGTTGGTTAACATGGACGGGTTCCGCGAGATCGCCATGCCACCCGGCTCCCGCGTCGAGGTCGTGCGCGGCGAGCACCCGGTGCGCTGGGTCCGGCTGGACGATCACCCGTTCACGGACCGACTGGTGTCCAAGCTGCGGCTCCCCGTCGAGGGCTGGCGGGGCCCGCAGCGCTAAACGCCCCCACGGAAGGAGTCAGTGATAGGCGTGCTAACCGATATCACCATCGAAGATTTGGGTGTCATCCACAAGTCGAGCGCCGAGCTGGCCGACGGCCTGACCGTTCTCACCGGTGAGACCGGCGCCGGCAAAACCATGGTGGTCACCGGCCTGCGCCTGCTGGCCGGCGCCCGCGCGGACGCCTCCCGCGTGCGCAGCGGGGCGAAGAAAGCGGTCGTGGAGGGCACCTTTGCCACCTCCTCCCCGCGCGCGGCCGAGATCGTCGAGGAATCCGGCGGGCAGCCGGACGACAACGGCGAGTTCATCACCACCCGCACCGTGTGGGCGGCCGGCCGCTCCAAGGCCCACCTGGGCGGCCGGGCCGTCCCGGCCGCGACCCTGGCCGAGTTCACCGGCGAGGTACTAACCATCCACGGGCAAAACGATCAGCTGCGCCTGCTCGCCCCGGAACAGCAACTGGCGGCCCTGGACCGCTCCGACGAAGCGCTGCCCGGCCTGCGCGAGGCCTACGCCGAGAAGTTCACCGCCTGGCGCAAGCTGGCCCGCGAGCTCAAGCGCAAGACGCAGTCGCGCCGCGAGATGGCCCAAGAGGTCGACCGCCTGCAGTTCGCCGTCGACGAGATCGACAAGGTCGGCCCGGTGGATGGGGAAGACACTGAGCTGGTCGAGCAAATCCGGCGGCTCCAGGACGTCGACGCCCTGCGGGAGGCGGCCACCACGGCGCTGGCCGGCATCGACGGCCCAGAGGGCATCTCGGGCGCGGACGGGGCGGAGGCAGCCGGCGGCTACGCCGAACAGGAGGCCGCCTCCACCCAGCTGGGGACTGCCGCGGCAGCGCTGGCTGCCAGCTCGGATTCCCAGCTGCAGGCGCTAGGCGAGAGGATGCAAGACATCACCGCCCAGCTGGCGGATATCTCCGGCGAGCTAGGGCTTTTCTTGGGACAGCTGCCGGCCGACCCAGACCTGCTGGAAAAGTCCCTGGTGCGCCAACAGGAACTCAAGCAGTTGACCCGCAAATACGCCCCGGACATCCAGGGGGTTATCGCCTGGCGGGACGAGGCGGTGGCCAAGCTGGGCACCATGGACGTCTCCAGCGAGGCCCTCGAGGAGCTGAAGAAGGACGTCGCCGCCGCCGAAAAGGAGATGATCGCCGCGGCGGAAGTGCTCACCCGGGAACGCACGTGCGCGGCGGGGGACTTGGCGGCGGCTGTCACCCAGGAGCTGCGCGGGCTGGCGATGCCCAAGGCGCGCATCGAGGTCGCGGTCCGGCCGGCGAAGTACTCGCGCACCGGGGCGGACGAGGTCGAACTCGCGATGGCGCCCAACGACGCCGCCGACGCCCGGCCCCTGGCCAGCGCCGCCTCCGGCGGTGAGCTCTCCCGCGTCATGCTCGCCCTCGAGGTGATCCTCTCCGCGGACAACGAGGGCGGAACCATGGTCTTCGACGAGGTGGACGCCGGGGTGGGCGGCCGCGCGGCGGTGGAGATCGGCCGCCGGCTGGCCAAGCTCGCGCGCAACCACCAGGTCATCGTGGTCACCCACCTGCCGCAGGTGGCCGCCTACGCGGACTGCCACCTGCACGTGGCCAAGGAGGTCTCCGACGAGACCGTGACCTCCGGCGTATCCAACCTGGACCGGCAGGAGCGCATCGAGGAGCTCGCCCGGATGCTGGCTGGCCTCGACGACACGGCCACCGGCCGCGCCCACGCGGCGGAATTATTTGACAAAGCGCAAGCGGAAGTCGCATCTTTCCGCGCGCCTTGACCACTTTTGCCCCGCGACGGGGGACAATGCCACACATGAGTTTGTTTTCCCGCAACGACGACCTGCCGGGGCTGCACGGCGCATTGCGCGATTGCACCCCGGGCGGCAAAGGCATGAAGAAGTTCCATGCCGGTGATATTGCCGTCATTAGCGCCGCAGATATCTCCCGCCAGGAGGCCCAGGCCCTGGTGGATATTTCCCCGGCTGCCGTAATCAACCTCAACAAGTTCACCACGGGAGCCATCCCGAACTACGGCCCGCACATGCTGCTGGACGCCGAGGTGGTCCTCCTGGAGGACCTCGGCGAGGCCTTCATGTCCGAGTTCCGCGACGGCAAGAAGGCGCGGATCACCGACGACGGCACCGTCTACCTCGGCGACAAGGCGATCGGCACCGGCAAGCTCGTGGAGCGCGCCGCCGCCGAAGACGAGTTCGCCAACGCCCAGCGCGGCCTCATCGACCACATGGAGGCCTACTTCGGCAACTCCATCGAGTTCATCCACTCCGAGGGCCCGCTGCTCATCGACGGCCTCGGCGTTCCGGACGCGGGATCCGAAATGCAGGGCCGGAAGGTCGTCGTGGTCTCGGACACCGAGGGCCACCGCGGCAAGGTCAAGGATCTGCACAACTTCATCCGCGAGTACGAGCCCTACCTGATCGGCGTCGACGCCGCCGCCGACACCTTGGTGGAGCTCGGCTACAAGCCGGATCTCATCGTGGGTAACCCGGCGGGCATCGCCGCCGAGACGCTGCGCTCCGGCGCGCGCGTGATCCTGCCGGCCGAGCCGGACGGCACGGCCGAGGGGCTGGAGCGCATCCAGGACCTGGGCATCGGCGCGATGACCTTCCCCGCGGCCACGCAGTCCGCCACGGACCTGGCGCTGCTGCTGGCCGACTACCACGACGCCCAGATGATCGTGCAGGTTGGCAACGCCGTGGACCTGGACGACGTCTTCGCGGACCGCCCGCATGCCACGCCGGCCGCACTCCTGTCGCGGGTCAAAGCGGGAACCCGCGTGGTGGACGCGGACGCCATCATCAATCTCTACACGGTCAACCGCGGCGGCGGGGGCGCGTGGCTGTGGGCCATCCTGGGCATCCTGGTCGCCTTGGCCGTTATCGTGCTGGTGGTCGGCTTGGGCGGCGACGGCGGATTCGCCGACAACCTCGTCGACACCTGGAATAACCTGGCTTTGACCGTCCAAGGGTGGTTTAAGTGAAAGTCTCTAGCTCCGTACCCGGCGGCGTCATCGCCGGGCTTGGTTTCGGCGTAGCCGCGGGCGTGGCCCTAGGTGCCCTGGTGCTGGCCCCCTCGATGGATGGGGCGCCTACCGCCGGCGGGAACAACGACAACAGTGATTATGAGAAGGCCGTGCAGGACAAGGAGGTCGCGCGCGCCCAGGCTAATTCCTCCGACTCGGTCGTCCGGGAGTTTAGCTCCGAGACGGTGCGGGACACCTTGAGCGACCGCCCGGTGCTGGTCATCAGCACCCCGGACGCCGCCGACGGCGATATCCGCGGGCTGCAGTCCCTATTGCACAGCGCCGGCGCGCAAAAGGCCGGCCACCTCAAGCTGACGCAGGACTTTTTCACCCAGGACAAGGCCGACGAGCTGAAGTCCATCGTCGCCAACACCCTGCCCGCGGGGGCAGAGCTGAGCGAGGACAAGATCTCGCCCGGCACCCACGCCGGCCAGGCCCTGGGCGCGGCCATGCTCATGAACCCGGACGACGCCCAGCCGCTGGCGAGCGTGGACGATCGCGCGCAGCTGCTGCAGGCGCTGCGCAAGGCCGGCTTCATCGACTACGAGGACGGGACCATGCGCCCGGCGCAGGCGGTGCTGCTGGTGACCGGTTCCGAGAAGGAAGGCTACGCCACGGAGACGCTGGGCACCTTCGCCGAGGCCATCGACGAGGTGGGGAACAACACCGTCGTGGCGGGCCGCGTGGAGCAGGCCGCCCCGGACGGCGTGATCGGCTCCCTGCGCGGCGCCGACTCGCACATCTCCACCGTGGACTCGGTGGACCGTTCCTTCGCCCGGATGGCGGCGGTGCTCGCCGTCGCCGAGCAGCTCGATGGCGGCGACGGCGCCTATGGCTCCGCGGCCTCGGCAGAGGCCGCCGCGCCGGCCAAGCCGGAATCCAACTAGCACGAGAGGGGATACCGTGGCCCACGAATTCGCAACGCTCGACTCGGAGCTCCTCCTGGACGCTCCGATCATCGCCGTCCGCAAGGACCTGGTGTCCATGCCGGACGACCACCAGGCCTACCGCGAGGTGGTCGAGCACATGGGCGCGGTGGCCATCGTGGCGCTCAACGATAAGGGCCAGGTAGCGCTCATCCGGCAGTACCGCCACTCGGTGGGGCAGCGGCTGTGGGAGATCCCCGCCGGGCTGCTCGACGTCAAGGACGAGCCCGCCTTCGACGGCGCCCAGCGGGAGCTGCAGGAGGAAGCGGGCCTGGCCGCCGAAGACTGGGCGGTCTTAGCCGACATCGTGACCTCGCCCGGCTTCTGCGAGGAGGCCAGCCGCATCTACCTGGCCCAAAGCCTGCGCCAGGTGGAGCTGCTGGACGCTGTCGGGGACGAAGAAGCCGACATGGAACGCGCCTGGGTCGACCTGGGGGAGGCGGTCGACATGGTCTTTTCCGGCCAGGTGGTCAATTCCATCGCGGTCGCCGGCATTCTCGCCGCCTTCGCCTACCAGCAGGGCGAGCGGACCCTGCGCGGGGTCGATGCCCCCTTCGAGCTGCGCCCGAGCTCGATCGCGGCGCGCCGGCCCGGCCCGGATCTGAAGAAGCTGTGAGTGACAAGCGGTGAGCGATAGCCACAGCCCGCTGCGCGAGGTGGCGGATACCTGGCTCAACCACCTGGCCGTCGAGCGCGGCGCCGCCGGCAACACGCTGAGCAATTACCGCCGGGACGTCAACCGCTACCTGGAGTGGCTGGAACAGGCGGGGGTGAGTGACCTTAAGGACGTGACGACCGGCCAGGTCGAGGCCTATATGGCGGATCTGCGCCGCGGCTATGCCGGGCACCGGCCGTTGGCGGCGTCCTCGGCCAACCGCGCGCTGGTGGTGGCCCGCGGCCTGCACAAATTCGCGGTCACCGAGGGGGAGGTGGCCGTCGACGTGGCCGCGGAGGTCTCGCCGCCTTCGACCGGCACCCACCTTCCCGAGACCCTGTCGGTGGACGAGGTTTCGGCGCTTATCGATGCTGTGCCCCAGGGCCCGGAGGCCACCGCGCTGGATCTGCGGGACCGCGCGCTGCTGGAGATGCTCTATGGCACCGGCGCGCGTATCTCGGAGCTGATGCGCGTGGACGTGGACGAAGTCTCCGGCGGCGAGGGCATCATCAAGCTCGAAGGCAAGGGCGGCAAACAGCGCCTGGTGCCGGTGGGCTCGATGGCTCAGGCGGCCGTGGAGGCCTACCTGGTGCGCGGGCGCCCGGCTCTGAGCCGCGGGCTGAGCCCGGCGGTCTTCCTCAACACCCGGGGCAAGCGCCTGTCGCGCCAGTCCGCGTGGGCGGTGATCCAGCAGGCGGTGGCCCGGGCCGGGTTGAGCAAGAAGATCTCCCCGCACACCCTGCGCCACTCTTTTGCCACGCACCTGTTGGAGGGCGGCGCCGACGTGCGTACCGTCCAGGAGCTGCTGGGGCATTCCTCGGTGACGACGACGCAGATCTACACGCACGTCAGCGCGGATTCCCTCCGCGAGGTGTGGCGGACGGCCCACCCGCGCGCGTAAAATCAACCAAATAGCCTTGACTGTGACGGTTGGGTGTCGCCGCGTTACGGTCTAAGGGTAATGTGTTAATTACAAGCGTGTAATTGCTAGTTGCGGTACCGGCGTTGCGTGGCGCGCTAGCTAGTCAAGGAAGCAGGTGTGACTGTGAGCGACGATGGTCTGTTCGATGCCTCTGAGGTCGAAGTGGGCTTGACGGGCCGGCCGGTTCGTGAGCTGCCCGAGCCCGCGCCCCTTGATTCCCATGGGCCCGCGACCATCATCTCCATGTGCAACCAGAAGGGCGGGGTCGGCAAGACCACCTCGACCATCAACATGGGGGCGTGCCTCGCGGAGCTCGGCCGCCGCGTGCTCTTGGTGGACCTGGACCCGCAGGGCGCGCTCTCGGCGGGGCTGGGGCTGACCCATGACGAGATTGAAGACACGATCTACGACGTCATGCTGGACAGCCAGACCTCCATCCACTCCGCCATCAAGCACACGGCCGTCGACGGCCTGGACCTCGTGCCCGCCAACATCGACCTGTCCGCGGCGGAGATCCAGTTGGTCAACGAGGTCGGCCGCGAGCACACCTTGGCCCGGGCGCTGCGCCCGGTCCGCCGCGACTATGACTTCATCATCATCGACTGCCAGCCCTCGCTGGGCCTGCTGACCGTCAACGCGCTGGCCTGCTCCCAGGGCGTTATTATCCCGATGGAGTGCGAGTTCTTCTCCCTGCGCGGCCTGGCGCTGCTGACGGACACCGTGGAGAAAGTCTCCGACCGCATCAACTTCGATCTGGAAATCCTGGGCATCCTGGTGACCATGTTCGATCGCCGCACCAAGCACGCCCGCGAGGTGATGTCGCGGGTGGTCGAGTACTTCGGGGACAAGGTCTTCGACACGGTCATCACGCGCACCGTCCGCTTCCCGGAGACCTCCGTGGCCGGCGAGCCGATCACCACCTGGGCGCCGAGCTCGCAGGCGGCCTCGCAGTACCACAACCTGGCGCTCGAGGTCATTGAGCGCACCAGCCCGTCGCGTGGCTAAGAACGAGGCCGCGGTAGCCGAGGCGCCGGCGGGGGAGCCGGTTCAGCCTGAAATCACCGGCTTCCGGATCGCGCTGGATAACTTCGAGGGCCCCTTCGACCTGCTCTTGCAGCTCATCCAGTCTAAGAAGATGGAGGTCACCGACCTAGCGCTGTCGGAGGTGACCGACGAATTCGTCGAATACACCCGCGCCCTGGGGGTGGACGCGGACTTGGACGAGACCACGGAGTTCCTCGTCGTGGCCGCCACGCTGTTGGATCTCAAGGCCGCCCGCCTGCTGCCGCGCGGGGAGGTCGATGACTTGGAGGACCTGGAACTCCTCGAGTCCCGGGACCTGCTTTTCGCGCGCCTTCTGCAGTACAAGGCCTACAAGCAGGTCGCGGATCAATTCGCCGAGTGGCAGCGCCACGCACAGCGGCGCTACCCGCGCGCGGTCAGCATGGAGGAGCGCTTCGCCGATCTCTTGCCCCCGGTCCGGCTGGGCCACAGCCCCGCCAGCTTCGCGGAGCTGGCCGCCAGCGTCTTCCGGCCGAAGCCGCCGGAGGAAGTCGGCATCGGGCACGTGCACCAGGTGGCCGTGTCCGTGCCGGAGCAGGCCGGCAAGATCATGGACACGCTCAAGCTGCTGGGCCAGGCCCGGTGGATGAGTTTCGCGGCCCTGACCCGGGACTGCACGGTATCCATGCAGGTGGTCGGCCGCTTCCTGGCGCTGCTCGAGCTGTATAAGGCGAAGGCGGTCGACACCGAGCAGCCGGAGTCCCTCGGCCCGCTGTCGGTTAGCTGGACCGGTCTCGACGTCGACCCCGCGGTGGTCGCCGCCGCCAACTGGGACTAGGCGGCAACCACAGCGGGGTACTGGGGCAGTCTTAAGGGCGCTGCTGGATGAACTCGAGCACCTCGGCGGACAGTTGGCGGTCGGCGTAAACGCGCACGTCCGGCTCGTCCGGGTTGTCCTCGGTGCCGATACGGCGGCCCTCCCACATCTTTTCCAACCCGAATTTTTCCGCGATGTGCGAGGAGGCCGGGTGGTTGGTGGTCACGCGGATGGTGATCGGGGCGTCCGGGTGGACGCGGCGGGCGGACTCGATGGCTTGCTTAGTCAGCTCGGTGGCGATCCCCTGGCCCCAGTGCTCCGGCAGCAGGCGGTACTTGATGTCCCAGAAGCCCCCGGCGCCGTCGACGTATTCTGCGCCGCCGACGCCCAGGAACTCACTGGGGCGGTCGCGGAAATAGGCGCTCCACGGGCCGAGCTGGTGCTCCGACCAGGAGTTGCTGGCCACCTCGGCCAGCGCGCGCGTGGTCCGGATGTCCATGTGGCGGGCGTTGGGGCGGTGCGTCCAGATGCGGCTGTCGCCGTAGACCTTGTGGGCTTCTTCCACGTTGGCGGTCGACAGCGGGATGAGGAGCAGGCGGTCAGTTCGTGTGATTGTATCCATGACACCATGTTATTAACGTCACAAGTGCTGTCAAGTGTGAGCGTATTAAGGATTGATAAATTTTTGCCCGGGTTTTGAAGGGCAGTACGGGCGGTGACGCTAGTGCGGGTGGAAGGGGGAGTCTAGACTGTGGCGCATGGATTTGCCCATGATTTCCCAACAGCGCTCCCGCCTGGAGTCCATCCTGCTGGTCCTGGACGCCCCCGCGCCGGTCGAGCAGCTCGCCGCGGCGCTGAACGAGGAGACCGCGGTGGTCAGCGACTTGCTCCGGGAGCTGTCGCAGGAATACGACGCGCGCGGCTCCGGCATCGACGTGCGCGAGACCGCCGAAGGCTGGCGGTTATACACCCGGCCGGCCAACGCCTCGGTGGTGGAGCGCTTCGTGCTGGACGGCGCGCAGTCCAAGCTCTCCCGCGCCGCCCTAGAGACCCTGGCCGTCGTGGCCTACCGTCAGCCGGTCACGCGTGCCCAGGTCGCCGGCGTGCGCGGCGTGAACGTCGACGGCGTCATGCGCACGCTGACCCTGCGCGGGCTCATCCGGGAGCTGCCGGAAGAGGACTTCGAAGGCTCGGCGCACCGCTACGAGACCACCGAGCTCTTCCTCGAGCTTTTGGGCATCGATTCTCTGTCTCGCCTGCCCGACCTAGCCCCGCTGCTGCCCGACGTCGACGCCATCGACGAGGAGTACTAGCGCGCGGGCCCCAGCGCTGGGGCGCTAGGGCTCTTGGCCTGCTCGCGGCGTTTAGCGTGGCCTGCGGGCGCTGGGGTAGCATGGCGGGGTACCTAATCAACTGCATATTTCGAAAAGGATGCACCTGTGAATCCACCCGCTCGCCGCGATGGCACACCGGACAAGAAGGAGCGCGTCGACGATATCATCGTCTCGAACGCCAAACCGGCACGCCACCAGCACGTTTCTAAGAAAGACCGCGCCGCGACCGCGCAGTCGGTAGCCGAAGAACTGGGCGCCGACTGGCTGTATGCCGACGAAGACTCCGCGGATTCCGCCGCGCCCGCCCAGCAGGGCGAGCGCCTCCAGAAGGTCCTGGCCAAGGCCGGGGTAGCCTCGCGCCGCCACGCCGAGGTCCTCATTGAAAAGGGCCGCGTCGAAGTCAACGGCAAGAAGATCACCCGCCAGGGCGTGCGCGTGAACCCGAACGTGGACATCATCCGCGTGGACGGCACCCGCGTCAACGTCAACGAGGACATGGAATACTTCGTGCTCAACAAGCCGCGCGGAGTCCACTCCACGATGTCGGACGAGATGGGCCGGCCCTGTGTGGGCGACCTCATCTCCGAGCGCGTGGCCGCCGGCCAACGCCTCTTCCACGTCGGCCGCCTCGACGCGGACACCGAGGGCCTGCTCCTACTCACCAACGACGGGGAGCTGGCCAACCGCCTGATGCACCCCAAGTACGAGGTCCGCAAGACCTACCTCGCCACGGTGCTGGGCGAGGGGGACAAGAAGCTCGTGCGCGCGCTCAAGGAAGGAATCGAGCTCGACGACGGTGTCGCCAAGGCCGACTTCGTGCAGGTCGTGGACAAGAACCAGGGCTATTCCCTGATCCGCCTCGAGCTGCACGAGGGCCGCAAACACATCGTGCGCCGCATGCTCAAGGCCGCCGGCTACCCGGTCCAGCGCCTGGTCCGCACCAAGATCCACACGGTGCAGCTGGGCGAGCTCAAGCCGGGCAAGATGCGCGCCCTCAACGACAGCGAACTGACCAGCCTGTACAACGAAGTGGGGATGTAGATGTTAAGCAATATGCCCAACGACGGCCTGCTGCTGGCCGTGGATGGCCCGTCCGGCACCGGCAAGTCCAGCACCTGCCGCGAGCTGGCCAAGCGGCTTGCGGCCAAGTACGTCGACACCGGCGCCATGTACCGCGTGGCGACCCTGGCGGTTTTGCGCGGCGGCGTGGACCCGGCCGATGCCCCCGCGGTCATCGAGGCCACCAAGGATCTGCCGCTGGAGGTCTCTGACGACCCGGACACGACCGCCGTCTTCCTGGGAGGCGAGGACGTCTCCGGCGAGATCCGCGGTGACGAGGTCACCCGGAACGTCTCGGCCGTCTCCGCCATCCCCGAGGTCCGCGACAACTTGGTCGCCCTGCAGCGCAAGCTGGCCCACCAGGCCCACCGCGCGGTCGTCGAAGGCCGCGATATCGGCACCGTCGTGCTGGCGGACGCCCCGGCGAAGGCCTACCTGACGGCCAGCGCGCAGGTGCGCGCCCAGCGCCGCCACGATCAGAACCTCGCCGCCGGCCGCGAGTCCGATTTCGACGCGGTGCTCGCCGACGTGGAACGCCGCGACGCCGCGGATTCTTCCCGCGCGACCTCGCCGTTGCGCCCGGCCGACGACGCCGCCGTCATTGATACCTCCGAGCTCAGCCTCCCCGAGGTGGTAGAGCGTTTAGTGCAGCTAGTAGAGGAGTCCCGTAATGACTCATAACCCCAACGACCACGCCGCCGGCAACGGTCGCGACAACGCCCCCGAAGCCGAGACCGAGTTTTACTACCCGCACGGGCAAACCCCGGGTACCGAGCCGGCCGAGGAGACTTTAGAGCGCGATCCCCACGAGGGCTGGGCGGCGGCCGATTTTGATGCCGAGGAGTTCGACTACGAATTCGACGACTCCGAGTTCGGCGACGCTGACTACGGCGAGGACGAGGAACCGGAGACCCCGCTGACGGAAGAGGAGTGGGCCGAGATCGAGGCCGCCTACGGGATGGGCGGCCAGCAGTATGACTCGGAGGCCCTGTGCACCGTGGCCATCGTCGGCCGCCCGAACGTGGGCAAGTCCTCCTTGGTCAACCGCTTCTTGGGCCGCCGCGAGGCCGTGGTCGAAGACCACCCGGGCGTGACCCGCGACCGCGTGTCCTACATCGGCGACTGGAACGGCCAGCGCTTCCTCGTCCAGGACACCGGCGGCTGGGATCCCAACGTCAAGGGCATCCACGCGGCCATCGCCCGCCAGGCGGAGGTGGCCATGGAAACCGCCGACGTCATTGTCTTCGTGGTCGACACCAAGGTCGGCATCACGGAGACCGACTCGGTCATGGCGCGGCGCCTGCAGAAGTCGCAGGTCCCGGTCATCCTGGTGGCCAACAAATTCGACTCGGACAACCAGTACACCGACGTCGCAGAGTTCTACGCCTTAGGCCTGGGCGATCCGTGGCCGGTCTCGGCGCAGCACGGCCGCGGCGGCGCGGACGTCCTCGACGAGGTCCTGCGCCTGTTCCCGGAGACCCCGCGGTCGCATTCGATTACCGCCGGCCCGCGCCGCGTGGCGCTGGTGGGCAAACCGAACGTGGGCAAGTCCTCGCTGCTGAACAAGTTCACCGGTGAGAACCGCGCGGTGGTCGACAACGTCGCGGGCACCACCGTGGACCCGGTCGACTCCTTGGTGCAGCTGGACCAGCAGCTGTGGCGGTTCATCGACACCGCTGGCCTGCGCAAGAAGGTCAAGAACGCCCAGGGGCATGAGTACTACGCCTCCCTGCGCACCCGCGGCATCATCGACGCGGCCGAGGTCTGCGTCATGCTCATCGATGCCTCGGAGGAGATCTCCGAGCAGGATCAGCGCGTGCTCAACATGGTGCTCGAGGCCGGCAAGGCCCTGGTCATCGCCTTCAACAAGTGGGACCTGATGGACGAGGACCGGCGCTACTACCTGGATCGGGAGATCGACCAGCAGCTGGCTCACCTGCCCTGGGTCACCCGCATCAATATCTCCGCGGAGACCGGGCGTGCGCTCCAGAAGCTGGAACCGGCCATGATCGAGGCCCTGGAGAGCTGGGATCAGCGCGTGACCACCGGCCAGCTCAACAACTGGATGCGCGAGGCGATCGCGGCCAACCCGCCGCCGATGAAGAATAACCGCCTGCCGCGGGTGCTCTTTGCCACGCAGGCCTCCACGCAGCCGCCGACCATCGTGCTGTTTACCACCGGCTTCCTGGATGCGGGCTACCGCCGCTACCTGGAGCGCAAGTTCCGCGAGCGCTTCGGTTTCCACGGCACCCCGGTCCGGATTGCGGTGCGCGTGCGCGAGCGCCGCAAGAAGCGCTAGGCGCGGCGCAGCAGGAAGGCGTCGGTGCGGTAGCGCAGCCGGACTGCGTCGTCGTCGCTCAGCCCGGTGTGCTCGCGCAGGTACCAGTTGAGGTTGTGCGTCATCCGCTGGTGGATCTTGTCCCCGTTGCGCAGCCAATAGGCGCGGGTGTGCATGAGCTGGTGCAGCTGCGCGGGGTACAGTTCCTGCGTAAAGGTCGTGCGCAGCTCGCGCTCGATGGTCCAGGGCGCGGCCAGGGCCGGTAAAAAGCCGGGCTTCTGGACGTCGCCGCTGTGCATGATGCGCGCAAGCCGCAGCAGCCACGGATCATCGGTGACATCCAGGGTGTTCCACACCAGCAACACGTGCCCGCCGGGGCGGACTATCCGGTCGAATTCCGCGCAGGCGGCCGGCACGTCCACCCAGTGCCAGGTCTGCGCCGCCGCCACGGCGTCCACGCTCGCCTCCGGCAGCGCGGTGGCCTCGGCCTTGGCCCGCCACACCGGAACCGCGAGGTTTTCTTCCAGCACCCGCGCCATGTCGGCGGAGGGGTCGACGGCAAAAACGCGCTCGACGCCGGGGACCGCGGCCAGCTGTTCCGTGAGCTTTCCGGTGCCTGCCCCGATATCGACCACGGTGGCGTGGCCGGCCAACAGCTGCGCGACCTGTGCCGGGTAGGCCGGCCGCACGTCGTGGTAGGTGCCGGCGCCGTGCCCGAAGGCTCGGGCCGTGGCGGTGCGGTGGGCGGCCCCGCGGAACTCGGGGCCCTCCTTCTCCGAGGGCGGGCGGTAGGACGGGAAATTGCGCGGGTCAGGCTGTGTGGACATCGCTAATCAACTTACCTGTTTCTCACGTTCCCTTATAGAATGGATCCCTATGTCAAGTCTTCCAGCACCCGACCAGAGGCGTTGGCTGCTGAAAACCGTCTTCTCGCAGAAGCAGCGGACAATCCCGGCCGCGGTGCTCATGGCAGTGACCTTCGTGTGCAACGGGCTCACCCCGGTGGTCGTCGGCAAGGCCGTGGACGACGCGATTGCCAGGGGGTCTGTGCGCTCGCTCGTGGTGTGGGTAGCGGTGCTCGTCGGGCTTTTCGCCGTCAACGCGGCCGCGAGCTGGTTCTCCCGGGGCCTGTTTAACTGGGCGATGTTGCTCATCGCGCACGAGCTGCGCATGGCGGTCACGGACCGGATCACCCACCCGCGGGGCATCGGCGGGCGGCGCCGCACCGCCGGCGAGCTGCTGTCCATCGCCTCCACCGACACCCAGCGCGTGGCGAACGCCGTGTTCATGACGGTGTTTCCCGTCGCCGAGGTCGTCTCCATCGTCTACGTGGCCGTCATGGTGGGGCTTATCTACCTGCCGCTGGGCCTGGCCGTCCTGCTGGGCGGACCCATCATTGTCTGGTGCTCTCTGACGGCGGCGCGCCCGCTGCGCAAGCGCTCCAGCGTGCGCCAGGCCGCCCTGGCCCAGGCGGCCGCCACGGCCACCGACGTCGTGGAAGGGCTGCGCATCATCAAGGGCATCGGCGCGGTCGATCCGGTACGGCGCCGCTACGCGGAGGCCTCCGATAACGCCTACGACAAGACCATCTATGCCAACGCCGCCCAGGCGCGCCTGAACGCGGTGACCACCGGCATCGGCAGCCTGTATGTGATCGTCGTTGGCTGCGTGGCGGGTTGGCTGGCGCTGCAGGGGCACCTCAGCGTGGGCGAGCTCATCACGATCATCGGCCTGACCCAGTTCATCATCACCCCGATGACCATGCTGGGCCGCAATATCGCCTCGCGCTGGGCGGCCGCCCAGGCCAGCGGGGCCCGGATCGTCGATCTGCTGAACCAGCCGCCGGAATTCGCCGCCGATGACACCGCGGAGCTGCCGGCCCTGCGCCCGGGCATCCACGTGGAGACCGGCGAGGTTCCGGACTACCTGGCGCGGCTGCCGCGGGAGCGCTACCTGGTGGCCCCGCACCAGGCCGATATCTTCGACGGGACCGTGGGCAGCAATGTTTCCGCAGACGCCGAATCCGCCGCCCGGGCGCTGTGGGTGGCCGCGGCGGAGGAAATCCCCGGGGGCCACGACCGCGAGGTAGGCGAGAACGGCGGGCACCTGTCCGGCGGCCAGCGCCAGCGCGTGGCCCTGGCCCGCGCCATCGCGGCGGACCCGGAAGTCCTCGTGCTCATCGAGCCGACGTCTGCGGTGGACTCGGTCACCGAGGCCACCATCGTGGAGCGCATCGCGGCCACCCGCGCGGACAAGCCGACGGTGGTCTACACCTCCTCGCCGGCCTGGCTGGCCCAGGAGGTGAGCGCCTAATGCGGTTCCCGAACGCCACCTGGCCGCAGGTGCGCCGCTGCGTAGCGGGCAACGTGAAGGCCATCCCCGGGGCGGGCTGGCGGCTGGTCCTGGCACTGGTGGTCTTAAGCGCCGGCGCGGCCGCCAACATCTTAATCCCGATCTGGTTGGGACGGATCGTCGACGTCGTCATCGCGGACGAGCCGCAACGCCTGGGCGGCCTGGCAGCCCAGCTACTGGGCGCGGCTGCGGCCGCGGCGATCCTGGCGGCGCTGGGTTTCTACCTCATATCCCGGGTCACGGAGAAGATCATCGCGCAGCTGCGCCTGCAGATGGTCTCCACCGCCGTGGGCCTGCCTACCCACCGGGTCGAGGACGCCGGGACGGGGGACCTGGTCTCGCGCTCTACCGACGACGTCGCGGAGCTGTCCGCCGCGGTCACCGAGACCGCGCCGGTGCTGAGCAATTCCGCCTTCTCCATCGTTGCCACCGCCATTGCCCTGGTTACCCTGGACTGGCAGTTCCTCCTGGTGGTCGCCTGCGCGGCCCCGCTGTACTTCTTCGCCGCGCGGTCCTACCTCAAGGTCGCGCCCGGTCGTTACGTGGCCGAGCGCGAGTCCATGGCTACCCGCGCCCGCCGCGTCCTGGAGGTCATCCGCGGCAGCGCCACCATTCGGGCCTTCCGCCTGGAAGACGAGATGCACGACAAGGTCGGGCAGGCCTCCTGGCAGGTCGTCGAGCGCGGTTACAGCGCCCGGCGCACCATGATCACGCTGCAGTTCTGGATGACCGTCGTCGAGCTCGTCATGCTGTCTGCCGGTCTCATCGCCGGTTACCTGGCCACGCAGTCGGCCGGCCTGAGCGTCGGCGCGGTCACGGCCGCCATGCTCATGCTCATCCGCCTGCGCGGACCGCTGCTGGGTCTGATGCGCATCCTGGACACCGTCCAGTCGGGGTATGCCTCCCTCTCGCGCATCGTGGGCGTGGTCATCGATCCGCCGCGGCCGGTTTCCGCCGCGGGCGCGCCCACCAGCCGCGGCGAGGTCGAGATGGAAGGCGTCAGCTTCGGCTACGGCGACGGCTGGGCGGTCGAAGACGTCAGCCTGCGCGTGCAACCCGGTCAGAAGATCGCCCTGGTGGGCGCCTCCGGCGCGGGCAAGACGACGGTGGCCGCGTTGGTGGCCGGCCTGCGCGTGCCGGACGCGGGTAGCGTCACCGTCGATGGGGTAGAGGTCTTTGCCCTTTCGGACCGCGAGCGCGTCGCCCGCCTGGCGCTGATCTCCCAGGAGGTCCACGTCTTCTCCGGCACGCTGCGCGAGGACCTCGCCCTGGCGGCCCCGGCGGCCACGGACGCACAGATGCAGGCCGCGCTGGACCGCGTGGGCTTCCCCGAGCTCGTGGACGGCCTCGACACGGAGGTGGGCGCCCGGGGACTACAACTGGACCCGGTCGCCGCGCAGCAACTCGCCCTGGCTAGGATTCTCTTGTTGGATCCGAAGGTGGTTATCATGGACGAGGCAACCGCGGAGGCCGGCACCTCGGGTGCGGCAGTGCTTACCGACGCGGCGCAAGCGGTCACCGAGTCCCGCTCCGCCCTCGTCGTCGCCCACCGCCTCGACCAGGCCTGTGATGCCGACGAAATCCTCGTCATGGACAGCGGGCGGATTATCGAACGCGGCAACCACACGCAACTAGTCGCCCGCGGTGGGCAGTACGCCCGCCTGTGGGCCGCATGGAAGAAAGGCCGGGATAAAGCGCAGTGAAACCCATTCTCCGCGCACTAGCGGCAGTCACGGCGACGGCCGCCTTGATGGCTGGGTGTTCCTCCCAGGGCACTCCGGACGAGGACGCGGCTGCCCCCACCTCGCGGGAGCGCACCGATCTGGGCATCCCGCGCTCGGCGCCGCTGGACGGGCCGGAGCCCGGCAGCTTCACCGAGATCAACCTGCCCTCGGGACGCACCTACGTGCTCGCGGTGCCGGAAGACTATGACCCGGCTAAAAAGTGGCCGCTGTTGATGTCCTTCCACGGTTGGAAGGAAACCAGCTGGAACAACTTCAAGTACACCGAATTCCGGCACGCGGAAGCCATTTCCGTCTACCCGCAGGGCAAGAACGGCGCGTGGGCGCCGGCCCCTTATGCGGACACCAAGGGCTCCGAGGACATCGCCTTCGTCGAGGACATCCTCGACACCGTGCGCGCCACCTACACCATCGACGACGAGCGCATCTACGCGACCGGCATGTCCAACGGCGGCGGTTTCGTGGCCTACCTGGCCTGCCAGATGCCCGGGACGTTCAAGTCCATCGCCAGTATCTCGGCCGCCTATTATGAGGCGATCCACAACAACTGCGCCGATCAACCCGTCGGGCGCCTGGACCTGCACGGCACCAACGACCCGGTGGTCAAGTACTACGGCGGCAAGCGGCACGGTACCCGCTACAACTCGGTGGTCGATGTCCTAGCCCACGACGAGGAGCGCAACCGCTGCAGCTCCCGCATCCGGACCGAGCGCCTGGCCAATTCCGCCCTGCTGCAGACCTGGAGCGGCTGCGAGGAACCACTTCAGCACATCCGGATCGGCGGCGGCAAGCACGTCTGGCCCGGCGGCGCCTACGATAAGGACGCCAAGGTGGGCAAGGGCTTTGCCACCGACAAGGTCCTCGACTTCTTCGGGATTCCGGGCCGCCCCGAGGGCACCCGCGATACCTAGTTGCCAGGCGTAGAAGCCGCGCCCTGAGCGCGGCGTGCCACCTGGGGCGCGTTTAGTTGAACAGGCCCCAAACCGCAGCGGAGATGGTGATGACGCCGAGGACCACCACGAACCAGTTGGTCCAGCGGCCGCGGAAGCGCTTGAGGGCATCGATGCGGTAGATGGCCCAGATGGGCATCAGGTAGAGGATGGCCGCGATGAACGGGCCGCCGATGCTCTCGATAAGCCCCAGGATATCCGGGTTCAGGACGGCGGCAATCCACGTGGTGATGAAGATGAGCGCGTAGGCGATGTTGGTGATCTGCTGGTGCGTGGTGCGCTCGGCCAGGGAAGGAGAGACCTTCTTGAGGATGTAGCGCGCTCCCTCGGTGGTACCCAACACGTGGCCGAAGTAGGAGGAGATGATAGCCAGGATGGCGATGACCGGGGAGAGGTAGGCCAGCACCGGAACGCCGGAGATATTCGCCAGGTAGGACAGGACCGGGATGTTTTGTTCGCGGGCCTCCTGCAGACCGTCGGCGCCGAGCGCCAGGGTGCACGACCAGACGAAGAACATGGTGAACACGGTCAGCATCAGCGCCGTGGCGAGCAGGACCTTGGAGGCGTTCTCGTGGGACTTGATGCCCCACTGGCGCTGCATGGCCAGGGAGAACTGGGAAATGGCCGGGGAGTGGTTAAAGGAAAAGACTAGCACCGGCAGAATCATGATGATGCCGCCGATGAGAGCCAGCGAGTTGCCGGAGTCGACCTCCATGAAGCTTTGCAGGTCCCACTGCGGGATGAGGTAGATGGACACGCCCGCCAAGCACAGGATGAGGGGATAGACGATGAACTGGGTCAAGTACAGCATCAACTTCTCGGAGAAGGCGAAGACCAAGGTCATCGCGCCAATGAGAAGGAAGGACAGCAGCGCGCGGTTAATGTGCGGACCGTTGAACTGGTTGACGATGAAGGAGTCGACCGTGTTGGTAATGGACACGCCGTAAATCAGCACGATCGGGTAGATCGCGAAGAAGTACAGCACGGAGATGACTAAACCGATCTTCTTGCCGAAGTAGTCGGTGACGACGACCGTGATGTCCTCGCCCTGGCGCGGGGAGACGCACATGATGCGCGCGAGCGCGCGGTGGGACAGGTAGGTCATGGGGGCAATCAGGATGGTGGCAATCAGCAGCGGCCAGAAGCCGAAGCTGCCCGCGTTAATCGGCAGGAAGAGGATGCCCGCTCCCACGGCGGTGCCGAAGAGTGAAAAAGCCCAGCTAGTGTTGACGGCCCGGCCGGATGCCTGGGCTGGGGCAGAAGAGGTCATGAAAAGATCTCCTTGTAGGGGAGGTAGACGGTGCAATCGACATCAGCAGCGTAGGAGCTACTACCTTGTGGATTACGCTAACACTTGGGAATAGACCTGTTTGCTCTTTGGAAACAGAAGAAGTCTCACCCCTCCTTTTGGGGGTAAATCTGCGCCCGCCCCACGACGCGGCCGGTGCCCCTAGGCTGGGACAGATCCGGTGGTCGGAGGGCGCGGTTATCAAATTGTTGCGCTTGCGCGGTGGGCGCGTTGCAAAGAAGTCGGTACGATCGGTAGCGGCCGGTCAAACGGTCCAGATAAGTGAAAATTTAAGCAGTCAAGATACTCGAGACTATTAGGAGTAAAGACAATGGGTTTGATGGACAAGGCTAAGGACGCACTGAACTCTGACAAAGGCAAGGAAGCCACCTCTCAGGGCCTCGACAAGGCCGAGGACTTCGCCAAGGACAAGCTGGGCGAGGACAAGTCCGACCAGATCTCTGACGTCCGCGGCAAGGTCGAGGATCGCCTGGGCACTGGCAACGACGAGAACAAGGGTGAGGACGAGAAGTAAATCGTCTAACTCTTCAACCGCCGTGGCACATTGGGGCCTCGGCGGTTTTTGCATGCTTAAGCGAGATGTTAACTGTGCTACTTTTGGCCAACTCTAGGGTATGCCCATGGATTTAACCGCTAGGCTAGGGGCTGTGGCTATGTCTCAGGAGGATTCCGAAGTCCCAGCCCTACCGAAGACCGCTATTGTCCGTCAGGCGCTGCGCATCACCGCACATCTCGGCGAAGCTCAGCTATCGCTAGAGCGCGCGGCCACCTACGCCGGCGTGGACTACGCCGCCGCTCAAGCGATTTTCGGGGATACCCCCGGGCTCATCGATGAACTCAACGGTCACCTCAACTCGCGCCTGCGCAAGCGGTGCGCGGAAGAAGACGCCCACTTAGCAGAAGCGGCGGGCGCCGTCGAGCGGCTCCGAGCGTATATGAACGCCTATTTCCGCTTCGGTCAGGAAGACCCCGCGAGTTTCGCTGCGTTTATCGCCCTTCGGTGGGACGGCGAGCCCGCCATTGAATTCGAGGAAAGCCCGAACCAGGCGGATTGGCAGTGGTCTTACGCGGAGATGCTCCGGCGTACCCGCGCGGTCTTGGTCGAGTACGGCGCTCCCCGCAGCGTCAACCTGCTTAACCGCTACGCCCTTACCGCACTGGCCGTCGTCCATGGGGCCTCCCACATGTGCGTCTTCGGCGCGGCCCGGCACCTAACTCCGGCCGGTCGCCGGCACACCATGGCGCGCGTCTTCGACGTCTTTATCACCGGTCTGGAATACGAGCTCGAAGGCCATCCGCAACGCGCTTTCGAGCCGGTTAACCTTGAGCCTACCCAGGCTTATTCCGCGGTCCCGCCGGCCCGCCAGCTTCCGCGCGGAACCGACCAAGAAAAGACCGTGGCCTTATACCGCGGCGGCATCGAGCTGTTGGCGGCATCCACTACCTTCAACGTCTCTATAGCTGCGGCGGCCGAGCAGGCCGGACTCGATTCGGCGGAGGCGCGCCGCCTCGTGGACGGCGACAACCGCTTCGATGCCCAGATAGAGCGCTTCTTAGACCAGCAGTGCCGCGCGGCAACTGAGAAATTCCTACGTACTCTCCAGCCGGAGGCGACCCCCATCAACCGCATCAAAGCTTTGGGTATTGGCTACCTGGGCCTAGCGTTGTCGGACCCCGCCGGCTTCCTGGCCCTGGGGTGCGTCAGCTCGGGTTCTATCATCCCGTCCACCTTTGACCTAGACGGGCGGGCCGAAAGGCTAGGGCCGACGCTGCGCTTCCTTGTCGAGGAGGTGCGCGAAGTCATGCAGGACAGTTCGGAGTCCGGGAATACCTGGGCTCTTTATACCTATTCCATGGCGCTTTGGTGCGCCGCACACGGCATGGCACACCAGTTCTCAGTCGGATCGTTTAGGCTCCTCTCGCTGGAGGAAAAATTGCGTTCTTCCAGTCACATTATGGATCTGGGGCTTATGGGCCTGATAAATTCCCTCGGCCTCGACGTCCCGGTCGACGCACTTCATAGGCACCGCTGAGCGCTAGCCCGCCGGCCAGAGCGTGCCAACGCGACTGGTCTGCACGCAGATGGGGGAGGCTCCCTCCGGCAGGTCCACGGCCAGCTCGGTCCCGCCGCCGGTGACCTGAACGAAGACTTGGTTCAGCCCGGCGCGCAGGGGAACCTCCGTGGGCTCGCCGTCTAGGCTGAGCTGCGCCGTTGTTTCCGAACCAGCCAGGTAGTTGAGTTCCACCACCCACTCGCGCTCCAACAATGGGCCGTCCAAACGCAGTTTTTGTTCCTGGCCGGGCCCGATCTCCTGCCCGCACCGTGCCATGCCGGCGTTACCGGCCCCAGTCGGGGTGGTGGTGCGGGCGGGGTTGAGGTCAGCGGCGAGGATGCGGCCGTCGCCGCCGACGATGCCGGGTTGCTCTGTCCAGGCGGCGATTGCTGCGCCCGGCAGGATCATGCTCAGCCGGTTGTCGGGGTAGGCGACAGGTAGTAGGACCTGGGTGTCGACCTCCTGGTCCAGCTGGGGAGCCTCCCGCGCGGCGAGCTGGCCGTTAAGGGTCCGGAAATACTCGCGGGCCGGCTGTTCGGCCCAGGACGCTGCATAGCTGAGCGTGCTAGCGATACTCAGGGCGGCAATCACCGCGCCCAGGGCGAGAAGGATTCTACCCGGCCAGGTGGTGGAGTCCAGGCCGCGGAAGGCGAGTGCCGTGGCGATAACCAGCAGCACGCTGACCTCGGAGAAGTGGCGCAGCGTCTGCACGATCTCGAAGGCCGTGTCTGTACCGCCCCGGCCCAGGCTGACCGCGAGGAGGCAGGCGGCCACGTAGGCGCCGCAGATGAGAAAACCTGCCAGGCCGCGCCGGCTGCGGGCGCTTAGCACCACGACGGCTGCCGCGACGAGGACGCCGACGGCCACCATGGCGGTAGCCGGCGTGGCGAAAGGCGGTCCCGGGTGCCACCTATCCCACCTCAATGGGCCGCCGGCCGCCGCCGGCAGGAAGCCCTGCAGGAAACCGTGCCTTAAGGTCTCCGCAAGCCCCAGGCTCTCCGCGCGGGGGAGGTCGACCGCGAGGAGGTAGACACCCGCCCAGACCACGGCCACCCCGAGGGAGGGGAAGATGCTGCGCCGGCACCCCAGGAGGAACCAGCAGAAAGCGAGGAAGGGCAGGGCCAGCAGCATGCGCTCGCTGAACAGGCAGCCCACCAACACGCAGAGTGCGGCGGCCCACGGGCCGACGTGCGCCCTCGGACGGTCCTTGCTGCGGCCGCGAACCACGCGGGCGCCACCGAGCACGCAGGCGGTCGCCGTGGCCATGGCGGCCTCCAGCGGGAGCAGGTTGATAGCCGCCGAGAGCCAACTGGTGGCTGGTAGGTTTAGCGGCGACAGGCAGTACAGGGCGAAGGCCAGCAGCACCGGCCAGCCGCCCCGCAGGTGGTGGGCGAGGAATCCCACCGCAGCGATAGCCGCGGCATTGAGTAGGCCCAGCACGCACAGCGCGGCGGCCCAATTGAGGTCGCCGGCGGCCGCCACCAGCCGCATGATCCCGCGGGCGGCCGGCATGAGGTGCCCGTCGTGCGGGGCCATTAGCGCGGTCTCCGGGGCCTGGGCCATAAGGATGAAGTCGTCCCAGTAGAACCAGCCGCGGGCGGCAACCCCCATGCGCACTAGCCAACCTACGATCCCAACGGCCAGCAGGGGCAACAGCTGGTGGCGGCGAGTACGCATAATGACGGCTATTCTAACCGGCCCCGGCGGCCCCGTTGCGGAAACTCGGCCGCGAAGCGCCCTGAAAATGGGGCGGTGGCGGCAATGGGTATGAAATATGAAAAAGGCCCGTGCCGAAGCACGGGCCGAGAGTCTTTCGCGGAACTACCCACCCACCAGCAACGAGCCGCACCACAGCGATGGTTTCCGCCGGTTTCCGTGGCCGATTCCGTCGGCTGGGACCGGGGCGGTGTGGTGAGACGACAGGGGGTACATCAGGAGGTTCGTCCCCTAAACCTACTCCAACTCGCCAGTTTCATTCGCCGCGGCCATGATTTCAGCCAAGGTGGAAATCACGTTGCGTAGCACGTCTCGGTCGGTGGTAAGCAGCGCGTCGCGCTGTTTGCGTTGTTCGATGCCGTCGAAGATGGCGCTGGTGGCTTCCTGCTGGAACTTGCGCGAGCGTTTGAGTTGCTCGCGGTTGTTCTCTTTGCCCAGCCGCACCGCTATTGGACTGGAGGACAATGTTCCCCAGGCAGCAACAATCATCTGCGCGGTTTCATCACTGTTGACATCTACACCTGCCATGGAGAAGATGTCGTTGACTTTTTCAACGGCTTCATCAAAAGCCGCGCGTAGTGGGGTTTTCGGCTCACCAAGACGAACCGTGAACTCAGGGACATTCAACGGTTCTGGTTCACTGTTCCTCACGCTATAGTCTTCCTCTACGCCGCTCTGGGCAATGGCGACACCGGCCAGGGTGACACCTGTCAGGAAGTCTTCATCGCCGTCTAGCTCGGTGATGTGCAGGTTCGGCTCCAGCACGCTACACAACATGGCGCGGCGTGACACGTCAGCATCTGCGTAGGCAATGATCTGGGAGAGGAACTCGTAGGCGTGCCGATATTTGAGTACGTGTGCCCTGAAATCCTTGGCACGCTCGCGGGTGTCCTTATCGGTGGAGTTTCGGTCTGAGCGCCAGCGGTCAAGAATCGTATTGGCCGCACCGCGCAGATTTTCTGAGTCCTCGCCTGCTATATAGGCTTCGGCAACCTTGTTCATCTCGTCTAGGTCATAGTAGCCAGCGGTGTCCAACTCGTCTGCCAGCGTGTGCAGGGAATTAGGGTCAATGTCGGTGTCAATGACCGCGCCCTGGTAGTAGCGTTTGAAATCAGCCTCAATGAGTTCGGGATCATTGACGAAATCGACCACCATCGGGGCGGGCTTATTCGGATAAATTCGGTTCAGGCGAGATAGAGTTTGCACCGTTGCGACACCAGAGAGGTGCTTGTCCACATACATCGCGCACAGTCGCGGCTCGTTGAAGCCGGTTTGGAACTTGTTGGCCACGATGAGCACGCGGTAGCTTAAATCGTCGTCTTTGAAGGCGCGCTCCACATCGGATTCGCCGTTCATGCTGACTTCGGTGACCGGCTCTGATTCGTCCTCCATACGCACCGCGTCGGAGAACGCCACGAGCGAGTGAAACTCGTAGCCTTTTTCGTTGATGTAGCGGTTCATCTCACGCGCCCAGTGCACCGCTGCCTTGCGCGAGGAGGTCACCACCATGGCACGTGCCTGGCCGTCGAGGTGGTGGGCCACGTTGCGGCGGTAGTGCTCTACAACGACCTCAACTTTTTGTGCAATGGAGGTCGGGTGCAGGCGGACAAAACGCACCATGTCGGAGACTGCTTCGGACTGATCTACCTCTTCGGTTCGTCCCAACTCGTCGCGGACTTCCGCCCACATAGTGTAGGTGGAGTAGTTGGTAAGCACGTCCATGATGAAGCCCTCGGCAATGGCCTGACCCATCGGGTACGTATCAAAAGCGATGTAGTGCCCGTCCGGGGTCTGTGAACCGAATAGACGCAGGGTTTTACCTTTCGGCGTGGCCGTGAGCGCTACAAAAGTCATGTTGGACGCTGTTGCCACAGCCTCCTGGCGCAGCTCCAGCAGGTCGTCGGCAGTGTAGTCCTCCGACTCGTCTAACTCCACCTCAGCGAGAAGCTCACGCAGCGCCGAGGCAGACGAACCAGTTTGTGAGGAGTGGGCTTCATCGGCAATCACACACCAGTTGCGGCCCTGAATATCTGGGTCGTCATCTAGCAGTGAGAGCACATACGGGAATGTCTGCAGCGTACAGGTGATGATGTGACCGCCCTCGACCAGTGCTTCGCGCAGCTGTGGTGATTTCGCACCGGAGTTTTCACCGACCGAGACCACCAGTCCGCGCGATGCCGCTAGTGCCTGCATGTCCTGGCGAATGTTGGTATCGAGTGCTGTGCGGTCGGTGACCACGATGACGGAATCAAAGGTCTTGGTGCCGTCCTCGGCTACCTGCCTAATTAGGCGGTGCGCAAGCCACGCAATGGTCTTTGTCTTGCCTGAGCCTGCTGAATGTTCGATGAGGTAGCGCCCGCCAGCGCCACGCTCGGCGACATCGGTGGTGACTTTCTCCACCGCGCGCAGCTGATGGAAGCGCGGGAAAATCAAGGTACCTTTCGCACCGCGCTTGGACGTGGAATTCGGCTCCCATACCGCGAAGTCGCTCAAGATGCGCAGCAGTAGCCTCGGCTGCAACACCTGCTCCCACAAGTAGGACGTAGCCGACTTATCCGCAATCGGCGGGTTTCCGCCTGCGCCGTCATGTCCCTGATTAAACGGCAGGAACCTCGTGTCGTTGCCGTGAAGCGCGGTGGTCATGTACACCTCGTCATTCGACACTGCGAAGTGAACCAGTGCGCGCCCCGGCAGGAGTACGCGGCGATTCTTCGACGGCACACGATCCTTGCGGTACTGCTTTATCGCATGAGCCACTGACTGTGTGTTGTCCGTCTTCAACTCAAACGTGGCTACCGGAATGCCGTTGACCGTAGCCACCAGATCCAGCGTCTCGCCGCTGGTGGTATCAAAATGCACCTGGCGGACAATGCGCAGGCGGTTGTCCTGTGCTCGCTTGGCAGCAGACACACTGAGCGGATTAGCTGGTGGGAACGCCACCATGGGGCCAAAGGTGGCTGAGCGCGCGTTAGGCTGCGCGTACTTAAAGCCCTCGCGCAGAGTACCCAGCAGACCTCCACGGATGCGTCCGGTCTGTGCGTCCTTACGGGTTGCGGATTCGAGCCGCTTGGCGACGTACTCCAGCAGCAACCTCTCCGAATTCTCCCGTGTTGCTTCAGGGGCATCCTGCGGTACGGCTTTGGCGTAGTCCTCTGGGTACTGGGTAGAAAGCCAGTGCAACACATCAGCCGGGAACAGCCCCAGGCGTGCATCCCAGCCAATGTCCTTCATTCCCGGTTCATAAATCCAGCCGCTAGCTTGCAACGACTCGCAGATGGTCTCTTCCAGGCGCTCTTCGCGCATAATGTCACGTTTAGGCATGAGGTTCGTCCTTGTCGTCGAGTGAAGCAGGAATATCGATCTGGCCAGTCACCGCCGCCGAAATCACTGCCGCGCGGCGCTCCGTCAGCAAGTCCCGCAACTTCGTAATGTCCTCCAACATCGAATCAATCTCGGCGGTTTCACGGTCGATCTCGTCGGCGATGCGGCGCTGTTCGGCAAGGGGAGGGAGAGGTATACGATTTTGCCTTAGTCCGGTTAGATCGAGGGTGGGAACAGGCCCAGGTCTCTCTAATAGTTCAATATCTACTAAGGAGAGTGAAAGCATTAGAAAACTTGAATCCACATTGTTGCTAGGAATCAGTGCCAGCATGTTGTTGTCAATGCAGCAAGCTATTGAATTTCTAACAAACCTACCCAGAAGTAGGGCTGCACCAATTTTAGCCATTAGCACACTATTTGCAGGGATGATGTGAGCAGCTAGCTGGTGGGCTTCCTCAGAACTTATTGTGTTCCTGTCGTCACGAATGAAACCCTGCCGGTCTACAAGGGATATAGAACCAACTTTATAGAATGGAAGCTCTTCGCCGACCTTCCCCTGATGCTTATGTGGAAATCCGCTTCCCGAAACCAGCTTAACGAGCGTACCGACCTGAACATTTGGATACTCCTCTGCTAGATGGAGCATTGTCTCTGAAATAACCGCCGCCCGTCGCTCCGTCAGCAGCCGCTCCATCTCGTCCAAATCGGCACGCATACCGTCGATCTCGGCGGTCTCGCGGTCGAGGTAGTCAGCGATGGCGCGCTGGGTGGGGAGTGGAGGGACGGGTACTTCAAGCCGAGAAAACTCTTCATAGTTTAAAGTCTGACGAACTCCCGTGCCCATTTCATAAAAGACCTTTGCCTGATCCATCGCACGCATGAAGTATGCAATGAAATCAGGGTGCACTCTTGAACTATCCGGCCGAAAGTTGATGTAAGCAGAAGTCATTATTCCTCGCTCCGTAACCAATGCTGAACGGAGTGAGCGGTGATCGTTCTGGAGGTCAGTGAATCGGAAAATAACATCACCCGGTTCCACTATCTGATAGGTCTCATACGATGCAGGTCTAAGTCCGGTCTTGTCTTTGATGTCCTTTCTAATGACATTTCCATAGGACAATGACAGTAGGTTTTTCTCTTTTAAACCATAGTTCTTATCGTTAGTTCTTTGTCCTAGAATCCATAGCGCCGCAGTCGGCCATTCATCAGGAACAGAACCTATCCACTTGTGGATCCCCATCACTTCCTCACCTGCCCGAACTTGTCCATAAGACGGCCCATGACCTCGGCTACGTCGGCATCGATCTCGGCTAGAGGACGAACCGGCTCAGGTTTGTAGAACACGCGCTTAAATGGGATTTCGTAGCCGGTGATGGCCTTGGTTGCATCCCAGGTGACATCGGGTGCGAAGGGGAGTACTTCGCGCTGCATGTGCTCGTCGATGTCCTCGGTGAGTGGCACGCGCTCAGTCATGGTGAATGACGGATCGAGAACTGGGTTGCCCTTGCGGTCTACTGCTGGCTCGGCTTCGTTGTCGGGAACGGCGATGGCCTTGGAGATGGTGTCGATAAGCGTGGCGGGCATCTTCACGCCGTGTTCCTTGGCCGCGGCCTTGAGCGCGTCCGGCAGGTCGTTGTAGGAAGCGTTAGCTACCGCGCGCACCACGTCGGCGTGTTCATTAACTGCCTGCTTGTGTTCCAGTACCTCAGCAATTGCGGCGTCGGTGACGTGGACTCCTAGGCGTGCTTGCTTCGTCACCTTCACATCGCGGAAACCCAAGTCATCTGGGGTAAGTACCTTGGACATGTCACTATCGGCAAAAGCACTGTAGGCCTCCAGCACCTTGGCGCGGTCGGCCTCGCGCATCTCGCGGCGCTTGTCGCCCAAGCCCTTGTCTGGCACAGACCAGCACGCGGAGGCATCGATAAGCTGCACAAAGCCCTTGCGGTGGTTTTCCTTGTTGGTGTCCAGAATCCAGACGTAGGTGGAAATACCCGTGCCGTAGAACATGTTGGTGGGCAGCTGGATAATCGCGTCCACCAGGTCGTTTTCCAGCAGCCACGCGCGGATCTGGTCGGGGCCTGAACCAGGGCCACCCGTAAACAGTGGGGAACCATTGGACACCACCGCGCCACGTCCCCCAGACCCGTTCTTGCCTGCGGGCATGAGCTTGGAAGCTACGTGGGAGAGGAACAGCATCTGGCCGTCGCCCTTATTGGGCAGGCCGTGGCTAAAGCGAGAACCCGGTACCTTGGCCTGCTCCTTGACTGATGATTGTTGAACCGACCAGTCAGAACCAAACGGCGGGTTAGACAGAATGTACTCGAACTGCTCGCCCTCATAGAGGTCTGTCAGCAACGTGTCACCGTGGCGGATCGCGTCGGGCTCACCGCCCTGAATGAGCAAGTCGGCCTTGCCAATGGCATAGCCGGTGGGCATCAGTTCCTGACCGGCGAGGTTGACCTCAATGTTGGGGTTGAGTTCCTTCAACGCGCGCTCGGCCACGAGCAACATGCCGCCCGTACCCGCGGTGGGGTCGTAGACGGTGCGCGACGCGCCAGGGGAGGTCAGACCAAGGTCATCGGAGGCAAACAGGATGTCCACCATAAGACGAATCGCATCACGTGGGGTGTAGAAGGCACCCGCGGCTTTGCCCTTGGTGTTAAACGCGCGGTACATGACGTGCTCGAACAGGTCACCCATCTGTGCATCTGGTAGTGCCTCCACAGACATGTCAATGGTGGAGAAGTGCTTGACCACCGGCCACAGGCGACCTGCTTGGTCAAGGTTGCGCATTTTTACTGCGAAGTCGAACGCGTCCCAAATATCACGGACGCTTTGTGAGAACGCGCCGACGTAATCCATGAGGGAGTCGAATACGTGGTCATCGGTTTCCGCAATGCGAGTCAAGTCCAGCCGTGAGGTGTTGTAGAAGGATAAACCGAACTGTGACTGCACCTCCCAGTCCAGGTAGGCCTCACTCATTCCTTCGACATTGAGCTTGGTTGCCAGGTCTACAACCTTGTCCTTGGTGGGGGCCAAAATGCACTCCAAGCGGCGCAGGACGGTCAGCGGCAGGATGTAGTCACCGTAGTCCTCGGGTTCGACGATGGAGCGCAGGTACTTGTCGGCGGTGTTCCACACGACGGACTGATTCAGTTCAGCTGTACTCACTGTTGAGGTGTCCTTTTGGGTCTGAGAGACAGTTTCGTCTCATAACCCTAGCTGGTGGTGGCGACATTTAGGCCGAGGGTGCCTCTGTTTTGGTGAAACCTCCCCTTGGGGGACTGGGCAAAAGAGAAGCCCCAGCCGCAGCATCGCACCACAGCTGGGTTTCCTTTATCGCATAAAGTGAAGCCAGTAGCTACAGCCGCTCGATGTCTACCTCGCCGTCGAGAATCCTCGGCTCGATGTCCATGTGGATCCCGCGGTAGGGAAGTAGCGCGCGGATAATGTCGTGGGTGATGTCGATGCCTGGGGCTGGTTCGTCCCGTAGTAGGCGGTGCAGGCCAGGGCAGTAGTCCACGCCGGGAAACTCGTCTTTGGCTGCGGGAACGCACCCGTGCGGGTTAAAAGTGGTGCAGCGAATGATCAGGTCGTCGTGGGCATCACTGTGCAGGTTGATGGTAAGTCCTGGTGTGGAGGCAGACATGTCCGCAACCGTGGCCTCGTTTACAGACCGGGCAAGTGGGATGGGGCGGCGGGCAGTATCCCCGCCCTGGATTCGGGTGAGTCCTGCGCGGTGTCCACCAGCGTCGGCAAGGGTGACAAAGGTGCCCCGCTCGCAGGGTGGCGGTGATAAGTGGCAGGTCGTCAGCGGTGGCTTCGCGGATACGCAACCGCGTCCGACAGTGGTCACGCTAGACCGTTAAGGCCACGTATGTGACCCGCGCAGGTCCCGGGCGAGGTTGCATAAGACCAACTGGATATGCTTCTACATCTAGCTCGGAAACCCGTGTGGGGTTCCGGGCCAGAAGTCGTTGTAGAGGGGACGAACCATGTTGTGTTTCTTATTGTTTAAGGAGGCCTAAGAGTCCGCAATGACTAAACCCACCGCGACGACGCGGTGGGTTTATCTGTCGGACTAACAGGATTTGAACCTGCGACCCCTACACCCCCAGTGTAGTGCGCTACCAAACTGCGCCATAGTCCGCCGTTGCTTGTCGCAACGTTGACTAAGGTTACAACAGTGTCATTGCGCTAGTCGAATCGCCTGCACATCCGGGGTGAGGGCGAGCGGGGCTTGAGGGCTTAAGCGCCGGTGGTGTAGATCCACCGGCCGTTAACACGACTGAAGTTGGAGCGCTCGCGCTGGCTTCCGGTCGCCGCGCCCTTGTAGAAGGCCTCGAACTCGACGATGCCCTTGTCATCCAGGGGTCCGCCGGCCACGGTGTCGAGGATGTCGAGCCGGTAGAAGCGGATGGAATCATCGGCGAGGTTAAGCTCGCTGGGCCGGGTGAAGGGATCCCAGGTGGCCAGCAGGTAGTCCTCGTTGCCCGTGACGAAGGCGCTAAACCGCGAGCGCATGAGGGTCTCAGCGGTCGGCGCCGGTTTGCCGGCGTGGTACTGGCCGCAGCATTCGCCGAAGGTCAACCCGGTGCCGCAGGGGCAGCGGGCGTCATCGGTTAAGGGGCGGTGGATGCTCACTTATCCTCATCTACCAATCGGGCGTTGCTGATGTGCTTGAGGATATCCGCCTGGCGGGCCGCGGCGAGCAGGGCCTTTTCCTGGCCGGCGTCCAGATCCCCGAAAAGCTTTATGGAACGGGTGAAGTTGGCGCCCTCGCCCTGGGTGACGGTGACGTGGACATCGTCGAGCTTCATGCCGCGGGCGGCGGCCTTGATGGCCTGGGCCGTGCCGGCGGCAACGGCGGACATCAGCAGGCCCTCCGGGGTAAAGCCCTGGCCTTTGCCGCCGTCGGCCTTGAGGCGATCGGAGGTCACGGAGCGCTCGTTGTGGCGCACGACCACGCCCATCTTGGTGCCGTAGGCCAGGTGGGCCTCGGCGGCATCGGCCGCCACGGCCGGCGGCTGGTTATCGGGGACGATGAACTGCTCGGCCCAGGCACCGATGAGATCGGCCGCGCGCTGGGCGGCGCCCTGCTTGGTGATGAGGTGGTCGGCCTTGTCCAGGGCGACTAGTGACTTCGGGTAGCGGGTCACGCGGAAGATGTTCTGGGCGTTGTCAATGCCGACGGTCTGGTCGATGGGCGAGTGCAGCACCATCAGCGGCTTGCGCAGCTTGCTCAGGTAATCGACCGGGTTGGTCTCTGCGAGGTCTTCCAGGAAGCCGCGGGAAATAGTCAGCGTGCGCCCGCCCAGGACGACATCGACGGCCCCGTTGGCGTCGACCTCGCCGATCTTGTCGGCGTAGTGGAGCACGGAGTGGGCCGGGTCAAAGGGCGCACCAATGGTGGCGACGGCGCGCAGGGAGGGGATGCCGGTGGCGGCAGCCGCCAGGGATGCCGCCCCGCCCAGGGAGTGGCCCATGAGCAGCTGCGGGGCGTGGTAGTTGTCCGCTAGCCACTCCGCCGCGGCTTGGATATCGGCGACGTTCTGGTGGAAGGTGGTGTCCGCGAACGCCCCCTCCGACTGGCCCAGGCCGGGGAAATCGAAGCGCAGCGTGGCGATCCCGAAGTCGGTGAGCTTCTTCGAGGTGCGGGATGCGCCCGGGGTGTGGCGGGAGCCGGCGAAGCAATGGGCAAAGATGGCGAAGGCTTCCGGCGGGGTGTCGGGGAAGTCTATAGTCCCGGCCATCTTCAGGCCGGTGGACGACGGTAAGGTGACGTTCACTGATTGCATGCCTATAAGGATAACGAGGCGACTGCGCACGAGCTACTGCGGGTTTATTAGAGTTGAAGGGACCAACGTTCGAGGAGGATGCCACACAACCATGGGCGCATTTGATTGGTTCTGGAAAGCGATGGGCGCGCAGTCCGAGCGCAACGATAAAAAGTCGAAGGCGGTAGTAACGAGCGCGGAAGATTCCGTGGCCCAGCTCCGCGAGCTGGACGACGCCGCGGTGGCCCAGGCCGGCCGCGACGCCATCCGCAACGGCGACGTCGCCGACAAGCCGGCCTTCCTGGCCGCGCTCGCCGTGGCTGCGGAGCGCCGCCTGGGCATGTCCCCCTTCAACGTCCAATCCCAGGCCGTGCTGCGCCTGCTGGAGGGTGATGTCATCCAGATGGCCACCGGCGAGGGCAAGACCCTGGTGGGCGCCATGGCCGCCACCGGCTTCGCCCTCACCGGCAAGCGCGTCCATGTCGTTACCGTCAACAACTACCTGGCCGGCCGCGACGCCGAGTGGATGCGCCCGCTCGTCGAGTTCTTCGGCCTGTCCGTGGCCCCGGTGACCGAAAAGATGACCTCCGCCGAGCGTCGCGCCGCCTACCGCAGCGACGTCATCTACGCCCCGGTCAACGAGCTGGGCTTCGACGTCCTGCGGGACAACCAGATCACCGCCCGCGAGCAGACGGTGCAGGCCCGTCCCGACGTCGCGCTGGTGGACGAGGCGGACTCCGTGCTCGTCGACGAGGCCCTGGTCCCACTGGTGCTGGCCGGTTCCGAGCCGGGGCAGGCGCCGACCGGGCAGATCACCGACGTGGTCGGGCACCTGACCGAGAACAAGGACTATATCGTCGCCGAGGACGGCCGCACGGTCTCCCTGACCGACGAGGGCGCCCAGCGCGTCGAGAAGGCACTGGGGATCGACTCGCTGTACTCGGAAGACAATATCGGCACCATCCTGGTCAAGGTCAATCTGGCGCTGCACGCCAAGGCGCTGCTCATCCGCGACATCCACTACTTGGTGGCCGACGGGCAGCTGCAGCTTATCGATGCCTCCCGCGGCCGCGTCGCAGACCTCCAGCGGTGGCCGGACGGCCTGCAGGCCGCGGTCGAGGCGAAGGAGGGCCTCGAGGTCTCCGAGGGCGGGCGCATTCTCGACACCATCACGCTGCAGGAGCTGATGCGCCGGTACCCGACGGTCTGCGGCATGACCGGCACGGCGGTTGAGGCCACCGACCAGCTGCGGCAGTTCTACAACTTACGGGTCTCGGTCATCGACCGGAACAAGCCTCTAGTCCGCGAGGATGAGCCCGATCGCATTTACTCGACCATCGCGGAAAAGAACCGGGCCATCGTCGGCGAGATCCAGCGGCTGCACGCCGCCGGCCAGCCGATCCTGGTCGGCACGCACGACGTCGCCGAGTCGGAGGCACTTGCCGGCGCCCTCGAGGAGTTGGGCATTCAGGTCAACGTGCTCAACGCGAAAAACGACGCGGAGGAGGCCCGGATCATCGCCGAGGCCGGTGAACGTGGGCGCGTGACCGTGTCCACCCAGATGGCCGGCCGCGGCACGGACATCCGCCTGGGCGGGGCGGATGAGGCCGACCACGACGCGGTTAGTCAGCTGGGCGGCCTGGCCGTTATCGGCACCTCGCGGCACCGCAGCTCCCGGCTGGACAACCAGCTGCGCGGGCGCGCCGGCCGCCAGGGGGACCCGGGCCGCAGCGTCATCTTCGTCTCGCTGGAGGACGACGTGGTCCGCCAGGGCGGCGAGGACGAATCCCTGTCGGTCCGGCCGGATGCGGACGGCCGGGTCGAATCCAAGCGCGTGCGCGATTTCGTGGCCCACTGCCAGCGCGTGACCGAGGCGCAGCTGCTGGAGATCCATGCCCAGACGTGGAAGTACAACCAGCTGCTGGCCGACCAGCGCGTCATCATCGACGAGCGCCGCGCCAAGCTACTCGACACCCCGCAGGCGTGGGAGGAGCTCGCCGAGCGGGCCCCGCAGCGGGCCACGGAGCTGACCGAGGCCGGCGTGAGCGAGGACGCGCGCGTGCGCGCTGCCCGGGAGATCATGCTCTACCACCTGGATCTGGGCTGGGCCGACCACCTAGAGCACCTCGACGACGTGCGCGAGTCGATCCACCTGCGGGCGATCGCCCGCGAAACTCCCATCGACGAGTACCACCGGATTGCCGTCCGCGAGTTCAAGGACCTAGCGCAGCGCGCCGTTGAGCAGTCGGCGGAGACATTCCGCACAGTGCCGATCGACGAGTCCGGGGCGCACCTGGCGGACGCCGGCCTGGCGCGCCCGAGTGCCACCTGGACATATATGGTCTCGGACAACCCCCTCGCGGGGGCAGGCAACTCCGCCTTGAGCAGCATAGGTAATCTGTTTAAGTAGAAGGCCGCCCGCGCGTCGCGCGAAGTCGCTATTATTGGAATAGTTAATTGAGAGCCACCAACCGGAGGTAAAACAATGAGTGAGAACAACGGCACCTCGGAGCCGCAGGTCGAGACTACCTCGGTCTTCCGCGCTGACCTGCTGAAGGAAATGGAAAACGGCGCGGCAGCAACCTCGGAGTCCGGCGCCACCGGTGCGGACCAGCTGCCGGAGGGCCAGGCCTTGTTGGTGGTTAAGCGCGGCCCGAACGCGGGCGCCCGCTTCCTGCTGGATCAGGACACCACCACCGCCGGCCGCCACCCGGAGGCCGATATCTTCCTGGACGACGTGACGGTCTCCCGCAAGCACGCCGAATTCCGCAAGCAGGACGGCCAGTTCGAGGTCGTCGACGTGGGATCGCTCAACGGCACCTACGTCAACCGCGAGCCGCGCAACAGCCAGGTTCTTGAGGTGGGCGACGAGATCCAGATCGGCAAGTTCCGACTGGTGTTTATTGCTAACCAGGACTAGGGTCCGTAGCACATTCTGGACTAAGTCCGCACCGCGCGGAAGTTTTGGATCCCGGGATTTCGACCCCGGGGATCTCCCGCAGCGCCGGCTCGTTGTGGCACGCGGAGTTGAGCTCCGCCTGCCCGACGGGCTGCTGCGACCGCGCGTTAACAACCGTTCGTTTTAGGGAATTGGCGAGTAAGGCACAGTGAGCGCAGTACCAAAGAAGACCCAAGCAGCAGGGCAAGCTGCCAAGAAGGCGAAGACCATGTCCATCGGCGTGGTCCTGGGGAAGCTGAATCAGGAATTCCCCGAGGTCACCGTCTCCAAGATCCGCTTCTTGGAGGCCGAGGGGCTCATCACGCCGCAGCGTACCGCCTCCGGCTACCGCCGCTTCACCAATGACGACGTGGAGCGCCTGCGCTACATCCTGACCACCCAGCGGGACAACTACACCCCGCTGAAGGTCATCCGCCAGCAGCTCGAGGCCATGGACTCGGGCGAGGTGACCGCGATTGTCAGTGCGGGCCAGACCGAAACCCTGGTCAGCCCGGACAAGTTCCGTGCCCCGGTCGCCACCCGTCTGACCGACGGGGACATTGCCGCGCAGGCCAACTCCGACCAGAAGACGGTGGCTCACCTGGTCAAGCTGGGCCTGCTCGCCCCGGACGAGTCCGGCTACTTCACGGCTGACGATGTCGCCGTGGTCAAGTCGATTGAGGCGCTGCGCGCCTTCGGCCTGGACGACCGCCAGTTCAAGAGCCTGCGCAACAACGCTCGCCGGCAAGCGGATCTGATCTCCCAGGTCACCAGCCCGGTAGCAAACTCGAAGTCGGATACCGCTAAGCTGCGGGCGGAAGAAATGTCGCAGCAGATGACCGCGCTGGTGGTTTCCCTGCACGCCACCTTGGTCAAAACGGATCTGCGCAAAGAGTTTTAGTCGATTGGCGTCGCTTTCATGGCGGCGCGGAGACAAGGAGGTCGCGTGGCCCGGATAGCCCTAGAGTTTATGGGCATTCACATGCTCGAGCCGGAGGAATTCCTCTGTGCGCTGTTCCGCTGGAATGCGGGGGAGCGGGTCGTGCCGGTGTGGATGTCGCCCATCGACGGCGCCCGCGTGGTCGCGCACCTGGGTGGCGCGCAAAGCCGCCGGCCGGACACCCATGAACTGCTCATCGACGTCTTGGCCGAGCAGGGCGGGCTGGAATCCGCCATCGTGACCAGCTACCACGAGGGCGTTTTCATCCTCGAGCTGACCACCGGCGATGGCGCGGTCCTGGACGCGCGCATGTCGGACGCGCTCATCCTGGCCGATCACTTCGACGTCCCCATTGAAATCGAAGAGGAAGAACTCAACCAGGTAGCGGTCTTTGTGTCTCCGGAGGATCTGCACCACTACGTGGGGGTGGAGGGCGCTACCCCCGCCGGGGAAGCGGGCGAAGACCTCGGTGGCGCCGCAGATCAGCCGGATTCGGCCTCCGGCGACGCCCAGGCCGACGCGGATTTCTCCGCGATGATGCAGGAGCTTGGGATGACGGAGGAGGATTTCCAGGCGCTGGACCCGGACGATTTCCGCGAGTCCGGGCGGGATTCCGCCGGTGAGCGGCCTGAAAACACTGAGGCTCCTGGTTCGGATGAGTCAGAAGACACTGATGTGACACCTGATGAAGATGGGGAAGAGGGGACTGAAGGTTCCTAAGCAACAGGTGTGAACTGTGGTGCTCTCGAGTTGAGGGAAAGTCTAAAGTTAAACTCGAGGTTTAAGTTTCGGCGTGTTACGCCAGATAACGCTTGACTCTTGCCTAGGCTTGACTTTAAATAAAGCATTAGGGCTTCCCCCAAACTTCAATGGAGTAATTACGTGAGCATCGAAGAAGACATCTACGCACACGAGGACAACGGGACTTACGTTCAGGAGTCCCTGTTCGATCTCGGCCCGGACGAGCAGGTCGGCTACCGTGTTCCGATCGCCTGCCAGGTCGCCGGCATCACCTACCGCCAGCTGGACTACTGGGCGCGCACAAACCTGGTCAACCCGTCCATCCGCACCGCCCGCGGTTCCGGCTCCCAGCGCCTGTACTCCTTCCGCGACGTGCTGGTTCTCAAGATCGTCAAGCGCCTGCTGGACACCGGCATCTCGCTGCAGAACATCCGCCTGGCCGTGGACTCCCTGCGCGACCGCGGCGTCAACGACCTGGCTGAGCTGACCTTGGTCTCCGACGGCAAGACAGTTTACGAGTGCCGCTCTAACGACGAGGTCATCGACCTGCTCTCCGGCGGTCAGGGCGTGTTCGGCATCGCCGTCCCGGGCATCATGAAGGAACTGTCCGGCACCATCTCCTCCTTCCCGTCCGAGCGCATCGACAACGATGCCAACGTCGTCGGCCTCGACGAGCTGGCCGCCCGCCGGCAGCGCAAGTCCTCCTAGCACGCCCGCTCAAGGCCCGACACTCCCGGGCTAATACACAGGCTCCCCAGCCGTCGCTCACGCGGCCGGGGAGCCTTGTGCTGTGTCTGTAGGGGTGGAGCTGGCACCGCGCACTTCCGGCCGCGCATGACGAAGCCGGGAGAGCTGCCGTCGGCAACGCAATCAGCGGCTACCTAGACGACAACCTCCGCCCGCCGCTTCGGACGAGGGAGGTTGGAGGCCCCAGACCACTAGGGGAAACGAAGAAAATGCAGCAGGAATAACGCCGGTGTGAGGCGTTCTAGCTGACTACTTAACGCCGGCGGCAGTGCTGACGGCCTTGTTGACGGCGGCAGCGTCGGCGGGACGGTCGACCTTGTCAAAGTAGTCCGCGGCGTCCTCCAGGGCCTTGTCGACCTCGCCGTCGCCCAGGTGCACGACGGAGATTTCCACGTTGCGGTCCTTGGCCTCGGCCAGCTGGGCGGCGAAGTCACCGTCAGACAGCGAATCGTCGGTGCCGGTGGTTACCAGCACGACGCGGGCGGGGGCGTTGGATTCGCGGGCATAGTCCGCGGCGTTGTTGGCCGCGGCGACGATGGCGGCGCGAGTCTGTGGGACGCCGCCGGTGCCGAAGTTGTTGACCACGCCGGCGGTCTCGCCGCCGTCGGTGAAGCCGAGGTTCTGGCGGTAGCCGACGGTAGCCGTCGCGGAGATCGGGGAGGAGTAGTTCCACAGGGACACGGCCTTATCCTCGCCGCCGACCCCGTCAGCGGCCGCGGCCACCCCGGCGGCCGCAGCGTCGAAGTACGGCGCCATCTGGTCCGAGGTATCCAGCAGGAAGAGCGTGGACTCCGCAGCACCCGGGGCGGCAGCGCCGGCGGCCGCGGCGGTGGAGGAGGCCGCGCTCTCCGCAGCGGGGGCCGAGGACTCCGCGGAGGTCGGCGCCTGGCTGGCGTCCTTGTCCTCGCTGGCGGCTGTCTCGTCGGTAGCGGTCTCTTCCGGCGCCTGCGTGGTTTCCTGGGCAGCCGTGTCGGCGCCGTCGCCGTTGTCCTCGTTGCCAGTAAACAAGTAGAGGAGCAGGCCGAGCACCACCAGGATGGCTATGACAATGACGGCGATGAGCCATCCGGCGATAGCGAAGTTGTTTTTGTCGTTGGCGTGGCGGGCCATATCGTCTTCCTCACTTGTGGTGCTTGCGGGGCCGGGAAGCTCGGTAGCAAAGACCGAGCGTACTTAGCTGCCCAGTCTAGTGGCTTGGGCCTGCTCAATGAGTCCGACAAGCCGCTGGCGGATGGGTTCGGCCCGCTGGGCCAGCGCGCGCTGCCGGTGCACGTACTTGGCCTTCCCCTCCGGCGTTTCGATGGCGACGACGCCAAAACCCCAGGCGCGGCAGTCATACGGGGAGGCTTCCATGTCCAGCACCCGGGCGTCGACCGCCAGGTCCAACGCGTCCAGGAAGACCTCCCCGGGGACTAGGGGCCCAAGCTTCCACGCCCACTTGTAGAGGTCCATCGTCACGTGCACGCAGCCGGCCTGGTCGTTGTTCGGCTGCTCTTGGCGGTTCAAAGGGCGGATATTGAGCGGCCGGGCCGGGGGAGTAAAGAAGCGGAAAGCGTCGTAATGGCTGCATTTGAGCCGGTGCGACTCCACTACGGCGTTCGTGCCGTCGGCGCCTAGGCGCAGGGGCAGATCGTGGCGCGGGGTATCGGTGCGGTAGACCATCGCCCACTCGTGCAGGCCGAAGCAGTCGAAGTTAACCGGGTTGCGGGCGGACTGCGCGAGCAGTCGGTGGATATAGTCCACGGAGTCGCCGCGGCGGGCCCAGAACGCCTCCAGATCGAGTCCGACTGTTCCGTCCTCGTTGCGGTGGTAGTCCCGCCACTCGGCGTGCGGCGGGTCGCCGGCCAGGCGGGTGCCGATACCGGGGTGCCAGGCGCGCAGGTGGCTGGGGCGGACCGGATAGTACTGGAAGAGGAAGTCGTAGACCGGGTGGTAGCTTCCCGGGTGGCGGAATCGCGCCATCCTGTCGTCGGCCCGCGCCTCGTGGGCGGCGAGTAGTTCCCGCCACTGTTCCGGGGCAAGGACTGTGGACATGGTCTACTTCCTCCTCGGGTTCTTCCTATCGGCGCCCGCGCGCTTGTTCGTCCGGTTCGATCCGGTGGTCTTCTTCCGCCCCCGGTTACCGCCATTATTACTGCCACCGCGGTTGCTGCCGCCGCGGCGTTGGCGGGGCTTCTTGGCGCCGGGCTGGCGCTCGGAGCTTGCCGTGCGGGACTTGGCCGAGGCGGCCGGCGGCTGCTGTCCGGGGGCGGGGAGGGGAGTGCCCGGCGGGGTGGTGGCGCCGGTGACCTCGATGAGGCGCGGGTCGTGGGCCGGATCCGCGGAGTCGCAGAGTTCGACGACCGTGGCGTCCACCCCGGCCTTGCGGAGCAGTTGGGTGATTTCATCGCGCTGCTGCTCCATGCCCAGGGTGACCACGGTGCCGGACTCGCCGCCGCGGGCGGTGCGCCCGGCCCGGTGGAGGTAGGCCTTGTGCTCGGCCGGCGGGTCGACGTGGACGACCAAGGACACACCGCTGATGTCGATACCGCGGGCGGCGATGTCGGTAGCCACCAGCACCGGTACGCTGCCGTCGCGGAATCCCTCGATGGCGCGCGTGCGTGCGCCCTGGCCCTTGTCGCCGTGCAGCGGCAGGGCGTTGATCCCATTGCGGCGCAGCTTCTTGGTCTGCCGGTCCACGCCGTGCTTGGTCCGCATGAACATGATGGTCTTGCCGGCCCGCGCTGCGATGGTCAGCACCACGTCGTTGCGCTGCGGGCGCTCGCCCACGTAGAACACGTAGTGCTCCATGGTCTCCACGGCGGCCTCCACCGGTGCGGTGGAGTGCTCGACCGGGGAGTGCAGGTAGGCGTTCACGACCTCCTCGACGGCGGCATCCAGGGTGGCCGAAAACAGCAGGCGCTGCCCGCGGGCCGGGGTGAGCGCGAGGAGCTTTTTCACCTGCGGCAAAAAGCCCATATCGGCCATCTGGTCGGCCTCGTCCAGCGTGGTGATTTCCACCTGGGACAGATCCAGGTAGCCCTGGTTGATCAGATCCTGGGCGCGGCCCGGGGTGGCGACTAGGATGTCGACCGGGCGGGCCAGCTGCCGGATGTGATTGTTGATGTTGACGCCGCCGACCACCGCGAGGGTGCGCAGGTTGAGGCTAGCGGCCAGGTCGTCGAGGCGCTCTTGGATCTGGGTGGCCAGCTCGCGGGTGGGCGCCAAGATGAGACCGCGGGGCTTGCCCGGCCGCGAGACGCCCTTATCGCCCAGGCGGGCGAGCATCGGCAGCCCGAAGCCCAAGGTCTTGCCGGAGCCGGTCGGGGCGCGGCCCAGCAGGTCCTTGCCCGCGAGCACGTCGGGGATGGTGGCCGACTGGATGGGGAAGGGGCTGTCCATTCCCTGCTGAGCCAGGGTGTCGACGAGGGCGCGGGGTAAGCCGAGATCGGCGAAAGTAGTCATAAGGTGCTTTAGTCTAGCACCGCAGGACTACCAGACGACTAGTCCCACTGGCTCAGGCTGCGATCACCGGACCACTCGAGGTGGTAGGTGCCCTCCTTGTCGGTGCGCTGGAAGGTGTGGGCACCGAAGAAGTCGCGCTGACCCTGGATCAGCGCGGCCGGAAGGCGCTCGGCCCGCAGGGAGTCGTAGTAAGACAGGGAGGACGCGAAGACCGGCACCGGCAGGCCCAGCTGGGTAGCGGCGACCACCACGCGGCGCCAGGCGGAGATGAGCTTGCCCAGCTCGCCCTGGAAATACGGCGCCAGGATAAGCGCCGGCAGCTGCGAGTCGGCGTCGTAGGCCTCGCGGATGCGGTCCAGGAACTTCGCCCGGATGATGCAGCCGCCGCGCCAGATGGTGGCCAAGTCCCGCGGGTCGACGTCCCAGTTGTGCTCGGCGGAGCCGGCCTTGATCTCGTCGAAGCCCTGGGAGTAGGCGATGAGCTTCGAGGCGTAGAGCGCGCGGCGCACGTCCTCGATGAACTCGGCGCGGTCAAGGCCCAGCGACTCGAAGGTGGCCTCGGTCCCGGCCGGCAGGACCGCCTGTTGTGCGGCGGCGCGCTGCGCGGTGGAGGAGGACAGCGCGCGGGCGAAGACGGCCTCGGCGATGCCGGTTACCGGCACACCCAGCTCCAAGCCGTTGATGGCGGTCCAGCGGCCCGTGCCCTTCTGGCCGGCGGCGTCCACGATGACGTCGACCAGGGGCTTGCCGGTTTCCGGATCGTCCTGGGCCAGGACCTCGGCGGTGATCTCAATCAGGTAGGAGTCCAGGTCGCCGGAGTTCCACTCGCGGAAGGTCTCGGCGACTTCGTGCGGGCTCAGGCCGGCGCCGTAGCGCAGCAGCTGGTAGGCCTCGCCGATGACCTGCATGTCGGCGTACTCGATGCCGTTGTGCACCATCTTGACGAAGTGGCCGGCGCCGTCCGGACCGATGTGGGTCACGCACGGGGTCCCGTCGACGTTGGCGGCGATGGACTCCAGGATGGGGCCCAGGGTCTCCCAGGACTCGGCCGGGCCGCCCGGCATGATGGACGGGCCGTTGAGGGCGCCTTCCTCGCCGCCGGAGATGCCGGCGCCGACGAAGTGGCGGCCGCGGGCAGCTACCTCCTGCTCGCGGCGGATGGTGTCGGTGTAGTTGGCGTTGCCGCCATCGATGATGATGTCGCCGTCGTCCATGGCGCTGGCCAGCTGGTCGATGACGGCGTCGGTAGCGGCGCCGGCCTTGACCATGATGATGGCCTTGCGGGGGCGCTCCAAGGAGGCCACGAAGTCTTCGATGGACTCGGAGGCGACGAAGCTGCCTTCACCCGCGTGCTCGTCCATGAAGGCGCGAGTCTTTTCCGGGCTGCGGTTGTACACGGCCACGGTGTTGCCATTGTGGGCGAAATTGCGGGCGAGGTTAGACCCCATCACGGCGAGGCCAACGACACCAATCTGGGCGAGATCCTTAGGTTCAGTCATGCCGCCTAGATTACCGCATAGGCCATCGGCACAGCCGCAAGACTAGATTGGGAAAGCATGAGTGCTAGCGGAGAACCCCACAACCCAACCCACGAGCTAGAACAGTTGCTCTATTCGGCCCACGAGACCGCCCTGGACGACGCCCAGCTTGCGACCATCAACCGGCAGCTGACCGGCCTCGACGCCACCCTGGGGATCACCTACACGGCCATCAGCAACGGCGAAGTGCGCGCCACGATGTCCGTCGACGCCCGCCACCACCAGCCGTGGGGCGTGGCCAACGGGGGCGTGTACGCGTGCCTGACCGAGTCGGTCGCCTCCGTGGCCGGCGTGGTCGCCGCGCGTCGGCCCGTCGTCGGCGTCAACAACAATACCGACTTCCTGCGCCCGGCCAGCTCCGGCACGCTCTATGCCACGGCCACCCCGCTGCACCTGGGCCGACGCACCCAGCTGTTGGGCGTAGACATCCGCGACGAGCAGGGCCGGCTGATGGCCCGCTCCCAGCTGCGGACGATGCCGCTGGGCGGCTAGCGCACTAGAGCCAGTTATTGCGGCGGAACCACCAGAACATCAGCGCCACGATGCCGACCATGACCAGCAGCGCGATGGGGTAGCCGTACTCGGTGTGCAGCTCCGGCATATGGTCGAAGTTCATGCCGTAGATACCGGCGACCATCGTGGGGGCGGCGGCCATGCCGACCACCGCGGAGATGGTGCGCATGTCGGAGTTCTGCTGCATGGAAACCTTCGCCACCGAGGCATCGATTAGCGAAGTAAGGCGCTCATCGAAGGAGGCAACCTCGTCGCGGACCACCAGCTCGTGGTCGTTGACGTCGCGCAGGTAGGACCGGAGTTTTTTGGGGATCAGATCCTTGTGGTCGTTGACCATCGCCTGCAGCGCCGTGGACAGGGGCGCGACGGCGTGCTTCATCTCCAGGATCTCACGCTTGAACATGTAGATGCGGTCGATGTTGAACTGCGCGCCCGGGGTGAAGACCTCTTCCTCGACCTCGTCGACCTCGGTCTCCAGCAGGGTGGTGATTTCCTTGTAGCGGTCCACCATCATGTCCAGGACCTTCCAGGCCAGCGCGATGGGGCCGAGCTCGACCAGGTCCTGCTCGTCGTTGATGCAGTGGGCCAGGTTCGGCAGCTTGGCGCTGTGGCGGACGGTGATGAGGAAGTCGTAGGCCACGATCATCTGGATCTCGCCGGTGGTAATGATCTGGCGCTTGTCCTTGACCTCGTCGTGGTCGCGGTAGTTGACGGAGCGGGCCACCACGAAGAGCTGATCGTCGTAGCGCTCCAGCTTGGGGCGCTGGTGGGCCTGGACCGTGTCCTCCACGATCAGCTCGTGGATGTTGAACTCGCTGGCTACCTGGGTCATCTGGCTCTCGTACGGCTCGTGCATGCCGACCCAGATGAAGCCGCGACCGTATTCGCGGAGGGCCTCCTGCGCGGTCCGCGGGGTGTATTCGCCGGGCAGGGCCTCGCCATCGACGAAGACGCGACAATGCTCGATTGCCTCTTCCACGGGAACCTTGAACTGGGTGACCTCAGGTTGCGTGAGCTTCTTCTTGCGGGGCCGAAGCGGGTTGGGCACATTTGCCATGGCGGCCTCCTCCTCGTGGTCGGGCAGTGGTAGCCGCACAGTGCGGCGAATAAAGTGTAGCGCGAAACCGCGCCCTATAATGAAACCTATGCCTACGTGGAAAGAACTGACGACAGCCAACCCCGCCCATTCGCACAACTACGCGCGGCGTTGGAAGCTCATGCAGGCCCAGGGCAAGGACATCAACGGCGAGGCACGCCTCATTGATGCCATGGCCGAGCGCGAGTCCCACATCCTGGACGCCGGCTGCGGCACCGGGCGCGTCGGCGGCGAACTGGTCCGCCGCGGCCACGACGTCCTGGGCGTCGACGTCGACCCCGTGCTCATCGAGCACGCCGAGCACGATTTCCCGGAGGGCCGCTGGGTGGTAGGGGATCTCTCCGCCGAGGAAATTCCCGAGACCGGCTTCGACCTGGCCGTCTCCGCGGGCAACGTGATGGGCTTTCTGGCGCCGGAGGGCCGCGAGCCGGCCCTGCGCCACATCTTCGAGGCCCTGCGCCCCGGCGGCCGCCTGGTGACCGGCTTCGGCGCCGGCCGCGGCTGGGAATTCGCCGATTTCATCGCCCAAGCCGAGCAGGTCGGCTTCCGCGTGGACAACCAGTTCAGCTCCTGGGACCTCAAGCCTTTCGGCCCGAACTCCGCCTTCCTGGTTGCCGTCCTGACCCGGCCGGGCGCCGATCTTATCCAGTAGCGGCTAGCAAGCGACTGTCGACCGCCGGCTAGAAGCGGCGATCCGCCTGGTCGAAGAAGGCCAGCTCGGCCAGGCTGGCGCGGTAGAAGGCGTCGAAGGCGCGCTGGCGCTGGGCATCGGTGGCTTCCTCCAGCGCCTCCTCAACCATCTGAAGAGCCCGCTGGGTCCCTTCCACGAAGTCGGGGCCCGAATACATCTGCAGCCACGCGTGGAACGGATGATCCTCGCGGTCTTGGGCGAGCAGGTGCCGGCCGACCTCGGCGTAGAGCCAGTAGCACGGCAGCACGGCCGCGGCGGCTACCGCGTAATCCTCGGTATAGGCAGTGGCCACCAGGAAGTCCGTATACGCGCTGGTGACCTGGGAGTACCGCGCCGCGGTCTCGCCGCCCAGCCAGTCGCGGTGCAGCTCGGATTCGGCGACTAGGACCTCGGCCGCGCCGGCGGCCCAGAACTGGCGGTCCTGTGGATCGCGGGCCAGCGCGCCCAGGCGCCCCAGCGCGGTGGAATAGTGGCGCAGGTAAATCGCGTCCTGGGCCACGTAGAAGCTGAAATCGTCCGCCTCCAGGGTGCCGTCGCCCAGGCGTCCTATGAACGGCAGGGCGAGCAGGTCCTTCCACAGCCCCAGGGTCGCCGCCCACAGCGCCGCGGTGTGCGGCCCGGCTGCCGGGATTGCCGGTTGCGGGGCGGGCTGGGACTGGGCCGCGGTATAGGCGGCGGCAACGTCCACGGCGGGCACCGGCTCAGCGCTGGCCGCCCGCGCCAGGCGGCGCTGCCGGTGCCCGTGGTCGACCGGCCCGTGCCCACGGCCGACGGCGAGGGCGTCCGCGTTGGCAATCGCCTCGTGCAGCCAGCGGGTGGACCATTCCAGGGCCGCGGCAAGGCCTTCGCCTTGACCCAAGCGCGTGGCCAGCGCCGAGGACAACGAGCAGCCGGTACCGTGCGTGTTCTTGGTCGCCACCCGCGGGCAGGCGACGCGGTGGATAAGCCCGGTCCCGTCGACCACGGCGTTATCCGCCCGGTCGTCGCGCAGGTGGCCGCCCTTGACAATCACGGTGGTCCCGGTCTGCTGGGCCCAGTCCCGGGCCATGGCTACGGCCTGCTCCACGTCGGTGGCTTCCTCCTCGGGGCTGAGCCCGCAGAGGACCGCGAGTTCCTTCAGGTTGGGCGTGACGCAATCGACCCGGCCGGCCAGATCCAGGATGGCGGACTCGGCGTCCTTGTCCAAAAGGCGATCGCCGGAGGTAGCCACCATGACGGGATCCAGCACCACCGGCGTGCCGTCTAGCGTGGCGATGAATTCGCGCACGATATCGATGGTCTCCGGGTTGCCGAGCATGCCAATCTTCACCGCGTCGATGTCTACGTCCGCGGCCACGGAGGCCAGCTGGTCGCGCAGCACGTGCGCCGGCGGGGTGAAGATGGAATCGACGCCCTGGGTGTTCTGCGAGACGATCGCGGTGGTCACGGCCATGCCGTAGCCACCGGCGGCGCTGATGGCCTTGAGATCGGCGTGCAGGCCCGCGCCGCCGGTCGGGTCGGTGCCGGCGATGGACAGGACGCGGGCGACGGGCAGCGGCTGGGCAGGCTTAGTTCCAAGAGGGTAGACGTGAGTCATAGTGGCATTCCTATCGAGCAAAGAATTGGGCGCACCGGCGAGCACGGGGTCGTGCCGCACGCCGTGCGCAGTGAGGTAGAGGGCGGAAAGACTAACCGCGGAAGGCGGCAAGCAGCTCGGCCGCGGCGGTGGCGGGGTCCTTGGCGGCCATGATGGCGGAGACCACGCAGACGCCGGCGAAGGCGCTGCCTTTCAGTTCGGCGACGTTGTGGGTCTTCAGGCCCCCGATGGCCACGGCGGGCATTCCGGCTTCGGCGGCGCGGCTGGCTAGGGCTGCGGCGGCTTCGATCCCGATGCCTTCCGGCGCGTTGGCCTTGGTGGTGGTGCTGAAGACGGGCCCGATGCCGATGACGTCCGGCCGGGCCGCCCCGGTAGCATTCAGCGCGGCGTCGAGCTCCTCCTCGGAGCCGACGGACAGGCCCACCAGTGCGCCTTCGGCCAAGCGCGGGCGGGCCTCGGCGACGCTGAGATCGTCCTGGCCGACGTGCAGGTGGCAGCCGAGTTCGGCGGCGAGCTCAACCCGGTCGTTGATAAACAACGGGATCTGACCCAACTGTTCCTTCAGGCTGCGGGCGTAGGGGAGCAGCTCGGCACAGCTTGCGCCCTTGTCGCGCAGCTGCACCACGGTGGCGCCGCCGCGGCAGGCCGCCAGGGCGATCTCGGCCACGTGTTCCCGCCCGCCGGCCAGATCCGGATCGGTGACCAGGTAGAGGCTCCAGTCGATTGCGGTCATGCCAGCTCCACCGGCTGGAGGGCGCTGTAGGTGATCAGATCGTCGGGGCCCAGCTCGTAGAGCGCGTCCATCCAGGCTACGGCGAAGCTGCCGGGCGACTGGGCGTGCTGGTAGGCCAGGGAACCGGCTACGGAGACGTGGGCGTGAGCGGCGATGACCGCGGCGAGCGGCGGCTGGCCGGTGCCCAGGTAGGCGGCGGTGATGGCGCCCAGGCTGCAGCCGGTGCCGATGACCCGCTGGAGCAGCGGCACGCCGCCGGCCAGCTCCCAGGCGGCATCCTGGGTGACGAAGACGTCCTTCTCGCCGGAGATTGCCACCACGCCCCCGGTGCGCTGCGCCAGCGCCTGGGCGGCGGGCAGGGCGGCGCTTGCTGTGTCGGTGGCATCGACGCCGCGGCCGCCCTCGCCGAGCTGCGCCAGAGCGATGATTTCGGAGGCGTTACCGCGGATGGCCGCGGGCTTTGAGTCGACCACGGAGCGGGCGAATTCCGTGCGGGTGGACAGCCCGCCGGCGGCGACCGGGTCGAGCACCCACGGGTTGCCGGCCTCGTTGGCACCGGCGATCGCCTCGCGCATACCCTCGTACTGGGCCGCGGACGGGGTGCCGATGTTGATGAGGACGCCGTTGGCTACGCGCGCGAACTCGCGGGATTCCTCCGGGGTATCGCACATGGCAGGGCTGGCGCCGATAGCCAGCAGGGCGTTGGCGGTCACGTTCGTGACTACGGTATTGGTCAGGCACTGGACCAGGGGATTTTGCTCGCGCACGGCGGCGAGAGCAGCGCGTACTGCTTCTTTCACAACACTTTCCTTCGCTAGTTCTAACTAAGAGCAGGTTCCATGGGTATGTTCTCAGCCGGAAGATCTCCTTCCGGCACCCCAATGTTGTGCCGTCCACCCTAACAGAGCCGGGCTCGGAAGTTGCCCGGTGTGCAAGAAAACACCCCCAACGGGGAAGGCGACAAACGCCAGTGCCAGCCCCAAAAAACACGGCTAGAATCCGCCCATCGGCTTGGGACAAAAAGAACCCCGCCGTAGGGCGCGCGGGTTCTAAACCAGCGCGCCTGCGGCGGGGTAGAGGTGCGGGTGCTCGGCGGCACCGCGCGGGGCTGTTTAGCCTCCCCTCTCGGGGCTCTTAGGCCTCGGAATCCTTCGACTTCTTGGCCAGCGCGTTGCGGGCGGTGCGCATCTGCTCGGTGATGGCGAGGTTACCGCGGTCGCGGGTGAACGCGTTGGAGATCCAGTTGATGAAGGTGACGAAGCGGTTGCGCATGCCGACCAGGTAGGTCGCGTGCAGCGCCAGCCAGCCCAACCAGGCGAAGATACCGGTGAACTCGACCTTGCCCATCTTCACCACAGCGTTGAAGCGGGAGATGATTGCCATGGAGCCCTTGTCGAAGTAGTCGAAGGGTTCCTTCTCGTTGGCGGTGGACTCCTCGTCGACCTTGGCGTCGATGAGGCGGCCGACGTGGGTACCACCCTGCATAGCGACCTGGGCCAGACCCGGCAGCTTGTTCAGGTTGATCATGTCGCCGATGACGTAGACGTTGGAGTACTCGCCCACGGTCAGGTCCTCGTTGACGGAGACGCGGCCCGCGCGGTCGGTCTCGACACCGGCCTGGTCGGCGACCATCTTGCCCAGCGGGGAGGCGGACACGCCCGCGGACCAGATCTTGGTCGCACCGGTCAGGGTGGTCTCGGAGTCATCCTTGGTGTTCTTGTAGGTGACGGTGTCCTGGTCAACGTTGGTGACCATGGCGTTCAGGCGGACATCGACGCCCAGCTTTTCTAGGGTGCGCTGCGCCTTGCGGCCCAGACGCTTGCCGAACGGCGGCAAGACCTGGGGAGCGCCGTCCAGCAGGTAAATCTTGGCCGAGGACGGGCCGTAGGTGGAAAAGGCGTCGGTGAAGGTACGGTTAGCCAGCTCAGCGATCTGGCCGGTCAGCTCCACACCGGTCGGGCCAGCGCCGACGATGATGAAGGTCAGCAGGCGCTCGCGCTCTGCCGGATCCTCGGTGAGCTCGGCCTGCTCGAACGCGGAGACGATCCGGGAGCGCAGCTCCAGAGCGTCATCGATGGTCTTCATGCCCGGGGCGAACTCGGCGAAGTGATCGTTGCCGAAGTAGGACTGGCTGGAACCCGCAGCAACCACCAGGGAGTCGAAACCGTAGGTGCGGTGGAAGTTATCGTTTTCCGCGGTCACCGTCTGGTCTTCCAGGTTGATGTCGGTGACGGTGGCGTTGACAAAGTTCGCGTTCTGCTGACCGCGCAGCATCTGGCGGGTCGACGGGGCGATCTCGGAAGCGGAGATCATGCCGGTAGCCACCTGGTAGAGCATTGGCTGGAACAGGTGGTGGTTCTTCTTGTCGATGATGGTGATATCGACTTCCGTGCCTTTAAGCTGCTTTACGGCGTTGATGCCGCCGAATCCAGCACCAATAACGACGACGTGGTGGCGTCCTCCATTGGGGCGGTAAGGGGTTGCTGACATGTAGATGACTACCTTCCTAAATGCTTGAACTAAGTACCTACCGTTTAGACATTGTAAACGCTACTCCCCGGAACAGATAGTTTCACCCCGATATAAACCAGGCCCCTCGGCATGGCACCCGGGCTGCGGCCTTAATCGGCATTAGTCTAGGAACGATTGGACTAAAACGCGAGGCCGCCGACACAGCGTTTTCCTTTTCGGCCTAGGTCTAAAACCCCTGGCCAGGCCGGCTAATCCACGGTAGGGATAGGGGCTGTGCGGGCGGCGTCAGGATTGGACTTTTGAAGGAAATGGCCTTGGAGCATACTGCGGCTATCGATGCCGAGCAATGGCCAGGCGTTGCCCGCGTGCCCAGCGGCCGCCTGTTGGGCCTGCGGGCGCGCCACGCGGAGGCTGACTTCGCCCGCGCCTGCGACCGCGCGGGCCTGGTCCTCGACGCCGAGGATCCGGAAGACCTGGATCTCAAGGTCGAATACGACTCCTTGTTCGCGCGCATCGCGAGCTCCGGCTGGCTGGGTGTGGCCGAGTCCTACCTGGCCGGGGAGTGGACCACGCCGAGCTCGGACAAGCTGGTCCACGTGCTCACCCGGCTGGTGCAGTGCGGTTATTCCCCGAAGACACCCACCGCGCCGGTTGCCGCGTATGAGGGGGGAGAGATCCCCCAGGAGCTGCTGGCACTCTACGCCGGCGACAGCGTCAGCCACCAGGGCGGCATCTTTGCCACCGGGGTGCCGACGACGACTAGGCAGACCATCGACCGGCAGGGCAAGCCCGTGGACGCCGAGCAGCACAACCGGCGCGGGCTGCCGGCCGGCGCCCACTTCGTTGACGTCACCACCATGACGGAGCCGCAGGCGGTCGACCGCGAGGATCTCAAGTCCGCCCAGACGCGGGCGGCGAACTGGCTGCTCGATGCCACCGGGGTTCGCGCCGGCACGCACTGTCTAGTCTTTCCTTCCTCCGGCGCGCGCGCCGCGGTGGAGGCGGCCGGGCGGAAAGCGACCGTGGACTTGCTTTCTGCCGATCCGGCCAGCCTGCGGCCGCTGGAGGAGTTCTTCCTGCTAGAGGGCGCGGACGACTCCGTGCACTGCCAGCTCATCGATGCCCCGATCCCAGGTCCGCGCCAGTGGCGCGGGCGTTATGACTCGATTATCAGCGTGGAGCTTTTCGAGGCGCTGACCCCGCGGCAGCGCGCCGACTACATCGACACCCTGGCGCGCCTGCTCATCAGTGGGGGAAAGGCGGCCGTCCAATCGCTGGTGGCCACCGAACAGATGACGCCGGCGGCCCGCTCGGCCTGCCAGGTGCTGCGCGCCTATATCTGGCCGGGCCTCGAATACCCGACGGTCGCCGACGTCCACAAGGCCTTTGAGAAGAACGGCCACCTGCGGATAATCGGTCAGACCCACACCGGATCGCATTACCGCGAATCCATCGCGCAGCAGCGCTCGTTTTTCTCCGGGCGCCTGCGGGAGGCGGCCGCCGCCGGTTTCGACCCCGTCTACCGCCGGCTGTGGATGTTCCAGTTCGCCCTTCGGGAAGCCCTCCTGCAGGCCGGGATGCTGGACTCGGTCCAGTTCGTCGCCACGCACCGCAGCCGCGGCGGGCAGCGCTAGGCCACGGCCATCGATTGTTTACCCTTTAACGGGGTAGGCTTTTCGCAGCTAGTTGCGCGCCGCCATTGATGGCCAGCTAGGCTGAGATAAATGAGTCAAGAACTGGATTTTTACGACCCGACAGGGGAGATCGAGGACGCCGCCGGCGGCCCGGAACTAGTGATTGAGCGGGAATTTCACCAGGGCCCGTCCGTCATCTGGGGCTACCTGACGGACACCAAGGATCTGGGTCGTTGGCACGGGGAGTGGTCGAAGGAAGCCGACAGCCCCGAAGGCCACCCGTGCTACCTGGTCGACCACGTCGGCCAGACCAAGGACGTCCACATCGAGGTCACCGAGAAGGTAAAGCCGGAATACCTGCGTTTTGAGGTCAGCTTTGCCAACCGCCCGGACGCCTGGATGGATCTGCGCCTGACGGACACCCCGGAAGGCTCCGAGCTCGAGCTGCGCCACGGCCTAGCCGGCCTCGAGGACCGCGCCGAGTTCATCGGCCCGCTGTGGGAATTCCTCCTGGACCGCCTCATGGCCGCAGTCTCCGGCGACGACCCGGACATCCTGGAATGGGAAAGCTATTACCCGAACCAGGCCGAGTACTACACGCTAGAGAGCAACCAGTAAACCAACCGCTCGGGGAATGCGTGCCGCAACCCGCCGGCACGCAATCCCGCCGTTCCGTAGAAATAGCGGGGAGCGGCCCCGGATCTAAAATGACATAATGTACATTATCGGACAATAACGTATATCGGGCGATTACCAGGCCGGCCCGGTTTAGTTCTACCGCCCGTCAAGGACGTTCGCCCGTCACAGGCGTTACTCCACGGCAAACACAGCTCAACACGCGCTGACTCACCCAGTCTCCCTGAATGCCACTACGTAGAAGAATGCCACTACGCCGAAGGCGTCTTCGTGTGGCTCGGTGTCGCCGATGCTCCTGTGGCGCACGCTGGCCCGGCCAGGTCCGTACGTCACCCGAATTGCGACGCTGGGCTCTCGAGTGTTCCTGTGCCAAACGGGCCCTAATCGGTATCTCCCTTAGCACCTAGGCTCCTTAATCGAGGATCTCGGTCCGTGTCTCAGTTGCACAGCAGATCCGCGAATCTAGACCGCTTCGCCCCTAGGGGCAAGGTTCGCCCTATTAACGTCACTGTGACTTTAATGGGAGGAAGTCGGACTACTTTTCCTTCTTGTTCTGGTAGGCCTGTTGGAGCTGCCAGCCGGTGAGCCCGGCCAGCGCGATGGCGATGACCATAACGAGCCACATCTTCTGCGTGGCCACGAAGATGGCGAAGCCGATAATCACGACGAGGCGGAACCATAGCATCGGAATCATGCGTTCGGTCAACATAGTGGGTCCTCCCGTTCTCGTGCCGTGTTCGCGCCTTGTGCGCCGGAACCTTGCTTCGGCCGTCGATGTGTTTTGGTGGCGAAGACTGGATTCTCCCCCTCCGCGCTATTAGTTAGTTTGTGAAAGGAACTAATCCTGCTTCTCGAAGGAGATGAGGATGTTCACGTCGCCCTCCTCAGCCACCTTCGCGGCCAGGAACTCCGGGGTCTTCACGTTGTAGTCAAGGCGGTTGATCGGGATGGTCCCGCCGATGACTAGGTGCTCGCCGTCGCGGAGAACGTCGAAGTCCTGCTTAATCTCCTGGGTGGCGTCCTTGATGGTCAGCTCCCCTTTCATGGTGACCTTCCCCTTGGTGCCATCCTCCGGCACGCCGGACAGGTCTACCGGTGCCGTCAGCTTAAAGAACGCCTCGGGGAATTTGTCGGTCTCGAAGAGCTTGGACTTCATATTCTGATCGCGCACCGTCTTGTCGGTGGTGAGATCCTCCATGAGGACCTTGATGGAGCCCTCGGTAACCTCCTGGTCGGTGACCTCAATCTCGCCGTCCACGGCGGTGGTCGAGCCCGAGGTCAGGCGGCGTTCCGCCGGAAGCACCTCGTTGAAGCTAAAGCCCACGGAGGTAAAGTTCGGGGCCGTGCCATCGCCCACGCGCCACTGGCCGTTGACGTCGGTGCTGGCCGCCTTCGACCGCGAATCATCGAGCGGCTCAGTGGTCACCCCGGGGCCGGCGATCATCGAGTAGATCAGCGGACCCAGCCCCACGACGGTCAGCGCGATGATGAGGACTACGAAGACGCTGATCACCAGAGTCCGGTTGTAGAAAAGTTTCTTTAGCATGGCGTTTTACCTTAACTCCTCTAGGTGGCGGGCCAAGGCCACCATTTCTTCGCATAACTGGTTGATTTCGCTGGCTTCGGCACCCTCATGGACGGCGGTCTGAATATCCTGCGCCCCGCAGCGTAGCTCGAACAAGCCGTCGGCAAGCTCGGCCGCGCTCTTGGGCGACATGATAATCGCGTCCTCCGGGATTGTGGTCCCCGAGACCGCGTTGCGCTGCTCGTATGCGCGCTGCTTGCAGGCCGCGCTGCAAAACTTCCGGGGTCGCCCCCGCCCGTTTTGGACCATTTCCTTATTGCACCACTGACAGGTGATTTTTTCGCGGGAATGAGCCGAAGTACGCATCACGGTAAACTACCTTAGCCCATTAACCCCTACCTGGGAACAATCACACTGGGTTCTTCGTTATACTGTTAGGACTGGGCGCGGGAATAGTAATCGCCCCGCACCTTCATAGGTAAATCTAGTAAAGGATGATGTTGCATGGCAGATCGCGTACTCCGTGGCAGCCGAATGGGCGCCGTTAGCTACGAAACAGATCGCGACCACGACCTTGCGCCCCGCCAGATGGTGAAGTACCGCACCGAAGACGGCGATATCTACGAGGTCCCCTTTGCCGATGACGCAGAAATCCCCGAAGAGTGGATGTGCAAGAACGGCAAAGTAGGCACCTTGGTCGAGGGCGAAGGCGTGGAGTCCAAGCCGGCCAAGCCGCCGCGCACCCACTGGGACATGCTGTGCGAACGCCGCTCCCTGGACGAGCTCGACGAGCTCCTCGAGGAGCGCATCCAGCAGCTGCGCAAGCGCCGTCGTTCCGCTGCCCGCCTGCTGCGCGAGCAGCAGGAAAAGAAGGATAAGAAGTAAGTCTTTGCGCGGGGCACTTCTCCCCGAGCTATTAAACAACCGCCAGCACTTAGCCCTTAAGGCTTAAGTGGCTGGCGGTTTCTCGTGCTACTGAACAGTTGCGGCGCTGTTGATGCGCTTTCCGGTAGTCACGCTGAAGCAGTGCACGTGGTTGGGGTCCACGGTAGCCACGACCCGGCTGCCCTTGGCTGGCGCTGTCCGCGGCTTAGCGCGCATGACCAGTTCGTTGCCGGTGGGCGAGGCGGCCTCCTGCGTCGTCGCCCCCGAGCTGAGCTCGCTGCCGCCCGGGATCTGGCCATAGAGGTAGGAGTCCGCGCCCAGCTCCTCGACCAGCTCCAGATCGAACGGGATAGAGGCGCTGCCGGAGGCCCGTCCTTCGCCCTCCGCGACCAGCTGCAGAGCCTCGGGGCGCACGCCCAGGATGACCTGCTTCTCGCCGGCATCGGCTAGGGCCTGGACGGCATCGTCAGGTAACTGGATCCAGGCCTCGCCGGAGGACGCGCGGCCTTGGTCGTCGACGGTGAAGCGGCCCAGGTTCATGGCCGGAGAGCCGATAAACCCGGCCACGAAGGTGGTCTGCGGGGCTTCGTAGAGCTCACGCGGGGTGCCGACCTGCTCAAGCACGCCGCCGTTGAGGACGGCGATGCGGTCGCCCATGGTCAGCGCCTCGGTCTGATCGTGGGTGACGTACACGGTCGTTACGCCGAGGCGGCGCTGCAGGGCCGCGATCTGGGTGCGGGTCTGCACGCGCAGCTTGGCGTCTAGGTTGGACAGCGGCTCGTCCATGAGGAAGACCTGCGGGTTGCGCACGATGGCGCGCCCCATGGCCACGCGCTGGCGCTGGCCGCCCGAGAGGGCCTTCGGCTTGCGGTCGAGCAGATCGACCAGGCCCAGGGTCTGGGCCGCCTCATCGACGCGCCGGTTGATCTCTTCCTTCGACTCCCCGGCCAGCTTCAGGGCGAAGCCCATATTCTCGCGCACGCTCATGTGCGGGTAGAGCGCATAGTTCTGGAAAACCATGGCGATATCCCGTTCGCGTGGGTCGAGGCTGGTGACGTCCTTGTCACCGATAAAAATGCTGCCGGAGGTGACATCTTCGAGGCCCGCCAGCATTCGCAGCGTGGTCGATTTGCCGCAGCCCGATGGGCCGACCAAGACGAGGAACTCGCCGTCGGCGATCTCCAAGTCGAAGTCGTCCACGGACGGCGCTTGCGCCCCCGGGTAGGTCAAACTGGCGTGTTTAAAGCTCACGGTAGCCATGGTGTCTCCTCCATCGGCAGGTACGTGCCGAACGATCCGAGTGGAAAATAACTTTTGCCTAGACTACCGCGCCAGCCAACTATCGCACGCTAGCCGCGCCGCATGGACTTCCACTGGTGCTTAGCCAGGTTACCCAGCTCCTCGCCAAAGTCGCCGAGCCAGCGCAGCTTCTTGCCCGCCTTGTGCGGCAGGTCGTAGGCGCCAATCTCCTTGAGGGTCTGCTGGGCAATGCGGCCCGTCTCGTGCGCGACCTCGCTGGCCTGCTCGGCGCGGTGCTGCACGCCCCACTTGGTGACCTCGAACAGCGAGTCCTTGACAAAGGAGCCGTCGAGCTTGGACTCGCCGTACTCGCGCTCGGTGAAGGTGATCGGCACCTCGCGGACGTCGAAGCCCTTCTTAACAGCACGGAAGGCGACGTCCACCTGGAAGATATAACCGGCATTCGACAGCTCGTCGAAGTCGAGTGCCTCCAGCAGCTCGCGGCGGAAGGCACGGTAGCCGGCGGTCATGTCCGACAGGCCGGCGCCGAGGGCCACCGAGATGTAGATGTTGCCCAGGCGGGACAGGTACTCGCGGGAAGCCGGCCAGTTGACGGTCTCCCCGCCCGGGATGTAGCGGGAGCCGATCACCAGGTCGGCGCCGTCATCGATGGCTTCCAGCAGCAGGTGCAGCTGTTCCGGGGCGTGGGAGCCGTCCGCGTCCATCTCGCACAGGACCTGGTAGTCGCGCTCCAGGCCCCACTCGAAGCCGGCGAGGTAGGCGCCCAGCAGGCCGCCCTTGCCCTCGCGGTGCAGCACGTGGAGGTTCTCATCCTTCGCGGCCAGCTCATCGGCCAGGTCGCCGGTGCCGTCCGGGGAGTTATCGTCCACGACCAAGACGTGGACGTCCGGGGTGGCGGAACGCACGCGGCCGGTGATGAGCGGGAGGTTTTCCAGCTCGTTGAAGGTGGGGATGATGACCAGCGTCGACGCTGAGTTAGCGGTCACGAGTGGGAGACTCCTTCTACTTCTTGGCCCGCGTGGAGCGGGTGTTCTTCTTCGCCCTTGCGGCCGTGGGGCTCGCGGCGGCCGACCGCCGGGATCCGGCAGAGATCAGGGCAGCCAGCGCTAATACTCCACCAATAATAACCATGGCCAGTTCTAGGATCGAACCAAAGCGTACCGCAAGCGTCTCGCCGCTGCGCAGTGGCAGGTCCTCGACTAGGTATTTGGCCTCGAAGATATTAGACTCCTGACTAACCTTCCCATCCGGGTGCACGATGGCGGAGACGCCGGAGGTCGCCGGGACCACCACCGCGCGGTCGGTTTCCAGCGCCCGCATGCGGCTCATGGCCAGCTGCTGGTAGGTCATGTCGGAAAAGCCGAAGGTGGCGTTGTTGGTCGGGGTGGTCAGGATCTGCGCGCCAGACTGCACCGCGGTGCGGAAAGCCTGGTCGAAGATGACCTCGTAGCAGGTAGCGACGCCCACGGCGACGCCGGCCATGTTCACCACGCCGTTGCCGTTGCCGGGCTGGAAGTCGCCGGCCAGCTCCACGTAGTCGGACAGCTTGGCGAAAAAATCCCGCATGGGCATGGTCTCGCCGAAAGGCTGCAGATACTTCTTGTAGTGGCGGTCTCCCGAGTGCCCACCGGACTCGAAGACCTGCATGGTGTTGCGCGCGCCGACCTCGTCGTAGGTCAAGGTGCCGACCATGATCGGCACGCCGACGGCCTCGACGGCGCTCTCGATGGAGGCGCGGGCCTCCTCGTCCGTGAAGGGGTTGACGTCCGAGGAATTCTCCGGCCAGATGACCAGGTCCGGCTCGTGGCCGTCTTCCGCTAGCTGCTTGGTCACCCGCACGTGGTTGTTGAGGACCGCGCGGCGCTGGGCGTTGAAGTCCAGGCCCATGCGCGGGACGTTGCCCTGCACGGCTGCGACGGTCACCCGCCCGATCTCGTGGCCGGCCATGCCGCGGGTCCAGCCGGCGACGAAGCTGGCGGCAAAGACCGCCACGATAACGCCCACGGCCGTGAAGCGGACGGCGTGGCGCCGCGACCAGACCGCCACCAGGCTCGTGCCCAGCAGGCTGGCCGTCACCGTCACCAGCGCGGGCCCGCCCCACTGGACCAGCTGTGCCAGGGGCCCGTTGACCTGGCCCCACGCCAGGCGCACCCAGGCGAAGCCGCCAAAAGGTAACGACGAGCGCACAAACTCGACGGCAAGATAGATAAACGGGAAGGCGAGGAAGCCGAAGCGCCAACGCGCTACTGCCGCCCCGCACAGCCCGGTCAGGATGGCGTAGAGGCTCAGCGCCGCCGCTAGGGCCAGGTAGGGCGTATTACCGACCAGCTCCCCGATCCACGGCAGCAACAGCGCGTAGGTGGCGAAACCGTGGACAAAACCCAGCCCCGCGCCCAGGCGCAGCGAGACGCGCTCCCCGCGCCACGGGGACAGGCTGAAATAGAACGCCGCGATGCCCACGCAGGCCATGGGCCACCAATTCAGCGGGGCATAGCCGGTATAGACCACCGCCCCCGACCCGGCCGCCAGCAGCCACCGGGCAAGCAGCCGCCACACTAGCGCTTGTCCCCCGGGTTCGTACCGTCTTCGCCGTCTGCATCACCCGAGTCCGGCTCACCGAAGTCGGACGGGTTAGCGTTTTCGGACCAGCGGCGGATCTCTTCTTCCTCGAGCACGGTCGGCTCATGCGCAGCAACCGCGCCGCCGGCAGGGCCGCTAAAGCTGCCGTAGCTGTCGTGCTGCTGCGACATCGGGCTACGGTCGTATAGACGCACGCCGAAGTTCTCCACGGAACGCACCAAGCGGAAGGCGATGAAGCCGCGCAGCAGCGCCCGGGTCGGCGGGAAGAGGAAGAGCAGGCCCACCAGGGTGGTGAAAAAGCCCGGCAGCGTGAGCAGGATGCCGCCGACCATGGTCAGGCCGACGTTGCCGGCGGTCTTGCCCGGGGTATCGTCCTGCATGACCGCCGTGCCGTCCTCTTGGCGCACAACCTTGGAGCTCATGATCCGGCGCGCCTCCCAGCCGGCGATCGACATCCCGAAGAACATCGTGGCGAACAAAGCGACCAACGCCCAGCCCACGCCAATGAGTGAGACCACAGCCCAAAACGTCAGGGTTTCCAAAACCAGGTACGCAACAAACAGCAGAAACGGCATAATTCCCTAGCCTACCTGCCTGACTGGGCAATGTGGAACAGGCGCGAAGGCAGCGGTGAGACGTGCACACGGCGGCGGCAATTAGACTACTGCCTATGGCATTGCTGAATTTCTCTCACGCTGATTCCGCGCCGGCCGCTGATAGCTTCATCCCCGGCGGGCTTACCCGCCCGGACGACTGGTTCGCGCTCGGGAAAACGGCCTACGACTATGCCGACGGCAAGGTTTATCTGGGCGCGTGGAGCCGAGTCGCCCTGCGCGGCATCCAGGACGAGGAGGCGGTAGCAGACGGCCTGGGCCAACTGTCGTGGCCGGGCAGCGCTCACCAGATTCTTGCTTCTCCCCTGTCTGCTAGCGCCCGCGAATTCGCCCGCGGGCTCGCCGCCCGTTTAGGTGACGAGGAGTCCGCCAGCCCGGCCGCCGCGGCCCGCGTGGCCCGCGTGGCCATCAGCGCCGAGGACGAGCAGCTGGGCGCGGTGCCCGCCCGAGTCCGGGTAGCCCTGGCCGGGTCCTCCTTTACTGTCTTCCGCGGGGCTGAGGAGCTGGCCCACCACGCCGAGCCGGAGGAGGCCTGGGAGCACGTCCGGGAGCTTCTCCAGCAGGAAGCTGCCGACGCCGCCTATGGGGCTGGTGCGGCTGGTCCGGCTAGCACGGGTGATCGCCCTGCGAACACCGGCTCGGTCGGGCCCATCGGGTGGCTGGGCGACCACCGCGACGACGGGCTCGTGGACCTGGGCACCGCCCTGCCCGACGGCGTCCTGCCGGCCGAATACGCCACGCTGCTGGGGCATTTGGGCGTGCCGATTACCGTCACGCCCTTCGGCGGGCTCGTCCTGCACGGCCTCGCCGAGGGCGACGCCGACGTCGTGCTGCGCGTGTTGGCACCCCGCGGCTTTATCTTCGACGCCAGCGCGGTCAGCCCGGAAGGCATGGTCAGCCCTATGGGCTAGCGCGGCATGTGCCGCCAGATGGGGCGCGGCACCAGCGCCATCACCCACGCTAGGAACCGGAGCGTGCCGGGGATCCACAGCGTGCGGCTGGCCAAGGCGCCGCCGGCAGCGGCCTTGTCCGCTTCCTCAGCGATGGCGGCGACGACGTAGCGTGCCACCACCTCAGGTGTCACGGACAGCGGCGCGGGCTTCATGCCCTCGGTCATGGAGCCGATGACGAAGCCGGGGCGGGCCGTGATCAGCGCCAGGGGCCCGCCGTGCAGTCGGTCCGCCAGCCCCTGGCAGAAGGCGTCCAAACCGGCCTTCGTGGAACCGTAGACGTAGTTGGCGCGGCGGGCGCGCCACCCGGCGATGGAGGAAAACGCGACGATGTGCCCGCGCTCCATCTCATCGGCGAGCACGGTCAGCATGGAAACCTGCGCGGTGTAATCCAGCTGGGCTATATGCGCTGCGTGGGACTCGTCGGCCTCGGCGCGCTCCTGGTCGCCCAGGATCCCGAAGGCCACGACGGCCGTGGTGATCTCGCCGGCGAGCTCGCGGGCCCGGCTCACCACGGCACGGTGGTTGTCCATGTCCAGCGCGTCGAAGTCGAGGAAGTCGACCTCCCGCGCGCCAGCAGCCTGCAGGCGGGCGCGTTGCTTATCGATGCCTTCGTCGCCGCGGGCGGCGAGGACCACCCGGCGCCCAGGCGCGAGCAGCGCGGCGATCTCCGTGCCGATATCCGAGCGCCCGCCCAGCACCAGAACAGCGCCCGGGACCTGGGGCGCGCCGCCAGCGTGGTCGGCGGTGGTGTTCTGCGCGCTCATCGCAGGCCGCGCTCGCCCTCGTTCAGGCTCTCGGCCACGCCGTCGCCGTTGATGGTGACGATGTCTTCCAGGCGCATGCCCCACTCGCCTTCCTTGTAGATGCCGGGCTCTATGGAAAAGGTCATCGACTCGGCCAGCTCCAGGTCATTGCCGGCGGCGATGAACGGTTCCTCGTGCGTGGACAGGCCGATACCGTGCCCGGTCCGGTGGGTGAAGTACTCGCCCCAGCCGGCGTCCGTGATGACCGTGCGGCAGGCATCGTCAACGCTGCCCGCGGTGGCCCCGCGGCGGGCCTGCTCCATGCCGGCGGCGTGGGCTTGACGCAGCACCTGGTAGGCGGCCTGGAAGTCCTCCGGCGCACGGGAGGCGTCACCGCCGACCACGTAGGTGCGGGTGCAGTCCGAGTGATAGCCGGCGCCGAAGGTGCCTCCGATGTCCACGACGACCGGCTCGCCGTCGCTCAGGACGCGTTCGGAGAAGCTGTGGTGCGGGTTCGCGCCGTTGGGGCCGGAGCCGACGATGACGAAGTCGACCGCATCGTGTTCGTGCAGGATAAGCTCCTCAAGCTCGTCCGCCACCTGCTGCTCGGTCACGCCGGGCTGCAACAGCGAGGGCACGCGGGCGTGGACGGCATCGATAGCCAGCGCGGCCGCACGCAGCTGCGCGATCTCCTCGCCGTCCTTGCGGGAGAACAACGCGCCGATGACCTGATCGGCGGCCACCCACTGCGCGGACGGGAACTGGGCCTGCAGGCCCAACAGGTGCGCGGCGTCCATCACGCCAGAGACCGCCAGGCGTGCGCCGTCTTCGGCCACCGGGGCGTGGGCGTCGCGCAGCTTCTCCGCCGCCAGCGCGTGGGCGTTGGTGCCGTCCTGCCAGCCGTGGAAGGCCAGGTTGAGCTCCGCGACAGGGGCGGCGGCTAGCTCCGCACCATCGGTGGCCGGCGCCAGCAGGAAGGCCTCCCCCTCGGCCGGGATGGCCAGGGCGCTAAAACGCTCATGCGAGCTCATCCAGGAACCGGTGAAATAGGCGAACTCGGCGCCCGGGCTAATCACCAGCGCGGCCACGTCGTTGGTGCGCGCTTGCTGCTGCGCCGCGGCGATCCGGTTTCGATAGACTTCGGAAGGGAAAGCAGAAGAATTTTCACTCATAGGACAACAGTGTAACCGCCCATGGATGACTCCTTCGACCAGTTGGAAGAAATTGCCAGCTCCACCACCGTGCGCCTCAACGAGCGCAACCGGGTCTGCTCCGGCGTTCTCATCGCCGAGCCGCACAGCGGCACCGGCCATGCTACCGAGGGTCCAAAAAGCACCCGCCTGGTGCTTACCTGCGCCCACTTCTTCCGCACCGCCCCGCGGCGCGGCTACCAAGTCACCGGGTTTACCGGCGGCACGAAATGGCGCCGCCGGATCCTGGCGGTACGCACCATCGACGGCACCGACTGCGCCCTCGCCCTCCTGCACCACCCAGTAGAGGCACCGGCCCTGCTCGGGCTCTCCGCGGCCAGGCCCGAGTGGGGCCAGGAGGTCACCACCTACGGATTCGGCGGGCTGGACGGGGCCACCGGGCGCCAGGCGGCCCAACCCCGCTGGGGTCGGGTCCTCTTCGGCCTTCCCCTAGCGTTCGGGCGCAACCTGCGCACCGTCGTGCGGCCCGCGGCCCTGGTGCGCAACGCTCCCCCGGCGGTCAAGGGCGACTCCGGCGGGCCGGTCATCGCGGATGGCACAATCGTCGCCACGCAGTCGCTTATCGCGGATCCTTTCGGGACCAACCTCGGGGTGGCCACGGTCAGCGTGCTCGCACCGCACCTGCCGGCCATCCGCGCCGCCGCCGCGGCGTTGTGCACTGAGCCCTACTAAATAGCGGCTGGGCCATGTGGTGGGCCTTAAGCGCCGATGGCGACGACGCCGCGCTGGATAGCGTCCATCGCCCGGCGGGCGTTGGCCCGGATTCCGTCCTCGTAACCGGTCTTGGCGACCTGCTGGAGCAGGTCCACCACCTGGCGGCACCAGCGTACGAAGTCGCCGGGGGTCAGCTCCGCGCCGCACTCGGCAGCCGCGGCCAGGCAGTAGCCCAACGGGGCGCCGGCGGCCCACTGGTGCATGGCCAGGGCAAAGCCGGGCTCCGGCTCACGGGTGACCGGCAGGCGGTGGCGCTGCTCGTCAGCGACCAGCTCGGTGTAGATGCGCCAGGTGTCGTTCATGGCATCGGCCATGGCGTCGGTGGCGGCTTCCGGCTCGCCGCGGGTGGCCTTGCGGTTTTCGAAGGTGCACAGGGAGACCACCCCGGCCAACTCCGCCGGGTCCAGGTCGTTCCAGATCCCGCGCTTTAAACACTGCGCGACCAAGAGATCCGACTCGTTGTGGATCTTGGCCAGGCGCTCGCCCTCGTCGGTGATCTCCGGATGCCGGTCCTCGCCCGCCCCGACGAACTCGACGTAGTCCATCTCGGACAACAAGTCAACGATTCGCTCGAAGGTGCGGCCCAGGGTGTCGGTGGCCTGGGTGATCTTGGCGCGCAGCTTCTCCGCGTCCCTCTCGCGCCGGGCCAGCTTATGCGCCATGCTGGCCAACGGTTCCCGGTCCGTGGCCGGCCAGGCGTGGACCGGGTGCTGCCGGATGGCATCGCGCAGCTCTCCCACCTTCTTGTTAGGCCGGTGGCGCGGGGTCAGGCGCATCTTCTTCGGTCGCGGGTACTTGTTGCGCTGGAAAAGCTTCTGCACGTAGCCCGCGGACTTGCGCGGCGCCTTGGTCACCCGCCGGGGCAGCTTCATGTGCCCGACCACGATGGGCGGGTTGGCGATGCCGGCGGCATCGATACGGCCCGACCAGCCGCCCTCCGTGGTCACCCACGGGCGCGGATCCTTGGTCTGGTTAGCCGGGGTGTTGACCACTGCCAGCAGGGGCTGCTTCTTGGTGGCCAGCGCGATGACGTCGCCGACCTGCAGCTTGGCCAGCACCGTGGCGACCTCCTTGGAGCGCTCCTCCTTTCCGCTGACCTGGGAGGAACGCTCCTCCGCGGTCAGCTCCTGGCGCAGCTGGATATAGTCCAGCAGCTCCTGGCGGGCGGTGGCGGCATCGCTAGCCGGCGGGGCCAGCGCCGCAATCAGCTCGTCGAGCTGCTCGCGCAGCTGGCGGGCGCGGTGCTCGGCCTTTTCGACCTGCCGGGTCTCCTCGACCACGGAGCCGTCGGCCTGGAACTGCGCGAAGGACTTTTCCATCAGGCGCAACGAATCCTCGAAGCCGAGCATGCCCAGCAGGTTGATGGCCATGTTGTAGCCGGGCTGGAAGGTGGAGACCAGCGGGTAGGTGCGCGTGGAGGCCAGTCCTGCGACGTAGTGCGGGTCCATCGCCGGGGCCCACTGGACCACCGCGTTGCCCAGCGTGTCGATGCCGCGGCGTCCGGCGCGGCCGGTCAGCTGCGTGTACTGGCCCGGGGTGAGATCCACGTGGGCTTCGCCGTTGAACTTGATGAGCTTTTCCAGCACCACCGTGCGGGCCGGCATGTTAATGCCCAGCGCCAGGGTCTCCGTGGCGAAGACCGCGCGCACCAGCCCGCGGACGAAGAGGTCTTCGACGATGTGGCGGAAGGCCGGCAGCATCCCGGCGTGGTGGGCGGCGAAACCCCGGCTTAACGCCGTGCGCCAGGACTTAAAGTTCAGCACCTCCAGGTCTTCTTCCGGGATCCCCTCGACCCCGGCGTTGACTGCCTCGACGATCTCCGCGGCCTCCTCCGGCGTGGTCAGGCTCATCCGGGAACGCAGGCACTGGTAGAGAGCGCCGTCGCAGCCGGCCCGGGAGAAGATGAAGGTAATGGCCGGTAGCATGTCCTTGCCCTGCAGGGCCTTGAGGACTTCCGGGCGGCCCAGCGGGCGGTAGCGATCCTGTGGACGGCGCGCGCCACTGCGGCCGCCGCCCGAGCGCGCCCGGAAGCCTTTACCCGACTGGTAGTCCGCGCGGCCTTCGTCCGTATCGCCTGCCTCTAGGCGGCGCACGCGGCGGATGAGCTCGCGGTTGACTTCCCCGTCGGTGCCGGGTTCGAAAAGGGAATAGACCTGGCGGCCGATCATCATCCACTGGTCCAGCGGCACCGGGCGGTGCTCGGAGACGATGACCTCCGTCTCGCCCCGCACGGCGCGCAGCCAGCGGCCGAACTCCTCCGAGTTCGACACCGTGGCGGACAAGCCGATGATAGAGACGTATTCGTCCAGGTTGAGAATCACCTCTTCCCAAACCGCGCCGCGGGAGGCGTCGGCCAGGAAGTGGATCTCGTCCATGACCACGTGGCTTAGGCGATCCAGCGCGGGCGACTTCGCGTAGATCATGTTGCGCAGCACCTCGGTGGTCATCACGACGATCTCGGCGTCGCCGTTGATGGAGACGTCACCGGTGAGCAGGCCGACGGCGTCCTCGCCGTGCTGGTCGACCAGGTCGTGGTACTTCTGGTTGCTCAGAGCCTTAATCGGGGTGGTGTAAAAGCACTTAGTCCCCCGGGACAGCGCCAGGGAGACCGCGAATTCGCCGACGACGGTCTTGCCGGCACCGGTTGGCGCGCAGACCAGCACGCCGCTTCCGCGCTCTACCGCCTGGCAGCCGAGTAGCTGGAACTCATCGAGCGAATAGGACAGGTTGTGCGAGAAGTATTCCAGATGCGACTGCGTCATAGCCGCCCAGCTTACCCGGCGCTAGAGGACGTCGTCGAAGAAGCCGCCCTCCGGTTGCTGCGGGCGGGCCGGGCGGCTGTTTCGCTGCGGCTGCGGCTGGGCCTGCGTGCTCGCCGGACGCGCGGGTGCCGGGGCGTTCGGGTGGCTGCTCGGCGGGTTGACCGGGGTCGGTGCGGGAACCGGCTCGGCTAGGCCCACGGCACCCGGGCCGGAGCCCAGCGGCGAGGCCCGCTCGTCGTCCAGGTCCATCCAGTCGGGGCGCTGGCGGTTGCGGCGCTTGTCATTGATGCGGCAGAACTGGAAAGCCGACTCGATGAGGATCCACAGCGCCGCCGACAGGGCAATGAGCGAATAAGGATCGGCCGGGGTGATGAAGGCGGAGATGATCATCACGATGATGAACAGGATGCGGCGCTTGCCCTTGACGTGCTCGTACTCGAGCACCCCCACCAGGTTCAGCGCGATGATGATCAGCGGGACCTCAAAGGCGATGCCGAAGAGGATAAGCATGGTCAGCATCAGGCCGAAATACTCCTTACCGGTCAGCGCGGCGGTCTGGTACTCCGCGCCGACGGACATCAGGAACTCCAGGCCCTCGGAGAGGACGAAGTACGCCAGCGCCGCGCCGGCGACGAAGAGCACGCCGGCGACGCTAACGAACATGAAGGTGTAGCGCTTTTCCTTCTTGTGCAGGCCCGGCACGATGAACGCCCAGACCTGGTAGAGCCAGACGGGCGAAGAGATCACCGCGCCGGCCAAGGCACCGACCTTGATGCGCAGCATAAGCATCTCGAATGGGGTCGTGGCAAGCAGGCGGCAGGTGCCGTCGTTGGTGAAGTCGGCGCGCTTGTCCGCCGGCAGCGCACAATAGGGCTCGCGCAGGATCTCGCCCAGCGTGGACCAGCCGAACGGGGCGTGCTGGTACCAGAAAAACCCGATGAGTGTGCCCACAACCAGGGCCAGCAGCGCATAGACAATGCGCCGGCGCAACTCCTGGAGGTGCTCAATAAGCGTCATCTCCCCCGTCGGGTTCTTTTTGGCGCGGCGGGCCTCCTGCGCCTGCTTCAGGCGTGACCACGCGCCGCCGCGGGGCCGCTGACGGCGCGCCGGCGCACCGGCGCGAGCACTCAGTTGCGGCAGAGACCGCGAGCCTTCAGAACCCTTCGGGCTAGGTGACATCGCTTCTAGAACACTTCCTGGTTAACACGACACAAATTGAGCAGGTCCCGCGAACGGGGGCTTTAAGCCTTAGCGGTTATCGGGGCGCGGTGCCTGCTGGTTGTTCTGGTCGTAGCGCGGCTGCATCTGCGGGCTGTTCCAGAAGTCCTCGTCCGACTGCTGCTGGCTAGCCGGGGTCTGGCTGATCTGGCCCTGCTGTTGCTGGCGCTGCTGCTGCTCGTCCTGGTAGCGCTGGTCGTCGTTGCCCATCTCGTGGACCTCCGACTTGAAAATGCGCATCGAACGGCCCATCGAGCGGGCCAGGTCCGGCAGCTTCTTCGCGCCGAAAAGCAGCACGATCAGCAGAATGATAATGGCAATTTGGGCGGGTCCGACCGTCATAGTTTTCTCTCTTTCTCCTCCACAGGCGCCGCGGAGCGGCTGTTTTGCCCCTAAGAGCCTAACGCATTCGCTGGTGGCTTGCTAAGGTTGCCAGCGGATAATTAGTCAGTATATCTCCGCAGGCCCGCCTCGCTGGCGTGCGCAATAGCATTCTTAACCGAATCTGGGCCAATTACCCGGAACCTGTCAGCATGCCCGATGGCAAAGCGGGCGAACCACTCCACCGATCCGATGGGCATAGAGGCTGCTACGTAGCCGTTTCCGAGGTCCTCACCCAGCCGGATGTCGTAATCATCGGCCAACCAGGTGGCCTCCTTCTTGAGCTCTATATGGGCTCTGTCACTGTCCGCCAAACCGAAGGGATCGCGCGGATCGAAGTCGAGCTGCCGCAGATGGGGCTGGGCCTCGTCGTCCAGGACCGTGGCCTGGCGGATCCGGTCCATGCGGAAGCGCCGGTGCTCGCCCTTGTCTTCCTCCCAGGCCACCAGGTAGACCTGCGAGTCGAAGATGAAGATACGGGCCGGGTGGACGGTACGGGTGCGTTCCTCGTTTGAGCTGGCTGACCAGTAGCGCAACCGCAGTTGCCGCTTGGTCTCAATGGCGCGGGCGGCCGCCACCTGGGCGGCCGACTCGGCCTCCTCCGGCTGGGCGATGGAGTCGTAGATGGCCCGCGTCTTATCGTCCATGATCCCGCGGACCTTCTCCGCCGCGCTTTGGACCGCCGCCGTGTCGATGAGCCCCGGCATGGACTCTAGCGACTCCAGGGTCAGCAACAGCGCGCCGGCCTCCGTGGGCGTGAGGCGCAGCGCCTGGTTGAGCCCCTGGTCGTCCACGATGGTCACGCCCTCGCGGTAACCGAAGCTAATGTCGATCAGATCCTCGGTGCGCTGCCCCACCCCGGAGCAAAACAGGCGGTTGAGCGCGCTGTTGAGCTCAGCCACGTCCATCCCGAGGTCCTGGGCGGCTTCCATGAGGGTGGCCTTCGGGTGGCTGCGGAAATACGGGATCAAGTTCAGGGACTGGACCAGGGCGTGCAGTTTCTGGGGTGCGTCGGCCATTAGTCGCGGGCCTCCTTGTCCTTCTTGTCCTGCTTGTCCTGCTTGTCGTGGGAAGCGGTAGCGGCAGCCGCGCGTAGCAGCGCGGCGATGGCGTCGCGCACGCTAGTCGGCTCGAGGACCTCCACGTCCGCGGCGTATCCGGCGGCCGTGCGCACGAGGAAGTCGCGCGAGATGTCTTCTAGCACCACGGTGCCGTCGGCCCCTGGCGTCCCGAGAGCTTCCAGCTCGCCGGCGCGGCCGGCGGGGATGCGCAGCACGGCGCGGTCCACGACGTCCCGGTTGAGGGAGGCTTCCACGACCTCCTGCAGGGACTGCGTAGGGTGGGCGTGCTCCGGGGCCTGGCGGGTCGCCCGGATCTCGGTGACCCGCAGCAGCCGGAAGGCACGCGGCGCGCCACGGTCGTTGTCCCAGCCCACCAGGTAGACGCGGTTGTGCAGGGTCACCAGCCCCCACGGGTCCATCGAGCGGGACTGGGCACTTTGCTGCGGGCCCGGCACGTAGGTGAAGTTAATCCGTAGCCCCTTGCGCACGGTGGTCAGAATGTCGCGGACGATGTTCGGGTCCAGGCGGGTCAGGTCATTGTCCGCGGTGTAGACGGGCGCGCCGCTCAGGTCGCGGGAGGCTCCGGAGGCGGCGATCTTCGTCCACGCGGACGAGGAGAACGAGCTCAGCCCGCCCGGCTGCCCCATCCCGGCGGCAACGCCTAGGACCATGGCCTCTTCCGGGGTGAACTCGACCTCAGCCAGCTGGTAGTCGGCCTGCTGCATGCGGTAGACCGACAGGCTCCGGTCCTGGCCTGGCCCAGCGCTGGCTTTGGACGCTGACTGCGTAACCGGAACGCCGGCGCGCTGCAGGCTGCGGATGTCCCGGCTGAGCTGTTTCTGGAAGGCCTCGTCGCCCAAGTCTTGGTAGCCCGCGACGTGGGAGCGGATCCAGGCGGCGGAGCGGTCCGGGCTGCCGCCGTTCGAGGCCGCGCCGTGGAGGGCGAAGCAAAGATTGGTCAAACGCTCGACGGCCTTGTCGCGGCGCGAGCCCTGCGAGACGGTAGCACCAGCCAAGTTCTCTCCGCTCTCCTTCCCCGTGGCACGAGCTCGCCGGCCGATTTCACCGGCTGGGCAGCGCCTGCCTAGTGTCCTTGATTTTCCTGCATGTAGTCTAGCAGCGGTTGCAGGCGGGCATCGTCCGCAACGAAGGGATCCAGGAACTGCTCGACGCGGGGCTCGGGCCGGTTGACCTTGAGCTTGGTCCAGTCCACCGTCACATTGGCGCCGGTCTGACGCGCGGCGGCCAGGAACTTCCCGCGCAGCGCGGCCCGGGTCGTGGCCGGGGCCTGCTCCCGGGCGGCCGCGATGGCCTCGTCCGTGGTCCACCGCCGGACCAGCCCACGGCGGCTGAGCACGCTGTAGAGACCCCGGCCGGACCGGATGTCGTGGTAGGTCAGATCGACCTGCGCCAGCTTGGGGTGCGACCAATCGCAGTCCAGTTTCGCCCGGAAGCTGTCCAGGAGTTTCTTCTTGATCACCCAGTCGATCTCCTGATCGACTGGGCTGAAGTCCTGCGTCTCTACGGCCGTGACGGTCCGCTCCCACAGGTCGACGACCCGGCGCATCTCGCCGTTAGGGGTGCCCGCGTCGGGGCGCTCGTCCAGCCAGCGCGCGGCGGCACTCGCCAGCTGGCGCTGCACCTCGATAGCCGGGACGGTGCTGCCGTCTGCCAGGGTCAACGGGGTCTGGCCGGTCTGGTCGCCGGCGATGGCGCGCATCTGGGCGATGGGCTCAGCGATAGCGAAGCTGGGCACGTCGAAGCCGGCCTCGAGCATCTCCAGCATCAGCAAGGCCGAGCCCACCTTCAGCGCGAAGGTCGGCTCCGCCATGTTCGAGTCGCCCACGATGACGTGCATGCGGCGGAAGCGGGAGGAATCCCCGTGCGGCTCGTCGCGGGTGTTGATGATGGGCCGGGAGCGCGTCGTGGCCGAGGAAATGCCCTCCCAGACCTGGTCGGCGCGCTGGGAGAGCACGAACTGCGCCGGCGACTGCCCCGCTGCCGGTTTGATGCGTCCGGCCCCGCAGATGAGCTGCCGGGTGATGAAAAACGGCAGCAGCGCGGTGCTGAGCTCTTTGAGCACGAGGTGGCGCGAGACCAAGTAGTTTTCGTGGCAGCCGTAGGAGTTGCCGGCCGAGTCGACGTTGTTTTTAAACAGGTAGACCGCGCTGGCCTCGCCGCTGGCAACCAGCTCGTCCTCCGTGGCGCGCGCGAGTTGGTCGACCACAAGGTCGCCGGCGCGCTCGTGGTTGAGCAGCTGGGTCAGGCTGTCGCACTCGGCCGTGGCGACCTCGGGGTGCGAGCCTACGTCCAAGTACAGGCGCGAGGAGTTGCGGGTAAAGATATTCGACGAGGAATACTTCTCCACCACCGGGCGGAAGAGCTTGCGCGCCAGCTCATCCGGGTCCAGCCCGCGCCGGTCGGCCGGGGACGAGGAAAACAGCCCGTATTCGGTCTCAATGCCCATGATCCGGCGCGCGAAAGGCCCGGGGGCGTGCTGCGGGCCGTTAGACGACAGCGGGCTCACCGTCTACTGACCGCCCTTCTGCACGTAGTGGCGGACGAATTCCTCGGCGTTGTTTTCCAGCAGGCCGTCGATCTCATCGAGCAGGTCGTCGGTACCGCTGGTGGAAATCTGCGCCTGGCCGGAGCCCACGGCGCCGTCTTCGGCGGCACCGTCCTGGTCGTCGCCGCCACCGGAGTGAATCTGTTGGTTCTGCTGTGACATGGTGTTGTATTCTCCCTTCCCAGGCTAAGCGCCTGTTAGGTACGTCTGGCTAAAGCTTGGCTCGTGCTACTAGTTCTAACGGTACTCCGGGCTAATCCCCTCGGCCGTGAGCCGGGAGATGAGCTGGTCTAGGTCCAGCTCGCCGTGGAGTATCGCCTCGCGGGTCTCCGGCGTCGCCGTTAGGAGCTCGTCCAGCTCGAAAAGCGCGGTCAGATCGCCCCGGCGAAGCGCCACGTACTGCCAGTTCGCCGAGACCAGATCCGCGGCGTAGTGCTGCATGAAGGCACCGCGCAGGCCGGCCCGGGAGGCCGGCGGGGCAACTTCGGCGGCGCGCTCGATTTCTTCCTCGCTGACCAGCGTGCGCATCTGCCCGCGGCGCACCAGCGCGTGGTAGAGGGACTTGCCCGGGTCGATGTCGGTGTACTGCAGATCGATAAGCGCCAGCTTGGGGTCGTCCGCCGCCACGCCGCGGTCCAGGTAGCCCTTGATGAGGCGATACTTGGCCACCCAGTCCAGCAGGTGCGCGGCCTGCAGCGGATCGGTGCTCAAGAGCTCGACGACCTCGTCGAAGCGGCGCAGGACCTCGCGCTCGGCGTCGGTGTCCGCGCTAACCCGCGATCGGTAGACGGCCAGGACTTCCAGCGCGGTCATCTGCCCGCCGCCGCGCAGCGGCAGCTTCTCCTTGAGCTCCATGTCCCGGCTGACGGTGCGCACGGCTTCGACCGGATCGGCCAGCCGCACGTCGCTGAAGTCCACGCCGGCCTCAATAGCGTCCATAACCAGGGAGGTCATCCCCAGCTTCAGCAGGTTGGCGGTCTGCGACATGTTGGCGTCGCCGATGATGACGTGCAGGCGCCCGAACTGGCGGGCGTCGGCGTGCGGCTCGTCGCGGGTGTTGATGATGCCGCGGTTGAGCGTGGTCTCCAGGGAGATTTCCTGCTCGATATAGTCCGCGCGCTGCGAGATCTGGAACCCGGGCTCCTCGCCCTCCGGGCCAAGGCCCACGCGCCCGGCGCCGGTGACCACCTGCCGGGTGACGAAGAACGGGATAAGCCCCTGCGCCAGGTCGTCGAAGTCGGTGCTGCGCGACCACTGGTAGTTTTCGTGGGAGCCGTAGGAGGCCCCCTTGCCGTCCACGTTGTTCTTGTAGAATTTCAGCGGCGGGCAAGGTTCGTGATCGCTTAGCACCGAGGTATCCTGCGCCGTCAGCTGGGCCACGGCCGCGGCCGCCTTGCGCAGCACGACGTCGCCGGCGGCGTCGTAGAGCATGCCCTCCCAGGCGTTCCGGCACTCCGGCGAGGAGTACTCCGGGTGGGCGTGGTCGACGTAGAAGCGCGCGCCGGAGGCGGTGACCACGTTGGCCACCCCGATGGCGTGCGGGTCCACCACCGGGACAGTCTGGTAGCGCTTGAGATCGAAGCCGCGGCTGTCGCGCAACGGGTGCTCCTCCGCGAAGTCCCAGCGCGTACGGGCGTCGGTGTGCAGCGCCGCGTAGGCGACCACCGCGTGGGTCGAGGAGACGATCGGCGAGAAGTCCGGCCGGTCCGGCGTCACGATGGCGTATTCGGTCTCGGTTCCTAGAAGGCGTGCCACGTGGGGCTCCTAAATCCAATCAGTTCGACGTGCGTGATGGGCTGGCCGGTGGCGTTGCCGCCGACGATCTTGGCCCACTCCTCCGGGTTGGTGGAGGTCGGCACGTGCTCGCTTTCGGACTGCTCGGCCGCGATCGCCTGGGACAGGTGGCGCATTTCGATGGCCGCCTCCTTGCCGGTGGCCAGGGACTCCTTGATGGCCAGCTTCTTGGCGCGGGCGACGATGTTGGCGATCATCGCGCCGGAGACGAAGTCGCGGTAATGCAGGGTGGTCACCGAGTCGTCGGCGTGGTGCAGGTCCACGAACGGGCGCGGGGCGAAAAGCTCCGCGATGCTCGACGAGATCAGCGCCTCGCGGTCGCCCGCGTGCGGGATGGACTCCGAGAAGTGGCGCTGCATGATTTCGCGCGCGCCCTGCTTGTTGGGGCGGCTCACGCGGATCTTGATGTCGAGGCGGCCCGGGCGCATGATCGCCGGGTCGATGAGCTCCTCGCGGTTGGTCGCGCCGATGACGATGACGTTGCGCAGGTCCTCCACGCCGTCGAGCTCCGCCAGCAGCTGCGGGACCACCGTGGTTTCCATGTCGGAGGAGACGCCGGAGCCGCGGGTGCGGAAGATGGACTCCATCTCGTCGAAGAAGATGATGACCGGGCGGTTGGTGGACTTGCCGGCCAGCTCGCGGGCGCGCTCGAAGATCAGGCGGATCTTGCGCTCGGTCTCGCCCACGAACTTGTTGAGCAGCTCTGGGCCCTTGACGTTGAGGAAGTAGCTCGGCTCGCCCGCCCCCATCTTCTGGGCGAGCGAATGGGCCACCGCCTTGGCGATGAGCGTCTTGCCGCAGCCCGGCGGGCCGTAGAGCAGCACGCCCTTGGGCGGGTGCAGCTGGAAGGAGCGGTAGAGCTCCGGGTGCAGGAAGGGCAGCTCCACCGAGTCGCGGATCTGGGTGATCTGCGCGTCCAGACCGCCGATGTCGGAAAACTCGACCTCGGGGACCTCCTCCAGGGACAGCTGGGAGACCTCCGTCTTGGCGATGACTTCCAGGCCGATGCCGGCCTTCGTGTCGGCCAGCACGGTGTCGCCGGCCCGCAGTGTCTCGCGCAGTGACTCCGCCAGGGTGATGACCTCCTCGTCGGCCGGGCCGTTGGTAACCAGGGCGCGGTCGGGCCCCAGGCGCTCCAGCACGGTGGCCAGGTGCCCGGTGCGCCGGGCCGCCACGCCTTCTACCACGACAATGCCGTCGCCGATGCGCACCTGCTGGCCCACCCGCAGCGAGCCCTGCTTCACCTCGGGGGAGATCTTCAGGCGCATGGGCCGGCCGTTGGTAAAGACCTCGGCCTCCTCGCGGCCGCCGGAAGGCGTCTGGTTATAGCCTAGGAAGGTGCCGTAGGTCGAGGCCGGCTCGGCCAAGGCGTTGACATCGGCGGCGAGCTGACCGAGCTTGTCGCGCGAATCCTTCAGCAGCTCCGCGAGCTTCGCGTTGCGGTCGGCCAGCTGTGAAATCTGGCGACGCAACTCTTTCGTGTCATCCATGTCACTACCCTAACGTTTTTGGCGACGAGCGGACTATCCGCCCCACCATTGTGCGGGGTTGCCTATCCCCCACGGCAATTTCTCCTAACGGCGGGCGCGGCGCTGCGGGCGCGGCGGCGTCACCCCGTCGGCCAGGCGGCGGGTCCAGATGAGGAAGGCGGTATGCGCGTTCATGCGGTGCTCCGGGCGCGTGGCCAGGCCCTCGACCTTCCACTCGCGAACCAGGGACTCCCAGGCGCGCGGCTCGGTAAAGCACTTGAGCTCGCGGATGCCCTCCATGACCTTCATCAGCTGCGGCACGGTGGCCACATACGTCATGAAGACCCCGCCTGGGATCAGCAGGTCGCGGACCTTCTCCAGGTGCTCCCAGGGCTCCAGCATGTCCAGGATGATCCGGTCGACCGGGCCGCCTAGGTCTTCGACCTGCACGTCCGCCAGATCGCCCAGGCGCGGGGTCCACCACTCCGGCGTCTCACCGAAGTATTCCTTGACGTTGTCCACGGCGTATTCCAGGTGGTCGTCGCGCACCTCGTAGGAAAATACCTTGCCCTCCGGGCCGACCGCGCGCAGCAGGGTCATCGACAGCGCGCCCGAGCCGGCGCCGGCCTCGAGCACGCGCGCGCCCATGAAGATATCTCCCTCGACCAGGATCTGGGCCGAGTCCTTGGGGTAGATAACGGCGGCGCCGCGGGGCATCGACAGCACGTGGTCCACCATCAGGTGGCGGAAAAGCAGGAAGTCCGAGCCCAAGCTGGAGGTGACCACCGAGCCCTCGTCGAGGCCTACGATCTGGCTGTGCTCGATGATGCCCTTGTGGGAGTGGAACTGACCGCCCTCGGCCAGGACGATGGTGTAGTGCCGGCGCTTGGCATCGGTGAGCTGGACGCGGTCGCCGTACTGGAAGGGGCCGGAATAGGCCATGTGCTTGTTGCTCCTTGCATCTTCTTGGGCCAGAAAGGCTGGCCCGCCGGTTTTAAAATTGGGGACCAGTCAACCCGGCCATTTTAGCCGACCAGGTATTCCAGCAGAGCGCCGGACAGGGCGGCTTGGTCAGAAACGCCGACCATCTCGCGCGCCGAGTGCATGGACAGCATGGGCACGCCGATGTCCACGGTCTCGATTCCTAAGCGGGTGGCGGTAATCGGCCCGATGGTGCTGCCGCAGGGCACGTCGTTGTTGGCCACGAAACGCTGGAAGGGCACGCCCGCGCGCCGGCAGGCGTTTTCCCAACGGGTGATGGATTCGGAGTCAGAGGCGTAGCGCTGCTTGCCGTTGATCTTGGTCACCGGGCCGTGGCCGATGAGCGGCTGGTGGTGCGGATCGTGCTTCTGCGCGTAGTTGGGGTGCACCGAGTGCGCCGCATCCGCCGACACGCAGTGCGAGTGGGCGAAGACGCGGAAGAGATCGTCGCCGGTCGCGCCCAGGGCGACGGCGGTGCGCTGCAGGATATCGGCCAGGATGGGCCCGGCCGCGCCGTACCGCGAGTTGGAACCGACCTCCTCGTGGTCGAAGGCGGCCATGACCAACACGTCCGGCCCGTCGTAGTCCTGGGCCGCGGCCGTGAAGGCCTCCAGGCTGGCGTGCACGGAGCTTAAGTTATCCATCCGGCCCGCGGCGATGAACTCTTTGGCCGGTCCGAACAGCCCGGCTGGTTGCGCGGCGGCGGTAATCAGGTTGAACGCGGCAATGTCGGCGGCCTGCACGCCCAGCTGCTCAGCGACGTATTCGCCCAGCGAGTCGTACTTGCGACTACCGCTAAGCTGCCAGACCGGCTGCAGGTGGAACTGGCGGTCCGGAGTGAACTCGTCCTTGCGCACCATGTGGATGGCCAGGTTCGGGATCCGCAGGATGGGGCCAGTGTTGACCAGGTGGGTGCTCTGATCCCGCAAGGTCACCTGTCCGGCCAGGGTCAGCTCCCGGTCAAACCAGGAGTGCAGGATCGGCCCGCCGTAGACCTCCACCCCGATCTGATCCCAGCCGGCCTGCTGGAAATCCGGCTCGGGCTTGACGCTAAACCCGGGCGAGTCCGTGTGGGAGCCGACAATCCGAAAGCCCCGCAGCTTCTCGCCCGCGCCCTCGGCCAGCCGGGGCGGGATGATATAGGCCATCACGGCGCCGCCGCGGACCACGACGTGGCCGCCCGGGCTCACGTCCCAGGCGTCTTCTTCACGTTGGCGTTGGAAACCGGCTGCCACCAGCTCGCGCTCCACGTTGGCCGCGGCGTGGTAGGAACTCGGGGAAGCGTCAATGAAGTCGAGGAAATCCTGCGTGCTAGTCATACCCTCTACCTTGCCACGTCAGCGCGCGCGATAGGGTAAAAACACCATGACTCAATCTTCCCAACCCGCTACCCCGGCCCAGCCCCGCACACCGCGGCCGTTGGCTCTTTCCCCCTCCCGAGCCTCCGATTACCAGCAGTGCCCCCTGCTCTACCGCTTCCGCGCGATCGACCGCCTCCCGGAGCCCAAGACCCTGGCGCAGGTCAAGGGCACCCTGGTCCACGCGGTCTTGGAGGAGATGCACGAGCTGCCCAGGGAGGAACGCACCTACCCGGCCGCGGTCAAGATGATTAAGCCGGCGTGGGAGAAGATGCGCGCCGGGGATGACGAGTTGGACGAGCTGGTCCCTAAAGACCAGACCCTCGACTTCTTCGTCCAGGCACGCGCGCTGGTCAAGGGCTATTTCGAGATGGAAAACCCCCAGGGCTTCGATTGCCAAGAAGTCGAGATGTACGTCAACACAGTCCTGCCTAACGGCGTGCCCGTCCGCGGGTTCATCGACCGCGTCGACGTCGCCCCCACCGGCGAGGTCCGCGTGGTCGACTACAAGACCGGCAAGAAGCCGGCGCCTAGGTTTAGCCACTCGGCGCAGTTCCAGATGCGCTTCTACGCGCTGGTCTACTGGCGCCTGCTGGGCACCATCCCCACCCAGCTGCGCCTGATGTACCTCAAGGTCATCGACTCGATGTTCCTGGCCCCCAGCCGCGAGGAGCTCGAGTACTTCGAGCGCGATCTCGGGCAGCTGTGGGCGCGCATCGAGGGCGACGGCAAGGCCGGCACCTTCCACCCGAAGACCTCAAAGCTGTGCGGCTGGTGCTCGTTCCAGGACCTGTGCCCGGCCTTCGGCGGCACTCCCCCGGCCTACCCGGGCTGGCCCGGCTCTGCGGCCGATGCCGCCTCCTCCACCTAGCCAGACTGCAACTAGCCAGACTGCCGCAGCGCCCGCTATTCTGCCCTGGTTCCGACCTGGCCGCGACCTGCAGATAATCCTGCACAACGCGTCAAACCCCACGGCCCGAAACGCGGAGGTTCGGGGTCCGTGGGGTCTAGTGGTCTTTAGAGCTAGGTAAAGCCTAGAACAGGCCGGAGATGAGGCCGTCGGCGTCCACGTCGATGTTGTTGGCCGCCGGCTTCTTCGGCAGGCCCGGCATGGTCATGACGTTGCCGGTCAGCGCGACCACGAAACCGGCGCCGGTGCGCGGCAGAAGCTCGCGCACGTGCAGGGTGTGGCCCTCCGGGGCGCCCAGGGCCTGCGCGTCGTCGGAGAAGGAGTACTGGGTCTTCGAGATGACCACCGGGAGGGTGTCCCAGCCGTTATCCTTCAGGTACTTCAGGTCCTTCAGCGCCTTGGAGCCGTACTCGACCTTGTCCGCGCGGTAGATTTCCGTGGCGATCTTCTCGATGGAGGCCTCGATGCCCTCGCTCGGATCGTACAGCGGCGCGGAGTTGCCGCCCAGGTTGTCCAGGACGATCTGGCCCAGCTCGAGGGCGCCGTCGCCGCCCTTGGTGAAGACCTCGACCTCGGCCAGCTGCACGCCGACCTTCTCGGCCCAGTCGCGCATGAAGTCGCGCTCGGCCTGGGTATCCGAGGGGAACAGGTTGAGCGCAACCACCGGGGTGACGCCGAACTTGCGTACGTTTTCGACGTGGCGCTGTAGGTTGACCACGCCCTTTCCGAGGGCCTCAACGTTTTCGTTGGTCAGTTCGTCCTTGGCCACGCCGCCGTTGTACTTCTGGGAGCGGATGGTGGCCACCACCACGGCGGCGTCCACGTTCAGCTCGCCGAAGCGGGACTTGATGTCCACGAACTTCTCGCCGCCCAGGTCGGCGCCGAAGCCGGCCTCGCTGAGCACGACCTCGCCGTATTCCAGGGCGGTCTGCGTGGCCAGCAGGGTGTTGCAGCCGTGCGCGATGTTGGCGAACGGGCCGCCGTGCACGAACGCGGGGGTCCCGCCCAGAGTCTGGACCAGGTTCGGGTTGAGGGCATCGCGCATCAGGGCGGTCAGGGCTCCCTCGGCCTCTAGGTCCCGGGCGGTAACCGGGGCCTGGTCGTAGGCGTAGCCCACGGTGATGTCGCCCAAGCGCTTCTTGAGGTCCTCCAGGCTGGTGGCCAGGCCGAGGATCGCCATGATCTCGGAGGCGGCCGTGATGGTGAACCCGGTCTCCGCCGGCACGCCGTGGGCCGGGCCGCCCAGGCCGGTGACGACGCCGCGTAGGGCGCGGTCGTTGACGTCCAGGCAGCGCTGCCAGGTCACCCGCCGCGGGTCGATGTTCAGCTGGTTGCCCTGGTGGATGTGGTTGTCGATGATGGCGGCCAGCGTATTGGTCGCCGCGGCGATGGCGTGCAGGTCGCCGGTGAAGTGCAGGTTGATGTCCTCCATGGGGACGATCTGGGAGTAGCCGCCGCCTGCGGCGCCGCCCTTGATGCCCATGACCGGCCCCTGGGAGGGCTCGCGCAGAGCTACGATGGCCTTCTTGCCCAGCTTCGCGATGGCGTCGGTGAGACCGATCAGGACGGTGGACTTGCCCTCCCCGGCCGGCGTCGGGGACACGCCGGTGACCAGCACGAGCTTGCCGTGCTCGCGGGAGTGGTCCAGCTTGGTGATATCCACCTTGGCCTTGGTGGTGCCGTACGGGATGAGGGCGTCGGCCGGCAGGCCGGCCTTTTCCGCAATATCGGCGATGGGCTGCAACTGGTGGGACTGAGCGATTTCTACATCGGATGGCTGAGTAGTCATGGCCCCTATCGTACCGAGGCTCACGCCTCCTGTGGCCGCTTTAACTCAAAGACCCGGAAGCAAAGAAAACCACCCCGGTCCCGCGCTAAGGCGGGACGAGGTGGCGATGACGATGGGGATGGCCTCCCCTCCTCGGTGGCTTAGACCACCACTGCCCCGATGGCGTAGCAGAGCACGATGGACAGCGCGATGCTGACCACGCCGGGGACTAGGAACGGGTGGTTGAAGACGGCCTTGCCGATCCGGGTCGAGCCGGTGTCGTCCATCTCCACCGCGGCGAGCAGCGTCGGGTAGGTCGGCAGGACGAACAGGGCGGAGACCGCCGGGAACGCGGCCAGGGCGGTCAGCGGGCTAACGCCTAGCGCCAGCGCGGCCGGCATGAGGGCCTTGGTGGTAGCGGCCTGGGAGTACAACAGGGCGGCGGCCAGGAAGAGCACGACGGCCAGCAGCCACGGGGTGGCCTGGATGACGTCACCGGCCAGGACCTGGATGTCCTCGATGTAGTGGTTAATCAGCGTGGTGCCCAGCCAAGCCACGCCCAGCACACAGACGCACGCGGACATGCCGGACTTGAAGACCTGGGTGTTCAGGACATCGCCGGCCGGGATCTTGGTGGCCATGACGATGGCAGTGGCGGCGGTGAGCATGACGGCCATGATGGCCTCGTTGCGCGGGAGCGTCGGATCCGCAATCAGGCCGACCTGATCCGAGGTGATGGTGGCCCAGAGCATCACGATAATGATGGCGACTAGGAAGATGAGGACCGACAGCTTCGCGCCCGGAGCCGGGCTGAAGGAGGATGCCCCGATGGGCTCCTTGACGCGGCCGGCGGCCTTGCGCTCGAGGTAGACCGGGTCATCGTCGAGTTCCTTGCCCATCTTGTTAGCCAGCCAGGCCGCGGGGAAAATCGACAGGAAGGTCGCCGGGATGAGGACGGCCAGCACCTGCAGGTAGCCCACGCCGGCGGGTTCCAGCAGGGAGGCCATCAGCACGACGGCGGCGGAAATCGGCGAGGCACAGATGGCCATCTGGGAGGCGACCACCGCGATGGACAGCGGGCGCGACGGGCGCACGCCGCCCTCCTTGGCGACCTCCACGATGACGGGCATGGTCGAAAACGCGGTGTGGCCGGTGCCGGCGAGCACCGTCATCAGCCAGGTGACGACCGGGGCGAAATAGGTGATCTGGCGGGGGTTCTTGCGCAGCAAGCGCTCGGCCAAGTGGACGAGGTAGTCCATACCGCCGGCGCGCTGCATGGCGGCGATGGCGGCGATGACGCACATGATGATGCCGATGACGTCGAACGGGATGTCTTCGCGGGTGACGGGCACGCCGGTCAGGCCCAGGGCGAGCACGCCCAAGCCGCCGGCGAAACCAATGGCGATAGACCCCAGCCGGGCGCCCAGGAAGATTGCCGCAAGGACAATCAAGATATGGATAACAACCATGGAGGTCTCCAAACGTTGTAAAAAATTATCACTACGTTACTATTGTGCCCTGCCGCCGTGATTCATCCCAATCGAAATGCCCGGTTGTGTTGATTGCCACACCCGCTTCGGTGGATTGACGTCCGTTAGGGCATAAGCAAACCCTCCCGGCCGCGGGGCTGACTCGCCTACTCGGGGAGCCAGCCTCCGCAGTGGGAGGGGATGCCAAGCGCTGTGCTCTACTTCTTAAGAATTAGTTCTCGTCCATGTAGAGCTTGCCGCGGAACTCCGGGTGCATGAGGTTTTCCACGGACAGCACGCGGTCCAGGGTGGCCTCGTCCAGCAGGCCCTTTTCCAGGACCAGGTCGCGCACGCCCTTGCCGGTCTCCAGGGACTCCTTGGCGATGAGATCGCCATTGTGGTGCCCGATGAAGGGGTTCAGGTAGGTGACGATGCCGATGGAGCTTTCCACGTAGTGGCGGCAGACGTCCGGATTGGCGGTGATGCCCTCGACGCACTTCTCGCGCAGGGTATCGACCGCGTTGCCCATGATGCGGATGGACTGGAACAGGGCCTCGCCGATGACCGGCTCCATGACGTTGAGCTGCAGCTGGCCGGCCTCGGCAGCCATGTTGACGGTGATGTCGTTGCCGAAGACCTTGAAGCAGACCTGGTTGACGACCTCCGGGATAACCGGGTTGACCTTGCCCGGCATGATGGAGGAACCGGCCTGGCGGGCCGGGAGGTTGATCTCGTTCAGGCCGGCGCGCGGGCCGGAGGACAGCAGGCGCAGGTCGTTGGAGATCTTGGACAGCTTCATGGCCGCGCGCTTGATGGCCGAGTGCAGCAGCACGTAGGCGCCGCAGTCGGAGGTGGCCTCGATGAGGTCGCGGGCGGTCTTCATCTCCAGGCCGGTAACCTCGGACAGCGCCGCGGTGACCTGGTGGCGGTAGCCGGCCGGGGTGTTCACGCCGGTGCCGATGGCGGTAGCGCCCATGTTGATTTCCAGCAGGCGGGCCTGGGCGTCGCGCAGGACGGACTGCTCTTCCTGCAGGTTGTGGGCAAAGGCCTTGAACTCGTCACCCAGCGTCATCGGGACCGCGTCCTGCAGCTGGGTGCGGCCCATCTTCAGAATGTCCTGGAACTCGTTGGCCTTGACGCTAAACGCGTTCTGCAGGGCGTCCATGCGCTCGATCAGCTGGTTGATGGAGGCGTACAGGCCCAGGCGGAAACCGGTCGGGTAAGCGTCGTTGGTGGACTGGGACATGTTGACATCATCGTTCGGGTTGATGATGTCGTATGCGCCCTTTTCCTCGCCGAGGTATTCCAGCGCCAGGTTGGCGATGACCTCGTTGGTGTTCATGTTGACCGAGGTGCCAGCGCCGCCCTGGAAGACGTCCAGCGGGAACTGGTCCATGCAGCGGCCCTCTTCCAGAATCTGGTCGCAGGCCCACATGATGGCCTCGGCCTTCTTCTTCGGCAGGGTGTGCAGGCGGCGGTTAGCCATGGCGGCGGCCTTCTTGACCTGGGCCATGCCGCGGATGAACTCCGGGATGGAGTTGATGGTCACGTACGAGATCTGGAAGTTGTCCATGGCGCGCATGGTGTGCACGCCGTAGTAGGCGGAGTTAGGAACTTCCATCTCACCGATGAGGTCCTGCTCGACGCGGGACTTCTTCGCCTTGGCAGCGGTCTGCTGCGACTGCTTGGTCTCCTTGGTGGACTCAGCAGAATCGGAGGCGTTTGCGGCTGCGGTGGTTTCCTTGTCCTGGACGTCCTCAGAAGGCTTCTTAGTATCCTTCTTGGCATTCTTTGCCATCTCGGCGACGCTCCTTTGCGTTAATTGGGGGTTGAATTTAAGTACTTCAAATACTTGACCCCCATGGTAGCTAGCAAAGGAATTTTAGAATCCTCGCGCCGAAGGTGTACCCCTAAATGCGGGCAATGCGTAGTTCGGAACCCAGAATCGCCTCCGCACCGAGGCCGGAAAGATCATCCATCAGCTGGTTCGCCTGCTTCTTCGGCACCAAAGCGCGCACCGCTACCCAGCCCTCGCGGGCCAGCGGGGAGACCGTCGGGCCGGTAAGCCCCGGGGTGATCTCCGAGGCAGCCGGCAGATTCTTCTCGGCGATGTTGTAGTCAATCATCAGGTAGCGGCGGGCGTTCAAGATGCCGCGCAGGCGGCCCAGGAGGATTTCTTCCTCGCGGCCCACGGTCGCACCCTGGCGCTTGATAACCACGGCCTCCGAGGAGATCAGCGGTTCGCCGAAGGGCTCCAGCCCCTGCTCGCGCAAGGTGCGCCCGGTAGAGACCACGTCGGCGATGACGTCGGCCACGCCCAGGCGAATGGAGACCTCCACTGCCCCGTCCAGCCGGATGACTTCGGCGTCCAGCCCGCGCTCGGCCAGGTCCTTGCGGACCAGGTTCGGGTACGAGGTGGCAATGCGCTTGCCACCCAGCTGGTCCACGCTCCAGCCCTCGCCCTTGACCCCGGCGTAGCGGAAGGTCGAACCACCAAATCCGAGATCGAGGATTTCCTGGACGTCGGCCTTGGCGTCGGCGGCCAGGTCCCGGCCGGTCACGCCGATATCCAGCACGCCCTTGGCGACGTAGATGGCGATGTCTTTCGGCCGGAGGAAGAAGAACTCCACCCCGTTGGCCTCGTCGACGACGTTGAGCGACTTGGAATTGCCGCGGGACTTGTACCCGGCTTCCGCGAAGATGGACATCGCGGCTTCGGACAGCGAGCCCTTATTGGGTACTGCAATAGTGATCATGCGTGTGTCTTTCTTCCCTGCTGGTGTGTACTCGGGTGGGCTGGGAGCAGCGCCTGCGCTTAAGGAAGCGCAGCGGGTGCGCTAGAGGTACTTGTAGATGTCCTTGGGCTCAAGGCCACGGGCCAGCATCATCACTTGCGTCCAGTAAAGCAACTGCGAGATTTCCTCCGAGAGCTCCTCGTCGGACTCGTATTCGGCCGCCAACCAGACCTCGCCGGCTTCCTCGATGACCTTCTTGCCGATGTGGTGCACACCATGGTCCAGGGCGTCGACGGTGCCGGATCCCTCCTGCCGCTCGGTGGCCTTGGTCTTTAGCTCTGCAAATAAATCATCGAAGGTTTTCACGCCATCTATTGTTCCATAGAAATTAGCGCCGAGGCGCTCAGCGCGCGCCTACTACCCCCGATATGCGGTCATCTGGCGCCACCAGGCGTAGACATCCGCAGCCCCAGCCGGGGCTACGTGGCGGTTACCGTGCAGCTCGGATATCTGGACCACGCCGTCGGGCACGACCACGTGATCGTCTTCCGGCAGGCCGATGACGCGGCACCCCGCCTCGACCGCCGCGGTCATGCCGGCCGTGGAGTCCTCAAAGACGAGGCAGTCCCCCGGGTCGGCGCCGACGCTGCGCGCGGCCTGGAGGTACATGTCCGGCGCGGGCTTTCCGGTGGGCACCTCGTCGCCGCAGATCGTGTCGAAGAAAAACTCCGGTCCGATGGCCGCGATGGCCCCGTCGGCGACGTAGCGCTCCGTGTTGGTGGTCACCAACATCGGAAGGCCGTCCGCGTGCAGCTCGCACAGCAGGTCGCGGACGCCGGGAAAAACCTCCAGGTTGCCGGCGAAAAGTTCCCGGACCTTGGAAAACATCAGCTTCCGGTACTTCGGGTAATCCTCCTCGGTCAGCGTGACCCCCGCCTTCGCCGCGCAGATTTCCAGCGTGGTGGCGAAGGTCGAGCCGACCGTGGCCAGCCGCTCCGTCGGCGTCAGGCGGTTGCCTAAGGTCTCCGAGAGGTAGAACGTCGCTTCCGCCCACAACGGCTCGGAATCAGTCAGCGTGCCATCCATATCCCAGAAGATGGCGCGGGGACGCTCCGGCGATCCGTGGTCGCTTAGGGTCTGGGCGGCGTCGCCCGGGTGGGACTCACTAGGAAGCGGCATAAAACTCGTGACTACTTTCTTCTTGGGTCGGCACATTCGCGCCCAGGCGCGCGGGCGCACAGCTGCGCCAGTGATGATCCCGGGGCGTGGCGGCGGGGACTAATCCAGCTCGGGGATCTGGGCCAGGGCCTCGTCGTCCGCGCCGGTCGCGGCAGAAGCCGAATAGATAAGCTCGGCGAGCTCCTCCTTTTCCTCCGGCTCCAGCACCGCGTAGTCGTTGGCCTTGTTGAAGGCGGTCAACTCCACCTGCCGCTTGGTGATCACTGCGGCAAGGACGTCGCCGTTCGGATCATCCGGGACCGCGTCCAGGTCATCCAGCAGGCCTTCAAGGATCTCCTTGAGATCCGGCAGGACGGCTGGGTCGAAGGGCTGGTCCCAGAATTCTTTTTCGTCTTCCTTCAGGTAGTCGCCCGTGGCGAAAGACTTGAGGTTGGCAATGAACTCGTCGACGGTGGGCTGGAAATCTGCGCGAATGCTCATGCGCTTAATTCTTACTCAATTCCGCTACGCTCGCACGCCGAGCAGGCTCCGGAGCGCGACCGTCACCAACTGCTGGGCGGCCGGGTCATCCTCGCCGCGCTCGCCGGCGGCCCACTCGTCGAGGACTTCCAGAACACGCGGGGTATCCAAGTCGTTGGCCAAGGCGGCGCGGATGTCGTGGACTAGTTCCTCGGCCCGCTCGCGCGAGCCGGCGTGTTCCAGGGCCTCGCGCCAGGTAGCCAGGCGCTGCTGGGCGGCGCCCAGGACCTCGTCGGACCAGTCCCGGTCGCTGCGGTAGTGGCCGGCGTAGATGCCGATGCGGATGGCCGAGGGCTCCACGCCCTGCTCCACCAGCTTGTGCACGAACACGAGGTTGCCCAAGGACTTGGACATCTTGGTCCCGTCCAAGCCGATCATGCCGGTGTGGACGTAGAAATCGGCCATGCGGTCCACCCCCAGGCCGGCCTCCGCGTGGGCGGCGGAGAACTCGTGGTGCGGGAACTTCAGGTCGCTGCCGCCGCCTTGGATCTCGAAGGTCTTGCCCAGGCGGTTGGTCGCGATAGCCGAACACTCGACGTGCCAGCCCGGGCGGCCCGGGCCGAACGGGGATTCCCAGGCCGGCTCGCCGTCGCGGTGCGCACGCCAGAGAAGCGCGTCCAGCGGGTTGCGCTTGCCGGCGCGGTCCGGATCCCCGCCGCGCTCGGCGAAGAATTTCTCCATCTCTTCGCGGCTGTAGTTGGACTCGTAGCCGAACTGCTCCGTGGCCTCAATGGAGGCGTAAACATCCGGGTACTCCGGATCATCGACCACGTAGGCGGCGCCGCGGTCGAGCAGCTTCTGGACCAGCTCGATAATCTCGTCGACGGCTTCCATGGCGCCGACGTAGTCCCGCGGCGGGATGACCTCCAGCAGCTCCATGTCGGAGCGGAAGAGATCGATCTGGGAGGTGCCCAGCTCGCGCCAGTCCACGCCGTCGCGCTCCGCGCGCTCAAAGAGCGGATCGTCGACGTCGGTGATGTTTTGCACGTAGTGGACGCCGTGGCCGTTATCCATCAACATGCGGTTGACCAGGTCAAAGGTCACGTAGGTAGCCGCGTGCCCGAGGTGCGTGGAGTCGTACGGGGTAATCCCACACACGTACACACCCGCCTGCGGGCCGTCGACCTTGACCTCGCGGACGGCGCGGTCCGCGGAATCAAAAAGCTGCAGGGGAACAGAAGCGCCCGGGACGGGCTGGATTTCGGGCTGGGGCCAAGTATGCATGCCCACCATCGTAACGCCGAGTCCCGCCGACGCGCACAACGCCACAGCCGGGCCTGTACGACCCACGGGCGAACTTGATACTCCCCCGAATCTTTAGGGCGCCCTTAGGGCTGCAGCACGCCGAAGGCCAGCAGGGCCATGACAAACAGGCCGACCGGGATACGGTAGGCGGCGAACCAGGAGAAGGAGTGGTTGGCCACGAACTTCAGCAGCCAGGCGATCGCGGCGTAGCCGACGACGAAAGCGATCGCCGTGCCGACCAGCAACTGGGTTCCGCTGGCGGATTGGCCGACGGTCGGGCCGAAGGCATCGCCCAGCGAGAACAGGCCGGAGGCCAGCACCGCCGGGATGGCCAGCAGGAAACTGAAGCGGGTGGCCACCTCGCGGTCAAGCCCCAAGAAGAGGCCGCCGGAGATCGTGCCGCCGGAACGGGACACGCCCGGGATAAGTGCCAGGCACTGGCACAGGCCCATGATGATGGCGTCCTTCATGGTCAGCTCGTCGAAACCGCGGGTCTTCTTACCCATCTTTTCGGCCAGGATGAACACGAAGGAGAACAGGACCAGCATGGCCGCGGTGATCCACAGGTTACGCAGCGCGTCCCGGATGAGGTCCTTGCCGAAGAAGCCGATGATCCCGATCGGGATGGAGCCGACGATGACCATCCAGCCCATCTTCCAGTCCTGCCCGCGGGAGTCCTTGTCGACCCAGCCGCGGAACCAGCCGGCCAGGATCTGCCAAATGAGCTTGGCGAAATAGACCACGACGGCCAGCTCGGTGCCGAGCTGGATGACCGCGGTGAAGGAGGCCCCGGCGTCCTGGCCCCAGAAGAGCTCGGAGACAATGCGCAAGTGTCCCGAGGAGCTGACGGGGAGGAACTCGGTGAGGCCCTGGACTATAGACAAGACGATGACTTGCAACCAGGACATGTCTGATTGTTCTACGCCTGCTTGGGCGAGGTACTGCACGTTATTCACTCGGAACAGCATACTGACGCCCCCGTACCCCACGCGAGGACCACCCCGGGCGAGTCCGACTTTCGAAGCAAGCTCACACCTTCCATTCAGTTCGGGATAATTCCCCTGTGCTGCCTCTGCCCGCCACCGCCTGCGACCGTCCCGGCCGCGGCTGGTGGGGGCTGGTGGGACTGCTGGATTCCGGGGTCTGACTGCTAGGATGACTGTCTGTGACTTCTAAGACCGGTTTCGCAGTAATGACTGTCTCCGCAGTCTCCGCCCTAGCTCTCGCGGGGTGCCAACAGACCCCGCCGGAAGAGGAGGCGAACGACGGCGCCACGGTGGGCAATGCAACCCCGGCCGACTCCCCCGCCGCCACCGACCCCGACGGCGAGGTCGTCGAGCTGCCGCGGGAGGTCGCGCAGGTAACCGACATGGCCGCCACCGGCGAGAACATCGCCGTGCGCAGCGCCGATCACCTGGCCGTGGGCGACGCCGCAGCCTTCCAGGACGGCTCCGCCGCGGTGGTGGAAATCCCGACCGATTGCGGCCAGCTGACGGCCGCCGACAACGAGTTCCTACTCGGCTGCGGCAAGGAGGTGCTCTCCTTCGATCCGGCACGCCCCGAGCAGCCGGAAAAGATCGCTGTCGACGAAGAATTCCCCGTCACCGCCGCCGCGCGGACCTCATCCGGGGAGCTTTTCGTGGCCTCCGATCAGGCCGCCGACGTCGCCATCTACACCGACGGCGAGCGCAGCGACTCCTTCGCCGTCGAAGACGCGACCGACCAGCTACTGGCGGTCCCCAACCAGGACGGCACGGACAACGTGGTGCGCACCTTGCGGGCGGATTCGACCATCCAGTCGCTGGATTGGGAGCAGTCCCGCGCGGGCGGCCGTCTGCGCGTGGGCGTCGGCCTGGGCCAGGCCTCGGTCGGCGACAACGGCACCATCGTGGTCTCCGATACCTTGGGCGAGCGGGTAGCCATCTACAACGCCGAGGACGTCATCCGCCTGCACCAATACGGCAACACCGACGGGGTGCCGTGGGCCACGGCCTGGGACGAGTCCCGGCAGCTGGCGTGGGTGACCACGACCGACAACAACCAGGCGCAGGCCTTCGAGATTTCCCACGGCGTTCCGGAGGAGCGCGCGAAGGTCTCTACCGTCGCTAACGCACAGAACATGGTCGCGCTCAGCGACGGGACCATCGCCATTGCTTCCGCCACCGGTGACGGACTGCAGATCATTAAAGATATCTAAGGAGTTTCTACAATGCCCAGCATTTTCCGCACCGTCCGGGGCAAGGTTTACGATGCCGCGCTCAAGGCTATGTTCCAGATCGACGCCGAGCGCATCCACCACCTGATGAGCTCGGCCCTCCACGGCTTCCACGTGGCCTGGCCACTCAACCGCGGGCTGAACAAGGTCCTGCCCGTCAAGGACCCGGTCCTGCGGCAGACCGTCTTCGGTGTGGACTTCCCGCGCCCGCTCGGCCTGGCGGCCGGCTTCGACAAGAACGCCACCGCCGCGGACGCCTGGGGACCCATCGGTTTCGGGTACGCCGAGTTGGGCACCGTCACCGCCGCGGCTCAGCCGGGCAACCCGGCTCCCCGGCTTTACCGCCTGCCCAAGGACAAGGGCCTGCTCAACCGGATGGGCTTTAACAACCAGGGGGCGGAGGAAGTTGCCCGCAACCTGCGCGCTCGCCGCAGCGACGACGTCATCGGCATCAACATCGGCAAGACCAAGGTCACCCCGGTGGATCAGGCCGTGGACGACTACCGCCGTTCGGCCTCCGTCCTGGGCTCGCTGGCCGATTTCCTGGTGGTCAACGTCTCCTCCCCGAACACCCCGGGCCTGCGCGACCTGCAGGCAGTCGAGTCGCTGCGCCCCATCCTCACCGCCGTTGCCGAGGTCACCCCGGCCCCGGTCTTGGTGAAGATCGCCCCGGACCTGTCCGACGAGGACGTCCTCGCCGTCGCCGACCTGGCCCGCGAGGTCGGCCTGGCCGGAATTGTCGCCACCAACACCACCATCTCCCGCGAGGGGCTGAAGACCCCGGCCGCTAAGGTCGAGGCCATGGGGGCCGGCGGCGTGTCCGGCGCGCCGGTGGCGCAGCGCTCCCTGGAGGTGTTGCGCCTGCTCCACGAGCACCTGGGCGGCGAGCTGCCCATCGTCTCGGTCGGCGGCATCTACACCCCGCAGCAGGCCTGGGAGCGAATCACGGCAGGCGCCAGCCTCCTGCAGGGCTACACCCCGCTTATCTACGGCGGACCGGACTGGATCCGCGACATCCACCTAGGGATTGCCCAGCAGATCCGCGCCCACGGCCTCGGCAGCATCAGCGAGGCGGTAGGCTCCGGGCTGCCGTGGAAGAACTAAACACTGCCAAAAGGTAGCAGTGAGAAGAAAGAGCTAGGGTTGCGCGGGCAGCCCTAGCTCTTATTTTTAGCTCTCTTCATTTTTGAAATAGCCTGCCGGCGCATCCCGCCACCGGTCAGCCCTCCCCTTGGGAGCGAGGAGCCAGGCTGCGGCGTAGCGCGAGGGCGCAGACCAGCGCCAGGCCGGCGTAGATGAGCAGCCACCACTGGCCCATCACGGCGAGCTGCGCCGTGGGCAGGAAGCGGCTGGCGATGATAATGAGCACCGCCCCGCCCAGAGCCACCACCTGGGCGATGCTTGGGCGCTGATCCTTGCGGATGGTGGCGAAAGCGCCGATGATAAGCGCGGCTACCACCAGCGCCACGCGGGCTGGGGTCCACACGAAGGGGCTCATCCACCCTTCGGTGAGCACCGCGACGAAGGTCATGATGACGAGGACGAGTGCGACGGCAATGAAAGCTCCGCCCACTCGCAACTGCAGCGGGATCGTCACCCCGGGATTGTCGTTGTTGGCCATGCGCTAAGTGAGGACTACTTCTCCTCGTACCAGCCCCACAGAATGGCGCGGCCAATGGCGTGGAAGTGCAGGTTAAAGCCCAGGACCGTCGGGGTGGCGTCGGGGTCGATGTCCAGCTTCTCCGTGTCCACCGCGTGGACGGCGTAGAGGTAGCGGTGCGGGGCGTGGCCGGCCGGCGGCTGCGGGCCGTGGTAGGTGCGCTTGCCGGAGTCGTTGCGCAGGGAGATAACGCCCGCGATGCCCAAGTCTTCGGCGGCACCGGCGTTGGTGGGCAGTTCCGCGACGTCGGCCGGGATGTTGAAGGCGGCCCAGTGCCAGAAGCCGGCGGCCGTCGGAGCGTCCGGATCAAGGCAGGTCACGGCCAGGGACTTGGTGCCCTCCGGTAGGTTGGACCACTCAAGCTGCGGCGAGACGCTCTCCGGGGCGCGGAAGCGCTCGGCGATCTCGTCACCATCGACGAGGTCGGAGGACGACAGCGCAAACGACGGGAGATCCCGCAGCGGGGCGTACGGGTCGGGGCCAGGGAACCGAGAATCGTTGTAAGAAGTCATACTCCCATTTGTACCGGAAAACACATTCCGTGTCTGTCAGTAACGCGCACCATATTCATCGCCCCACCGCAGACCGGAGTGTGGCCTAAATCCAAGAGTAGAATTACCTCGCCTCTCGCCCCGCGTCGCGCTCGCGAATGGCACCCAGCCTCCCCTTGCCCACCCGGCGAGGGAAAGGAACTTTCAAACAGTGGTTCCATAATCACGCGGGAGTTTACCGCCTTGTGCTGGCGATTTGTTTGCCCGCCGCCGGCAGGCTAGAGTTTTGGGAGTGCCGAAGCCGGTAAAGGCTGAAAACACCCTGCCCGGGTGGCGGAATGGCAGACGCGCTAGCTTGAGGTGCTAGTGTCCTATTAACGGACGTGGGGGTTCAAGTCCCCCTCCGGGCACAACACTCCCCGCGTTCTTTCACCAAGAACGTGGGTTTTTTCTTTTTCTACCCGTTACGTGCGCGCACAGGTGCGAACAGGATTGGCGTAGAACTGGAAAGAGAGTAAAGACAGAACAGAGGCATAAAAGCAAGGTGTCCGGCATGCACGATGAGAACTCCGCGCGGGGCTGGTTGCGCAGCTTTGGCGGGTTCCTGGCCCAAGTATTCCGCGACGCCGTGCGCACGTTGTGCGGGCTGGGCTGGCGGCGCTGGTCGGTCATCCTGCTGGCCGTGGCCGCGCTGGCGGTGGCGGCGCGCTATATCGACGTGCCGGAGCTAACCGACCTGCGGGCCGGCGCCCAGCAGTACGGCGACTTCTTCGTCGTACTTTTCGCGCTGTCCTATATCGTCTTCACCCTCTTTCCCCTTCCCCGGACCATCTGGACCGTCGCGGCGGGCATCCTCTTCGGGCCGGTGTTGGGGCTTGGGCTGGCGCTGGTCTGTCTGACCGTCTCGGCGGCGCTCGCCTTTCTGGGCGTGCGCACCCTCTTCGGCGAGTGGATGCGCCCGCGGCTATCCCACCCGGCGGTGGCCGGCCTGAACGCCCGCCTGGCCCGCCGCGGATGGCTGGCCATCTGCAGTCTGCGCATGGTGGCGGGAGTTCCCTTCTCCTTGCTCAACTACACCGCCGCGCTGACAAGCATCCCGTTCTGGCAATTCGTCACCGCGACCTTGGTCGGCTCTGTCCCCACGACCGTCATCGGCGTCTTCTTCGGCGAGGCCCTCACGAGCGGGATCTCTCCCTGGATCCTCGCCGCGTTCCTGATTGCCGCAGCCGCCGGGCTACTGGGCCTCTACGTTGAGTCCCGGCTACCCCAACCTACCGTCAGTCAAGCCCAGGACGTAGACTAGAAGAAAAGGTCAAGGCTTTTGCCTTGCCGAGATTCCCTATTTACCGCTTACCGGAAGGAGCTGGATCCCTATGCTCGCCGTGCACGCTCGTTACCGCGGTTCCTCCATGCACCGCGCCGACCTCGTTAAGCGTTCCGCCCAGGCGCTAGCCACCCTCGACGGCGTGGACGACTTCACCATCCTCGGGGTCGAGGACATCTGCACCGTAGTGGACTCCCCCTCCTCTGTCTGCGAGGTTGTCATGGCGCTGCTGGCGGACGGCGACTGGGCCGTGGGGATCGGCCTGTGCCCCGGCGCCACCGACAAGGCCGTGGCGCGAGCGACGGCCTCCGGGGCCTTGGGGCGTTCCGCCCGCGCCGGCCAGGTGAGGGCCAAGACGGACGTGCGCGCCCGCAAGTCGGAGGCCGACGATATCGCCGCAGCCTTCGGCCTGCTGGGCTACGTGCTCCACAAGCGCACCGCCGAGGGGCGCGAGGCCACCTCTTTGGTGCGTTCCGGCTACAACCAGAATGAAGCGGCCGAGCAACTGGGCATCTCTAAACAGGCCATGTCCCAGCGCCTGCAAGCCGCCGGCTGGGCAGCCGAGAGCGCCGGCTGGCAGCTAGCCGTCCGCCTGTTGGAGCGAGGCAACCAGGCCTAGAGCAGGTCCTCCTTGCTCAGCTCCGGGGTGGTCACGAAATCCACCAGGCGCTCGACCGCGCCGATCAGGCTGGGCTCCAGATCCCGGAAGGAGTTCACCGCACTGTAGACGCGGTGCCAGCCCTCCTTCGGATCGGACCAGCCCACCCGCTTGCAGATGCCCGTCTTCCAGTCCTCGCCGTAGGGCACGTCGGGCCAGCTTTTCAGCCCGAGGCGCTCCGGTTTTACCGCGGCCCAGATATCGATGTAGGGGTGACCGGTGACCAGGCAGTCCGGGCCGACTTCGCGGGTCAGCCGGCTCTCCTTACTGCCTTCGACCAGGTGGTCGGCCAGCACACCGATGCGGCGACCAGGCTCGGGGCGGAATTCCGCGAGCCGCTCCGGCAGGTTGTCTAAGCCCTCGAGGTATTCGACGACCACGCCCTCAACGCGCAGGTCGTGGCCCCAGACCTTCTCCACGATGGCGGCGTCGTGGACGCCTTCGACCCAGATGCGCGAAGGCGCGGCGACCTTGGCCTCCAAGTTTTCTACCCTCCGGGAGCCGGAGTTAGAGCGGCGCGGGGCCTGCTTTTCCACGTGCCTCACCAGGGTCACGGGCTTGCCCTCGATGAGGAAGCCGCCCTTGACCAGGTTAAAGACCCGCTCGTTGCCGTGGCGGTCGACGAGCCGGACGACCTCGCCGAAAACCGTCTTGTCCACGCCCTGGACCGCGCCGGTGAATTCCTGCTCGTCCCCGCGGACCTCGACGACGAGCCCGGGCTCGGCGGGCACTTCCGGGTAGCTCTTCGGCTGCTTGCGCGCGTGTCCGGCGAAAATATCGCCGCCATAGGGGTCTCGGGAGTTGAAGCTCATGGCGGTACATTTTATCTACTACACTGTGCCGTCATGGATATGCGCGCCGAGGTATGGTCACCCCTGCAGAACACCGCCGTCTGGTTGGGGGCCTGGCTCTACCACCACGAGTCCGCGGATGCGACGCTACAGGCACTAGAAGAGTTGGGCGGGTCGGTCTACGTCCGCCACGGCGAGCCCGGGATCGAGCTGCTGCGGCTTATCCGCGACAACGCCGCGGACAATGCCGAGCTTTCGCCCAGTGCCCGGCCCGAGCCGGCGCTGCGGCTCATCCTCTCCGGGCCCGGGGACCCGCCCGCCTTGCCCGCGGGTACGGCAGCCGCAGAGCACGTGGCGGCGAACGGGGCCGGCGGCATCGTCGTGCGCACCGCAGACCCCGGCCGCCACGTGGTCTTGGCCCCCGAGTTCTACGACGGGGCGACCTGGTGGTTCGATTACGAGGTCACCGGGCGCCTACCCGAGCCGGCCTGGCTGAGCCCCGGGGAGGCCAACGCTGTGCTATCGGCTGCGACGGAGGAATCCGCGCAGCTTATCGAGGCCAGCGGGCAGCGCAAGATAAACGCCGCCGACGCCCGGCTGACCGTCGGCACGCTGGCGGACTTCTACGACACCCCCGGCCTGCCGTCGTGCGTGCCGGGACGCGCGGCCAAGCTTTTCGCCCGCGCCGATCGCGTCGCGGCCATTATCGAAACGGTCACGGATCGCCTGGGGGATCACAGCCTGGATCCGCAGCTGCTGCGCCTGTGGCGACACATCCGCCAGGCGCGCATGGCCGGGGTGGCCTACGCGCTCAGCGACTTCGCCCGCTAGCTGGATTTGCGCAGCGACCAGATGTCGCAGCAGCCCGGGGCGCAGGGCTCGCCGTTGACGGTGCAGCCCTGGGTGGTGACCTCGCCGAGGTCCTCCCGCGGCGCGCCGGCGGTCATCTCCTCGATGAGGTCGACGATCATCTCGGTAAAGGCCGGGGTCGGCCCGGCGGTGCGGGTGCGCGACATTTCGACGCCCATCTCGCGGCAGGCTTCGGCCAGCTCCGAGTCCAGGTCCCAGATGACCTCCATGTGATCGGAGATGAAGCCGACCGGGCACACGACGATCGCGTCCACGCCCTCGTCGTTATGGATGTCGGTGGCGTGGTCGACGATGTCGGGCTCCAGCCACGGCGTGGCCGGGTTGCCGGAGCGGGAGTTCCACACCAAGTCGTAGCGCCCGATCCCCGCCTGCTCGGCGATGAGTTTGGCCGCCTCCGCCACCTGGCGGGAGTAGAGGTTCTTGTCGCCTTCCGCGCCGCCGACGGCGTCGTGGGCGTTCGGCACGGAGTGGGCGGTGAATAGCACGCGGGTGCTATCCCACTTCTCCTGCGGGATCTCGGCGCAGGCCTCCTTGAGCGCGCGGGCCATCTCCCCGACGAACTTCGGGTGGGAGTAGAACTGCCGCAGCTTGGTGAACTCGATCTCGGGCAGGCCCTTATCCGCCAGGTGCTCGCGCATGGCGACGATGTCCTCGTCGTACTGCCGGCAGGCCGAGTAGCCGCCCCACGCCGAGGTGGCGAAGACGAGCACGCGGCGCACGCCGTCGGCGGCCATCTCCTCCGCAGCCTCGTTGCCGAAGGGGTGCCAGTTGCGGTTGCCGAAGTAGACCGGCAGGTCCATCCCGCGGCGGGAGAGCTCGCCCTTGACGTTGTCGATGATTTCGCGGTTGAGCCCGTTGAGGGGGCTGACACCATCGAAGTGGAAGTAGTGCTCGCCGACCTTGACCAGGCGCTCCCGGGGGATGCCGCGGCCGCGAGTGACGTTCTCCAGAAACGGGACAACCTCCTCGTTTCCTTCCGGGCCACCGAAAGAAAGAACGAGGAGGGCGTCATAGCCAGGATTAGTCTGTTGTGCGTCAGTCATAATCCTGACAGTACCAACTAAAGTTGGTGGCTTAATATTTGGCGACGCTAGATGAGACGTACGGCATACGGTGCCATACCCCCGTAGCGCACCGGAGATTTCTGCACGTTCTGGCCCGACTGCGGGGCCTCCAGCATCATGCCGTCGCCCAGGTAGATGGCGACGTGGTGCGAGGCGTTGGGGCCGTAGAAGATCAGGTCGCCGCGCTCCATCTCGGAGGTCGGGATCTTCTCGCCGTGGTTGTACTGGTAGCCGGTGAAGTGCGGCAGGGAGATGCCGACGCCGGCGAAGGCGTAGATCACCAGGCCGGAGCAGTCAAAGCCGACCTTGTTGTAGTCGCCGAAGGAGTCGGCCACCCCGCCGTCGCGGATGCCCTGGGTCGGGCCGTTGGCGTCGCCGCCGCCCCAGGCGTAGGGCACGCCAATCTGGGATTCGGCTCGGGCGATGACGGCCTCGATCTGGGCCTCGCGGCCTATGTCGGAGACCGCGTCGCTGGCTTCTTCCGTCACCGAGTCAGAGGTCTCGAGGTCCTCCAGAACGCCGCCCAGCTGGCTGGTCAGGTCCGCGTCTTGGTCGCCCTGGCCGTCGCCCTGCAGGGCCGGCAGGCTACCGGTGGACTCGTCCGCGGTCGCCTCTTCCAGCTGGGTGTGCACCGGCTGGGAGCCGGCGACGATGCCTTGGGCCACGGCCATGGCCGCGCTCGACAGCAGCGCCATGTCTTCCTCGGAAGAGCCGTTTTCGTTAGAGCTCAGCTGGTCGCCGGAGGCCGTCTCGCCCGCGCCGGAACGCTGGGCCGGCTCTCGGCCCTGGACGGTCGGCTCGTTCTGATTCGAGTCGCCGTGGCCCGCGCCGGAGTCCTCCGCGCTGGTGGAGGTAGCCGAGGAATCGCTAGACTCGGTCGGCTCTGCGGACGCGGTCGAGTCGGTGGACTCAGCCGCGGTAGAGGACTCCGAGGCGGAAGCGCTCTCCGCCGTCGGAGTCTGCGCCGAGGTGCTGTTCTGCGCGCCCGAGCGGGCGGAGGAGGACTCCTCCTGCGGGGCGGCCGAAGAGGTAGCCGTGGCGGACTGGGAGCGGCCGCTGCCGGAAGCCTCCTTGTCGTCCTTGTCGGCCTTGGCTTCGCTGGTGGAGCCGTGGTTGCCGCGCGGCGAGTGGCCGCGGGCCTCATCCAATGCTTCCTGGGCGTTTTCTTCCTGGAGGGCCAGTTCGTTGCGCTCAGCGGAGATCTTTTCGACCTCGGCCAGGGAATCCTCCAGGGTCTTGCGCGCGTCTTCCTCGGCGGAGGTCGCGCGCTCCTCGCGCTGGTCGGCCAGTTCCTTGGCCAGGCGCAGCTGGGATTCCTTGTTCGCCTTCTGGGTGCGGACCTTTTCCAGGTCCTCGACGACGGCGCGTTGCTTGTCCGACTGGCCCGCCAGGTAGCTCTGGCGCTCCAGCTTCTCAGCGCGCGCGTCAGCGCCGGCGGCGTTGGTCACCGCGTCCGAGGTCCCGGAACGGCGGTAGGCCGAGCGAGAAATCTCGTCGAGCTTCTCCTGGGCCTTTTCGACGTCCACCTGGGCGCCGTTGAGCTCATCCTTGGCGGCGGCCGCGCCATCGCGGGCCTGCTGGGCCTCGGTGCGCGCGTCCTGGAGATCGACCAGGGCTTGGTTGACGATTTCGCGGTAGCGGCCGATTTCACCTTCCAGGCGGGAGATTTCGCCCTGGACGTCGGCGATGGCGCCGGCGACATCGGAGATCGAGCTGCTGCCCCGGCTCAGTTCACGGGTCAGCCGCTGGAGGTCATCCCCCGGCTCATCGGCGTTGGCAACGGCAGGGGTCAAGGTGGCGACGGTAGACAGCGTTGCCGTGCAGGCAACTGCGGAAAACGCCGCCCGGAAACGGGACTTGAAAGAACGGCCGGATTTACTCCGCGCGTTCACATTGGATGTGGTGGCCACGAATATGCTCCTTGGCCAGCAACCTAGGCGTGTTGAGACAGACCTACCTCGCACAAAGGTATGCCGAAGCCTCTCCTCCTCGACCGTCAACGCATACGCGCGCTCGCCCACTCACGCGATCCGCGTGGCCGGCGTGCGGACTCAGGCACAGACTTCCCCATCGGCATGAGTTCCTCGCACAGCAGCCCCTGGATTCTGGGCACGTCCCCGGTCGGATGACCTCCGGATGTCCCCTGATGTGGGTGCGGCACTTATCGAAAACGGTAAAGGCTTAAGGCTTGTCTCCTCCTAGCCTGCTGGTAATACAAAGATTGGACATTAACTCCAACCCATGAGCCAAATAACAAACGCGGCACAACGGTTGAACCCCGACCACAACTGCCCTTCGCCGGGTCTTGGCGTGCTTCCCCACATGCCCGTACCGCGTGCGCTTAGACGTTCCAGTCAAGCCTCAATCCGTGAACCATGTTCCACAATTCACCTCATGAGTTGCTATGGAAACCATAGAGCACATCCGCCACATCTCGCATATGTTTCCCACAAACCACAGGAGTTAAGTAAAGCCACAGCACTTAACATTCCGCCGTCACCAGCACCGTTACCAACTTGAGATTTAAACTGTGAGTTTCATCACGTTTCCCCTAGTTTCTCCCCGCTGCCCGCGTCCCGGGCTATTAGCTACCCGACAGATCGGAGAAGCGGTCAACCTTCTAGGGTTGACCGCTTTCCATGTAACGGGCGCCTGCTAACGCCCACCAGTGCCGTTTTATTCCCGGGGTTCCACGGCCAGAAGTGACCGTGCCGTTATGCTTCTGCCTTCCGTATGTTTCTACTTACCACCCAGGCGCCCGGCGCTCCCCGCGTGGGCGGTAGCGCCCGCGCCAACGCCTCCTGCCGCCGCGTGGGCGGTAGCGCCCGCGCCAACGCCTCCTGCCGCCGCGTGGCCGGTGCGCCTCGCCGCGCCGGCCGCCTGCCGGAAGGCCCACACTCCGCCGACGAGGGCGACCACGAGAACCACGAGTACTGCCGCCGGGAGGTAAGAGGACGGGGTCTGGTCGACCCCGTCGTAGAAGGCGTCCAAGGCCGCGGCCTGGGCGATCCCTGCCGGCACCCCGGACTGGGCGGACTCGATTTCTGCCCGGGACAGGGAATCGCTCACCACTGAGATTGTCCCCGGCGACTGGACGATGACCGTGTCTAGGCCAGTGGCGTCCTGCAGCTCCTGGGCCACGTCGCGGTAATCGGCCGGCATGCCGCCTGCCACGTCGACGACCGCAATGCCATCGCCGTCACGTAGGGCGGCCTGCGCGTCAGCCTGGGCGGCCGGGTCCCCCGCTAAAACGGGGTTAGTAAAAGCAACGGAATCTTCGGAAAGCTGTTCCGCCAAGCCCGGAACATCTACCCCCTGCGGAATCATCGCCACGCCTCCTTGTTGTCTCCCAATCGCGACCCCAGTCCCCCACAGCAGCGCGCTGAGCTGGGGATAGGCAAAACCCGTCCGGTTTGTTTACCGGGCCAGATTACGCACTCATCTATCCCCCGCGGGCATCCGACTCGCCGGGTAGCGCCAAAATGCTGGAAACAGAACGCGCGTACTGTTATAGTTAAGGCAGTCGACGGTTCAGCCATCTATGATGGATAAATGAACCATCGCGTTCACGTCGTCTCCGAAGTATATATCCCATGGCTATTAACTTCGCCCCCGTTTCCCGCTAGCGCGGGATAGCCCGGGCGAGTATGCGGAACTAATACCTGAGCGACGATGGCGAACATCTTAGTTCTCAAACAAGGAATGGAGCTCCCTGTGACTGAAAGCTTGAACTCTTTCGGCGCCAAGAAGACTCTTGACGTCAACGGCAAGTCCTACGATTACTTTGACATCAACGCTGTCGAGGGCATGTCCAAGCTGCCCTACTCGTTGAAGGTCCTCGGCGAGAACCTGCTGCGCCACGAAGACGGCAAGAACGTGACCAAGGAGCACATCGATGCCCTGGCCAACTGGGACCCGAAGGCTGAGCCGGACACCGAGATCCAGTTCACCCCGGCCCGCGTTCTGATGCAGGACTTCACCGGCGTCCCCTGCGTGGTCGACCTGGCCACCATGCGTGAGGCCGTGTCCGCTCTGGGCGGCACCCCGGATCAGGTCAACCCGCTGAACCCGGCCGAGATGGTCATCGACCACTCCGTTATTACCGAGGCCTTCGGTTCCTCCGACGCTCTCGAGAAGAACGTCGAGATCGAGTACCAGCGCAACGAGGAGCGCTACCAGTTCCTCCGCTGGGGCTCCGAGAACTTCTCCAACTTCCGCGTGGTGCCCCCGGGAACCGGTATCGTCCACCAGGTCAACATCGAGTACCTGTCCCGCGTCGTCTTCGACAACGAGGGCCTGGCCTACCCGGACACCTGTATCGGTACCGACTCCCACACCACCATGGAAAACGGCCTGGGCATCCTGGGCTGGGGCGTCGGCGGCATCGAGGCCGAGGCTGCCATGCTGGGCCAGCCGGTCTCCATGCTCATCCCGAAGGTCGTCGGCTTCAAGCTGACCGGTGAGATCCCGGTCGGCGTGACCGCTACCGACGTCGTTCTGACCATCACCGAGATGCTGCGTCAGCAGGGCGTTGTCGGCAAGTTCGTCGAGTTCTACGGCAACGGCGTCAAGTCCGTCCCGCTGGCCAACCGCGCCACCATCGGCAACATGTCCCCGGAGTTCGGCTCCACCGCGGCCATCTTCCCGATCGACGAAGAGACCATCAAGTACCTCGAGCTCACCGGCCGCCCGGAAGAGCAGATCGATCGCGTCCGCGAGTACGCCAAGGCGCAGGGCATGTGGCTGGAGCAGGACGCTCCGGAGGCCGAGTACTCCGAGTACCTCGAGCTCGACCTGGGCACCGTCGTTCCGTCCATCGCCGGCCCGAAGCGCCCGCAGGACCGCATCCTGCTGTCCGAGGCCAAGGAGCAGTTCCGTAAGGATCTGGGTAACTACACCACCGACGAGGTCATCGTCGACGAGACCACCGTTGAGGCCAAGCGCATGACCGACGAGGGCGGCGCTCCGGAAGACGACGTCGACGTCACCGGCGGCCTGAACCAGTCCCGCGCCGGCAACAACGAGTCCGCCGCCAAGGGCTCCTCCGGACGTCAGTCCCACCCGGTCGTGGTCAACTCCCCGAACGGTGGCGAGTACACCCTGGACCACGGCATGGTGGCTATCGCCTCCATCACCTCCTGCACCAACACCTCGAACCCGTCCGTCATGGTCGGTGCCGGCCTGATTGCCCGTAACGCGGCCAAGAAGGGCCTGCACTCCAAGCCGTGGGTCAAGACCATTTGCGCCCCGGGCTCCCAGGTTGTCGACGGCTACTTCCAGCGCGCCGACCTGTGGAAGGACCTTGAGGCTCTGGGCTTCTACCTCTCCGGCTTCGGCTGCACCACCTGCATCGGCAACTCCGGCCCGCTGCCGGACGAGATCTCCGACGCCATCAACGAGCACGACCTGGCTGCCACCGCAGTCCTGTCCGGTAACCGTAACTTCGAGGGCCGCATCTCCCCGGACGTCAAGATGAACTACCTGGCGTCCCCGATCATGGTCATCGCCTACGCTATCGCCGGCACCATGGACTTCGACTTCGAGAACCAGGCCCTGGGCCAGGACCAGGACGGCAACGACGTCTTCCTGAAGGACATCTGGCCGTCCACCGAGGAGATTGAGGAGACGATCCAGTCCGCTATCTCCCGCGAGATGTACGAGGCCGACTACGCCGACGTCTTCAAGGGCGACGACGCATGGCGCAACCTGGACGTTCCGGAAGGCGAGACCTTCGAGTGGGACGAGAACTCCACCTACGTCCGCAAGGCACCGTACTTCGAGGGCATGGAGCTCGAGCCGGGCGACGTCGAGGACATCAAGGGCGCTCGCGTCCTGGTGAAGCTGGGCGACTCGGTCACCACCGACCACATCTCCCCCGCTTCTGCCATCAAGCCGGGCACCCCGGCCGCGCAGTACCTGGACGAGCACGGTGTGGCCCGCAAGGACTACAACTCCCTGGGCTCCCGTCGTGGTAACCACGAGGTCATGGTCCGCGGTACCTTCGCCAACATCCGCCTGGCTAACCAGCTGGTGGACGTCACCGGCGGCTACACCCGCGACTTCACCCAGGAGGGTGGCCCGCAGGCGTTCATCTACGACGCCGCTCAGAACTACAAGGAGCAGGGCACCCCGCTGGTCGTGCTGGCCGGCAAGGAGTACGGCACCGGTTCCTCGCGTGACTGGGCTGCTAAGGGCACCAACCTGCTGGGCGTCAAGGCCGTTATCACCGAGTCCTACGAGCGCATCCACCGCTCCAACCTCATCGGCATGGGCGTGGCTCCGCTGCAGTTCAAGGACGGCGACTCCCACGAGTCCCTCGGCCTGGACGGCACCGAGACCTTCGACATCGTTGGCCTGAGCGAGTTCAACAACGATGGTCACCCGAAGGAAGTTCACGTCACCGCCACCAAGGAGGACGGCTCCACCGTCGAGTTCGACACCGACGTGCGCATCGACACCCCTGGTGAGGCTGACTACTACCGCCACGGCGGCATCCTGCAGTTCGTGCTGCGCCAGATGGTCAAGTCCTAAGAGGGCTAGGCCACTAGCCGCACCTTAGAGTCAAAGGGGGCTGCACTTCCGCGATAAGCCCGCGGGAGCTTCGCGGCCCCCTTTGCCGTCCCCTCTCCTTGTCCACCGGTAGCCGGTGTTAGCGCTTCACGCGTGCATTTTCCTGTCCACGTCCACCCCACAGAGCAAGAGGTCACAACATGCCCATCGTCAGCGATAGCGAACTCAATCGGCGCCGCCACGACATCTTGATAGGCGCTCGGCGTTGCTTCGCTGAGCATGGTTACGAAGGTGCCACCGTGCGCCTGCTGGAGGAGGCGACCGGCAAGTCCCGCGGCGCTATCTTCCACCACTTCGGTGATAAGGAGTCGCTGTTTTTGGCCCTGGCCCGCGAGGACGCCGCCCGCCAGGCGGAGGTCGTCGCCCGCGAAGGTTTGGTCGAGGTCATGCGGAACATGCTCAACCAGCCGGAGCGTTACGACTGGCTGGCCACCCGCCTGGAGATCATCTCGCTGCTGCGCACGGATGCCTCCTTCCGGGCCCGCTGGAAGGATCACCAGTCCATCCTGGATGACGCGGTGCGCCAGCGCCTCTACTCCAATGCGGAGAAGGGCCGGCTGCGCGACGACGTCCCCGTCGAGACCCTCGTCATCTACCTGGAGACCTTCATGGACGGTTTCATCAACCGCCTGGCCATGGGTGATACCCAGCGGCTCAGCAGCGTCCTCGATATCGTCGAGCACTCCATCCGTAAGGACGGCGTCGACTAGCTGAGGTCTCCCCCAGCCCGCCCGAGCCACAGTTCGTGTACGGCCAGCCCCGCAGGCAGGTCGTGCACGAATTTTTCGTTATGGCAGGTCAGTAGCACCGCCGAACCATTGGCGGCCGCCCGCGCGATAAGCCCGCCGACCAACTGTCGGTACTCGGGCGCGAGGTAGGTATCCGGCTCGTCAAAGATGGCCACGCGTGCTACTCGCCGGGCCGTGGCTAAAACCTGCACCACCCGCAGCTGAGAAACCGGCAGGTCGAGCGGGTGCGCCTGCGGGTCCACGCCCAGCCGCGCGCAGGCCTGCTCGGACCCCAGCATCGCCCGCACGGTCGGGGCTGCCACCTGGTCGAAAGGCGACTGCAGGCAGGCCGCGACCGAGTCACACACCGGCGCGTGCCCGTCCAGGCCGGCCAGCGCCCGCAGCAGCGTGGTCTTCCCGCTGCCATTGTCCCCGCGCACCCACAGGACTTGGCCGGGCACGAGGTCGAAGCCCACCGGACCGACCCGGAAACCCGAGCCGGTGGCCCGCTGGAACTGCCACCAGCGCCGCCGGCCCGCCCCGCGCCGCACAACCAGGTCCCGCACCGCCAAGCTTTCCCCGACCGGCGACGGCACCGGCGCTGGTCCTGGCGCCTGCCCCGCCTGCGGCTTCGGCTCCTTGTGCTCGGCTATACCGGCCGCTTCCAGCTCGAGGCCCTGCACCGCAGCTGCTAGATCGGGCGCGTCTGCCGCCAGGTCGATGCTGAGAACTTCGCCGCCCAGGTCTTCTTCCGCGGCGTGGCTAACCGTCACCACCCGGCTGCCTCCCAGGGCGTGGAGGAGCTCGACGATGCCGGCGCGGGACGCCCGGTCCAGCCCCGCCAGCGGTTCGGTCAGCACGACTGCTGCCGGGGAGACGATGGTCAGCGCGGCGATGGCCAAGCGGCGGGCCTGACCGCCGGATAGGCGCAGCGGATCGCGCTCCGCGTGATCGCTAAGCCCTACCTGCGCGAGTGCTTCCCTGCAGCGGCGCTCCATCCGCTCCCGGGGCCAGCTGGCGTGCTCCAGCGGGATGGCCACTTCCTCAATGACCGTGGAGCGCAGACCGGAGATATGCACCTGCGGATCCGCTCCTAACACCGCCCGGGTCTCCAGCGCGGCGGAGACCGTCTCGGCGACGTCCTCGGCCTGGTGGGTAGCGGGCACCACCACCTGCACGAGCGGCGCGGACGACTCCCGAACGTGGGCCGCTACCTGGGCTAAGTCCATAGCGACCACCCCACGACGGCCAGGCCCAGGCACGCGACTGCCCAGCGGAAGGCCCGTTGCCCGCGGCTATCCGGCACCGGGCGGAGCACCGTACGCGGGCCGGCCTGGTCGAAGCCGACGGCGGTCAGCGCCTTGGCTTGCGCGGTGGCTTGGTACAAAAGCAGGGAGACCACCGGGCCGATATACCGGCCCGCCAGGTTCCGCCACCCGGGCCTGCGGCCGTCCAGGAGGTTGGCGTCCCGCACCACGCCGACGACCCGGGTGCCCCGGGGCAGCAGCTGGAGCGAAGCGCCCACGATATAGGCCACCTTGTGGCCGGCCTGAGAGGCCTGGATAGCCTTGGCCACGTCCGACACGGTGACACAGGCAACCGCGGCCAGCACCACCGCGACGAGCGCGAAAAACCGCAGGGACAAGGCCCCGGCCAGTGCCAGCCCGTCGCGGGTGACGAATGCAAAGAGCTGGTCCTGACCGTGCGGGGCATGGATAGCCACCATCGACAGCGCCGCGGGCAAAGAAATGACGCAGGTCGTCAACGCAACCGCTAGCCCGCGGCCAGTGACGGCGCCGGCGACAAGCGCGAGCAGCAGAACCACCACGGAGACCACCGGGTGGTTCAGCGCGATGACGAGCAACCACGCCACCGCGGCGCAGGTGGCTGGTGTAGCCGGGTGCAGCCTGCCGCGTAGCACCCCGGCCGGCGCGCCCTCGCCGCCACTCATGCCCATGTCCGCAGTCGGGACCGCGTCCGTGCCCATACCCACTCTGGACCGTCTCCCCGGCCGCTAGGACTTCGTCTCGGCGGCCGGGCGCGGCTGCACTGCCGGGCGCAGGCGCTGGAGGACTCGTTGCGGCAGCGCTTTGACCGTCAGGGCGACGAGGAAAAGGACGACGATCTTGTCGAGCGGGTCGGAGACCAGCGACTGCATGGTCACTGAAGCCAAGAGGGAATTGCCTAATTCGCGGAAGACCGAGACTAAGGCCCCGGTCCCCAGCCCGGCCGTGCCGCCGTAGACGAAGGCCGCCACCGGAGCGGCGAGCATGCCGCTGATGATGCCGATGATGGCGCCGGCGACCACGATCCGCCAGATGCGCTGGAGGGCGCCGCGCTGGATGGCCCACCCGGCCATCCAACCCGTGACCGCCGACACCGCCGCAAACGGCAAGGCGGCCGGGTTGATAAAGCCCCAGACCACGGAGGACAACGTGCCGGTGGCCAGACCTGCCACCGGGCCCAGGAGGGCGGCCATCAGAACGGTACCCAGGGAATCCAGGTAGAGCGGCACGCCGATTGAGCCGATGAGCTCACCGATGACGATGTTGATGACCAAGCAGACGGGGATGAGGGCGATGGCCCCGGCGGTCAGGGAGGGCAACGCGCCGGCGAGCAGCAGCGCTGCCCCGCCGAGATAGCCGGCCAGGGTGATAAACGCCTCGGGGCTGCCGGCCACGGACTCCCAATCGGTAGGCCGCAGCAGGACTAGGTAGATCCAGGTCCCGGCGACGACTAAGCCGCCGGCTACCATCAGGGCGCGGCGGCCGGCGCTGAGCTTAGCCGGGCCGGGGTTTCGCGGCCCGGAAGAATCAGCAAATTGAGCGGACTTCGAAAACAGCGGAGACATAGAAATTGACCACCTGCGGGGTTGGTAATGGGGAGGAAAGCACGGCGGGCGCCGCGCTGCCTGCTCTATGTCACCTCGAGCCAGCACACGTACGCGGGCTATCTTAGCGTCTTCGACTCCTGCGGCCCGAATTGGGCTAGCAGCCGCCAGCCCCGCTCCAATTCCGCGTACGCGCCCTCGATGTCTATCGCCCTGACCAGGGAAGCGTTGGCATCGCGGCCCCAGTGCCCGCGCAGATCCGCCACGCTCGTGCCCCGCAGCAGCGGGCTGTCGACCTCGACGTCCATGGTCGTGGGCACGGCATCGTAGCCGCAGGCGCCCAGCGCCACGATCGCAGTCACGGCGTCGTGGACTTGGGCCTGGTATCCCTCGCCTTGCGCGTCGTGGAACTCGAAGTAGAACCGGAGCATCTCGAGCATCGCCTCGGCCAGGTCCGCGTCGGCAAGCACGCCTGCCAACCGCGCGGCGCGCTCCGGGGTGATGAGGAATTGCTCGGTCACCTGCAGCGAGCACAGCACCACCGGCGGCAGCTGGGCGCGGAAGAAACGGTGGGCGGCCAGAGGGTCCACCCAGAAATTCCACTCGGCGGTGGGCGTGGTGTTGCCGCGGTAGTTAACGGCCCCGCCCATGACGGTTACCTGGCGAAACTCCGCGAGCTTGTCCCACTGTGCCGCGTTCGTCAGCGGACCGGTCACGATGAGGTCTACCGGCGATGCCGGGTCCAGGCACTGCTGCCACAGCTCCCGCCACGACAGCCGCGGCGCTACCCCGTCGGCTAGCTGCGCGTCGAAGTGCCCTAGGCCGCTGGGCCCGTGGGTCTCCGGGGTGGTGACCAGCTCGCGGTCGGCGGGGCCGGCCTCCCCCACGCCCACGGGAACCTCGGGCAGCCCGCAGGCGTCCAGCAGCCAGCGGGCGTTGAGCGCCGTCTGCTCAGCGCTGGCGTTGCCCCCCGTGGTGCTCACCCCGACCAGCTCGATTTCCCCGGCCTGGTGCCGCCCGGCCAGGTACAGGATCGCCACGGCATCATCGATGCCGGGGTCGCAGTCCAGCAGGACCCTGCGCGGCCCCTGCCCCGCCGCTGCATTCACTGGATCGTCCACCATCTCGTCTCCCACGCCACCTCAGTTGTCTTCTCCCCGTCTACAGTCTCCGGAGTCTGCACGGCCCTCAAAATCTCCAGAGTCTCCAGAGTCTCCAGGGTCTCCAATGCTTTTGGAAATCTCCACGGTCTGCGAAGTCCGTGGGCCCGACAGGATCTGTGAAGCCTACGGACTTTCTCCCGTTCTAGGCGATCTCGCTGAGTGCGCCTTCGCCGTCGATGAAGGAGACCGGGCTGTGCGGAGTCTGCTCGCGGGTGACGACTTCCGCGATGACCGCGGCCACTAGTTCGCGGGAGGTGTGCTCATCGGTGGAGGTGGCAGGCTGATCGGCGACGAGCTCGATGCCCGCGGCCGGTTCGTCGCTAAGCACTGCCGGTCCCAGGATGACGTAGTCCAGGTCGGTGGAGTTCAGGTAGTCGTCCACGGCCTTCTTGGCCAACGAGTAGGTGTAGAGGTCGTGATCCGGATCGAATTGGGCCTGCGTCGCGCCCTTGTAGGAGACCATGACGTAGCGCGGGACCTTCGCGCCCTGATCGCGCAGCTGCTCCAGGCCGTGGATGCTGGCCAGCGCGGCGTCCTGGTCGACGTCGATGGTGACCTGCTCGCCGCCGCGGCCGCCGTTGCCGGCGGACCAGACCACCGCGTCGAACTGGGTCTCCAGCTGGGCCCAGTCCTCCACGGTCAGTTGGGTGACGTCCGCCAGGTACGGCGTCGCCCCCAGCTTTTCGATGTCGGCCTGCTGCTCCGGGTTGCGGATGAGCGAGGTGACGTCGGCGCCGGCCTCGCGCAGCTTCGGAGTGGCGAGCTGGGCGACCTTGCCGTGCCCGCCGATGATGAGGACCTTGGGTTTATGGTTGACAGTCATAAGCCCCACCGTACCAACGTGAGGCGAATTACCTTGCCGATTGTGCCCATTGCCCCGCCACCTGTGGAGTGACAGATACAATAGGGGCATGTTTGCGATTATGACCGTGACCGGTGTGGATTCCACCGGTATTGTTGCCTCCGTGTCCACCCAGCTCGCCGAGCTCGATGTGAATATTGTTGATATCTCCCAGACGTTGATGTCGGGCTTTTTCACGATGATCCTGCGGGTCGAGTTCGATGATTCTGCCACCTCTATTGCCGAAATCCAGTCGAAGATGGACCCGGTCGCGGAGGCGAAGAAGCAGTCCATTCGCATCCAGTCCGAAGAACTGTTCACCACCATGAACGAGGTCTAAGGAGAGTCTGGATTCATGGTTAACACGTTCAACACTCACCGGGTCCTCGAGACCATCGAGATGATCGACAAGTACCGCCTGGACATCCGGACGGTCACGATGGGCATCTCCTTGCTCGGCTGCACCCGCCCCACGATGTCCGCCACCGCCGAGGCCGTCTACGACCTGGTCACCCAGCGCGCCGAGCGCCTGGTCGAGGTCGCCCGCGGTATCGAGACCGAGCTGGGCATCCCGATTGTCAACAAGCGCATCTCCGTCACCCCGGTCTCCCTCGTCGTCGCCGGCGTCGACGGCAACCCCGTCGAGGTCGCTGAGGCCCTCGACCGCGCCGCCAAGGAAGTCGGCGTCAACTTCGTGGGCGGCTATTCCGCCCTCGTGGAAAAGGGCGCCACCTCCGCGGAGAAGAAGCTCATCGACTCCATCCCGGAGGCCCTGTCCACTACCGAGCTCGTCTGCTCCTCGGTCAACATCGCCTCCTCCCGCGCCGGTATCAACATGAACGCCGCCAAGCGCATGGGCGAGGTCATCAAGGAGTCCGCGGAACTGACCCGCGACAACTCCGCCATCGCCTGCGCCAAGCTGGTGGTCTTCGCCAACTCCGTGGGCGATAACCCGTTCATGGCGGGCGCTTTCCACGGCATCGAGGAGCCCGACTGCGTGGTCTCCGTGGGCGTTTCCGGCCCCGGCGTGGTCGACCGCGCCCTGGGTTCGCTGGAAGGCGCGACCCTCAACGAGGTCGCCGAAGAGGTCAAAAAGGCCGCGTTCAAGATCACCCGCGCCGGCCAGCTGGTGGGCAACCTCGCCGCGGAGCGCCTCGGCGTCCCCTTCGGCATCGTGGACCTGTCCCTGGCGCCTACCGCCGAGCTGGGCGACTCCGTCGCCCACATCCTCGAGCACATGGGCCTGGACCAGGTCGGCACCCACGGCACCACCGCTGCGCTGGCGCTGCTTAACGATGCCGTCAAGAAGGGCGGCATGATGGCCTGCTCCCGCGTCGGCGGCCTGTCGGGTTCCTTCATCCCGGTCTCCGAGGACAAAGGCATGATCGACGCGGTCAAATCCGGGGCCATCTCCATGGACAAGCTGGAGGCGATGACCTCCATCTGCTCCGTCGGCTTCGACATGATCGCCCTGCCGGGCGATACCTCTGCCACCACCATCGCCGGCATGATCGCCGACGAGGCGGCCATCGGCATGATGAACCATAAGACCACCGCGGTACGCGTCATTCCGGTCCCCGGCGCCCAGATCGGCGACGAGGTCAACTTCGGCGGCCTGCTGGGCTACGCCCCCGTCATCCCGGTCAACACCGTGGGCAACTCCCAGTTCATCAACCGCGGCGGCTTCATCCCCGCCCCGGTTCACGGCTTCCGCAACTAGGAGCCATTCCCCTATTCCGCCTGGTCCCCGGGGTCAACCGCCTTATAGGCGCCCACCCTGACCAGGCAGAGCACCCCGCCCAACCCGGCCAGCCCACAGGCGACCGGGGCCGGCGGGGTTTCTAGTAGGAAAAGCACGCAGCCCCATGACCCGCGCGGAGATAGAAAGGGCCGCTCCCCGAACGAAGAAAAGTGGCAGCCCGGTCGAAACCAGGGCTGCCACTAAGTGCCCTACGTTCTAACGGCGTCGGATGCCGCCGAGGAGGAAGCCGGCGGGGCCGAACGTGCCGATGACGGCGGTGATGATGGCCCAGAGCCACTTCGGTCCGCGGATTTTGCGGCTGGGCAGGTGGTAGAGGTAGTGCCACGCGGTCGCCTTGAGGACGCCGTCCAGGACGAGGGCGGCGATAACACCCTTTTGCTCGGCTGAAGAAAGCTGCGACCAGCGCTTGTTCAGGTCGCGTTGGCACTTATCCCACGAACAGGCCATGGTTGACTCCTTTTCCTGCGTCACGGTAGGCGCAAAGTAGTGAAATGTTTTCCCCTATTTTAGTGTTTGCTTCGGGAGAATTCGGGGCTTTAGATGTTGCGTTAGCCACCTCCGGCTAGGGGGAAGCAAGCATTAAGGTTAACGTCGGGTTAACTCCATGCGACCTAGGATTTAATTTAGTGTGACAATTTAGATAGGTCCATGAACTAAATTGTTTAAATTTCCAGGCAGGAGTAAAGTTTCGGACCGTCCGCGACGCTTGGGCGCCGCAGATGCACTCTGTACTACTCAAATCATGCACTGCAAGGGGCCGACACTGTGACAGCGACTCTGATTATCCTGGCGATCGTGGTGATTACCGCCATCGCGTTTGACTTCACCAATGGTTTCCACGACACGGCCAACGCCATGGCGACCTCCATCGCCACGGGAGCGCTCAAGCCTTTTACCGCGGTAGCAATCTCCGCGGCACTGAACCTGGTGGGCGCGTTCCTCTCCGTTAACGTGGCCGCCACGGTGGCCAAGGGAATCGTCAACCTGGACTCCTATGACCTTTCTGGCGCTGGCACCGGCGGCGTGCCGGCCGACGGGCAGGCACTGCTGATGGTGGTCTTCACCGGCCTTATCGGCGGCATCCTGTGGAACCTGTTCACCTGGCTGCTGGGAATGCCGTCGAGCTCCTCCCACGCCCTGTTTGGCGGCCTGATTGGCGCGGCGTTTGCCGCCATGGGCTCCGGCGGCGTGGAGTGGTCCTCCATCGCCGGCAAGATCATCATCCCGGCCCTGGCCTCCCCCGTCATCGCCGCTCTCGTTTCCGCCTGCGCCACCGCCCTGGTCTACTGGGTCACCAACACCATCCCGACCAAGGTCAAGAACGAGCACTTCCGCCACGGCCAGATCGTCACCGCCTGCCTGGTTTCCCTGGCACACGGTGCCGGCGACGCACAGAAGACGATGGGTGTCATCTTCCTGGCCCTGGTCGCCGCCGGCGAAACCTCCGCCGAGGCACGCATCCCGACCTGGGTCATCTTCGCCTGTGCTATCGCCATCGCAGCCGGCACCCTTTCCGGCGGCTGGCGCGTTATCCGCACCCTGGGCAAGGGCTTGGTCGAAATCGAATCCCCGCAAGGCATGGCCGCTGAGGCAACCTCGGCCGCCATCATCCTGACCTCCGCCACCGGCGGCATGGCGCTGTCCACCACCCACGTGTCCACCGGCTCCATCATGGGCACCGGCATCGGTAAGCGCGGCGCCGACGTCCGCTGGGGCGTGGCCATGCGCATGGCTGCCGCCTGGCTGATTACGCTGCCCTGCGCCGCTTTCGTCGGCTTTGTCAGCTGGTGGCTCGCCCACGGCGTGTCCGCCTTCTCCTCGCTGACGGTGGGCGCCATCGTCGACTTCGTCCTGTTGGTCGCCATGGCAGCCCTCATCGTTGTCCGCTCGCGCATGAACCCGGTGGATGCCTCCAACGTCAACGAAGACTGGGACAAGGACGCCGAGTCCGTCGACTCCTCCATGGCGCGCGTCAAAGAGCCGGTCCCCGCCCCCACCGCGGCCGCTGAGCCGGTCGCCGCCTCCGATTCCGCTAGCCCGCAGGAAGGTCGCTAAACGCCATGACCGTCACCGAGATTTTCCAATCCATCCTTCACGTCGCCGGCCTTGCCCTTCTCTTCGGCGCCGGCATCCCCCTCCTGTTTTCGCTCGGCATGCGCTGCATGACCGGCGATCCCATCCGCAACGCCGACGGCGTCGTGGTGGACGACACCCCGGCAAGCCCGCAGATGAAGGTGCTTGGCTGGACCGTCTACGCCGTTCTAGCCGCCGTCATCATCCTGGCCATCGTCTGGATTGCCCGCGACACTATCTCCCACTACTTCGGCATGGAGCTCTTCGGCGGCCTATAAACACTGGTTCGTGATTCCAAACACATTCAAGGTGAACAGAAAGTAAACTCCTAGTTACCTAGGGGTTGCTTTCGCAGTATGGGCGTCCTACAATTGAGGCATCAACAAAGAGACGATCCGTATTCACGTGGAGGTGAATCATGAAGACGACAATGCGCACCATCCTGGATGGCATTGCTGATACGTTCAAGGATTCTCTCACCGGTACCGGCGTGGATACCATTTCCGCTACCCCGGTCGACGCTGCGGTGGCAGAATACTTGGTCGAGGCCGACTCGACCCCGGCAAGCACGAAGGAGGCCGCCACGGCCTTCGAAGTTATCGCCGGCCACGCCCCCGATACCGACGAGATGATTCAGCTCGAAGCATTCCTGCTGAGCTTCGGTTGGCTGCGCTAAGCCCAACCGCCCAAAGACGCACCGCCGCGGCTGCCTGCATGGCAACCCGCGGCGGTGCTTTTTGTCTCGAGCCTCCCCCTCTTCCCCGCCACCTGGCCACACGGCTGGCAGGGGGCGTAAGCGTTAAGGCGTTTAGGCCAGCTCGACGATCTCCATGTACTCGTCCGACCACAGGTCCTCGTCGCCGTCGGGCATAATGATGACGCGCTCGGGTTCAAGGGCCTTGACCGCACCCGGGTCGTGGGTCACGAGGACGACGGCACCGGTGTAGGTGCGCAGGGCGTCGAGGACCTGTTCGCGGGAGATCGGGTCCAGGTTGTTGGTCGGCTCGTCCAGCAGCAGGACGTTGGCGCGTGAGGAGACCAGCGTGGCCAGGGCCAGGCGGGTCTTCTCACCGCCGGAAAGCGTGCCGGCGGGTTGCTCCAGCTTGTCGCCGGAGAACATGAACGCGCCCAGCAGACCGCGCAGGTCCTGCTGGCCGGCCTCCGGGCAGGCCTCGATGGTGTTTTCCCACACGGTCTTGTCGCCATCGATGGTGTCGTGCTCCTGGGCGAAATAGCCGATCCGCAGGCCGTGGCCGCTGACGATACCGCCTTCGCCGTCGGTGCGCTCCACCCCGGCCAGCAGCTTAAGCAAGGTGGTCTTGCCCGCGCTGTTGGTACCCAGCACCACCACGCGGGAGCCCTTGTCGATGGCCAGGTCGACGCCGGCGAAGACCTCCAGGGAGCCGTACATCTTGGTCAGCCCCTTGGCGTTCATCGGGGTCTTGCCGCAGGGCGCGGGCTCCGGGAACTTGATGCTGGCGAACTTGTCGCTCACGCGCACCTCGTCCAGCTCGTTCATCATGCGGTCGGCGCGGGCGAGCATCTGCTTCGCGGCCGCGGCCTTCGTCGCCTTCGCGCCCAGCTTCGCGGCCTGCTTGTGCAGCGCGGCGGCCTTCTTCTCCGCATTGGCGCGCTCGCGGCGCCGGCGGGCCTCGTCGGTAGCACGCGCGTCGAGGTACTTCTTGTACCCCATGTTGTAGACGTCGGCCTCGGCGCGGACCGCGTCCAAAAACCAGATCTTGTTACAGACGGCAGCAAGAAGCTCCACGTCGTGGGAGATCATGATGAGGCCGCCCTCGTGCTTAGCCAGGAAGCCGCGCAGCCAGGTGATCGAGTCCGCGTCTAGGTGGTTGGTGGGCTCGTCCAGCAGCAGGGTCGTGTTCGACTTGCCCGCTCCCGCGGTGGCGGAGAAGAGGATTTGAGCCAGCTCCACGCGGCGGCGCTGGCCGCCCGACAGGGTCTTGAGCTGCTGGTCCAGCACGCGCTGCGGCAGACCCAGGTTATCGCAAATCTGGGCGCACTCGGCCGCGGCCTCGTAGCCGCCCAGCGCCTGGTAGCGCTCTTCCAGGCGCGAAAACTTGGCGATTGCCTTGTCGCGCTTGTTGTCGTCGTCCGTATTTTCCATGATGTGCTGCTGCTTTTCCATGGAGCGCTGGATTTCATCCAGGCCACGGGCGGAGAGCACGCGGTTGCGGGCGGACTGATCGATGTTGCCTTCGCGGGAGTCCTGCGGCAGGTAACCGATGGGCCCGGAGGTGGTCACCGAACCGCCATAAGGCTCCGTCTCCCCCGACAAAATGCGCATCGTGGTGGTCTTGCCGGCGCCGTTGCGCCCGATCAGCCCGATACGGTCCCCCGGCTGGACGCGCAGGTGCTGCCCCGGGGCGTTGAGCAAAGTGCGGGCGCCGACGCGAACTTCCAAGTCATTGGTAACAATCACAACCCGCTAGTCTATCAACTTCCGCGCAGCACAAAGCCAGGCCCCCTGGGCGAGCAGGGGAACCTGGCCAAGTGTGAGAAAACGGAGACTAGCCTAGACGGCGAACCCGAGGGCCTGGAGCTGTTCGCGCCCCTCCTCGGTGATCATGTTCGGACCCCACGGCGGCATCCAGACCCAGTTGATTTCCAACTGGTCGGCTACCTTGTTGCCCACGACCGCCTGCTCGGCCTGTTCGGCGATGATGTCGGTCAACGGGCACGCCGGAGAGGTCAGTGTCATGTTAACGACGGCCTTTTCCTTGCCCTCGTTTTCTTCCATCCAGATCTCGTAGACCAAGCCGAGGTCGACGACGTTGATGCCGAGCTCGGGGTCGATGACGTCGCGGAGGAACTCAGCGACGTCGTAGGCCTTCGCGATCTGCTCCTCGGTCTGCTCGGGGCGCTCGCGGCCCCCGTCGAAGCTCGAGGACTCGTTCTGGTACGGGTCAGTGGGCTGGGTCATTAGTGCTCCAATTCGTTGAGTGCGTCGCCTGCAGCGGCTTGGAATGCCTTCCAGCCTAGCAACGCGCATTTGACTCGGGCTGGGTATTGAGAAACCCCGGCGAAGGCCACGCCGTCGCCGATGATTTCGTCGTCGCCCTCTTCCTTGCCGCGGGAGGTCACCATCTTCTCGAACTCGGCGAGCTTCTGGTTTGCCACCTCCAGCGGCTGGCCCACGATCTCCTCGGCCATGACCGAGGTCGAGGCCTGCGAAATCGAGCACCCTTCCGCGTCGTAGGAAATGTCCTCCACGGTCTTGCCGTCCTCGGACAGCTTGACGCGCAAGGTCAGCTCGTCGCCACAGGACGGGTTCACGTGGTGAACCTCGGCCTGGTGGCCCTCCCGCAGGCCCTTGTACTGAGGGTTCTTGTAGTGATCCAGGATCACCTCTTGGTACATCGAATCCAGCATCTACACCACTCCAAAGAATTCTTGCGCCTTCTTGATGGCGGCGACCAGCTGGTCGACTTCTTCGCGCGTGTTGTACAGGTAGAAGCTCGCGCGGGCCGTGGACTGCACGCCCACCGCGCGGTGCACCGGCCACGCGCAGTGGTGACCCACGCGGATGGCGACGCCCTGGTCATCGAGCACCTGGCCCATATCGTGCGGGTGCACGCCGTCGACGAGGAAGGAAATGGCCCCGCCGCGGCGATCCGCCGTCTTCGGCCCCACGATGGTCAGGCCGTCGATCTGGTTCAGCTGCTCCAACGCGTACTCGGTCAGTTCCCGCTCGTGGGCCTGGATGTTGTCCATGCCGATCTCGGACAGGTACTTGACCGCCGCGCCCAAGCCGACGACCTGGCTGGTCATCTGGGTACCGGCCTCGAAGCGCTGCGGCGGCTCCGCAAAGGTGGTGCCTTCCATCTTGACGACCTCGATCATCGAGCCGCCCGTCAAAAACGGCGGGAGGGCCTTCAGGTGCTCGGCCTTGCCGTAGAGCGCGCCGATGCCGGAGGGCCCGCACATCTTGTGCCCGGAGAAGGCGGCGAAGTCCACATCGAGCGCGTGGAAGTCGACCGGCATGTGCGGGACGGACTGGCACGCGTCCAAGACGGTGAGCGCTCCCACGGCCTTCGCGCGGGAAACAATCTCCGCGACGTCGGCGACGGCACCCGTCACGTTGGACTGGTGGGTGAACGCGACCACCTTGACGGACTCGTCCAGCTCCAGGGAGTCCAGGTCGATCCGGCCGTCCTCGGTGACCGAGTACCACTTCAGGGTGGCGCCGGTGCGCCGCGCCAGTTCCTGCCAGGGAACCAGGTTGGCGTGGTGCTCCAGCTCGGTGATGACGATGGTGTCGTCGGCCGTGACGGCCAAGTCGCCGGCGCGGTCGTCGCCTAGGACGTAGGCCACCTCGTTGAGGGCCTCCGTCGCGTTCTTGGTGAACGCGATCTCGTCTCGGTCGGCGCCCACGAAGGCGGCGATAGCCTGGCGGGCCGACTCGTAGGCGTCGTCAGCTTCCTCGGCCAGCTGGTAGGCGCCGCGGTGGACAGGTGCGAAGGTGTGCAGGACGAAGTCCTCCTCCGCCTTCCACACAGGCAGGGGCCGCTGCGAGGTCGCCCCGGAGTCGAGGTAGACCAGCGGCTTATCCCCGCGCACGGTGCGGCTTAAGACGGGGAACTGCGCCCGAATAGCTTGCGTATCTAGTGCTGACATAGTCTCCGGCTTTACTTGACGAACTTGTCGTAGCCCTCGGCCTCGAGCTGGTCTGCCAGTTCGGCGCCGCCGGTCTTGACGACCTGGCCGTGGGCGAAAACGTGGACGAAATCCGGCTTCACGTAGTTGAGGATGCGCTTGTAGTGCGTAATCAGCAGGATGCCGCCGTTGGTCTCGTCCTGGTACTGGTTGATCCCGTCGGAGACAATGCGCAGCGCGTCCACGTCGAGGCCGGAGTCGGTCTCATCCATGATGGCCATCTTCGGCTTCAGGATGTCCAGCTGCATGACCTCGTGGCGCTTCTTCTCGCCGCCGGAGAAGCCCTCGTTCACGGAGCGGTGTGCGAAGGACTTGTCGATCTGCAGCTGCTCGCGGGCCGCGGTCAGTTCCTTGTTCCATTCGCGCAGCTTCGGGGCCTCGCCGCGGGTTGCGGTGACGGCGGAGCGCAGGAACTGGCTCATCTTCACGCCCGGGACCTCGGTCGGGTACTGCATGGCCAAAAAGAGGCCGGCGCGGGCGCGCTCGTCGACTTCCATGTCCAGCACGTTCTCGCCGTCGAGGAGGATTTCTCCCTCGGTGACCTCGTACTTCGGGTGGCCGGCGATGACGTAAGACAGGGTGGACTTGCCGGAGCCGTTCGGGCCCATGATGGCGTGGGTCTCACCGGAGTTGATGGTCAGGTTCACGCCCTTGAGGATCTCCTTGGGCTCTTCGCCCTCTTCGTTCGGGAGCACCTGGGCGTGGAGGTTCTTGATTTCCAGAGTTGACATAGCGATTTAATCTTTCTGTTGCGTGGGTTTCAGCAGGGGCGCTAGGCGTTGATCTTCGCTAGCTCGTCAGAAACACGGTTTTCCAGCTCTTCGCGCAGGGACTCGACCGGAATGCGGTTGATGACCTCGTTGAAGAAGCCGCGGATGATAAGCCGGCGGGCCTCGGCCTCCGGGATACCGCGGGACATGAGGTAGAACAGCTCCAAGTCATCGAAGCGGCCGACGGTGGCAGCGTGGCCGGCGCCGGTGATTTCCCCGGTCTCGATCTCCAGGTTCGGGATCGCGTCGGCGCGCGCACCGTCGGTCAGAATGAGGTTGTTGTTCGTCTCATAGGTGTCGGTGCCCTGCGCGTCGGCGCGGATGAGCACGTCGCCCACCCAGCAGGTGCGGGACTCGGCCTTCTTGTCGCCCTGCAGCGCGCCCTTGTAGAGCACGCGGGAGCGGCAGTTCGGCACGGAGTGGTCGACCAGCATGCGGTTTTCGAAGTACTGGCCGGAGTCCGCGAAGTAGACGCCGAGCAGCTCGACGTCGGCGCCCGGGGCGCTGAAGGTCACGCGCGGGACGATGCGCACGATCTCGCCGCCGAAAATGGCGGAGTTGTGGCGCAGGGTGGCGTCGCGGCCCATCTTGATCGCCTGGTGCGACAGGTGGACTGCGTCGTTGTCCCAGTCGGCGTCGACAATGACGGTGACGTGGGCGCCGTCGCCGATGACGAACTCGACGTTGTCAGCGTGGGTGCCAGAGCCCTCGTACTTGAGCACGACGGTGGCCTCGGCGTGGTGGCCGACCTCGATGGAGGTCGCACCGAAGCTGGTGACGCCGTCGCCGCGGCCGGTGATCGTCACGATGGTCGGCTCGCTAAGCTGGGCTTCCGGTTCGATGGTGACTATCTGGGCCTCCGGCATGGAGGTCCACGCCTGGGCTGCCACACGGTCGGTGGGCTTGCCGGCCCGACCCAGCCGCTCGTCGGTGGGAGCAACCGTCTCGGTGCGGACCTCGTCCGGACCGGTGACATTCACGTCCTGGGCTACGGCCTCAGCAAACTCGCCGTTGTGCAGGCCGCGGAGGTTGCGCAGGGAGATAAAGCGCCACACCTCGTCGCGCCCCTTCGGGATGTCGAAGTCCGCCACGTCGAAGGAACCGAAGAGATCGCCTTTGGTGACCTGGTTCGGGTTCTTACGAGCAGAAAATTCGTTTGAGTTCACCATCGGGACTAGCCCACCGATCCTTCCATCTGTAGCTCGATGAGGCGGTTGAGCTCTAGGGCGTACTCCATCGGGAGCTCCTTGGCGATAGGCTCAACGAAACCGCGCACGATCATTGCCATTGCTTCTTCTTCCGCGATGCCACGCGACATCAGGTAGAACAACTGCTCCTCCGACACCTGCGAGACGGTCGCCTCGTGGCCCAGGGTCACGTGGTCGTTGCGGATGTCGTTGTAGGGGTATGTGTCCGAACGCGAGATGCTGTCGACCAGCAGGGCGTCGCACTCCACGTTAGAGGTGGAGTGGTGCGCGTTCTGGTTGACCTGCACCAGTCCGCGGTAGGCCGCGCGCCCGCCGGCGCGGGCGACGGACTTGGACACGATGTTCGAGGAGGTGTGCGGCGCCATGTGCGTCATCTTCGCGCCGGTGTCCTGGAACTGATCCTCGCCGGCGAAGGCCACGGAGAGCACCTCGCCACGGGCGTGCTCGCCGGTCAGCCAGACGGCCGGGTACTTCATGGTCACCTTGGAGCCGATGTTGCCGTCGACCCACTCCATGGTCGCGCCCTCTTCGCACTTGGTGCGCTTGGTCACCAGGTTGTAGACGTTGTTCGACCAGTTCTGGATGGTCGTGTAGCGGCAACGGCCGCCCTTCTTGACGATAATCTCCACGACGGCGGAGTGCAGGGAGTCCGACTTGTAGATCGGCGCGGTGCAGCCCTCGACGTAGTGCACGTAGGCGTCCTCATCGACGATGATGAGGGTGCGCTCGAACTGCCCCATGTTTTCCGTGTTGATGCGGAAATAAGCCTGCAGCGGGATGTCCACGTGGACTCCCGGCGGAACGTAGATAAAGGAGCCACCGGACCAGACGGCGGAGTTCAGCGAGGAGAACTTGTTGTCGCCGGCCGGGATGACCGTGCCGAAGTACTCCTTGAACAGCTCCTCGTGCTCGCGCAGCGCGGTGTCGGTGTCAACGAAGATAACGCCCTGGCGCTCCAGGTCCTCGCGGATCTGGTGGTAGACGACCTCCGACTCGTACTGGGCGGCGACGCCAGCCACCAGGCGCTGTTTTTCGGCGTCCGGAATACCCAGCTTGTCGTAGGTCTCCTTAATGTCGGCGGGCAGATCGTCCCAGGTCTGGGCCTGCTCCTCGGTCGACTTGACGTAGTACTTGATGTTGTCGAAGTCGATGCCGGACAAATCCGCGCCCCAGGTCGGAATCGGCTTCTTCTCGAAAATGTTGAGGGCCTTGAGCCGCTGGTTGAGCATCCACTCGGGCTCGTTCTTCTGACGCGAGATGTCACGAACGACCTCCTCGCTCAGCCCACGACGTGCCGATGCACCGGCCACGTCCGAGTCGTGCCAGCCATATTCGTACGCACCGATGGACTCGATGATTTCATCATCGGTCATCTTGGCCTCGGTACCCGGCGCAGATTGTGCCTGAGTCATGACCCGCTCCTTTCTCACTGCGTGTGAAGATTAGTTGCGTTGATTAAAAATTGGTGTCAAGGGGATGTTAGTCGTGCATATCCCGTGGCCGTCCGCGATGGAGGCCAAAGGCTGCACGTGCTTGCCTAACAGGGCGGAAAAGACCTCCTGCTCCGCTTCACACAACTCGGGGTGCTCCGCTGCCACGTGAGCCACGGGGCAATGGTGCTGGCAAATCTGCACTCCGTGTCCCGCGCTGGTCACGGTGGCGGCGTAACCGTGGTCGTCCAAGGCCGCGGCGAGCTCCGCCGCGATCTCTTCCACGGATTCGCCCTCCTGGACCAAGGGTTCCACGTCCGCCAGCAAGCGCTCCATACGGGCTTTCGCAAATTGCTTGACGGCCGCAGAGCCGCCGACTTCCCGAAGGGCTGTCAGCGCCTCGGAGGCGAGTTCGTCGTAGGCGTGCCCGAACTGGGCCCGCCCCTTGTCGGTGAGGCGGAAATGTTTGGCGGGGCGCCCACGCCCGGCCGGTTCCCCGTACTTGGGGTGCGGCCGGCGGTGGACAACCTCCGTCAAATCCTCTTCCACCAGGATGTCTAGATGGCGTCGCACGCCCGCGGCGGACAGCCCCAGGCGCTTTCCCAGGTACGAAGCGGTGACCGGACCGTCCTTGAGCAGCAGAAGCATGACTTGGCGACGAGTATCCCCCTCCGTGGAGCGAGACTCCTTTGCCCGGCTGGCCGCCGCGGCAGCTCGCGCCTTCTCAGTCATGTCTTCCACCTCCTTGCGCACTCGCCGTGCACACTTAACAAGTCGTATCCGAGTCAGCCCCGTCGGTACCCGGGCTAACACTTTAGACAACACTAGTGTTCCCTAATTCATTCCCGAATGCCACCAACGCTGGTTATCGGCGTGCCGCCCGCCGGCCCCCGCAGCCCGAGTGCGTAAAGTAGACGCCGATGAAAAAGATGTTCGCCGACGGTCTCGCCTCGCTGAGATCCGCACTTCCCCGCCTGGGCACGGCCGGTTCCCGGTCGGCGTTGCTGCACACCAGCGACGAGTCGGCCTCCCGCGCGGAACGCGCGGAAGGCGGCGAGAAGGGCGCTCGCTTCGATCTGTTGCCGGTCGACCCCGTAGGGGGTGGCCGGGGGCGATATCCCGTCGGCCACCTGCGCGGCTTTTTCGTCCTGCGCTGGATGGGCACCGTAGGCGCCTTACTTATCGCCTTCGGCGGCCTGGGCGCGGGCGCGGTGCCCGTGGTCGGCAACCCTTACGACAACGTCCCCTTCGGGTCACTGATGTCCCGCATGCTGCAGACCGCCTCCGCCCTGGTCTTTCTGGGCGTAGCCCTGCTGGTGGTGGCCTGGGTGCTCATGGCGCCCTACGTGGGCGCGCCCCTGCGCCGCGCGCAGCGGACTCACCCGGCCATCGCCCCGCACCTGATTTGGCGCACCTTCGCCGGCTGGGTCATCCCACTTATCCTGACCGCTCCCCTGTTCACCCAGGACATCTATTCCTACCTGGCCAACGGCTCCATCGTCGTCGCCGGGCTGGACCCCTATTCGGCGGGCCCGGTGCAGCTGCTGGGACCGGAAAACGAGCTGGCCCGGTCCGTGCCGTTCATCTGGGCGAATTCGCCCTCCCCGTACGGCCCGGTCGCCCTGGGGCTGGCGGGCGCGGTCAGCTGGCTGACCCAAGACTCCATCCTTTTGGGCGTTATCTCCCACCGCCTGCTGTCCATCCTGGGCGTCGGCGCAGCCGGCTGGGCGCTGACCCGGCTGGCGCTGCGCTGCCGGGTGAAGGTCGCCACGGCCCTGTGGCTGGGCATCCTCAACCCGCTGACGGTCCTCCACCTCATCGGCGGCATCCACAACGAATCCATCATGCTGGGGCTCATCCTGGTCGGCGTCGAGTGCGGCCTCCGCGCCGCCGACCGGGTGGCGGACCTGCCGGCTGACGCGGGGCTGGACAGCCCCGCCGGCCGCGCTATCGCCGGCTACCTGGCCCTGTCCGTCGCGCTCATCTCCTGCGCCGGCATGGTCAAGGTCACCGGCTTTATCGCCCTGGGCTTCGTCGGCATGACCCTAGCCCGCACACTGGGCCGCCACCGCGGCGCCAGCCCGCTGCGGGCCATCGCCTTATCTGCCGCTCTCCACCTGGTCCTCCTCGTTGCGACCATCGCCGCGGTCACTCTGCTCACCGGCATCGGCCTGGGCTGGATCACCGGCCAGGGCGGCGCGGCCACCATCCGGTCCTGGATGTCGGCGACCACCTCGGTGGGTGTGGGCACCGGCTTCCTGGGAATGCAAGTAGGGCTGGGCGACCACACCGACGCCATCCTCTCGGTCACCCGCACCCTGGGCGTCTTGCTCGCCGGCGTATTCATGGTGCGCATGCTCTTTGCCACCTTCCGCGGCTCCATCCACCCCGTCGGCGGGCTGGGGGTCTCCACCCTGGTGCTGGTCGTCTTCTTCCCGGTGGTCCACCCCTGGTACATCCTGTGGGCGGTCTTTCCGCTGGCCGCCTGGGCCAACCGCCTGGTCTTCCGCGTAGCGGTGGTCGGCTACTCGGCCATCGTTAGCTTCTTCGTCCTGCCCCGCGGCCTGGGGCTGCCGCCGATGACCATCCTGCTGATCTACCTTGCCGCGGCGGTAATGTTCGTCATAGTCGGCGGAATCTGGTGGGTACTATTACGCCGATCGCGGGTCGATCTCCTAAGGTAGTGCGGTGTGACTAAAACTTTCGATGGATCTTTAGCGTTAGAGCTCCGCGGGGTACACAAGACCTACGGCAGTAAACCCGCCGTCAACGGGCTCGACCTGCGGGTGCCGCGTGGGCAGATGCTCTGTCTGCTCGGACCGAACGGTGCCGGCAAGACCACCACCATTGAAATGTGCGAGGGGTTCATCTCCCCCACCTCCGGCTCCATCCGCGTGCTGGGGCTGGATCCCACCACGCAGGCGGACCAGGTGCGCGCCCGGATCGGCATCATGCTCCAGGGCGGCGGTTCCTATTCCGGCATTCGCGTGCGCGAGATGCTGCACCTGGCCGCCAGCTACAACCAGAACCCGCACGACCCGGACTGGCTGATGGAGCTGCTCGGCCTCGAGGGCGTGGCCCGCAATACCTACCGCCGGCTCTCCGGCGGCCAGAAGCAGCGCCTGTCCCTGGCGCTGGCGATCATCTCCCGGCCCGAGCTGGTCTTCCTCGACGAGCCGACCGCGGGCATGGATGCCCAGTCCCGGCTGGCCGTCTGGCGGCTTATCGATGCCCTCAAACGCGACGGCACCACCATCGTGCTGACCACCCACCTCATGGACGAGGCCGAGGCCCTGGCGGACTACATCGCCATCATCGACCGGGGCGAACTGATCGCTGAGGGCACCCCCAGCGAGCTGATGACGCGTACCGCGAACCCGCAGGTGACGGTCTCGACCAATGAGGCCATCGACGTCGAACGCTTCGCCCGTGACTCCGGCATCGGCCTCGACCTGGTCCGGCCGCTGCACTACCGCGTGCACGCCGCGGGCACCCCGGAGCTTCTGGCCCGGTTGACCCAGGCCCTAGCCAGCCAGGGGGTCCTGGCGCACCGCATCGACACCGCCCACCGGAACCTCGAGGACGTCTTCCTCGATCTCACCGGCCGAGAACTACGCAGCTAAGGGGAAAGCCATGGATACACCAACCACACCTGCTGATTCCTCCCGGGCCGCAGGGCGCTCCGCTGATTTCCCGCCGGGCACCTTCCGGCCGGCCCCGCACCGGGCCTCGGCGGCCAAGCTGGCCTGGGCCCAGGGGGCCATCGAGTCCAAGCTGATGCTCCGCCACGGCGAGCAGTTACTGCTGAGCATCATCATCCCGGCGCTTTTGCTCTTCGGCGCGGCCCGGATGCCGCTTTTGGCGGACGAGATGAGCCTCGACCAGATCTTCCCGATGGTGCTCGCCGTGGCCGCCACCAGCGCCGGCTTTACCGGGCAGGCCATCTCCCTGGCCTTCGACCGGCGCTACGGCGCCCTGAAGCGCACCGGCGCCTCCGGCGTGCCCGCCTGGACCATCGTGACCGGGAAAATCATGGCGGTGCTGTCGATGGTCACCGTCCAGGTGGTAGTCCTCGGCGTCATCGCCGTGCTCCTGGGCTTTCGGACCAGCTGGCTGGGCGTGCTGTTGGCGCTAGTCATCCTGCTGTTCGGCGTGGCCACCTTCACCGCCCTGGGCCTTATCCTGGGCGGCACGCTGTCCTCCGAGATCGTCCTGGCGCTGGCCAACCTCATCTGGTTCCTGCTGCTCGGCGTGGTCGGCTGGGCGATGTACAGCCAGGGCCTGGGTTCCAACGGCCTGCTCAACGTGGTGCCCACGGTGGCCCTGGCCGGCGGACTGGCCGACGCGTTCGCCGGTGACCTACCCTGGGTACAGATGCTTGTCCTGGCCGCCTGGGCGGGGGCCGCGTCGTTGGCGGCGGCCAAATGGTTCCGGTTCGAAGGCTAAGTGTGAGTTATTTCTAAAAACCCAGCTTGAGACCTACTTTTCTTTTTAGTTCGACGTGAGTACGGAGTACCCTTATGACCGTGAGTGACAACGTGACAACCCCTGCTTCCCCTACCTCGGGTGATACCCGCCCCGGGTTCTTTGCCCGCCTGGGCGACTTCGTCCGCAACGGCGTGCCCAGCCTGCGCCAGCAGCGCATCATCGCGTTCATCCTGCTGTTGTGCCAGGGCGGCATTACGGTGTCCGGTTCCATCGTCCGCGTGACCGGCTCCGGCCTGGGCTGCGTGACGTGGCCTAATTGCCACCCCGGTTCGCTCGTCCCGCTGGAGGGCACCGCGCCGCTGATCCACCAGTTCATCGAGTTCGGCAACCGCCTGCTGACCTTCGTCGTGCTGGCGGCCGCCCTGGCCGCCGCCTTCGCCATGCACCGCGCACGCCGCCGCAAGGAGCTCAAGGTCTACGCGTGGATTTCGGTCGCCGGCATCTTCGTCCAGGCGCTGATCGGCGCGCTGTCGGTCTTCCTGAAGCTGAAGTGGTGGGCCGTGGCCATGCACTTCCTGCCGTCGATGGTCCTGGTCTGGATCGCTGCGCTGCTGTATACCCGCCTGCGCCAGCCGGACGACGGTACCCCGACCCAGGCCTTCCCGCGCACCATCCGCAACCTGGCCGCCGTCGCCGCAGCCGCCCTGGCCGTCGTGCTCATCACCGGCACCTTCGTCACCGGATCGGGCCGCCACGCCGGCGACGCCGAGGAGGGCATGCTGGGCCGCCTCCACTTGGACACCGAGTCCATGGCCGTCGTCCACGCGATGTGCATGTACGTCTACCTGGCCCTGACCCTGGTCGTCATCATCTTGCTCTACCGCAACCGCGTTTCCCGCCGGCCGCTCAACATCGGCTGGTACCTGGTGGTCGCTATTTTGATTCAGTGGGCCATCGGCGTCATCCAGTTCCGCCTGGGTATTCCCCGCTGGACCATCCCGGTCCACATCGGGATGTCCTCCCTCGTCACCGCGCTGAGCGCGGCACTTTACGCCTACGGCTTCGTCCGTACCGGCGGCACCGAGGACCTGGAAACGGGCTCGGTCGAGGGTGATAAGCGCTACGCCGATCGCCAAGCTGCCCTCGCCGCGCGCTAAAAACAGTTAACGTGGGTGTATGCATGCTATTCAAGTAAAGCGCACCGGCGGCCCGGAAGTACTGGAGTACGTGTCCGTGGATGCCCCCGTCCCCACCGACAACGAGGTTCTCGTGGATGTCGAGCGGGCGGGGGTTAACTATATCGACACCTACTACCGCGAGGGCATCTACAACGCCAACGTCCCGTTCATCCTCGGCCTGGAAGGCGTCGGCCGCGTCAGCCACGATCCCCGCGGCGAGATCGCCGAAGGCACCCTCGTGGCCTGGCACCACGCCTTCGGCTCCTACGCCGAGCAGGTCTGCGTGGACCGCAACCGCATGGCCCAGGTGCCGGACGATTTCCCGCTGAATATCGCCGCGTCCATGATGCTCCAGGGTATGACGGCGCACTACCTCACCCACGGCGTCTACCAGCTGGAGGAAGGCTCCACCTGCCTGATCACCGCCGGCGCCGGCGGCGTGGGCCTGCTGGCCACCCAGATGGCCAAGTACTTGGGCGCCACGGTCTATTCGGTGGTCTCCTCCGATGAGAAGGAGCAGCTGGCCTACGAGGCCGGCGCGGACCAGGTCTTCCGCTACTCCGACGTGCTGGCCGAACAGGTCCGCCGCTTCAACGGCGGCCAGGGCGTCGACGTGGTCTACGACGGCGTCGGCCAAGCCACCTTCCAGGAGTCCCTCGAGGTCGTCCGCCCGCGCGGCACCGTCTGCCTCTTCGGCGCGGCCTCCGGCCCGGTAGAGCCCATCGACCCGCAGGTGCTCAACACCCACGGCGCCATTTTCCTGACCCGCCCCTCGCTAGCCGCCTACACGGCTTCCGATGCCGAGTTCCAGAAGCGCTCCCAGGCCGTCGTCGAGATGATCCGCAGCGGCCACCTGACCCTGCGCGTGAGCAACGAGTACCCGCTCGAGCAGGCCGAGCAAGCCCACCGCGACCTGCAGGCCCGCAAGACCACCGGCTCCATCGTCTTAAACCCCCGCGCCTAGCGCCTTAGACGCTTAAAACCCAGCCCGTCCTACCCCTGGTGGAAGAATTCACCGGATGGTAGGCGGGCTGGGTTTCGTGCGGCGTGCTCCCCAGCTTCCGCGCGGTCTAGAAGCCGAGGGCCTCGCCGACGGTCTGCCAGCCCAGCACGGCGTCGATGGACAGGCCGATAAAGAGCACGGACAGGTAGTTGTTCGAGTAGATGAACAAGCGCATGGGCTTGACCGTCTGCCCGCCCTTGACGCCTTGGTGCAGGCGGATGGCCATCCACAGGAAGGCGGCGCCGGAGAGCACCGCGACCACCAGGTAGATCCAGGACGTGGCCGGGACGATCAGCCAGGACACGATGACGGTGCCGATGGTGTACCAGACGATCTGGCGGGTGACCTCCTCGTCGGAGGCCACCACGGGCAGCATAGGCACGCCGGCGCGGCGGTAGTCCTCCTTATACTTCATGGCCAACGCCCAGGTGTGCGGCGGGGTCCAGAAGAAGATGATGAGGAACAAGACGATGGCCTGCCACCACTGGCCCGGCTCGTCGGCCGGGGCGTTGTCCTTGATGACGGCCCAGCCGACCATCGCCGGCATGCAGCCGGCCAGCCCGCCCCAGACGATGTTTTGGGCGTTGCGCATCTTCAAAAACTTCGTGTAGACGAAGACGTAGAACAGGTTCGTCAGGATGACGAAGAAGGCGGCGAGCCAGGAGTTGGCGATAACGCCGAGCCAGAAGATGGACAGCGCCAGCATGATCCAGGCGAAGATGGCGGCGTTGCGCTTGCTGATCTTCGCGCGAACCAGCGGGCGGGCGCGGGTGCGCTGCATCTTCTGGTCGAGGTCGTAGTCCACCACGTTGTTGAACGTGTGGGCCGCCGCCGCGCCCATCCAGCCGCCGAAGAGCGTGGAGAGAATGAGCCAGATGTTGTCGCTGACGGCCTCGAAACCGCGCTGCGCCTGGAGCATCGCCGGAATTGCCGCGACGAGGAGGAGCTCGATGATCCTCGGTTTAGTCAGCGCAACATAGGCCTTGATGGTCTCCAAGGAATCATCCTCCAGCGTCCTGGGCACGAGCGGGTTGGTGGTCATAAGGCGGCCGAAAAGGCCGCAGTTAAGTGGTCGCCCCTACGCGGGCGATAGTTCCGCGCACGCCGTGATTCGTTACCAACTTCACAACGCCGGCGGGTGGGCAGGATTATTAGGGCGTATGGCGGCCCAGCCGCGCTCCGCAAGGGGGTGCGCTGGTCCAGCCCCGGCCTTCCCTATCCCTGCCAGCCTACAACGTTTGGCGGATAAACCTTAAATTCTCCCCAACGCCGTGGCGCCGCCAACCATTTCTCCCCCGGCTTCGGTGGATGCCTCGGCAGGTGCTCCCTTGGGGACGCAAAGTTCACTACACTGAGGGAGGAATTTTCTAAGCATTTAAGACACCGAGCTAGTAAGGACCATTTACCGTGTCGGAAATTACCTTGTCGCCTGAGCTGCAGGCCATGACCGAGCGCCGCTACCCCGAGGATTGGAGCGACCGTGACACCCGCGCGGTCGACACCATCCGCGTGCTTGCCGCCGACGCCGTACAGAACTGCGGTTCCGGGCACCCGGGTACCGCGATGTCGCTCGCGCCGCTGGCTTACACGCTGTACCAGCGGATCCTCCACCACGACCCGCAGGATAAGGACTGGGCCGGCCGCGACCGCTTCGTTTTGTCCGTGGGCCACTCCTCCCTTACCCAGTACATCCAGCTCTTCCTGGGCGGTTTCGGCCTGGAGATGGACGACCTGAAGGCCCTGCGCACCTGGGGCTCGCGCACCCCGGGCCACCCGGAGGTCCACCACACCGACGGCGTCGAAATCACCACCGGCCCGCTGGGCCAGGGCCTGGCTTCCTCAGTGGGCATGGCCATGGCCGCCCGCAAGGAGCGCGGGCTCTTCGACCCGGAGGCACCGGCCGGCGAGTCCCCCTTCGATCACTTCGTCTACGTCATCGCTTCCGACGGCGACCTGCAGGAGGGCGTGACCGCCGAGGCCTCCTCCCTGGCGGGCACGCAGCAGCTGGGCAACCTGATCGTCTTCTGGGACGACAACCGCATCTCCATCGAGGACGACACCAATATCGCCTTCAACGAGGACGTCGTGGCCCGCTACGAGGCCTACGGCTGGCACGTCCAGACCGTCGAGTCCGGCGAGGACGTCGTGGCCATCGAAAAGGCGGCGCGCGAGGCCCAGAAGGTCACCGACCAGCCCTCCTTCATCCGCGTCAAGACCGTCATCGGCTACCCGGCGCCGAACAAGATGAACACCGGTGGCGCCCACGGCGCCGCGCTGGGCGACGACGAGGTTGCCGCCACCAAGGAGATCCTGGGCTTCGACCCGCAGGAGAGCTTCCACATCGACGCCGACGTGCTCGAGCACACCCGCGGCCTAGTCGAGCGCGGCGCGCAGGCCCACGCCGCCTGGCAGGAGCGCTTCGACGCCTGGGCCGAGAAGAACCCCGAGGCCAAGCAGCTCTTCGACCGGATGCAAGCCCGCCAGCTGCCGGAGGACTTCGCGGCCGAGCTGCCGACTTGGTCCACCGAGGACAAGCCGCTGGCTACCCGCAAGGCCTCGGAGGCGACCATCCAGACGCTGGCCGCTGCCCTGCCGGAGATGTGGGGCGGGTCGGCCGACCTGGCCGGTTCCAACAACACCGTGATCAAGGGCGCGGATTCCTTCGGCCCGACCGCTATCACCACCGACGCGTGGTCCGCCCAGCCCTACGGCCGCAACCTGCACTTCGGCATCCGCGAGCACGCGATGGCGGCGATCATGAACGGTATCGCCCTGCACGGCAATACCCGCGTCTACGGCGGCACCTTCCTGATCTTCTCCGAGTACCAGTTCCCGGCCATCCGCCTAGGCGCCCTGATGTCCACGGACACCTACTACGTCTGGACCCACGACTCCGTCGGTCTGGGCGAGGACGGCCCGACCCACCAGCCGGTCGAGACCCTGGCGGCCCTGCGCGCGGTGCCCAACCTGGCGGTGATCCGCCCGGCGGACGCGAACGAGACCGCCCAGGCATGGGCCGCCGCCCTGGAGCGCCCGGCCGCCCCGAAGGGCCTGTCGCTAACCCGCCAGAACCTGCCCATCCTGGACGGCACCGCCGACAAGGCCGCCGAGGGCGTGCGCCGCGGCGCCTACACGCTGGTCGAGGCGACCGGCGGCGAGCCCGAGGTCATCCTGATCGCCACCGGCTCCGAGGTCCAGTACGCCGTCGAAGCTGCCAAGATCCTCGAGGAGCAGTCCGTGCCCACCCGCGTGGTCTCCGCGCCGTGCCTCGAGTGGTTCGAGGAGCAGGACGCCGACTACCGCGAGCAGGTGCTGCCGGCCAAGGTCCGGGCCCGCGTGTCCGTGGAGGCCGCGGTGGCCCAGCCGTGGCACAAGTACACCGGCACCTTCGGCCGCAACATCTCCCTCGAGCACTACGGCGCCTCGGCCCCGGCAGAAGAGCTCTTCGAGAAGTTCGGCTTCACCGCCCAGGCCGTCGTGGAGGCCGCCCAGGAATCCCTGGCCGCCGCCCGCGCCTAGTTTCTACCCAGCCCGACCGAACTACCTAATCCGAGCATTTCTTTAAGGAGAGCGCACATGAACAACGTTGACAAGCTCGCCCAGATGGGCACCTCGACGTGGCTGGACGACCTGTCCCGCCAGCGTCTACAGTCCGGCAACCTCCGCGAACTCATCGACACCAAGAGCGTGGTCGGGGTCACGACCAACCCGACCATCTTCGCCAAGGCCATGTCCCAGGGCACGGCTTACGATGCCGACATCGCCAAGCTCAAGGAGCAGGGCGCGGCTGTGGACGAGGCCGTCTACAGCCTGGCCATCGACGACGTGCGCGCCGCCTGCGACGAGCTGCACGACGTTTTCATCGACAGCAACGGCGAGGACGGCCGCGTGTCCATCGAGGTCGACCCGCGCATCTCTGACGACGCCGAGGCCACCTTCAACCAGGCCCGCGACCTGTGGAAGAAGGTCGATCGCCCCAACGCGATGATTAAAATCCCGGCGACCGACGGCTCGCTGCAGGCCATCGAGGACGCGTTGGCGGAAGGTATCTGCGTCAACGTGACCCTGATTTTTTCCCTGAAGCGCTACGTCAAGGTCGTCGACCGCTACAAGGAGGGCATCCGCCGCGCGGAGGCCGCCGGCCTGGACGTGACCAAGATTTTCTCGGTCGCCTCGATCTTCATCTCCCGCATCGACACCGAGGTCGACAAGCGGCTGGAGGAAATCGGCACCCCCGAAGCACTAGAGCTGCGCGGCCAGGTCGGCCTGGCCGAGGCCAAGCTCTGCTACGGCTTCTTCGAGTCCGCCTTCCTCCACCCGGAGCGCCTGCCCGCCCCGGATCCGCTGCCGGCCGGCGCGAATTTCCAGCGCCCGCTGTGGGCTTCTACCGGCGTGAAGAACCCGGAGTACCCGGCCACCCTGTACGTGACCGAGCTGGCCGGCCCGGAGACCGTCAACACCATGCCGGAGGCCACCCTGGACGCCTTCCTGGACGCGGACGTGCGCCTGGGTGACGCCCTGACCGGCATGCTGGAGACCGCCAACAGCACCTGCGGGCGCGCGGGGCAGCTGGTCTCCCTCGAGGAGGTCTACGAGCAGCTCGAGCAGGAGGGCGTCGACAAGTTCGTGGCCTCCTGGAACGAGCTGCTGGAGACCATGTCCGCGAAGCTCTAGGGCCCGCCGTTTGCTCGCCCGAAGGTGGGCATAGCGTCCCTGCCTAGGGCCGCGATTCGCAGCGCACCGCCGAAGTTAACCGGCGGTGCGCTCCTCGCTACAATGGGTAACCGCAACCTTAAAATAAATATTGTCTTCTTAATCTCCGGCGAAAGGATTTCCCGTGTCAGACCCCAGTTCCTGGGACAACCCGTTAAGGGATGAAAGAGACAAACGCCTACCCCGCATTGCTGGCCCCTCCGGCATGGTCATCTTCGGCGTTACCGGCGATCTGGCACGGAAGAAGCTCCTGCCGGCCATCTACGACCTGGCCAACCGCGGCCTGCTGCCGGCCGGGTTCACCCTGGTCGGCTACGGCCGCCGCGATTGGGACAAGCAGGAGTTCGCCGACTACGTCCTGGACGCCGTCCAGGCCGGGGCCCGCACCGAGTTCCGCGAGCACGTCTGGCAGCACTTGGCCCAGGGCGTAGAGTTCGTCACCGGCGGCTTCGACGACGCCGGTTTCGACAAGCTCTCGGCCCGCCTGAGCGAGCTGGACACCGCGCGCGGCACCGGCGGCAACTGGGCCTATTACCTGTCCGTCCCGCCGGAGTTTTTCTCCAGCATCTGCCACCAGCTCGAGCGCGTCGGCATGGCCAACAGCTCGGACAACACGTGGCGCCGCGTCATCATCGAAAAGCCCTTCGGCCACGACCAAAAGTCGGCCCGGGAGCTCAACGAGGTCGTCAACGCGGTCTTCCCGGAGCAGTCCGTCTTCCGCATCGACCACTACCTGGGCAAGGAAACGGTGCAGAACATCATGGCGCTGCGCTTTGCCAACCAGATCTTTGAGCCGATGTGGAACGCCCACTACATCGACCACGTGCAGATCACCATGGCCGAGGACATCGGGCTGGGCGGCCGCGCCGGCTACTACGACGGCATCGGCGCCGCCCGCGACGTCATCCAGAACCACCTGCTGCAGCTGCTGGCGCTAGTGGCCATGGAGGAGCCCTCCTCCTTCGAGCCGGAGGCCCTGCAGGCGGAAAAGACCAAGGTGCTGCGCGCCACGACGCCGGTGCACCCGCTGAACAAGACCACCGCCCGCGGCCAGTACACCGCCGGGTGGCAGGGCTCGGAATACGTCAAGGGCCTGCGCGAGGAGGAAGGCTTCGATCCGGAGTCGACGACGGAGACCTACGCGGCTTGCACGCTGGAGGTCAACTCCCGGCGCTGGGGCGGGGTGCCGTTCTACCTGCGCACCGGCAAGCGCCTGGGGCGCCGCGTGACCGAGATCGCCTTGGTCTTCAAGCACGCACCGCACCAGCCCTTCCAGAACGGCCAGGCGGATGCGCTGGGCCAGAACGCCGTGGTGATCCGCGTGCAGCCGGACGAGGGCGTGACCATGCGCTTCGGTTCCAAGGTGCCAGGCTCCACGATGGAGGTCCGCGACGTGAACATGGACTTCGCCTACGCCGAGGCTTTCACCGAGGAATCCCCGGAGGCCTACGAGCGGCTTATCCTCGACGCGCTGCTGGACGAGTCCTCGCTCTTCCCCACCAACGAGGAAGTCGAGCTGTCCTGGGCGATCCTGGACCCCATCCTCGATTACTGGGCCGAGGCCGGCCGCCCGGACGAGTACCCGGCCGGCACCTGGGGCCCGGAGTCCGCCGACAAGATGCTGCGCCGCCGGGGTCACTCCTGGCGCCGTCCTTAAGAGTTCGAGCGAAAAGAGACATTTGCCATGATTATTCCCTTGCCAGATACCACCACGCGCGACATCTCCAAGAAGCTGGTCGAGGCCCAGGAGCACTACACGCTGACCACCGGCCGCGTGCTGACCTTGATTGTCTCCGCATACCAGGGCGATGACATCAACGTCATCCTCGACTCCATCCGGGACGCCTCCCACGAGCACCCGGCCCGCGTGCTGGTTGTCATCTCCGAGGACCCGGCGGCCGAGACCAGTCTGGACGCCGAGTTGCGCGTCGGCGGCGAGGCCGGCGCCTCCGAAATCGTCATCATGCGCCTGCACGGCGAGCTCGCCCACCAGGCCGAGGCCGTCGTCACCCCGCTGCTACTGCCCGATACCCCGATCGTGGCCTGGTGGCCGACGCGCTACCCGGATTCGCCGGCCGAAGCCCCCATCGGCAGCCTGGCGCAGCGCCGCATCACCGATATCGCCCATTCGGACGGCCCGACCCCGCAGATGCTCCAGCAGCTCTCCGACGGCTACCAGCCGGGCGATTCGGACATGTCCTGGGCGATGATCACCCTGTGGCGCGGCATCGTGGCTTCCGCCCTGGACCGACTGCCGCACGAGCCAGTCGGCTCGGTGACCATCTCCGGGCCCAAGTCGCACCCGGCCGTGGATCTGGCCGCCGGCTGGCTGGCCGACCGCCTGGGCGTGGCCGTGCGCCGCGCCGCGGACGACCCGAGCCTGCACCACCACTTCCCCATCTCCAAGCTCATTTTCCACCGGGATTCCGGGGACATCAGCCTCACGGTGGTCGACCACGGCAGCGTCGAGCTGGCCGTGCCGAACTCGCCCACCTCGCTGGTGGCGCTGAGCGTACGCTCCCAGGCCGAGGTGCTCGCCGAAGAGCTGCGCCACTTGGACACCGATCAGATTTTCGCCAACGCTCTGCGCGCCTTGCCGCGCGTGAGCTACGTCTAGAAAGGAAGGCCCGCGCAGATGGTCGATATTCACCGCGTTTCGGACAAGGCCGCCCTCATCGAGCAGGCCGCACTCGACTTCATCGATCTGGTCGCCGCTTGCCAGACGCCCGGCGGCGGACGCCACGGCGACGGGGTCGCCCGCGTGGTGCTGACCGGCGGCAGCGCCGGCATCGGGATGCTCGAGCAGCTGCGCCGCTTCGCCGACGCCGCGCAGGCCCAAGGCGAGGATTTCCCGGCCCTGCAGGTGGACTGGTCCCGCGTGCACGTCTTCTTCGGCGACGAGCGCAACGTGGCCGTCGATGATCCAGAGTCCAACGAGGGACAGGCCCGCGCCGCCCTGCTCGACCACGTCGGCATCCCGGATTCCCACATCCACGGCTACGGCTTGGGCGACGCCGACCTCGAGCAGGCCGCCGCGGATTACGCCGCGGTGCTAGACGAGTACGCCCCGCGCGGTTTCGATCTCCACCTTTTGGGCATGGGCGGTGAGGGCCATATCAACTCGCTTTTCCCCCACACCCCGGCGGTGCGGGAGCAGGAAAGCCTGGTGGTCGCGGTGACCGACTCCCCCAAGCCCCCGGCCGAGCGCGCCAGCCTGACCCTGCCGGCCATCCGCCGCGCTGAGCAGGTCTGGCTGCTGGTCAGCGGTCAGGAAAAGGCCGAGGCCGCCCAGCACGTCATCGACCGCGCGGACGCCCTCGACTGGCCGGCCGCCGGCGCCCAGGGCGAGCGCGCCACCCGCCTCTACCTGGCAGACGACGCCGCCGCGCAGTAGCCGGGAAAGCCAGTCACTACCGACAAAAGCACCGCCTAGCTGGGGATACCAGCTAGGCGGTGCTTTAATATGCGCGGCGTGTGCGGCGGAGCGGAAGCGCCCCGCTGCCCGCGGTTTAGCTGTAGGCGGTGATCAGGTTCAGGCCGATCACGCAGCCCAGCCAGATGATGACCAGCACGACGGTCACGCGGTCCAGGTTCTTTTCCACGACGGTGGAACCGGACAGGTTAGACTGCACCCCGCCGCCGAACAGGCTAGAGAGGCCGCCGCCCTTGCCCTTGTGGAGCAGGACGAACACAGACATCAAGACTGCTGCGATAACCAGAATGATCTGCAATGCCAGGGTCATTAAAATTCCTTGCTTCTCGAAGAGGCCGAAAGGTCTGGGCGCCGGCCAGCGGGCGCGGTCAATGCGCGGCACGCTCCAGCGCTTTTTGTACTCGGGCTAGTCTACACCACCTGCCACCATGGCAGTAGTAGCGCCCCGCCGAAGCCCCGGCACCGCAGAGACGGCGCCGGGGCGGGCGGGTCTATTAGTTGACGGCGTTGCCGGCGTTGGCCACCAGCTTGGCGAAGTCCTCGCCCACCAGGGAGGCGCCACCGACCAGGCCGCCGTCCACGTCCGGCTGGCTGACCAGCTCGGCCGCGGAGTCCACCTTCATGCTGCCGCCGTAGAGGATGCGCATTTTCTGCGCGGTCTCCTCGCCGGCCAGCTCGCCCAGCACGCCGCGGATGGCGGCGCAGACTTCCTGCGCGTCGGCGGCGGAGGCAACCTTTCCGGTGCCGATAGCCCAGACCGGCTCGTAGGCCACGACGACCTTGGCCAGCTGCTCCTTATCGAGGCCGGCCAGGGAGTTGCGCGTCTGGTTGACCACGAAGTCCACGTGGGTGCCGGCCTCCCGCACGTCGAGCGGCTCGCCCACGCAGACGATCGGGCTAATGCCCTGGCTCAGTGCCGCCGCGGCCTTCTGCGCCACGGTCTCGTCCGTCTCGTAGTGGTACTGGCGCCGCTCGGAGTGGCCGACGATGGCCCAGCTAGCCCCCAGCTTGGACAGCATGTGGGCGGAGACCTCGCCGGTGAAGGCGCCGGACTCGTGGCGGGAGACATCCTGCGCGCCGTAGGTGATCTTCAGGTTGTCCCCGTCGACCAGGGTCTGGATGGTGCGCAGATCCGTGAACGGCACGAGGAAGGCCACGTCCGCCTTCTCGTAGTATTCCTTCGGCAAGGAGAAGGCGAATTTCTGCACCGAACCGATGGCCTCAATGTGGTCAAGGTTCATCTTCCAGTTGCCCGCGATAAGCGGTTTACGTGCCATGACGTGGTGGTCCTTTCTTAGGGGTTTAAACGGAGGCTGCCCGCGCGGTTACGCGGGGCGTGCACAAGCTAGGCTTCGAGGACGGAAACGCCCGGCAGTTCCTTGCCTTCCAGGAATTCCAGCGATGCGCCGCCGCCGGTGGAGATGTGGCTGAAGCCGTCCTCGTCCAGGCCCAGGGCGCGCACGGAGGCCGCGGAGTCGCCGCCGCCGACCACGGTGAAGGACCCGTTGGCCTTGGTGGCGTCGATGATGGCCTGGGCCACGCCGGCCGTGCCGCGGGAGAAGGCCTCCATCTCGAAAACGCCCATCGGGCCGTTCCAGAACACGGTCTTGGACTCGGCCAGCACGGAGGCGAATTCCTGGACGGTCTTCGGGCCGATGTCCAGGGACATCCAGCCCTCCGGGATCTCGGAGACCGAGTTGGTCTCGTGCTCGGCGTCGGCGGCGAACTCGGTGGCGGAGACCAGGTCGACCGGCAGGACGATCTTGTCGCCAAAGCGCTCGAGCAGGTCGCGGCAGTTGTCGATCTGGTCCTCCTGGAGCAGGGACTTCTGCACGTTGTAGCCCTTGGCCGCCAGCAGGGTGTAGCACATGCCGCCGCCGATGATGACCTTGTCGGCCTTGCCGGCCAGGGCCTCGATGACGCCCAGCTTGTCGGAGACCTTGGCGCCGCCCAGAACGACGACGTAGGGGTGCTCCGGCTCCTTCGCCACGGTGGAGAGCACGTCCAGCTCCTTCTGGACCAGCTTGCCGGCGTAGGGCGGCAGCTTCTTGGCGACGTCGTAGACGGAGGCCTGGGCGCGGTGGACCACGCCGAAGCCGTCGGAGACGAAAGCGCCGTTGTCGGCGGCTAGGGCGGCCAGCTCAGCGGCGAACGCCTCGCGCTCGGCCTCGTCCTTGGAGGTCTCGCGCGGGTCGAAGCGGACGTTTTCCAGCAGGACAACGTCACCGTCGTTCAGGCCGTTGGCGCGCTCGTGGGCGTCCTCGCCGCAGACATCACCGGCCAGCGCGACGTACTGCCCCAGGGCCTCGGACAGGGCCTCCGCGACCGGAGCCAGGGAGTACTTCGGGTTGACCTCGCCCTTCGGGCGGCCCAGGTGGGCGGTCAGGATGACCTTGGCGCCGCCGTCGACCAGCGCGCGGATGGTCGGCAGCGAAGCGGTAATGCGGCCCGGGTCCGTGATGTTTCCTTCGTCGTCCAGCGGGACGTTGAAGTCGGAGCGCACGAGCACGTGGCGGGACTCCACGCCCTCGGAAAGCAGTTCGTCTAGCGTCTTGAAAGCCATAGTTTTTCCTACTCCTTTGGCGAAATTTGATGCACCTAAAACAATACCGACCCAACGCGGGCGGCGCCGTAAAGTGGGCTGGGCCTGCGCTGGGTCGGTGTCACAGAAAACTGTTTCCTGAGAAACTGTTCCTTAGAGGTTTGCTGCCACCTGGTCGGTCAGGCGCAGCAGCTGGGCGGTGTAGCCCCACTCGTTGTCGTACCAGCCGAGAACCTTAACCAGGTTGCCGTTGGAGACCTTGGTCATGCCGGAGTCGAAGATGCAGCCGTGGCCGTCGGTGACGATGTCGGTGGAGACCAGCGGGTCCTCGGTGTAGCCCAAAACGTCAGCGAACTCGCCGGTGGCGGCTTCCTTGATGGCGGCGTTGATTTCCTCGACGGTGACGTCGCGGGAGGCGGTGAAGGTCAGGTCGGTGGCGGAGCCAGTGATGATCGGCACGCGCATGGCGTAGCCGTCCAGCTTGCCCTCCAAGTTCGGCAGGACCTTAGCCACGGCCTTGGCAGCACCGGTGGAAGTCGGAACCATGTTGACGGCAGCGGCGCGGGCGCGGCGCAGGTCCTTGTGCGGAGCGTCCTGCAGGCGCTGGTCGCCGGTGTAGGCGTGGATGGTGGTCATCAGGCCGTTTTCGATACCGAACTTCTCGTCCAGGACCTTGGCCATCGGCGCCAGGCAGTTGGTGGTGCAGGAGGCAGCCGAGATGATGTTGTGGTTAGCCGGATCGTAGTCCTCGGAGTTAACGCCGTAGACGAAGGTGGCGTCGACCTCCTTGCCCGGAGCGGAGATGATGACCTTCTTGGCGCCGGACTCGAGGTGCGCGCGAGCGCTCTCGCCGGTGCGGAACTTGCCGGTGGACTCGATGACGATGTCAACGCCGTGCTCGCCCCAGTTGAGATCCTTCGGATCCTTCTCCTCGGTGACGACCACACGCTTGCCATCGACGGTGATGGACTCGTCGTCGTAGGTGATTTCGCCCGGGAAGCGTCCCAGAACGGAGTCGTACTTCAGCAGGTTTGCCAGGGTCTGGTTGTCGGTCAGGTCGTTGACCGCGACGATCTCCAGGTCGTGCTCGCCTTCGACGACTGCGCGGAAGAAGTTGCGGCCAATGCGCCCGAAGCCGTTGATGCCTACGCGGATAGTCACTTGATGTTCTCCTAGAAAATTGGATGTACGTAAGGTTTTACGTCTGGTGGAACTCACCGAGGGCTACGTGAGGTAGCTTGGCTTCTCCTCGACAACTTCCAACAAGACCGATACTACCGGCGCTCGCGCTAGCGCGCACGGGTAACGGAAAGCAAATCAACAAAACCAGACATATTCTCACATCCGGTGACTAATATTCCTGGACACGGCCACAAAACACCGCCCATACCCGCAGGTTAGAAGGGGATGCCCGGTTTGGCCCGCATAGCGCCGAGGGAAAGATAGGTGACGTGATTCTGGGCACAAATCCCCGCGCGGGACGGGTTAAGCCACTCCCCTCGGTCGGTTCCGGCCGCCCTAGCTCTCCCCGCCGGCCTGGTCCTCGCCGTGCCCGGCGCCGTCCGCGTCGAAGAGATCCTCGGTGACTGCCTCGCTGGTAGAAGGGATGCCTAGTTCTTCGGCCCGCTTGTCCGCCATGGACAGCAGGCGCCGGATCCGGCCGGCCACCGCGTCCTTGGTCATCGGCGGATCAGCCAGGCGGCCGAGCTCCTCCAGGGAGGCCTCGCGGTGCTGCACGCGCAGCTGGCCGGCGTCCGCCAGGTGCTCCGGCACGTCGTCGCCCAGGATCTCCATGGCGCGCTCCACGCGGGCCGCCGCGGTCACGGCCGCGCGCGCCGAACGCCGCAGGTTGGCGTCGTCGAAATTCTGCAGGCGCTCCCCGCTCATGCGCACCTCGTTGCGCAGGCGCTTCTTCTCCCACTTCAGGCGGGTGACCTGCGCGCCCATGCGGGTCAGCAGCGCGCCGATGGCGTCGCCGTCGCGCACCACCACGCGGTCGGCCCCGCGGGTCTCCTTAGTCTTGACGGACAGGCCCAGGCGCCGGGCGCAGCCCACCAGGGCCAGCGCAGCTTCCTGGCACGGGCAGACGACCTCCAGCGAGGAGGACCGGCCCGGCTCGGTCAGGGAGCCGGCAGCCAGGAAGGCCCCGCGCCACGCGGCCTCGTTGTCGGCGATGGAGCCGGAAATCACCTGCGGCGGCAGCCCCACCACCGGGTGCCCGGAGCGGGTTATAAGCCCCAGGCGGCGGACTAGGTCGGGAGTGCCGTCGGTGATCCGGATGTGGATCCGGGCCCGCTTGTGGGCCTGGGCGGCGGTCGGGCCCACCACGTGGCTGCCCACCTTGATCCCGTAAAGCTCGTCCAGGGCCGCAATCACCCGGTCGGCCGTGTCCTGGTCCGGCAGCTGTACCTCGTACATCATGGAGCTGCCCGAGACGGTCAGCTCGCCGGCGAAACGCAAGATGGCCGCCAGCTCTGCTGCCCGCGCGCTAGTGCGGGTGGCGTGCACCGCCGTCAACTCTTTTTTGACCGCGTCGGTAAGAGTCATCTTCTATGCCTTCCTGCCCTTTCTATTCTGCCGAGCCCAGCTTCCGGGCCCCGCAGCGGCTCACCGGTTGTCGTCAGGTAATCGAAATGGAGATGAAAAATATTAAAACAGAATGCCTATTCTAGCGCCCGGCCTCGAGGAAGGCGGAATGCATCCGGGAAAGCGCAGCAGACAGCTTATCCGGGTCGTGGACGCTGGTGGGCTGGCCGTTCTCGTCCAACCGGCACAGATCCGCGTACTCGACCGTGGCCCCCAGCGCGCGGGCGGCGCGCTGCAGGTATTCCCGCTCGCTGGGCGCGGTGAGGATCTTCTCCTCCACCAGGATCTTGTCGATCCGCAGGCCCGGGGCGTGCTGGGCGAGCACATGCAGGTGGCGCTCCGCCGAAAAGCCCTGGGTCTCCCCCGGCTCCGCGGACAGGTTGAGCACCACCACGCGCAGGGCATCGGCAGCGCTGATGGCCTCCATCAGACGCGGGATGACCACGTGCGGCAGCACGGAGGAAAACCACGAGCCCGGCCCCAACGTGATGAGGTCGGCCTGGCCGATGGCCTCCAGGACCAGATCGTTGACCTCGGCGTCCTCGGGGATGATCCGCACGCGGCGGACCTGCCCCGGCGTCGAGGCCACGGCCACCTGGCCGCGGACCGAGCGCACCACCCGCGGGTCCTCGTCGAGGCCGGCGACCTCCGCCTCGATTTCCAAAGGCTGGTTGACCACCGGCAGGACGCGGCCGTGCGACTCGGTCAGCTCCGCGACCTTGTCGAGGGCGGCCTGGCTATCGCCCAGGATCTCCGTCAGCCCCGCGATGAGCAGGTTGCCCAGGGCGTGCCCGGCCAAGGCCCCGTGCCCGCCGAAGCGGTGCTGGAGTGTAGTCGCCCAGAAACGGCCCTCGTCCTCGCCGTCGGACAGCGCCGCCAAGGCCATGCGCAGATCCCCCGGCGGGATGATCGCCAGTTCCCGGCGCAGGCGCCCGGAGGAGCCGCCGTCGTCCGCCACTGTCACGATAGCGGTCACCTTCGTGGCGCCGGTCTCCTGCGCCGCGAGCAAGGTTTGGTACAAGCCGTGCCCGCCGCCCAGGCAGGCTACGTGGAAGGGATTAGACATCGGAAAAGATCCCTGCCGCCTTTCTTTCGTCTCGTCGCCGGTGGCCGCTTCCGTCGATCCTTGGCGCTCTAGGCCCAGGGCCCGGAAGCTCACACAGGTCCTTGCCTAGTATCAGGGCGCGGGGCGCCCGGCCTGCTGCGGACCACCGACTGTGCGGGCGGTAGTCGCCCGCGTTCGTAGTGGAATATTCAGTTACTGGAAAGCCTGTGCTGGGACTTGCTTGGGAGCACCGCCTCCCGCCAGTGGCTGGGTGGCTAGTTGGCTGGGTGGCTAGTTGGCTAGGTGGCTTAATCCCGCTCGATATCTCTGTGCAGCACGCTCACGTCCACCTTGCCCGCCTCGCGAAGGCGGTGGGCGATCTCCTCGGCCACCGCTACGGAGCGGTGGTGCCCGCCGGTGCAGCCGACGCCGACCGTGATGAAGTTCTTGCCTTCGTGGTGGTAGCCGGCCAGCATGGAATCCAACATCGACATAAACCGGTTGATGAACTCCTCCGCGCTCGGTTGGGAGAGCACGTAATCAGCCACCGGCGCGTCCGTGCCGCGGTAGGGCCGAAGCTCGTGGACCCAATACGGGTTCGGGAGGAAACGCACGTCGACGACCAGGTCCGCGTCGCGCGGCGAGCCGTGCTTGAAGCCGAAGGACTCGACGGTGACGTGCTGCTTCTGGCTGCCCAGCGGCCCGAAGGAGGCCTCGATCGCGCGGCGCAGATCGTGAACCGACAGGTTCGTGGTGTCCAGGATGATATCGGCGCGGGCGCGCACGCTCGCAATAGCGTCGCGCTCCCGGCGGATGCCCACCTTGAGGGTGTCCTCGCCCTGCAGCGGGTGGGTGCGCCGGACGGAATCGAAGCGCCGGATCAGTACGTCGTCCCGGGCATCCATGAACAGCACGGTGGGCTGCATGTCCCGCTCGCGTAGCTGGTCGAAGGTCTCCAGCAAGGAGCCGGGGAACATGCGGCTGCGCACGTCGGTGACGACCGCGACCTTGTCGACGGGCGAGTCGTCCTGGGCGCACAGCTCCAGCAGCTCCACGATGAGAACCGGGGGCAGGTTGTGCGCGACGAAGTAGCCCTTGTCTTCTAAAACCTTGGCCGCCGTACTGAGCCCGCCGCCGGACATGCCGGTCAGCAGGATGGGAGGGGTGACAAATTGTGCCATGTGGCTATTCTATCTGGTTCGCCGCCGCTTCCGGCCCGCCCGGACGCCTAGCGCGCCTGCAGGCCGTCGAAGACGGTCTGGGCCAGCTTCGGACCGAAGCCTTTGACCTCGGCGATCTCCTCGACGGAGGCTTGCTTGAGCTTTTTGACCGAACCGAAGTGCTTGACCAGGTCCTTGCGCCGCTGCGGCCCGAGGCCTGGGATGGCATCCAGCACCGACGAGCGCATCCGCGCCGAGCGCTGCTGCCGGTGGTAGGTAATGGCAAAGCGGTGGGCCTCGTCGCGGATCTGCTGCAGCAGGTAGAGCGCCTGCGAGTTGCGCGGCAGGATCACCGGCTCGTCGTCGCCGGGCACCCAGATCTCCTCCAGGCGCTTGGCCAGGCCCACGAGCACGACGTCGTTGATGCCCAGCTCGTCGAAGACCTCCTGGGCCGCGGCCACCTGGGGCGCGCCGCCGTCGACGATGAACAGCTGCGGCGGGTAGGCGAAGCGGCGCCCGGCCTCCGCGGATTCCTCCACCACCTGCTCGTCGGAGAAGGTCTGCTCCTCCGACTCCTCGTCCGGGTTGGCCAGCTTGTCCACGTGGTGGCGCTTGAAGCGGCGGCGGGTGACCTCCGCGATCGAGCCGACGTCGTCGGAGCGGCCGTCGCCAGCGGCCTCCTTGATGCGGTAACGGCGGTAATCCGATTTGCGCGGCAGGCCGTCCTCGAAGACCACCAGGGAGGCCACCACGTCCGTGCCCTGGATGTGGGAGATGTCCGTGCACTCGATGCGCAGGGGCGCCTGCTCCATGCCCAGGGCTTCCTGGATGTCTTGCAGCGCGGCGGAACGCGCCGTCAGGTCCCCCACCCGCTTGAGCTTGTGCTGGCGCAGGGAGTCCTTGGCGTTGCGCGTGACCGTCTCCATCAGGGCGCGCTTGTCCCCGCGCTGCGGCACGCGCAGGTCCACCCGCGCCCCGCGGAGCTCCTCCAGTAGCTGTTTGACCTCCGCGTCCTCGGCCGGCAGGTGCTGGACCAAGATCTCGGGCGGGACCACTTTGACCGTGCGCGACTTCGCGTGGGACTCCTGGTCGACGCCGCGGCGCGGCACGCCCAGGTCAATGGCCGCGTCCTCGGCGGCCTCCTGCTTCTCGCGCTCCACGGCGTCGGAATAGAACTGGATGAGGAAGTTCTGGATGAGCGCCGGCAGCGCCGGGTCCTCCTCGCCCTCGGCGACCGTCTCGGTGCTCGCCTGGTCCCCAACCTTTTCCACGACCCAGCCGCGCTGGCCGCGGATGCGACCGTCACGCACGTGGAAAATCTGCACCGCGGCCTCGAGCTCGTCGGTGTGGAAGGCGATGAGATCGGCGTCCGTGCCGTCGCCGAAGACGACGGACTGCTGCTCCATGATTTTGTTGATGGCGCCCAGGTCGTCCCGCAGGCGCGCGGCCCGCTCGAATTCCAGGTTGGCGGAGGCCTCCTTCATCTCCTGGGTCAGCTGGCGGATAACCGAGGCGGTGTTGCCGTTCATGAAGGAAACCAAGCGCTTGACGGTGGCGCGGTGCTCGTCCTCGCTGACGCGGCCGATGCAGGGGGCATCGCACTTGCCGATATAGCCCAGCAGGCAGGGCCGGCCGAGCGCCTCGTGGCGGTTGAACACGCCCTTGGTGCAGGTGCGCATGGGGAACACACGGGTGAGCAGGTCGAGGGTCTCGCGCACGGCCCACGCGTGCGAATAGGGGCCGAAATAGCGCACGCCCTTGCGCCGCGGGCCACGGTAGAAGAAGGCGCGCGGGAAGCGCTCGCCCACCGATACCGCGAGCATCGGGTAGGTCTTGTCGTCGCGGTACATCACGTTGAACCGCGGGTCGAAGCGCTTAATCCAGGTGTACTCCAGCTGGAGCGCTTCCACCTCGCTGGCCACCACGGTCCACTCCACGGAGGCGGCGGTCAGCACCATCTGGCGGGTGCGCGGGTGCAGCTGGGTGATGTCCTGGAAGTAATTGGACAGCCGGGCCCGCAAGTTCTTCGCCTTGCCCACGTAGACGACGCGGCGGTTGTCGTCTCGGAACTTGTAGACCCCCGGTTCCGTGGGGATGGTTCCGGGGGCCGGCCGATAGGTAGTTGGATCAGCCACAGCGGCGCCTAATCCTGCGGCATGTAGCGGGCTTCCAGGGCGCGGAACTTGTTGACGGAGTCCATGATGGTGGACTTGTCACCGGCCTGCAGGGCCCACATCGGTACGTATTCGAATTCCGGCAGCTCCAGGTGCGCCATGCGCGCGCCCTCGGGGAAGGACAGGCCGTAGATGACGGCCCACGGGTAGAAGCGGGTGCCCACGATGTTGCGGACCTCTACCCCGTCCTCGTTGGCCCGCACGCGCGGGCGGGTCAGGATGAGCCAGAACAGGATGGACAGCAGCACGCCCACGCCGGGGAAGGCGAACTTGTCAATGGTGGTCACGGTAGCGCCCGTGAACTCGATGTCCAAGGTAAGGCCCATGAAGATGTGGACAGCCATGACTACGATGACGACGATGACCGCCAGCTTGCGCAGGTACGGGGATTTGACCTCCAGCTCCCACGGCTTCTTGCTGGTCTGGGCGAAGGGGTCGATGCGGGTATAGGCCAGCAACTCCTCTTCGGACAGTTGTGGCTTCGCCGGCTTGCCAGTGCTGTCAGTCATCAGTGCTCCACTCCTTTTTCTGCGCCCTCATAGTCTACGTCCGCGCTGCCGGTTTGGTTAATCGCCCGCAGCTTCAGCACGGTGTCCAAGGCCGCCACCATGGCCTCAGATCCCTTGTTCTCGGCGGAGCCGGCAAAACCGGCCCGGTCCACGGCTTGGTCGTGGTCGTTGACGGTGAGGATGCCGTTGGCCACCGGCGTGGACTCATCCAGCGCGATCCGGGTCAGCCCCTGGGTGACGGAGTCGCAAACGTAGTCGAAGTGCGGGGTTCCGCCGCGGATGACGCAGCCCAGCGCCACCACGGCGTCGAAACGCCGCGCCGCGGCCTGCACGGCCACGGGGATCTCCAGCGCCCCGACGACCCGGAAGCCCTCGGCGCGCGCGCCGTTGCGCTCGGCGGCGGCCAGCGCCTGCTCGTGCAGCTGATCGCAGATGTCCGCGTTCCAGGTCGCGGTGATGACGGCTACGGAAATCCCGCGCGCATCGACCGAGTCGATTTCCGACAAGCCTTCCTTACTCATTTTGGTACCTCTTTCCGGTCGGTGGTCTTTGCTGTCGGTGCAGTTTTTCTGTCGGTGGTGCTGTCTTGGCGGTGGTGCTGCGCCGTGCGCGGCGGCTGGTATTGCCTAGGAGGTTACGCCGTGTTCGGCGTCCCACGTGGCGACCTGCGGCAGGTCGTGGCCCATCCGGTCGCGCTTGGTGCGCAGGTACTTGATGTTGTCCGCGTTCGGCGCGACCTCCAGCGGCTGGTGCGCGCTCACGTCCACGCCGAAGCCAGCCAGGCCCTCGCCCTTGTGCGGGTTGTTGGTCAGCAGGCGGGCGGAGACGATCCCCAGGTCCCGCAGGATCTGCCCCGCCACTGAGTATTCCCGGGCGTCCTCCGGCAGGCCCTGCTCCAGGTTGGCGTCCACGGTGTCCAGCCCCTGGTCCTGGAGCTGGTAGGCCTGCAGCTTGTGCAGCAGGCCGATGCCGCGGCCTTCGTGGCCGCGCAGGTAGATGACCACGCCGCTGCCGGCCTCTTGGATGATTTCCAGCGAGCGGTGCAGCTGCTGGCCGCAGTCGCAGCGACGGGAGGAGAACACGTCCCCGGTCAGGCACTCCGAATGCACCCGCACGGTGACGTTTTCCGCCCCAACCAGCTGCTCCGGATCGCCGGCGATGAGGGCCACGTGCTCCTGGCCGTCCACCGCGTGGCGGTAGCCGATGGCGGTAAAGCGGCCGTAGTCGGTGGGCAGCTGGGTGTCCACGACGCGCTCGACCTGAGACTCGTGGCGGCGGCGCCACTGGATGAGCTGCTCGATGGAGATCATCGCCAGCCCGTGCTCGTCGGCGAAGCGGCGCAGCTCCGGCGAGCGCGCCATGTCCGTCGGATCCTCCTCGGAGACGATCTCGCACAAAACGCCGGCCGGGCGCAGGCCCGCCAGGCGGGCCAGGTCCACCGAGGCCTCCGTGTGGCCCTCGCGCTCTAAGACCCCACCCGGGCGGGCGGCCAGCGGCACCACGTGGCCAGGCCGGGTGAAGTCCAGCGTGGTGGATTCCGGATCCGCCAGGCGGCGGATGGTCTCGGCGCGGGAGGTCGCGGAAATGCCCGTGGTGCCGGTCGCGGCGTCGACGGTCACGGTGTAGGCGGTTCCGCGCACGTCCTCGTTGCGCGCGACCATGGGCGGCAGGTTCAGCCGGGCGCAGTCGGCCGGCATCAGCGGGGCGCAGATATAGCCGGAGGAATAGCGCACCATGAAAGCAACCAGCTCCGGGGTGGCCAGCTCGGCGGCGAAGATCAGATCGCCCTCGTTTTCCCGATCCTCGTTATCGACCACGACGACGGGCTTGCCGGCCGCGATCTCCGCGATTGCGGTCTCCACCGAATCCAACCGCACGCTACCCGCGGCGGTCTGCTGCTCCTCAACGCTCATAGTGCTCAACCTTAGTCGGGTCGAAACCGCCGCCGGCCTTCGGGTAGGCCAGCATGTTTTCCACGTATTTCGCCAGGATATCGACCTCCAGGTTCACCACGTCCCCGGGCGCTAGGTCGCCGTGGGTGGTATCCCGCAGGGTCACCGGGATAAGGGAAACCTCGAACCAGTCCTCGCCGCGGGCGCTGACGGTCAGCGAGGTCCCGTTGATGGCGATGGAGCCCTTCTCCACGACGTAGCGCGCCAGCGGCTCCGGCAGCGCAAAGCGCAAGACCTCCCAGTGCTTAGAGGGCGTGCGCTCGAGCAGGCGGCTGGTGCCGTCGACGTGGCCTTGGACGATATGCCCGCCCAGCCGCGCGGAGGCCGCCAGAGCCCGCTCCACGTTCACCCGGTCGCCAACGCCCAGCTGCCCCAGCGCGCTGCGGTTCAGGGATTCCTGCATCACGTCCGCGGCAAAGCCGGTCCGGTCCGCGTTGAGTTCCGCCACGGTCAGGCACACGCCATTGACGGCGATGGAATCCCCCAGGCCCGCGTCCTGGACCACGTGCGGGGCGCGGACCCACAGCCGGATGGAATCCCCCAGCTGCTCGAGGGACTCGACTTCCCCCGTTTCTTCAATCAAGCCGGTAAACACTTCTGGTGCGTATCTCCTTCGCCGTTGGCTGCCGCCTTTCGCGGCGGCGCTCACTGCGTCTTCGTTGGGTTTAAAGGTATTCGGTTGTGCTAAAGCTTCATGCTCTCCAACGCCGCGTCGCTGGTGACGTATTCCACCAGGACGTCTTCGCCCAGCTGGCGGGTGCCCAGGTGGTGAAAGCGCGGGGCGTCCGCCAGGGTGTCGGCCAGCGGGTGGGCCAGGATGCCGAGCCCCTCGCCCAGCAACATGGGCGAGATATAGGCGTTGATGGCGTCGACGTAGCCGCCGTAGAACAGGGCGCTGGCCAGCCCGGCACCGCCCTCGACGAGCACGTCGCGGACCCCGTCGTCGTACATTTCCTCCATGGCTTCTTCGAGGTCACCGTACTGGGTATAGCCCAGCTCCCGGAGGTTGGTCGACGCCGGGCCCGCGGCGCGCAGGTCGCGCTTGCCGATGACCACGCGCCGCGGCTGGTGCTCATACAGGCTGCCGTCCGCCCGCCGCGCGGTCAGCGAGGGGTTATCCGCGAGCGCCGTGCCGGTGCCAACCACGATCGCGTCACGGTGGGCGCGGTCCCGGTGCGCGTACTCGCGGGCGGCGGTGCCCGTGATCCACTGGCTCGTGCCGTCGGCCGCCGCGGTGTAGCCGTCCAGGGTCTGCGCGAATTTCACGGTCACGTGCGGCCGGCCCAGGCGCACGGCGGTCAGCCACGGGACCACGGCGTCGCGGGTGCGCAGGGCCGCCGGCACGTCCTGTTTTTCCACCTCGATGCCGTGCTGGCGCAGGGCCTCTGCCCCGCCGGCCGCACCGGTCGGGTCCGCGTGCAGGTAGATAACCCGCGCCACCTGGGCATCGATGAGCGCCTGAGCGCACGGCCCGGTCCGCCCGGTGTGGTTGCACGGCTCCAGGGTCACGACCACGGTGCTGCCCGCGGCGGCCTCCCCGGCCGCGCGCAGGGCCACGACCTCCGCGTGGTCGCTGCCGGCCGGCTGCGTGGCTCCCTCGCCCACGACCTCACCGTTCGGGCCGAGCACGACCGCACCCACCGGCGGGTTCGGGCTGGTAGTCCCCCGCACGCCGGCGCCCAATTCGATTGCTCGTTCAATGGCGCGCTCGATGCCCGCTGCGAGTCCTTCTGGCATGCGATTCCTTTCCAAAAAGTCTGTGTTCTTCGCCGTTGTGCGGCCCAGCCCGGCGGCTGCGTGCGTGGTAGATGAATGGATACGCGGTAGGTGGCTGTTGTTAAGAGGCGGTGGTTTGGGTGGCGGCCGCGCGCAGGTCGTCGACGGCCTGGCCCGGGTCGGCGTGTTTGAAGACGGCGGAGCCGGCCACGAAGGCATCCACCCCGGCCGCGGCGGCCTCCGAGATGGTCGTGGCGTCGATGCCGCCGTCGATCTCGATGAGGGTTCCCAGGCCGCGCTCGTCGATAGCCGCGCGGAGCGCACGGGCCTTGTCCAGCATCTCCGGCATGAACTTCTGGCCGCCGAAGCCGGGCTCGACGCTCATGACCAGGACCAGGTCGATATCCTCCAAGATCTCCAGCCACGATTCAATGGGAGTGTCCGGCTTGATGGAAATGCCGGCCATTACCCCCTGGCTGCGCAGGTCGCGGGCCAGCTCCACCACGGCGGCCGTGCTCTCCATGGCCTCGACGTGGAAGATCACGCAGTCGGCGCCGGCCTCGATATAGGTCTGCGCCCACTTCTCGGGGTGCTCGATCATCAGGTGCACGTCCAGGTGCTGGTCGGTCAGGCCGTTGACCGTGGAGGTGATACCCGGGCCAAAAGACAGGTTGGGGACGAAGTGGCCATCCATGATGTCCACGTGGATCCAATCCGCGTTGGAAATAGCGGAGATCTGCTGGCCGAGCCGCGAGAAATCCGCGGCCAGGATGGACGGCGAAATGATCGGTGCTGACATGTCTACTATCCTACGTGTCCTTGCGGCGCAGGGCCGCGAAAAACATCGCGTCCGTGCCGTGCCGGTGCGGCCACATCTGGACGGACTTCTCCTCGCCCACGTCGGTCATTGCCTCCGGCAGGAGCGCGTGCGCGTCCTCCTCCACGGCGCCCAGCTGCGCGACGGCCTTGTCCACGATTGCGCGGGTCTCGCGCAGATCCGGCGAGCACGTGGAGTAGATGAGGATCCCGCCCGGGCGCAGCAGCTCCAGCCCGGAGCGCAGCAGCTCGAACTGCAGGCGGCTGAGCTCGGCCAGGTCGGCTTCCTCCTTGCGCCAGCGCGCCTCCGGGCGGCGGCGCAGGGCGCCCAGTCCGGAACAGGGCGCGTCCACCAGAACGCGGTCGTAGCCGGGCTCGAGGCCCGGGTCGCAACCGTCGGCCACGTGGACCCGCACCGGCAGGTCCCCGGCGGTGCGGTCGATGAGCTTGGCGCGGTGCTCGCTGACCTCGACGGCGTCCACCTTCGCGCCCTCGATGCGCGCGAGCGCTCCCATGAGCGCGGCCTTGCCGCCCGGGCCGGCGCACAGGTCCAGCCAGCGGCCGTGATCCTCGCCGCTGACCTCCGCCTCGACGACGGCAAGGGCGATGAGCTGGGAGCCCTCGTCCTGGACGGCGGCCATGCGCTCCTTGACCGGCTCCAGGTCAGCCGGGTCGCCGTGCTCCAAGTAGACCGCATAAGGCGAGTAGCGCCCCTGCTCGCAGCCGGTCATCAGCGCGAGTTCCTCAGCGGTGATTTCCCCGGGGCGCGCCACCAGGTGCACCACGGGCCGCTCGGAGTCCGCGGCCAGTGCGGCGGGCAGCTCCTCGCGGCCGACCACGCGGGCAAAGGAGCGGGCGATCCACTCCGGGTGGGCGTGCTCGAAGGCCAGGCGGGCGACCTCGTCGTCCGGGGCCAGCAGGTTGATCCAGTCCTCGCGGCTGCGGCGGGTCACCGAGCGCATAATGCCGTTGGCAAAGCCCTTGGCCTTGGTCTCCCCGGCCGCCTCCACCAAACGCACGGTGGTATCCACGGCCGCGTGGTCCTCGACCCGGGTGTAGAGCACCTGGTAGACACCCATCCGCAGGGCGTCCAGCACGGCCGGCGCGATGGCCGAAAGATCGCGGCTCGAGCAGCGCGCAATAACCGCGTCCACCACGCCCTCGGCGCGCAGGGTGCCGTAGGCGATCTCGGTGGCAAAGGCGGCGTCGCGGCCGCTGAGCTTCTGCTCCCGCAGCGCCCGCGGCAAAATGAGGTTCGCGAAAGCGCCCTCCTGGTGCACGCGCTGCAGGGTCTCCAGCGCCACCGCGCGCGGCAGGTCCAGCCCGGCCTGCTTCGCCGCCTGGGCCAGGGAGGCCGCCTGCGCGCGCTCGTTCAGGCGCTGCCCGGAGCCGCCCTGCCGACCGGCGCGGTGGGACGAGCCGGCGCCGGCTCCCCCACGCCCCTGCCGGTGGCCGCGGTTGTTGCGGTTATCGCGGTTGTCGCGGAAATTCTTCCCTCCGCGAGGATTGCGCCCGCCGCCGCGGCCGTTACCGCCGCGGCCGTTGCCGTCACGGCCGTTGCCCGCACCCTGGCTGGGCTTGTCCTTCGGCTTGTCCCCCGACTTCGAGCGGGAACGGAAACCACCACTCATTCGAAGACCACCTTTCCATCGTTCTGGTTGAGGCCCCGGGCCCAGGCCGCGGCCTCCATCATCTTCTTGCCCGGCGGCTGGATGTTGCCCAGCTGCACCACGCCGCTGCCGGTGCCGACGAAGACGGAGTCCTTGGCCACGTGCAGCTCGCCCGGCTGCAGCTGTTCCAGATGGTCACGGTCCGGGCGGGCGTCGCCGTCCAGGCTGACGGGCGTCAACGGCCCCAGCTTGACGCGCTTGTCGCCCCACAGGGTCCACGCGCCCGGGGCCGGGGTGTGGGCGCGCACGGTGCGGTCGATGGCAAAGGCCGGGTCCTGCCAGCGAATGCGGGCATCGTCCTTGGAGATCTTGGCGGCGTACGTCGCCTCGCCCTCCTGGGCGCGCGGCGCGGCCTGCCCGCTTTCTAACAGGTCCATAGTGGCCACCAGCAGGTAGCCGCCGGTATAGGCCAGCCGGGTCAGCAGGTCATCGGCGGTGTCGGTGGGCTGGATTTCCTCCGTGACGGTGCCGAGGATTTCCCCGGTATCCAGGCCCTCGTCGATCCGGAAGGTCGTCGCGCCTGTGATGTCGTCCCCGGCGGCGATGGCGGCCTGGACCGGCGCCGCACCCCGCCAGGCGGGCAGGAGGGAAAAGTGCAGGTTGACCCAGCCGTGCGGGGCCACTCCCAGCAGGTCCGGGGTGATCAGGTTGCCGTAGGCCACGACCGGGATGGCTTCGGGGGCCAGCTCAATGAGCCGGCGGCGCAGCTCCTGGCCGTCCTCGGTGCCCGGCTTCAGGGTGGTCGGCGTAAGCACCTCAATGCCGTGGCTTTCCGCACAGGCCTTGACGGGGCTGGGGTGCAGGCTGCGCCCGCGCCCGCGGCGCGCGTCCGGCCGCGTGATGACGGCTACGACCTCGTGCTCGGATGCGATGAGCTTTTCTAAGGCAACCACTGCCGGCTCTGGTGTCCCGGCAAAAACAATGCGCATGACGGTTTGGCCCTCGTCCTTCCCAATTGACCTCTAGCTCCCGGCCGCCCGCAGGTGTTACGGGCAACCCGGTTTACCTTCGCGTTTGGCGTTGTCTCCCCAATGATACGGACTGGTGCCTCCTAACGGTTAAACCAGTCCGCGGAGCGAATGGTCGCCATTGCCTCCCGGCGATCCTCGGTGCTCAGGTGCGCTAGAAACAGTACCCCGTCGAGGTGATCCGACTCGTGCTGGATGCAGCGCGCCAAGAGCCCGCCGGCCAGCAGGCACACCGGCCGGCCCCACTCGTCCGAGCCGCTGACCACCACCCGCTCGTGCCGCGGCACCTTGCCGGGCACCCCGGGGATGGACAGGCAGCCTTCGCGCCCGGGCACCAGCGGTGCGGCTTTCCCGTCGGCGCCGGGGACGAGCGGCGCCCAGGAGGGGTTGACCAGCACGCCGCGGCGGCGCGCGCCGCTATCCGGGCAGTCGTAGACGAAGACCCGCTGGGTCACGTCCACCTGGTTGGCGGCCAGCCCGACGCCGCCGGCCGCATCCATGGTTTCGAGCATGTCCCGAGCCAGCGCGCGCAGCCCCGGGCCGAAGGAGGTCACCGCGTCCGCCGCGGTGTTGAGCACGGGATCGCCGAAAAGGCGGATTTGTCGCAACGTCATGGTCGTTGTCCCTTTCTGGCGGCTGGTGCGCCGTTTTAGCCAATATGGATCGGATCTACCTGGATGCGCAGGGGCGCGTCGTCCTTGCGGGAAGTGCGCGCTGCGTTCGCCTGCCGCAGGGCGCGTCCGAGCTCGGAGCGCGGCCCCAGCGGGGTGCGCACAAGCACCCGTTGCGGCGCGCCCAGGCGCTGTTCATCGTAGTCGCCGGGTAGTTTCAGCCCCGGCGGCAGCGGCACCGGGCCGAGGATCTCCGCGTTGGCGGGCAGCTCGGCAAGTTCCAGGAAGCCGTCCAGGGCGGCGTCCGGGCCGTCGATGGCCGCCATGTGCACCGCGGGCGGGAAGCGGACCTCCCGCCGGCTGGACAGCTCCGCGTGGGCGGCGGCCGCGAAGTCCCACTCGGCCAAGTACTGCACCAGCGGCAGGTCCGGGTCCGCGGCGACGATGACCTCGCCGCCTTGGCCGGCCGGGGCGGCCAGGCGGGCGGCGCGCGCCCACTTAGCCAAGGCGTCCTCGCCGGCGCGCAGGTCCTGCCGGTTGAGCAGCGCGCCGGTGTCCATCAAGATCACGGCGCCGTACAAGCCGCCGCGCACGGCTGGCTCCGCCCCCGGGGTCGCGACCACCAGCTGCGCGGAGTGCTCGACATCCTCGAGGACGCGGTTGCCGCCGGAGACCTTGACCCGCACCGAGGGAAACGCCCGGCCGAATTCCTCGGCGGTGCGCTCCTGCCCCAGCACGATCGCGCGCAGCCGGGGCGAGCCGCACTCGCTGCAGCGGTGATGGGCGGCGATCCGGCCGCACCAGCGGCAGGTCGGGGCTGAGGCCTGCCCCGCTGCGCCGGAGCCTTCCTCCGGCGGCAAGCCGATGGGCCCGTTGCAGTGGCGGCAGCGGGCCGGGGCGCGGCAATTGCCGCAGGCCAGAATGGGCAAGTACCCGGCCCGCGGGGACTGCACCAGGACGGGCTCGCCGCGGTCCAGCGCGCTGGCCATCGCCTGGAAGGCCGGGCCCTGCAGCCGGGTGGTCCCGCCCTCGGTGTTGCGGGACAAGTCGATGCCGTAAGTGCCGACGGGCACAACCGCGGGCATCCGGGCGCGCAGGGTGGCCGGGGCCGGGACGAGGTCGTGCATCCAGCCGGCCTCGACCAGCAGTTGGGTCTCCGCGGTGCGGGAGAAGCCGGCGATGATAAGCGAGGCGGACTCCTGGGCGGCGCGCGTGCTTAAGACCTCGCGGGCGTGGACATAAGGCTTGACGTTGTCGACCAGGTTGTCGTTGCCGTCGTCGACCACCACGGCCAGCCGCAGGCCCTTCACCGGGGCGAAGGCGGCCGAGCGGGTCCCCAGCACGATCCGAGCCTGCCCCTTGACCGCGGAGAGGAAGCGGCGGTAGCGCGCCTGCGGGCCCAGGCTGTTGGACAGCACGGTGATCTGCTTGGCGGAGACGTATTCGCGCAGGCCCTCTTCCAGCTCGTCGAGCTGGCGCTGCGTCGGCACGACGAGCAGCACCGCGCCGCCGTCGATGGCGACCTTGGCGCTGAGCGCCGCTAGCGGGCGGTGCCAATCGTTGCCGGGGGCCATCTGCCAGGCCGCGCGGGCGGGGTTGCCGCCTAGAACGTAGTCCACGAAGGACTGCCCGTGGACATAGCCGGCCCAGTCGGACAGGTCCGGTTCCGTGGTGCTACCGAGCTCTTCCCACGGAGTGGAAAAGTCCGCCTCTTCGGCCTTGGCGTGGCGCGGCGGCAGAGCCGAGCGGATGATGTCGGAGCGCACCCCGCCGTAACGATCGGCTAAGGATTCGACCAGGGCGGCCAGCTGCGGCGGGTAGACCACGAAATCCGAGATGACGCGCTCGATAAAGCGTAGCTCGCCACTGAATTCCGGGGTCGGCTCGCGGCTTAGCACCAGGGCATCGCACAGCCGCCCGGCGAAGCGGATGCGCACGCGCACGCCGGGCTGGGCGGCCGCCGAGTCCGCCTCGGTGACGTAGTAGTCGAAGCCGCGGTCCAGGTGGGAGATGCCCAATAAAGGCAACACCCGCGCCACCGGTTTGGTGGCAGCGGGTGTCTTGGGTGGCATAGGCCCCGATTCTACAGTCCGGCGGCAGCGCGCAGGGCGGCGGCCCGCTCGGTCGACTCCCAGGGCAGGTCAACGTCAGTGCGCCCGAAGTGGCCGTAGGCAGCCGTCTGGCGGTAGATGGGCCGCAGCAGGTCCAGGTCGCGGATAATAGCGGCCGGGCGGAGGTCGAAGACCTCGTTGACGGCGGCCTGGATGGCGCCGTCGGTCAGGTCGCCGTGGGCGGTGCCGAAGGTCTCCACGTACAGGCCCACGGGCTTGGCGCGGCCGATGGCGTAGGCCACCTGCACCTCGGCCTTATCCGCCAGGCCGGCGGCCACGATGTTCTTGGCCACCCAGCGCATGGCGTAGGCCGCCGAGCGGTCGACCTTCGATGGGTCCTTGCCGGAGAAGGCACCGCCGCCGTGGCGGGCCATGCCGCCATAGGTGTCGACGATGATCTTGCGGCCGGTCAGGCCGGCGTCCCCCATTGGGCCGCCCAGGATGAACGAGCCCGAGGGGTTAACCAGCAAGGTGGTGCGCTCCGAGTCGTAGAAGTGCGCCAGGCCGGCGTCCTCGATGACCCACTCGACCACGTGGGTGCGCAGCTGCTCGGCCAGCTCCTCCTGGGTGATCTCCTCGTCGTGCTGGGTGGAGATCACAATGGTGTCTAGGTGCTTCGGGTTGCCGGCGTCGTCGTAGGCGAAGGTGACCTGGGTCTTTCCGTCCGGGCGCAGGTGGTCGACAATGCCTTCCTTGCGGACCTGGGTCAGGCGGCGGGCCAGGCGGTGGGCCAAGGCGATGGGCAGCGGCATGTACTCGTCGGTCTCGTTGGTGGCGTAGCCGAACATCAGGCCCTGGTCGCCGGCGCCAGCCTGGTCATCCGCCTCGAATTCGTCGCCGGAGCGGACCTCGGTGGACGAGTCAACGCCGGCGCCGATCTCGGCGGACTGCTCGCCGATGGCGACGTTGACGCCGCAGGTATTCCCGTCGAAGCCGACGTCGGAGGAGGTAAATCCGATTTCCGTAAGGGTGGAGCGCACCAGCTGCGGGATTTCGACGTACGTGGAGGTGCGCACCTCCCCGACCACGTGGACCTGGCCGGTGGTGACCAGGGTTTCGACGGCTACGCGCGCATGCGGATCCCCGTCCAGCATGGCGTCCAGGATGGCGTCGGAGATGGCATCGCAGATCTTGTCTGGGTGACCTTCGGTAACAGACTCGCTGGTAAATAGGCGGGTCGCCGCGGTGGCGTTGTCTGACACGTATTTATCCTTTTCTACGAAGTACAGTCTTTTTCAGCTCGGCTGACGCGTCAAGCTTTAACAATCCCCCACCATAGACCAAGCAGTCTATAAGGGCAACCTAGTCTGTCTGTGGGTAAGAAACCTCACGCCTCATTCTCCGCGCCCATCACGCGGTCCACCGCGGCCAGGATCTGGGCCGCGACGACCTGTTTCGTCCCGTGGGCCACCTCCTGCGGCTCGGCGCCCGGGGTCAGCAGCCAGCCCTGGTTGTCGAGCTGACCAAAAACCTTGCCGTGCCCGACCTCGTTGGCCATGAGCACGTCGCAGCCCTTGCGCTGTAGCTTGGCCTGCGCCAGCTCGACGGCGGTGTGGTTGTCGTCTCCCGTTTCCGCGGCGAAGCCAACCAGGACCTGGTGCGCCGGCAGCTCGCCCGCCGCGCGACGGTCCACCAGGGTCTTGAGGATATCCGGGTTTTCCACCAGCTCGAGGCGGGAGAGATCCGCGTCGTCCGCGCCCTTTTTCATCTTGGAACCGGCCACGGTGGCCGGTCGGTAATCGGCCACGGCCGCGGACATGATGACCACGTCGGCGTCCGCGGATTCGGCCTCCATGGCCTCCAGCATGTCCCGGGTCGAGGTCACCCGCACCACGCGGGCGCCGGCCGGCACCGGCAGGTCCTCCACGTTGCCTGCGACCAGGACGACCTCGGCGCCGCGCTGGCTGGCCAGCTCGGCCAGGGCAAAACCCTGGCGGCCGGAGGAACGGTTGCCGAGGTAGCGCACCGGGTCCAGGTCCTCTTGGGTACCGCCGGCGGAGATGACCACCTTCGTGCCCTGCCAGTCGGCGCGCGGTGCGTAGCCGGCCAGGGTCGTGCGGGTCAGCTCCGCGATCTGCGCGGGTTCCAGCAGGCGTCCGGCGCCGGAGTCAGCGCCGGTCAGCCGCCCGTGCGCCGGGTAGAGCACCGTGACGCCGCGGCGGCGCAGGGTGGCCACGTTGTCCTGGGTCGCGGGGTGGTTCCACATCTCCGTGTGCATGGCGGGGGCCACGATCACCGGGCAGGTCGCGACCAAAACGGAGGCGGTGAGCAGGTCGTCGGCGCGCCCGGCGGCTAGGCGGGCGATGAGATCCGCGGTGGCCGGGGCGATAACAATGGCGTCGGCATGCTGGCCGAGCGAGACGTGCTGGACCTCGTCGACGGCGGTAAAAACCGAGGTGTCCACCGGGTGGCCGGACAGGGCCTCGAAGGTCGCGGCGCCGACGAACTTGAGCGCGTTCGGGGTCGGGATGACCCGCACGTCGGCGCCGTGCTCTTTCAGGTCGCGCACCAGGTGGCAGGCCTTGTAGGCGGCGATCCCGCCGGCCACACCCACCAGGATGCGCGGGGTGGGCGCCGCCGGCTGGCGGGCTTCTTGCTGCTCTTGTCCGTTCTGCTCAGTCACAGCACCTCATTGTACGCACCGGTCCCGCTCCCCCGGCGCTGCGCGGTGCCCAGAGCGCGCAAAAACCTCCCGGCGGGGCGGGATGCCCGTACCGGGAGGTGTGCTGCGCGGAACGCGAGTGGCTTAGTTGCCTTCCTCGTGGTCCAGCAGGCCCGCGTCGATCTCACGCAGGGCGATGGACAGCGGCTTTTCGCCGGCTTCCGGGGTGACCAGCGGGCCGACGAACTCGAACACGCTATCACCATGGTTCTGGTAGTAGCTGTTGATCTGGCGAGCACGCTTCGCGGCGAAGATCACCAGGGCGTACTTGGAAGATACCTTGTCCAGCAGCTCATCGATCGGCGGAGCGGTGATGCCCTCGGGGGCGTCGAAGACCGGCTCGGCCTTTACTGCCTCAGCGGTGTCATTGGTGGTCACGTTAGTCACATGCACCTTTTCGTTGAATTGCGGATACTTGAATACTGACTCTAACCTTGCAGGATAGCACTGATGGCGGCGACCGCCTCTTCCAAGTCCTCGTTGACCACCACGTGGTCGAACTCGTCTTGGGCTGCTAGCTCCTGCCGTGCGGTTTCCAGCCTACGCTCGATAACGTCCTGCGGTTCCGTCCCCCGGCCGGTCAAGCGGTCCACCAGCGTTTCCCACGACGGGGGCGCTAGGAAGACCAGCTGCGCCTCGGGCAGCGCCTTCTTGACGGCACGGGCGCCGACCAGATCAACCTCGACCAAGACCGGGCGGCCTTCGGCCATCGCGTCCTTCACGGGCTGCGCTGGCGTACCCGACCGCTGGAGCCCGCCGTGGATCTCTGCCCACTCGAGCATCTCGCCGGAGTCGATGCGCTCTTGGAACTGTTCCGGGGTGACGAAGAAATAGTCAACCCCGTCTTGCTCACCAGGACGGGGTTGCCGGGTCGTCATGGACACGCTGAAATACAGCCGGTCCACTCCGGTGCGTAGGCGCGAAACCACCGTGGATTTACCCACTGCGGACGGCCCAGCCAGTACCACTAGCCGCCCGCGCTTGGTTGCACCAGACATGACGGGACTTAGGAGGAGTAGCCGAAGCGCTCCAGCAGGGCGCGACGCTGGCGCTCACCCAGGCCGCGCAGGCGGCGGGTCTGAGCAATCTCCAGGTCTTCCATGATTTCCTTAGCCTTGACCTTGCCCACCTTCGGCAGTGCTTCCAGGAGAGCGGAGACCTTGGTCTTGCCGATGATCTCGTCGCTTTCTGCCTTGTCCAGAACTTCCTTCAGGTTGGTAGCGCCGCGCTTCAGATCAGCCTTCAGCTCAGCGCGAGCCTTACGGGCCTCAGCAGCCTTTGCGAGGGCTTCCTTACGCTGCTCATCGGTCAACTTTGGAAGGGCCACAGGGTTTCCTCCGATTCGTTAGATTGATTTTGACGTCCAGTACATGAATACCAGATTCCGGAGCCAGTACCAGCGCCTTACACGCAGGCACGCGCTCCGACTTCTGGCAATCCTAGCACTGCTAGTAAGTCGATGACGTTACCGGGCTTGGTGTCGGGCACCGTTTCAGCACGTCATCAAGGTGCGGTTACTAAAATACCAGGTTAGGCCCGGGGCCGATAATCGGCCCGGCGGGCCCGCTAATCCCGGAATTCCGCCGCGGTGGAGTCCGCGGATTTTCGCAGGTCATCTACCTTAGGGCCGCGCTCCAGGATGGCCCGCGAGACATTCGCGAAGCCCAGTTCGGCCCGCCCGGCAACGATCGTGCGGACCTGCTCGGGGCCAGCGCCTTGGGCGCCCACGCCCGGTAGCAGGACCGGCCCGTTGAGCTGGCCCAACTCCGGCGGGGTGTCCAGCGTCGCGCCGACCACCACGCCGATATCCCCGGCCTGGCCCGGCCGGTCGGCCGCGTTGCGCTCAGCGCAGGCATCCACCACGGACTGGGCCACGGAGCGGGAGCTACCCGGCTCCTGGAACCCCTGGATTTTTCGCGCCTCCGGGTTGGAGGTAGCCGCCAGCACGAAGATGCCGCGCCCGGTCGCCCGCGCGGCCGCGAAGGCCGGCTCCAGGGCGCCCACGCCCAGGTACGGGCTCAGCGTCACCGCGTCGGCCCGCAGGGGCGAGTCCTCGGCCATCCAGGCGTCGGCGTAGCCGGCCATGGTGGAGCCAATATCGCCGCGCTTGGCGTCCGCCACGCTCAAGCAGCCGGCCTCCCGCAGGCCGGACAGGGTCTCTTCCAGGGCCGCCAGTCCCGCTGAGCCGAAGCGCTCGTAGAAAGCCACCTGCGGCTTGACCAGCGCGGCCACCGGCGCGAACGCCTCCACGCAGCGGCGGCTAAATTCGCGCACGCCGGCGGCGTCCACGCCCAGGCCCCACTGCTTAAGCAGGTACGGGTGCGGGTCGATGCCGACGCACAGCCGGCCGCGTTCCTGGCCGGCGGCGACCAGCCGCTCACCGAAGCCCGGCCCGGGGTTGCCGGGCTGCTGCTGGCTAGTTGTTGACTGGGGCATGCTTGAGCTCCTGCAGCGCGCGTACCTCGAAGTTGCCCTGGCGCTGCGCCTCGAGCGCCTGGACGCCGGCGGTCACGCCCTGGACGGTGTTAATCAGCGGCACGTCCACCTCGACGGCGGCGGCGCGGATCTCGTAGCCGTCGTGGCGGGAGCCGGAGGAACCGGCCGGGGTGTTGATGATGAGGTCAACCTCGCCGTCCAGGATGCGGTCCACGATGGACTTGCCCTCTGCCCCGCCGCGGATATCCGAGGACTTGAGCACGCACTCGCATTCGATACCGTTGCGGCGCAGGATGGAGGCGGTCCCGGCGGTGGCCAGGATCTTGTATCCCAGCGTCGACAGGCGGTGTATCGGGAAGATGAGCGTGCGCTTGTCGCGGTTGGCCACGGAGACGAAGACCGAGCCCTCCTTCGGCAGCTTGGCAAAGCCGGCGGTCTCGGCCTTGAAGTAGGCGGCACCGAAGTTGTCGGCCAGGCCCATGACCTCGCCGGTGGACTTCATCTCCGGCGACAGCAGGGTGTCGAGCATGGAGCCGTCCGGGCGGCGGAAGCGGTTGAAGGGCAAGACCGCTTCCTTGACCGCCAGCGGGTGCTCCATCGGCAGCGCGCCGCCGTCGTAGCTTTCCGGCAGCATGCCCTCGGAGCGCAGGTCGGAAATGGTCGAGCCCATCATGATGCGGGCGGCGGCCTTCGCCAGCTGCACGCCGGTCGCCTTGGAGACGAACGGGACCGTGCGGGAGGCGCGCGGGTTGGCCTCGATGATGTAGAGCACGTCGTCCTTGAGCGCGTACTGGACGTTCATCAGGCCCTTGACGCCGATGCCCTCGGCGAGCTTGCGGGTCGACTCGCGGACCTTCTCGATGTCCTGCGGCCCCAGGGTCATCGGCGGCAGCGAGCAGGAGGAGTCGCCGGAGTGGATGCCGGCTTCCTCGATGTGCTCCATGACGCCGCCCAGGTAGACCTCCTCGCCGTCGCACAGGGCGTCGACGTCGATCTCGATGGCCGAATCCAGGAAGCGGTCCACCAGCACCGGGTGGTCTTCGCTGAGCTCGGTGGCGCGCTCGATGTAGGACTCCAGGGAGGCCTCGTCGTAGACGATCTCCATGCCGCGCCCACCCAGGACGTAAGACGGGCGCACCAGGACCGGGTAGCCGATGTTGGCGGCGACCTCGCGGGCCTCGGCGAAGCTGGTGGCGGTACCGAACTCGGGGGCCGGCAGCTCGGCGGCGGCCAGCACCTTGCCGAATTCGCCGCGGTCCTCGGCCAGGTTGATGGCGTCCGGGGTGGTGCCCACGACCGGCACCCCGGCCTCGGCCAGGCGCTCGGCCAGGCCCAGCGGGGTCTGGCCGCCGAGCTGGACGATGACGCCGGCGACCGTGCCGGAGGTGGACTCGGCGTGGTAGATCTCCATGACGTCCTCGAACGTCAGCGGCTCGAAGTAGAGGCGGTCGGCGGTGTCGTAGTCCGTGGAGACGGTCTCCGGGTTGCAGTTGACCATGACGGTCTCGTAGCCCTGACGCGACAGCTCGAGCGCGGCGTGCACGCAGGAGTAGTCGAACTCGATGCCCTGGCCAATGCGGTTCGGGCCGGAGCCCAAGATGATGACCTTGTCGCGCTCGCGCTGCTCGGCCACCTCGGACTCGGCGTCCGGGTCCAGCTCGTAGGCCGAGTAGTGGTACGGGGTCTGGGCCTCGAACTCGCCCGCGCAGGTGTCCACCGTCTTGTAGACCGGGCGGATGCCCAGGGACCAGCGCAGGGAGCGCACGCCGTCCTCGCCGGCGAATTCCGTGCGCAGCGCGGCGATCTGGGCGTCCGACAGGCCCAAGTACTTGGCCTCGCGCAGCAGGTCGGCGTCCAAGACCGGGGCCTCCAGCAGCTTGGTGCGGAAGGTCACCAGCGCCTGCAGCTCGGCCAGGAACCACGGGTCGATGCCGGAGGCCGCGTGGACCTCGTCCACGGTAGCGCCCAGGCGCAGGGCCAGCTCGGCGTCGTACATGCGGCCCTCGGTCGGGGTGCGCAGGTCCTCCAGGACGGCGTCCTTGTCGCCGGCGCGCTCGCCGGCGAAGAACTCGTCGTCGGTGGTCCAGAAGCCCGCGGGCTTGTTCTCCAGCGAGCGCATGACCTTGTTCAGGCCGGCGATGTAGTTGCGGCCGATGCCCATGGCCTCGCCCACCGACTTCATGGTGGTGGTCAGGGTGTCGTCGGCGCCCGGGAATTTCTCAAAGGCAAAGCGCGGGGCCTTGACGATGACGTAGTCCAGGGTCGGCTCGAAGGCCGCCGGGGTCACGCCGGTGATGTCGTTGGTGACCTCGTCCAGCGTGTAGCCGATGGCCAGCTTGGCGGCCAGCTTGGCGATCGGGAAGCCGGTGGCCTTGGACGCCAGCGCGGAGGAACGCGACACGCGCGGGTTCATCTCGATGACGATGATGCGCCCGTCCTCCGGGTTCACGGCGAACTGGATGTTGCAGCCGCCGGTGTCCACGCCCACGGCGCGGATGATGGAGATACCAAGGTCGCGCATCTTCTGGTACTCGCGGTCGGTCAGGGTCAGCGCCGGGGCCACGGTGACCGAGTCGCCGGTGTGCACGCCCAGGGCGTCGACGTTTTCGATGGAGGCGATGACCACGACGTTGTCGTCGCCGTCGCGCATGAGCTCGAGCTCGAATTCCTTCCAGCCGAGGATGGACTCCTCAATGAGCACGTTGGCCTCCGGGGAGGCGGCCAGGCCGCCGCCGGCGATACGGTCTAGGTCCTCGTAGCTAAACGCCAGGCCGGAGCCCAGGCCGCCCATGGTAAACGACGGGCGGACGACGACCGGCAGGCCCAGCTTCTCGACGGCGGCGTGGACCTCGTCCATGTTGTAGCAGACCGCCGAGCGGGCGGACTCGCCGCCGACGGAGGCGACGATGTCCTTGAACTTCTGGCGGTCCTCGCCGCGCTCGATGGCGTCAATGTCGGCGCCGATGAGCTCGATGTCGTATTTGTCCAGGAGGCCGAGGCGGTCCAGCTGGATGGCCGCGTTCAGGGCGGTCTGGCCGCCCAGGGTGGCCAGCACGGCGTCGATCCGGTGGCCCTCCTCAATTTCCTTGACAAAGATCTTCTCGATGAACTCCGGCTCGATAGGCTCGACGTAGGTGTGGTCGGCGAATTCCGGGTCCGTCATGATGGTGGCCGGGTTGGAGTTGACCAGGGTTACCCGCAGGCCTTCCTCCTTGAGCACGCGGCAGGCCTGGGTGCCGGAGTAGTCGAACTCGCAGGCCTGGCCGATGACAATGGGTCCGGAGCCAATGACCAGGACGTGGTTAATATCGTTGCGCTTAGGCATGGTTTCTTTGCTATCCTTCCTGGTCTTTACTTGTTTTCTGCACGCTGGCTGAGCAGCTCGATGAACTGGTCAAACAGCGGGTTGGCGTCGTGGGGGCCGGCGGCGGATTCCGGGTGGTACTGCACGGAATAGGCCTTGCCGCTCTTCAGCGCCACGCCCTCGACGGTGCCGTCGTTGAGGCAGGTGTGGGTGATAATGGCCGGCCCGAAGTCGGACTCGAACTCCCCGCCCGGCTTGCCCGTCGGGTTGTCCAGCGCGAAGCCGTGGTTCTGGGAAGTGATGTCGATCTTGCCGGTGAGGTGGTTTTGCACCGGGACGTTGATGCCGCGGTGGCCGAACTTCATCTTGTAGGTGCCCAGGCCCAGCGCGCGGCCGAGCAGCTGGTTGCCGAAGCAGATGCCGAAGAACGGGTAGCCGGCGGACAGGATGTCGCGGACGATGCCGACCATCTCATCGGCCGTGGCCGGGTCGCCCGGCCCGTTGGAAATGAAGACCCCATCCGGGTGGTACTGCTCGATCTCTGCGAGCGGGGTGCCGGACGGCACGACGACGGTCTCGATCCCGCGGCGGGCGAAGTGGCGCGGGGTGGCGGACTTGATACCCATGTCATAGGCGACGACGGTATAGCGCTTCTCCCCTTCCGCCTCCACGGTGTAGGGCTTAGCGGTTGTCACCTCGCTGGACAGGTCGGCGCCTTCCATCGAGTCTTGGCCCTTGACCTCGGCGAGCAGTTCCTCGACGTCGCGCTCGGCGGCCTCGCCGCTGAAGATGCCGGCGGCGATGGAGCCGTAGTTGCGCAGGTGGCGGACCAGGGAGCGGGTGTCGACGCCGCGGATGCCGATGATGTTCTGGGCTTCCATCTCCTCCGGCAGGCTGCGCTCGGCGCGCCAGTTGGACACGCGGTGCGCCAGGTCGCGGATCACCAGGCCGGCGACCCAGATGCGGTTGCCGCGGGACTCGTTGTCCTCGTCGTTCCAGCCGGTGTTGCCGATCTGCGGGGCGGCTGTGACCACAATCTGGCGGTGGTAGGACGGGTCCGTCATGGTTTCCTGGTAGCCGGTCATGCCGGTGGTAAACACGGCCTCACCGAGGGTCGTGCCGGTGGCGCCGAAGCCGAAGCCGCGGAACGTGCGGCCGTCGGCCAGGACCAGGATGGCCGGCGTGTTGGGGTGGGCGGAGTCAGTCATGAATGTGCCTTTCGCTGACTAGTGAATCTTTAAAGTTATTGTATGCGGTCTGATGTATTTCTTCCACGACCGACTTTAGTCGTCAGTCCCGCGGGAGTACGTCACCGCGCCACGCAGGATGGTGTGGGTAACCTGCGCGTTGAATTCCTCCCCCTCATAGGGGTTGTTCCGCGCCTTGGAGGCCAGCCGCGTCGAGTCCGAGGTCCACGGGCTCTGCGGGTCCACCAGCGTCAGGTTCGCCGGCTCCCCGACCGCGACCGGGCGCCCGTGGCCGGGCAGACGGGTGATCTCCGCCGGGCGCTCCGACATCACGCGGGCGACGAAGCGCCAGTCGGCCAGGCCGGAAGCGACGAAGATCTTGGCGATAACCGCCAGCGAGGACTCCAGGCCGAGCATGCCCGGCTTAGCGTTTTCGAATTCCACGCACTTGTCCTCGGCGCCGTGCGGCGCGTGGTCCGTGGCCACGCAGTCGATGACCCCGTCCAGCAGCGCCTGGCGCAGGGCCTGTGTGTCGTGCTCCTCGCGCAGCGGCGGGTTAACGCGGAAGACGCCGTCGTAGGTGTGCAGCTTGTCGTCGGTCAGCAGCAGGTGGTGCGGGGTCACCTCCGCAGTCAGGGGGATGTCCTGGGACTTAGCCCACTTGAGCAGCTCCACGGTGCCGGTGGTCGAGGCGTGGCAGATGTGCACGCGGTTGCCGTAGTCGCGGGCCAGCAGGGCGTCGCGGGCGACAATTGATTCCTCGGCCACCCGCGGCCAGCCGGTCAGCCCCAGTTTGGCGGCGGTCTCACCTTCGTGCGCCACTGCCCCGTCGGTCAGTCGCGGCTCCTCGGCGTGCTGGGCCAGCAATACGTCCAGGCCCTTGGCGTATTCCAGGGCGCGGCGCATCAGCTGCGGGTCGGCCACGCACTTGCCGTCGTCGGAAAACATCCGCACCTTGGCGTCGCTGCGGGCCATCATGCCGAACTCGGTGAGCGTCTTGCCCTCGAGCCCCTTGGTGATAGAGCCCACCGGGTGCACGTCGCAGGTGCCGATGCGCTGGGCCTTAGCCCAGATGGACTCCGCGATGACCGGCTGGTCCGTGACCGGGTTGGTATTGGCCATGGTGAACACAGCGGTGAACCCGCCCTTGGCGGCGGCCCGGGAACCGGTCTCGATGGTCTCAGTGTCCTCGCGGCCCGGCTCGCGCAGGTGGACGTGCATGTCCACCAGGCCCGGCAGCAGGACGTTGCCGGCGCCGTCGATGACCTCGGCCTGCTGGGCGTCGTCCCCGGCCAGCTTCTCGGCCAGGCCCGGGCCCATCTCGGCGATGACGCCGTCGCGGACCAGGACGTCGACCGGGTCGCCTTCGCCGTAGGGGCGGACGTGGGAAATAAGCAGCAGGCGCTGCGGCGCCGGGTGGGTGGCGCCGGTAGCCGGGAATTGAGAAGTGTTGGTCATGAGTATCTTTCTCCTATTCCGCCGAGCTTTCGCCGCCGGCGAGCAAAGTGAACAAGACTGCCATGCGCAGGTGCACGCCGTTGTTGACCTGCTGCAGGACGGCGGTGTTGTCGTAGTCAGCCACCTGGTAGTTGATTTCCATGCCGCGGAGCATCGGCCCCGGGTGCATGATGATGGCGTCCTTTTTCATCTGGGCCGCGCGCTGCGGCGACAGGCCGTAGAGGTTGGCGTATTCGCGGTGCGACGGGAAGAAGCCGCCGTGCATGCGCTCGGCCTGCACGCGCAGCATCATAACCACGTCGGCGTCGGCCAGCTCGGCGTCGAAGTCGTAGGCCACGCGCACCGACCAGTTCTCCACGCCGTTCGGCAGCAGCGTCGCTGGGGCGACCAGGGTGACCTCCGCGCCGAGCTTGGTGAGCAGATCCACGTTGGAGCGCACCACGCGCGAGTGCAGGCAGTCGCCCACGATTTTCACGCGGAGGCCGGAGAAGTTCCCGCCGCTAATCCCCAGGCGTTGGCGCATGGTCACCGCGTCCAGCAGGGCCTGGGTGGGGTGCTGGTGCGCGCCGTCGCCGGCGTTGATGACCGACGGGCCCTCGCCGTTCGGGGCCACCCAGCGGGCCAGCTGCTGCGGCGCGCCGGAGGACGGGTGGCGGATGATGATGGCGTCCGCGCCGATGGCGGCCAGGGTCAGGCCGGTATCGCGCAGAGACTCGCCCTTTTTCACCGAGGACGTCGAGGCCGACAGGTTGATGACGTCGGCCGACATCCACTTGCCGGCGGTCTCGAACGACGAGCGGGTGCGCGTGGAGTTCTCGTAGAACAGGGTGTAGATGGTCCGTCCGCGCAAGGTCGGCAGCTTCTTGACCTCGCGGCCGTCGAGGACCTCTTTGAAACGGTCTGCCTCGTCCAGAAGCGCCACCAGGTCGGTCGCGCTGACGTCGGCAATATCGAGTAGGTGCTTCATCACTAATCCTCCCGGTAGACGCGGGTCAGCACGACCGCGTCGCGGTCATCAAGGTCGCGGCTGTAGACGGCAATGTCCTCGTCGCGCGACGTCGGGATGTTCTTGCCCACGTAGTCCGCGCGGATGGGGACCTCGCGGTGGCCGCGGTCGACCAAACAGGCCAGCTGGATAACGCGGGGGCGCCCCACATCAGACAAGGCGTCCAGGGCGGCGCGGATGGTGCGGCCGGAAAACAAGACGTCGTCGACCAGGATGACGGTCGTGCCGTCGATACCGCCGCCGGGGATCCGGGTCGGCTGCAGGGCACGGTGCGGTTTGGAGCGCAGGTCGTCGCGGTAGAGGGTGATGTCCAGAGAGCCGCACGGCACGGTCACGCCGGCGAATTCTTGGATCTTTTCTGCTAGCCGGTGGGCCAACGGCACACCACCGGAAGGAATGCCCAGCAAAACGACTGGGTTTGCGTCGGCCTCATCAAGGGCCGTCTTTTCGATGATTTGGTGCGCGATGCGTGCGACAGTGCGCGCGACGTCGTCTGAGCTCAGCAGCTCAGTGGACTCCGCGGAGGTGTCGGAACCACTCATCGTGACCTCCTTCCCCGCCTCACAGTGCGGTCTTTAAAGGATGTCGAATAAGGGTCAGATGAAATTATTCACGTAAGCGGGTAGGGGATTTGCCTGACCCGCACGTGCTAAGGCGAATCTTAGCAGCCCCCGCACCCGGATCGCACCCCTGCGCGTAGCTGAAACACGGGCTCCCCCGAACTGGGGGCGGGCCGAGCGCGTGGCCGGCCAAAAACTGGGACAATAGTTGGTTACACTCCACCGAATACCCGGACTTTTTAAAGGAGTTCTTTCACACCGTGACATTCCAGGCACAACACGTCATCCCCGCCGACCGCGAGCAGGTATGGGACTGGCACAACCGTCCCGGCGCCGTGAGCCGGCTGACCCCACCTTTCCTACCCATGTCCCCGCGGGAACAAGCCCGCAGCCTGGCCGACGGCACCACCGTTTTTTCTCTGCCGGCCGGGCTCAAGTGGGTCGCCCGCCACGACTTGTCCCGGTACCGCCGCGGATTTTCCTTCAGCGACGTCTGCGTTTCCGCCCCGCTCAAGCGGCTGGCCTCCTGGCGCCACGACCACGAGTTCGCCGACCACGCGGGCGGCACCTTGATCACGGACACGGTGGATACCCGCATCCCCGATAGCGCGCTGGAGTCCGCCTTTGCCTACCGGCAGCACAAGTTGATCGGGGACTTTAACTTCATCAACCAGCTGCGGGACCAGGGCATCAACGTCCTGGCCACCGAGACCCGCCCGCTGACCGTGGCGATGACTGGCTCCCGCGGCTCCGTCGGGCGCGCGCTTACGGCCCAGCTGACCACGCTGGGCCACCGCGTCATCCAGCTGGTCCGCTCGGAGGCCAAGGAAGGCCAGCGCACCTGGAACCCGGACGCGCCGGCGCGCAACCTGCTCGACGATGTCGACGTGCTGGTGCACCTGGCCGGCGAGCCGATCTTCGGGCGCTTCAACGACAAGCACAAGCAGGAAATCCGCGACTCCCGCGTGGGGCCCACCCAAAAGCTCGCCCAGCTGGTGGCCGCCAGCCCGGATACCCACACCTTCGTCTGCGCCTCCGCCATCGGCTACTACGGCAACGACCGCGGCGACGAGGTGCTTACCGAGGACTCCGCCTCCGGCGACGGCTTCTTGGCCGATGTGGTCCGCGACTGGGAGGCCGCGACCGCCGAGGCCCGCGAGGCCGGCAAGCGCGTGGTCAACATCCGCACCGGGATCGCCCTGACCGGCGCCAGCGGACTGCTGCCGCTGCTGCGCGCGCTGTTTTCCACGGGGCTTGGCGGCTCCTTCGGCGACGGGGATTTCTGGTTCTCCTGGGTCGCCTTTGACGACCTGTGTGATATCTACACCCGCGCCATCTTCGACACCGCCCTGTCTGGCCCCGTCAACGCCGCCTCCCCTGCCCCGGTGCTGAACCGGGAGATGACCAAGGCCCTGGCCGAGCAGCTCAAGCGCCCAGCCGTCCTGCCTATCCCCACCTTCGGCCCGGCCCTGCTGCTGGGCAAGGAGGGCGCCCAAGAGCTCGCGCTGGCCGACCAGCGCGTGGCCCCGGCTAAGCTGCAAGAGCACGGCCACGTCATGCGTTTCGGCAGCATCCAGGACACCTTCGCCCACGAGCTGGGCAACCAGCGGCTCTGGCAGCCGTCCGACTCCCACTAACCGCCCGCGCCCCACGCCGGCAAGCTCTCCGTTATGCTGGGTGGACGGGTTACCCGCCAAGGACTTTGGCCTGCCCACCGGCACGCCCGGTGCGCACTGCCCAGGGCCCGCGGTAGGTAACGAATGTTTTTCGACCCCCTTTAAGCTACAAGTTTGGATTTTGTCCCAGTGACTGATGAACAACCCCAATTGCACCCGGACACCCCAGTGGAGCCGGTGACCCTCGCCCGCGTCGGGGAAATCTTCGACGCCGAAAAGCTCCAGTACCGGATGGAAAACCAGCCGGTCAGCGACGAGGAGACCATCGACATCCTGCGGACCGGTTTCTCCAACGCCGCCATTGCCATGCAGGTGCGGGAAAACACCCTCATTCTCGATTCGGTCTGGCGCGGCGACGTGCCGGCCTCGGAGGGCCCGAAGGTTTTGGCCCAGCTCAACCAGTGGAACACCGAGCATTTCGCCCCCACCCTGCGTTTCTTTGAGACCGGCGAGGGCAGCCTGGCCGTCTCCGCCGTGCGCGAGCTCAACATCAGCCAGGGCCTGTCCCGCAACCAGATCGGTGCCTTCGTGATGTCCACCCTGGATGCCGTCGTACAGTCGTTTACCTGGCTGGAGCAGCAGTACCCGGAACTCGTGACTTGGGAGGAGCACAATGACTAACCAGAACCCCACCGACACCGCCCTGCCGGAGGTCACCCTGGACCGCGTCATCGACGCGATGCGCACCTTCGAGATCGAGCTGGAGAAGATCGAAGGCCGCAACGACGCCGCCACGGCTAACCTCAACGGCCTGCCGTGCATGTTCGCGGTGCTGGACTCCGTGGTCATCGTCCGCTGCGATGTGGCTACCGACGCCTCCTTCTCCCAGGCCGACGCCGGGCTCTTCCTGGCAGCCAACCAGATAAACTCGGTCTCCTTCGGCGCCCGCGTGGCCATCGCCGAGCACGAGGACATGCTCATCGTGCGTTCCGAGCGCGACCTGCCGGTGGCCGCCGGCGCGACCGACGGCCAGCTGACCGCCGCGCTCCAGGCCGCCGTCGACGGCGTCATCGGCGCCCAGAACGCCATGGTCTCCGCCGCCGAGGAAATGGCCAAGATGGGCTCCGAGACCGCCCAGGAAGCCGGCGGCGACAACTAGCCGAGCCCATTCAGCACGAAAAGCTGGCTGCCCTCCTTCTCCCGCCTCGCGCACTAGCGCGGGTGGATGGGAAAGGCAGCCAGCTTTTTAGATCCTGCAGACAGCGCCCCTCAGCCGGCCTAGGCCGAAGCCGACCTGAGCCGGCGCGGTGGGACCGCGCCTACTTGGCCGGAGAATCGTCCGCAGCCGGGGAGTTACCCTCCGACGAGTCAGCAGTGGCCTCTGCATCATCGGCAGTGGTTTCAGCGCCGGTAACCGTGGCGTCTTCGGAGCTGTCCCCAGCGCCGAGGTCGCCCTCGCCAGCCAGGTCCCCCTCGGCGGCCATCGGGCTGCCGGCGCGGCGGGACTGCGCGATATCGTCGAGGACCGCGTTGATGTACGGGGCGGCCTTGATATGCGAGTATTCGCTGGCCAGCTCCACGCCTTCGGTCACGGCGGTAGCCAGCGGCACCTCCGGGTTGTAAAGCAGCTCCCAGGTGGACACGCGCAGGATGGCGCGCTCGACGGGAGGCAGCCGGTCTAGGCGCCAATCGTCGGCGAGGTAGCGGGCGATCGCGTCGTCGATGTCGTCCAGCTCTTCGGCCACGCCCTGGACGATTTCAGCGGTGTAGTCCGCGATCGGCGCAACGCCGTGCTCGCCTTCCAGGGCCAGGCCCTTTCGTTCCTCGACGATGGCTACCGGATCGATGTCGCGGTTTTCTGCCTCGTAGAGGATGTCGGCGGCACGCCGCCGTGCCCGGTACCGCGCGCCGTGGCGACGGTTGCGGGACACACGCTCGGGAGACGAGCTGTGCTGCTCGTTATTTTCTTCCGTCACTGGGTCCTTCTTTTGTTCTTGCTGCACGCTAGTTGCTGACGCGGGACAGGTACTCGCCCGTCCGGGTATCAACCTTGAGCACGTTGCCGGTCTCGATGAACAGCGGGACCTGGATCTCGGCGCCGGTCTCCAGGGTGGCCGGCTTGGTGCCACCGTTGGAGCGGTCGCCCTGCAGGCCCGGATCGGTGTGCTCGACCTTCAGGTCAACGTTGATCGGCAGCTCGGCGAACAGCGGCTCGCCATCGTGGAAGGAGACCTGCACGCGCATGTTCTCCAGCAGGAAGTTGGCGGCGTCGCCGAACTTGTCCGGGCTCAGCTCGACCTGCTCGAAGTCCTTGTCGTCCATGACGACGTAGTTGCTGCCGTCGTGGTACAGGTAGGTCATGTCGCGGCGGTCCACCGTCGCGGTCTCGACCTTGGCGCCGGCGTTCCACGTCTTGTCCGTGACCTTGCCCGAGACAACGTCCTTGAGCTTGGTGCGCACGAAAGCGGGGCCCTTGCCCGGCTTGACGTGCTGGAACTCAATAATCTGCTGGAGCTTATTGTCGATCTTGAGAACAAGACCGTTCTTGAATGCGGTGGTATCAGCCACGAATCAATCTCCCGAAGTCTGGTGGATTAAAAGTTACATCTTGCCAGTTTACTATCCCTGCCGGAATGCGTGTAAAACCGGCGCCCACTTTTTGTGGTGGGCAACCGGCGGCAACGCCCCCGGGCGGTGAGTGCGTCCGCGCGGGCAGTACCTCGCGTGGACCTGGGGCCGGGGCTAGAAAGACCGCAGTTCCTTCGGCGAGCGGGTGATGATAGTCGGGGCGCCGTCGGTGATGATGAGGGTGTCCTCGATCCGCACGCCGCCCTTGCCGGGCACGTAGACGCCCGGCTCGATGGTCAGCGTCATGCCGGCGGCCAGGGTGCCCTTGGCGTTCCGGGCCGCAGCGGGCGCCTCGTGGACCAGCAGGCCCACGCCGTGGCCGGTCGAGTGGACGAAGTACTCGCCGTAGCCGGCCTTTTCGATGACGTCGCGGCAGGCCTTGTCCACGTCCGCGAGTGCAGTGCCCGGGGTGGCCGCCGCCACGCCGGCCTCCTGAGCGCGTTTAACCACGTCGTAAATCTCCCGGGCGAACTCGTCCGGTTCACCGATGACGACGGTGCGCGTCATATCGGAGTTGAAGCCACGCAGGTGGGCGCCGAAGTCGATGGTGACTAGGTCGCCGTCTTCCAGCACGCGGTCGTCGGCGCCGTGGTGCGGCAGCGCGGAGTTCGGGCCGGAGGCCACGATGGTGTCGAAGCTGGTGCGCTCCGCGCCGGCCGCTCGCATCCGGTATTCCAGGTCGGCTGCGATCTGGCGCTCGGTGCGGCCCGCGCGGACCTCGCCCGCGGCCAACATCGCCTCGAAGGCATCGGTAGCCAGCTGCGCCAGGGAGTCCAGGCGTTCCAGCTCGAGCGGATCCTTGTAGAGGCGGATCTCCTCAATCACGCCGGAGATAGGAACCAGGGTCACGTCCTCCGGGCAAGCCTTCTCCAGCGCCGCGTGCTGGTTGACCGAGACCGTGTCCGCTTCGAAGCCGACCCGCAGCGGCCCCTGCCCCTCCAGGGTCTTGAGCAGGGCCGTGCCGACCCCGCGCTCAATAATCGGGGTGATGTCCGGCACTTCCTGCTTAATCTGGGTGGTGTAGCGCCCGTCGGTGGCGATAGCGGCGGAGAGGTCCTTCCGCAGCAGCAGCGCGCCGTTCGAGCCGGAGAAATTCGACAGGTAACGCACGTGGATAAGGTCGGTGACCAAAATCGCGTCGATGCGCTGCCCCGCCAACTGCGCCGCTAGCTTCCGGCGCCGGTCGCTAAAACGAGTATCTGCCAAAGCCATGGTTAATCCTTTCCGCTGAGCACAATGCACTAAAGGCGGGCTTTTCATGCCCACCGCGTAGGAGACCCATTCTAGCCTGTGTCCGCAGACACGGTAACCGTTTTCACGCCGGCGCAAAGGCGCGAGACTTAGGACATGGCGGTGAAGTACTCGAGGGCGGCGAGGTAGCCGACCGGGCCCAGTCCGGCGATGACGCCGCGGGCGATAGCCGACAGGTAGGAGTACTGCCGGAATTCTTCCCGGGCGTGCACGTTGGACAGGTGGACCTCCACGAAGCCCGCGCCGTCGGCGATCTCCGCGAGGGCGTCGCGGATGGCCACGGAGGTGTGAGTAAAGGCCCCGGGGTTGATGATGACGCCCGCGCCGGCGTCGGCGGCGGCGTGAACGCGGTCGATGATTTCACCCTCGTGGTTGGACTGGAAAAAGTCCAGCTCCAGTTCGCCCCCCTCCGCGCGGAGCTTCTCGCCGCGCTGGCGGATCATCTCCTCGATGTCGCGCAGGGTGGTGGTGCCGTAGACGTCCGGCTGGCGCTTGCCCAGCCGGTTCAGGTTGGGCCCGTTGATGATAACTACCTGCATTAGCTGCTCACTTTCTCAGATGCTCGGCGCAATTCGTCCTCGCTCGGGCCCTCGATGCGGGTGGTCGCCCCCACCGCGGTCAAGGCCACGAAGCGGATTTTACCGTCGCGGTTCTTCTTGTCGTGGCGCATGGCCGCGTGCAGCTCCGGCCACTGGCCGTCGCGGTAGGCAACCGGCAGGCCGACGGAGGTGAGGACCGCGCGGTGCAGCTCGACCACGTCGGCGTCGATGAGCCCGCGGGCCTCGGCCAGGTAGGCCACGAACATCATGCCCACGGCCACGGCGTTGCCGTGGCGCCAGGAGTAGTCCTCCGCGCGCTCGATGGCGTGCCCGAAGGTGTGCCCGTAGTTCAGGGTCTCCCGCAGGCCGGACTCCTTGAGGTCCTCGCCCACCACGCGGGCCTTGACCGCCACCGAGCGGGCGATAAGTTCCGGCAGGGCGCCGTCCGGGTCCAGGCAGGCGGCCGGGTCGCGGCGGTAGAGCTCGATAATCTCCGGGTCGTGGATGAAACCGGTCTTGATGATTTCCGCCGAGCCGGCCACCATCTCTTCGTCCGGGAGGCTGCGCAGCACCTCGATATCGGCGAAGACGGCCAGCGGCTCGTGGAAGGAACCCACCAGGTTCTTGCCGGCCGCGGTGTTGATGCCGGTCTTGCCGCCGACGGCCGCGTCCACCATGGCCAGCAGCGTCGTCGGTACTTGCACCACGCGGATGCCGCGCATCCAGGTCGCCGCGACGAATCCAGCCAGGTCCGTGGTCGCGCCGCCGCCGAAGCCAACGACGAGGTCCTGGCGGCCAAAGCCGGCCGCGCCGAGCTTGTCCCACAGCTCGCTGACCACGCTGAGCTGCTTGGCGCGCTCAGCGTCCGGCAAGAGCCAGACGTGGCAGCGCACGCCGGCGCCCTCAACCGCGTCGGCGAGCCGGCGCGCCGAGGCGCTCAAGACCTCGGGGCAGAGGATGGCCACCTGCGCCGCGCCGGAGACCCGGATGGTCTCGACGATCTCCGGGGCCAGACCGTGACCAATGTGGACGTGATACGGTGCCGGACCGTTAACCGGAATGACGGGCATGGGCTTCTCCTCGACAAAATTAGGGGTGGGGTGTGGCGGTTAGGGGGTGGTATTCCTACAGGGTCTCCAAGAAGCCGAGGATATCCCCGACCACCTGCTGCGGACTGCGCCCGTCGGTGCGGGCACGGTAGTCGGCGACCTCGCGGTAGAACTCATCGCGCTGGTCGAGCAGCTCCTGGTAGCGCGCCAACGGGTCCTCCGACTGCAGGACCGGGCGGGAGTTGTTGCTGGAGGTGCGGCGCACGCCTTCCTCCGCGCTGACTTCCACCCAGATGACGGTGTGGCGCTCCAGCAGGTCGCGGGTGGCCGGGCTGACCACGGCTCCCCCGCCGAGGCTGACCACGCCGCCGGCGGACAGGGCCTCGGCCACGTGCTTTTCTTCCGCGCGGCGGAAATCTTCCTCGCCCAGCTCGGCGAAGACCTCGCCGCAGGGCTTGCCGTGGGCGACCTCGATCAGCTGGTCCGAATCCACCAGCCCGACGTTCAGCGCCCGGGCGAGCCGGCGCCCGATGGTCGATTTACCGGCGCCGGGCGGTCCCACCAGCACCGCCAGCGGTCGCGGAGCTCCCGTCGCTAAAGGAGGTACGGTCATCGTAGTCCTGGCCTTTCCAGTGTGATTGGTCTTTTAGGCTTCGGGGTTATCCTGCGGGAAGTTCAAGCGCTGGGCGACGTAGTCCTGGTAAGCGGCGATGTTGCGCTTGGTCTCCGCTAAGCTGTCGCCACCGAACTTCTCCAGCACGGCGCGGGCGACGACGAGTGCCACCATGGCCTCGGCCACCACGCCGGCCGCGGGCACCGCGCACACGTCGGAGCGCTGGTGGATGGCGGTCGCGGCGGAGCCGTCGGCCATGTCCACGGTCTTCAGCGCACGCGGCACGGTGGAAATGGGCTTCATGGCCGCCCGCACCCGCAGCTGCTGGCCGTTGGTCATGCCGCCCTCGAGGCCGCCCGCGCGGTTAGTCAGCCGGTCGACGCCGTCGTCCGTGCGCACCATCTCGTCGTGCGCGGCGGAGCCGCGGCGGCGGGCCTCGGCGAAGCCATCGCCGATCTCCACGCCCTTGATGGCCTGGATACCCATCAGCGCGGCCGCCAGCTGGGCGTCGAGGCGATCCTCGCCGCTGATGTGCGAGCCCAAGCCGATGGGCAGGCCGTCGACGACGACCTCCACGACCCCGCCTAAAGTGTCGCCCTGCTTCTTGGCGGTCTCGATCTCGGTGACCATGCTCTCCTCAGCGGCCTTGTCGAAGGAACGCACCGGGGAGGCATCGATAGCCGCAAGATCCGCCGGCGCCGGGGCCGGGCCCTCGTAAGGATCGGAGGCACCGATGGAGATGACGTGGGAGATCACCTCCACGCCGAGGGTCTCCCGCAGGAAGTTGCGGGCGAAAGTGGCCGCGGCCACGCGGGCGGCGGTCTCCCGGGCGGAGGAACGCTCCAGGATCGGGCGGGCCTCGGCGTGGTCGTACTTGACCATGCCGGCAAAATCCGCGTGGCCCGGGCGCGGGCGAGTCAGCGCCGCGCCGCGGCCCGACTGCATGGCTTCGGCGACCTGCGCGTCGTCCATATCCAGCGGGTCCGGGCTCATCACGGTGGTCCACTTCGGCCACTCAGTGTTGCCGATCATCACCGCAATCGGGCTGCCCAAGGTCTGGCCGTGGCGGACGCCGGCGAGCAGGGTCAGCTCATCGGCCTCGAACTTCATTCGGGCGCCGCGGCCGTAGCCCAGCCTCCTCCGCGATAGTTGCTGCGCAATCTCGTCCTTAGTAATCGGAACCCCGGCCGGTAGGTGCTCAAGCAGCGCGATGAGCGCCTGCCCGTGGGATTCTCCCGCAGTTGTCCAACGAAGCATGGCTGTCATTATTTCACGCCGGCCCTGTGAAGTGGTGCATCCGTCTACATTATGGGGGTAGCCACCCACCTGGCGGCCGCCACCGCGGCGGCGGCAAAGAGCATGGCCGGACCGTGTGGGACACCCCGGTCAACCGCCTTCCGGCCGCTTCCGGCAGCGGTGCATAATAATCCGGCCGCCAGGGTCACCAGCCCGGCAATGACCATCGCGGCGAGCACCCCGGCCGTCCCGGCAAGCGCGGCGCAGCCCACCCCGAGCGGGGCCGCGAGCTTGATGTCCCCGCCGCCTAAGCGCCCGGCCGGGCCGGGCAGCAGCGCCTGGGCGAGGTAGACGCCCGGCCAGATAAGCCCTACGGCCCAGGACGGATACTGAAACAGCGCGAGGACTGCTACTGCCCCGGCGGGCAGCGTCAGCCAGTTGGGCAGGCGCCGGGCGCTAAGGTCCCACCAGCACAGCGCCGCGGCCCAGGCCACCAGCAGCCCCAGCCCCACGGCACAGGCCGCGATTGGTGACTCTTCCCCCGTGGGCACGAAAGGCGCAGTGTGCACCATGAGCTGATTCTCCCCCGCTTCCCCCAAAGCTTGAACCTCGTGTAGTCCAGCTTAAGGGATCGGGCGCGGGGCTGCCCAAGGCGCGGTCGTGGGCTAGCTGCGCTTGGCGCGGTTTATTACCGAGCTCTGGCGGGCGGCCAGGGCGTTGTTGAGCGCGTCAATCATCTCTTCTTGCGGGGCGGGCTGGCCCGTGAACTGCTCGAACTGACTGAAGGCCTGGTGGGCCAGCATGATGTGCCCGTTGACCGTCGCGTAGCCGTTGGCCGCGGCGGCCACGGTCAGCGGAGTCGGCCAGGGCTCGTAAATGACGTCTAGCACCGGCGCGTGCGCGAGATCCAGCAGGTGGTCGTCCAGCGCCGCTGAGGGAACCGTGGAGACGATGACCCCGCTGCCCAGGGACAGCTGCTCCAAGTCGGTGTGGAAGTCCGTGGTGCGCAGCTCCAGGCCCAGCTCGCGGGCTAGCGGCTCGAGCTCGGCGCGGCGGTTGGAGCGGTTGAGCACCGTGACGGTCTTAACGCCGCGCTGGGCCAGAGCCCACAGCGCCGGGCGCGCGGTACCGCCGGCGCCGATGACCACGGCCTCGTCCAGGTGCCGGTCCCCCAGCAGGCGCTGCAGCGCGCCGAGGACGCCCTCCGTGTCGGTGTTGTCGGCCCGCCAGCGCGCCTCGCCCAGCCGCACCAGGGTATTGGCCGAGCCCAACAGGCGGGCGCGGTCGGTGACCTCGTCGGCGATCTCCACCGCGGCGAACTTGCCCGGCATGGTCACGGAGAAACCGCGCACGTCGGCGGCGGCCCCACGCACGAGCCCGGGGAGCTGCTCGGCCGTGCACTCCTGCCGGCCGTAGTCCCAGTCCTCCAGACCGAGGGCCGCGTAACCGGCGTTGTGCAAAACCGGGGAGAGCGAGTGATCGATGGGCGAGCCCAATACCGCCGCGCGTGGCATGACCGAGGTCTCCTAGTTCTCTAGTTCTCTAGTTTTCAGCGTTTTCGGCGCTCTCGGAGTCGGCCGGGTTGGTGCCTTGGCGCTGGTGGTCCAGGATGCCCGAGTCGAGGGCCTCGCGGACCTTTTCCTGGTGCTCGTCGAAGTTGTTGGTGAACACGGTCGTGCCCTGATCATCCACGGTGACGAAGAAGAGCCACTCGCCCTCGGCGGGGTGCTCCATCGCCTGGATGGCTTCCTCCGACGGCGACGCGATCGGCGTATCCGGCAGGCCATCCTTGGCGTAGGTGTTCCACGGCGTCTTGCGGTCGCGGTCCTCGTCGGTGGTGGCCAGCTCGACGTCCTCCAGGCCGTAGTTGACGGTGGAGTCGAACTCCAGGCGCATAGGCTCGTCCAGGCGGTTCAGGATGACGCGCGCGACCTTGTCGAACTCGCCGGCCGGGGCCTCGCGCTCGACCAGGGAGGCAGAGGTCAGCAGCTCGTAGGGGCTCACACCAATGGCCTGGGCACGGCCCACGATGTCGGTCTCGTTGTACTGCTCCGCAGAGCGGGAGACCAGGTCGGTCAGGATCTCCTCGGCGCTCATGTTCGGGTCCAGGATGTAGCGGCCCGGCGCAATGAGGCCCTCCAGGCGCTTCGGATCGTCGCCGCGGGCCTTGACCGGTTCGATAGCCCACTCCGGGGCACCCAGCTGCTGCGGGTCCACGGTCGCCGCGACGCGCTCCAGCTCCTCCTTCTGGACGCAGTTGCCTTCCTCGCAGGTGACCTTCTCGATCATGGAGTAGATGCCGTAGCGCACGTCGCCGCCGATGACGGAGACGTCTTGGAGCGTCGCGCCGCCCTGCACGTCCAGCAGGTCGACCTGGTTGTTCAGGTCGAGCAGCGCCTTGACCGCAGAATCTGCGCTCATCTCCTCCTGCAGGCGGTAGAAGCCGGGCTGCAGCGAGCCGGCGTCAACGTTGTTGGCGGCGGCAGTCTGGAAAGCCTCGTCGCTTTTCACCACGCCCTTGTCCACCAAGTCGGGGCCCAGCTCCGAGATGGAGGACCCCTCGGGTACCTGGATCAGCTGGGTCACGCCGTTACCCGTCCCTTCAAAGTCGGTGCGCGAACCCCCCTTGTCGCCCACCAGGATCTGGCCGCCGATGTAGACGATCGCGCCGATGATCAGCACGAAGGAGGCGATCAGCACGGCTAAGCCACGCTGTCGTCGCTTCACGAACTTCGGTTCCATGCGCCTAGCCAAGCGCTGTTCATTGCGGCTCACTAATTTAGTCTCCTGAGGTCGAAGGCTTTATTGGTCTGCGTAATTCTGGTTATCGGATAATGCTCGCGCGCGGGCGTCCAGCCAGCTTTGGAGAATCTCCACAGCAGCGGCTTGGTCAATCACTTTACGGCCCTTCTTCTCGGATACTCCAGAGGCGCGCAAGGCTTGGGTGGCGACCACCGTGGTGAGACGCTCATCCGCCAATCTGACAGGTGCTAACGAGACCATCGTTTCAGACTTCGCCAACCGGCGACGGATACGAAACGCAATCTCCTTGGCGTGCTTGACGCTCTTGGATCCATTGGCCTGTAAATCCCGCGGCAGCCCGACGACGACTTCGGCGACTTGGTACTGTTCGGCCAGCTCAACGAGCCGATCGATGTCCGCACCGTCGCGGTCCTTGAAGCCGGTGACCCGCGCGACGGTCTCGACGGGGGTCGCCAGGCGCGCGTCGCGATCGCTGACTGCTACCCCAATTCGGACGGTGCCGACGTCCACGCCGAGCCGCCGGCCGGGGCCGGGGTCGTCTAGGCCGGGAGTATCCGGTGTGACTTTCGCCATAGACCTACAGCTTCTCCAGCATGTCCCTGACGGCGTCGAAGCCGCGCTCGGCCCCCTCGGCCAGGTGGCCGGAGCCCTGCGCCATGTCCGGCTTGCCGCCGCCGCGGCCGTCGACGTATTCGCCAAAGAGCTTGACGATGTCACCGGCCTTCACGCCGCGTTCCACGGCGGACGGGGTCGCGGCGATGATGAAGGAGAACTTCTCGCCGTTCTTCGCGCCCAGCGCGATAACGCCGTCGCGCTCCTTCAGGCGGTTCTTCAAGTCCGTGGCCACGGTGCGCAGGTCGTTGCCGTCCGTGCCCTCCGGCAGGCGCAGCATGATGGTCTGGAAACCGTTGACCTCGCGGGCGGCGCCCACGAAGTCCGCGGCCTGGGCTTGGAGCTGGGCCTTGCGGAGGCTGGAGATTTCCTTCTCCGCGGCCTTGAGCTTCTCGCTCAGCTGGGCGATCCGCTCCGGCAGCTCCTCGGTCTGGACCTTCAGGTCGCGGGATACGTCCTCGACCAGGGCGGCTTCCTTGGAGAAGTACTTGAACGCGTCCAGGCCGGTGTAGGCCTCGATGCGGCGGGCGCCGGAGCCCACGGAGGACTCACCCAGCACGGAGACCGGGCCCACCTGGGAGGAGGCGCCGACGTGGGTGCCGCCGCAGAGCTCGATGGAGAACGGGCCGCCGATTTCCACGACGCGGACGTTGCGGCCGTAGTTCTCGCCGAACAGCGCCATAGCGCCCATCGCCTTGGCCTCCTCCAGGGAGGTCTCGATGGTGTTGACCGCCAGGTTGGAGTCCACCGCCTGGTTGGTGATGAGGGCGATCTCCTCCATCTGCGCCTCGGTGAGCTGGTCGGTGAAGTTGAAGTCGAAGCGCAGGTAGCCCGGGCGGTTCATGGAACCGGCCTGGACCGCGGTCGGGCCCAGCACCTGGCGTAGCGCGGCGTGGATGAGGTGGGTGGCCGTGTGCGCCTGGGTAGCGCCGTGGCGCCAGGCGGCGTCGACCTCCGCGGTCATGCGGGTGCCCAGATCCAGCCCGCCGGCGGTCACGGTGGCCTTGTGGACCCACAGCTTCTTGCCGATCTTCTGCACGTCGTCGACCTGCAGGGTGGTCTCGCCCGCCACCAGGCGGCCGCGGTCGGCCATCTGGCCGCCGGACTCGGCGTACAGCGGGGTCTGGTCCAGGATGACCTCGACCTGGTCTCCTACCTCGGCCTCGGTGACCTTCTCGCCGTTGCGCACCAGGCCAATGACCTGGGCGTCGGAGCTAAGCTCTTCGTAGCCGGTGAAGACGGTCGGCTGGTTGTCGACCCACTCGCGGTAGAGCGACTCATCGGTGTGCCCGTGCTTCTTGGCGCGGTTGTCGGCCTTGGCGCGCGCCTTCTGCTCGGCCATGGCGGCCTCGAAGGCGGGCATGTCGACCTCGAGGCCGGCCTCGGCGGCCATCTCGAGGGTCAGGTCGATCGGGAAGCCGTAGGTGTCGTGCAGGGCGAAGGCGTCCTCGCCGCGCAGGGTCTTCTTGCCGGCGGCCTTAACAGCAGCGGCGGCCTCGTCGAAGCGGTAGGTGCCGGACTCGAGGGTCTTGAGGAAGGCCTTTTCCTCGGTCTTGGCCACGCGGAGGATGCGCTCGCGGTTGTCCGCGATCTCCGGGTAGGACGGCTCCATGGTGTCCATGACCGTGGTCAGGAAACGCTCGATGGTCTCCCCGGTCGCGCCCAACAGGCGGGCGGAGCGGATGATGCGGCGCAGAAGGCGGCGCAGGATGTAGCCGCGGCCCTCGTTGGACGGGGTCACGCCGTCCAGGATGAGCATCATGCCGGTGCGGGAGTGGTCCGCGATGACGCGGAAGCGGATGTCATCCTCGTGGTTCGAGTTGTACTTCGATCCGGTCAGCTCCTCGGCCACGTCGATGACCGGGCGAAGCAGGTCCGTCTCGTAGACGTTGTCCACGCCTTGGAGCAGGCAGGCGACGCGCTCGATGCCCAGGCCGGTATCGATGTTCTTCTTCGGCAGCTCGCCGACAATTTCGAAATCGCCCTTGCCGTTGCCTTCGCCGCGCTCGTTCTGCATGAAGACCAGGTTCCAGATCTCCATGTATCGGTTGTCGTCCGCGGCCGGACCGCCCTCTTTGCCGTATTCGGCGCCGCGGTCGTAGTAGATTTCGGAGCACGGGCCGCAGGGCCCGGGCACGCCCATGGACCAGTAATTGTCCTCCATGCCCATGCGCTGGATGCGCTCTTCGGGCACGCCGATCTTGTCGTGCCAGATGCTGGCGGCCTCGTCGTCGGTCTCGTAGACGGTGACCCACAGGCGCTCCGGGTCCAGGCCGAAGCCGCCCTCCTCGATCGAGTTGGTGAGCAGCTCCCACGCGTTAGTGATAGCGCCTTCCTTGAAGTACTGGCCGAAGGAGAAGTTGCCGGCCATCTGGAAGAAGGTGTTGTGGCGGGTGGTGATGCCGACCTCTTCGATGTCCAGGGTGCGCACGCACTTCTGGATGGAGGTTGCCAGCCCATTCGGGAAGGGTGGGTTCTGCTGGCCCAGGAAATAGGGCTTGAAGGGAACCATGCCGGCGTTGACGAACAGCAGGTTAGGATCGTCCAGGATCAGCGAGGCGCTGGGGACGGGCTCGTGGCCCTTATTCACAAAATGCGCCGTAAAGCGCTCCCGAATCTCGTGGGTCTTCACCAGGTAACTTCCTTTGACTATCGACTAACGTCAGTAACAGCGCTCAACTTTACCCGCCCCGCAGCTGCGGGTGAAGTTCGGGACGCCCAAATCACCCAGTCCCGCCGGCTTGCTCACGCGCCGGTCCGGCACCGTGCTAGCGCCCGGCTACTGCCCGGCTACTGCCCGGCTAGTGCCTGCTCGGCTGCTCAACCGTGCCCGCTAGCCGCTCCCGCGCCCGCGGACGATGTCCCGCAGGCGGCCCAAGAAGCCGCGCACGCGCTTTTCCGCCCCGTGATCGGTGGGCTGGTAGTAGACCGCGTCCGCCAGGGTGTCCGGCAGGTACTGCTGGGCCACCACACCGCGCGGATCGTCATGCGGGTAGACGTAGCCCACGGCGTTGCCCAGATCCTTCGCCCCGGCGTAGTGGCCGTCGCGCAGGTGGGCGGGCACGAAGCCGGACTTGCCGGCGCGCACGTCGCCCAGGGCGGCATCGATAGCGCCAATCACCGAATTCGACTTCGGCGCGGTCGCCAAGTGGATGGTGGCCTGCGCCAGCGGGATCCGCGCCTCCGGCAGGCCGATGAGCTGCGCGGCCTGGGCGGCGGCCACGGCGGTCGGCAGCGCGGTCGGATCCGCCATGCCGATGTCCTCCGAGGCGTGCACGATAAGCCGCCGGGCGATAAACCGCGGGTCCTCCCCCGCCTCGATCATGCGCGCCAGGTAGTGCAGGGCCGCGTCCGGGTCCGAGCCGCGGATCGACTTTATGAAGGCGGAGACGACGTCGTAGTGCTGGTCGCCGTCGCGGTCGTAGCGCACCACCGCCTTGTTGACGTTGTCCTTGATGGTCTGGGTGTCCAACTCCCCGCCGTCGGGCACTGCCTCGGCCGCGGCCTCCAGATAGGTCAGCACGCGGCGGGCGTCGCCGCCGGCCAGTAGCACCAGCTGGTCCCGGGCCTCGGCGTTCACGGTAATCCGGCCGCCCAGCCCGCGCTCGTCGCCTACCGCCCGGTCCACCAGCGTCTTAAGATCCTCGTCGCCTAGCGGGTTCAGCTGCAGCAGCAGCGAGCGCGACAGCAGCGGGGAGACCACGGAGAAGGACGGGTTTTCCGTGGTCGCGGCGACCAGCAGCACGGTGCGGTTTTCGACGGCCGCCAACAGCGCATCCTGTTGCGTCTTGGAAAAGCGGTGCACCTCGTCGATAAACAGGACGGTGCGCGCGCCGCGGGCCGCCTCGTGGCGGGCCTGCGTGATGACCTCGCGCACCTGCTTGACCCCGGAGTCCAACGCGGACAGGCCCACGAAGTTCTGCCCCATCGCGCTGGCGATGAGCGAGGCGATGGTGGTCTTGCCCGTTCCCGGCGGGCCGTACAAGATGACGGAGGCTTCCCCGGAGCCCTCCACCAGCCGGCGCAGGGGCTTGCCCGGGTCGAGCAGGTGCTTTTGGCCGACCACCTCGTCCAAGGCGCGCGGGCGCATGCGCGCGGCCAGCGGCGAGCCAGCGTGGGTGCTAAACATCTGCTGCCCGCGTCCGGCCCGTCCGCTGGACTGCTCGGCTTCCGGGGACGGGGAAACCCCCCCGAAGAGATCTTCTTGAGCCACGGCGGCTAGCACCTCACTTTCTTTATCAACGTCCGGGTCGGCAACGCGGGGTTATGTACCGCGCCGGCCTAGGGCTGGCCGGGCTCGCTCAGGCGCCGAGCGACCACCGCGCCGAATTCCGCCGCCGGCTGGCAGTCGCCGTCTTCGCAGCGGTTGGCAAAGCGCGACAGTGCCTCGAAGGTCTCGAAGAGATCGCGGCGGATGAGCAGCTCGTCGTCGTTGAACGGGCCGTGGTCCGCGGTGCGCAGGAGGGAGTCTTCCGGGCCCACCGGGATTTCCTCGTGGCCGCGCAGGACGGCAGCGAGCACTTCTACCCCGCCGGCGGACATGGTGGTCAGGCTGGAAAAGGCCCAGCCGACCAGGCAAGCGGTGACCAAATGCTGGATCTGGCCGGCGTCCTTGAACTGCGGCCATAGGCCGTGAACCTCCCGGGCCCAGGCCTCGATGAAGACGTCCGCCTCCGCGTCGGAGACCGGCTGGGCGAAGAGGAACTGCGGGAAGCCGGCGATAACGCAGGCGACGTCGAAGCCGACGTTGCGGAAACCGGCCCACTCATAGTCCAGGAAGTGAATGTTGTCGGCCACGATGATGTTGTCCGGCGACAGGTCGAAGGGGGTAAAGGCGCGGTAGCGGCCGGACTGCAGCGACTTGGCCGCCTGGTCCGCCAGGTCCTTGACCTCGTCGGGGACCGCCAGCCCGGCGGCCTCGGCGATGGTCACGCCGCGGTAGATGGAGTCATAGAGGGCCTTGTCGCGCATGACCTGGTTCTCGGCGTACTCCGGGTGCTTTTTCAGCATCCGCGACAGCAGCAGGTCGTAGTCCTGCTCGCGGTCGGCGGTGCCGGCGTGCATCTGTCCCAGCTCCGCGCCCAGGGAGCGCAACAGCGTGCGCCGCACATCCTCGTCGGCGGACTCTAGGGCCTCGGCGAAGGTATCCGTATTGCCGGAGTCGGTGAGCACCACCGTGCGCTTGTCCACGTCGTGTGCCAGCAGCACCGGCCCGGGGCGCACGTCCGCCGCCAGGGAGTTGGTGAACTGGTAGGCCACGATCTCCCGGAGGAAGGCGGCGTCATCCACGGCGTAACCGGTGGCCGGGTTGTGCTTGATGACCACGGAGCGGTGCGGGAGGAACGGGGAATTGGCCACTCGGGCGCGCAGCACGACCGCATGCCCCGAACCGGTCAAGGCTTCAACGTCGCTGAGCTTTTGCGTTCCCCCAAATCGGTTGGACAATAAGTCCTCCGCAAAGGCGACAATTGCCTGCTGGTCCGGCTGTGCAGTCTCCACCTAAAATCTCCTCCTGGGTAAACGGTAAACCCCGGCACACGCACCGCGTGGACCGGGGCGTGCCGCCTTAGTTATCCGTCGAGTCGGGCGCCTTCGGCTTGGATTCCTTATCCGCCTTGGCGTTCTTTTCCGGCTTGAAGTCCACGCCGGTCTCCTTGCGCTGCGCGGCCGGGATCGGGGCCGGGGCATCCGTCAGCGGGTCGACGCCGCCGCCGGACTTCGGGAAGGCGATGACGTCGCGGATGGAGTCGAAGCCGCCCAGCAGGGAGACAATGCGGTCCCAGCCGAAGGCGATGCCGCCGTGCGGCGGGGCGCCGAAGGCGAAGGCGTCCAGCAGGAAGCCGAACTTCTCACGGGCTTCTCCCTCACCAATGCCCATGACGTCGAAGACACGCTCCTGAACGTCGCGCTGGTGGATACGGATGGAGCCGCCGCCGATTTCGTTGCCGTTGCAGACGATGTCGTAGGCGTAGGCGGTGGCCTCCCCCGGGTTCTCGTCGAAGGAGTCAATCCACTCCGGCTTCGGCGAGGTGAAGGCGTGGTGCACGGCGGTCCACTTGGAATGGCCCAGGGCGACGTCGCCGGAGGCGGTGGCGTCGGCAGCCGGCTCGAAGAGCGGGGCGTCGACGACCCAGGTAAAGGCCCAGTCACCTTCCTTGATAAGGCCCAGCTTGCGAGCGATCTCGCCGCGGGCTGCGCCCAGCAGCGCACGGGAGGACTTGGTGTCGCCGGCGGCGAAGAAGATGGCGTCGCCCGGCTTGGCGCCGACGTGCTCGGCGATGCCGGCGCGCTCGGCGTCGGTGATGTTCTTGGCCACCGGGCCGCCCAGGGTGCCGTCCTCGGCGACGGTGATGTAGGCCAGGCCCTTGGCGCCGCGCTGCTTGGCCCAGTCCTGCCAGGCGTCGAACTGGCGACGCGGCTGGGAAGCGCCGCCGTCCATGACGACCGCGCCGACGTATTCGTTCTGGAAGACACGGAAGGTGGTGTCCTTGAAGAAGTCGGTGCACTCCACGATCTTGATGTCGAAGCGCAGGTCCGGCTTGTCGGAGCCGTAGTACTTCATGGCGTCCGCGTAGGTCATGCGCGGGATCGGCGTGGTGATGTCGTAGCCGATGAGCTTCCACAGGGCCACCAGGATCTCCTCGGCCAGGGCGATGATGTCGTCCTGGTCCACGAAGGACATCTCAACGTCCAGCTGGGTGAACTCCGGCTGGCGGTCGGCACGGAAGTCCTCGTCGCGGTAGCATCGCGCGATTTGGTAGTAGCGCTCCATGCCGGCGACCATGAGCAGCTGCTTGAACAGCTGCGGGGACTGCGGCAGCGCGTACCAAGAGCCCGGCTTCAGGCGGGCCGGCACCAGGAAGTCGCGCGCGCCCTCCGGGGTAGACCGGGTCAGGGTCGGGGTCTCGATCTCGGTGAAGTCGTGGGAGTCCAACACCTGGCGGGCCGCGCGGTTGGCGGCCGATCGCAGGCGCAGGGCGTTGCCCTGGCTCTGGCGGCGCAGGTCCAGGTAGCGGTAGCGCAGGCGCGCTTCCTCGCCCACCTCGCCGGAGGTCGACGGATCATCGATCTGGAACGGCAGGGCCGCCGACTTGTTCAGCACCTCCAGGTCGGTGACGTTGACCTCGATCTCGCCGGACGGCAGGTTCGGGTTCTCCGAGCCCTCCGGGCGGGCCTCGACCACGCCGGTGACCTTGATGCAGCACTCGGACCGCAGGTCGTGGGCGCGCTCGGCGACCTCGGACTCGCGGAAGACTACCTGCGCCAGACCGCTCCGGTCGCGCAGGTCAATGAAGATCACTCCGCCGTGGTCACGGCGGCGAGACACCCACCCCGTAAGCGTTACTGTCTCGCCGGCAATATCCTTGCGGAGCTCGCCCGCCAAATGGGTACGCAGCACTGTTGCTCAAATCCCTTCACACATAGCTTCCTCGGTAGCTTCCGCTTTATCCCCGCCCGGCGCGCCGCGGCCACCGTGCGGCACGCATCACGCAGTGCTCACGGCGCCCCAGCGCCCAGCTCGGCGACGGGAGGCAGAAGTTGACGCCTTCAGTCTACCCACCCACGGCAAGCGGTAGTGACTTATCCCCCACCTGCCGGCAGTAGGTGCCCGCCCGGGGCGGGCAGTGCCCACGGTTTGGCCCGGGCACAGCCACGGCTCAAAGCCCAACCCAAAAACACGGCCACCCAGGCAGTATCCCTCCTTCAACCCCCGGTACGCCCACGGCTCAGCCGGCGCAATGGAACCACCGCGGTGGCGAGATCTCACGCTAAAGAGGTAGATAAGGCTCGGACATGGCACACTTAAGCTATGACTTTTCGCAGTGGCGGTGACATTAGTGGCAAACGGGCGCGTACCGGCGGTGGCGGTCGCGGCGGCGTCGTGGCGGCCGGCGGCGGCCTCGGCACCGTGGTCCTCATTGGCCTGTACCTGTTGCTGGGCGGCAGCCCGGGGCAGCTGGGCGGGCTGCTCGGCTCCGAGGAGCCGGCTAGCCAGTCCGGCTCCGGGCCGGAGGCCGGCAGCGAGTTGGAGCACTGCCAGACCCCGGAGGACGGCAACAAGTACGACGACTGCCGCGTGGACTTCACCGGCGTGTCCCTGGACCGGGTGTGGAGCGAGGTCCTGCCGGAGCAGGCCGGCATTGACTACACCGAGCCGGAGCGCGTGGTCTTCGAGCAAGCCACCCAGTCGGGCTGCGGCGCGGCCTCTGCCGCCACCGGCCCGTTCTACTGCCCGGCGGATAACACCGCCTATTTCGACACCTCCTTCTTCCAGCAGCTGGAGAGCTTCGGCGGCTCCTCCGCCCCGCTGGCGCAGATGTACATCGTGGCCCACGAGTTCGGCCACCACATCCAGAACCTGGAGGGCACCCTCGGCCTGTCGAATTACGACGACCCGGGCGAGGATTCCAACGCGGTCAAGATTGAGCTGCAGGCCGACTGCTACGCGGGTATCTGGGCCTCCCACGCGGACAAGGGCGACAACGCCCTCCTCGAGCCCATCACCGAGGAGCAGGTCGCTGAGGCCATCGAGACCGCCCGCGCGGTCGGCGACGACAACATCCAGTCCCGCTCCGGCGGGCAGGTGGATCCGGACTCCTTTACCCACGGCACCTCCGAGCAGCGCCAGGAGTCCTTCCTGGCCGGCTACCAGTCCGGCTCCATGAAGTCCTGCGACACCCTGGGCCGCGGCGCCTACAAATAAACCCACACCGTATCTAATTAGCCTCCTTAAGCTCCGGACGGGGTGAACGGCTCCCCGTCGCAGGCGGGGCCGGCCTCTACACTGGGGGCCACGACTTCTGACTGGCAGTCCGGCCACGGCGCCCACCGCTTTATTGCCGCTTTCAACGACATCGAGCAACACCTGAGAGCCCGTCTGCAGGCGCGCGACGGGGACTCCTTCCGGCGGCTTATCGACTCCGCCCGGCACGAGCACTTGCTCAACTCCCAGCAGGCCGAGGCCCTGCACGACTACACGAGCCTGCGCAACGCCATCTCCCACGGCCGCTACCACGACGGCGCGCCTATTGCGGAGCCGAACCCCCGGGTCATCGAGCAGATTGAGCGGCTGCGGGACTTGCTGATGGACCCGCCCGGCGCGGTGGCGCGGCTAGGCAACCAGAAGGTGGAGACGGTAACGCCCGAGGACTCGGTGCTCTCGGCGTTGGAACTTATCCGCACCCACGGGTTTTCGCAGTTGCCCGTCTACGACTCCGGCGCCTTCCTACAGCTGCTGACCACCAACACCATTGCGCACTGGGTCGCGGCTGACTTGGGCGACAACCAGACCATTGATGCCCGCACGGTGGCCGACGTGCTGGAGCGGGCGGAAAACACCGACCGGGCGGTATTCCTGCCCAAGACGGTGGGCGCCCAGGCGGCTATCGATGCCCTGACTTCCCCGGCGCGCGATGGCTCCCTGCCCTTCGCGCTGATTATCACCGAGACCGGCGAGAAATCCCAGCGCCCGATCCGCGTGATTACCCAGTCCGACGTGGGGGTTTTGTTGGAGGCCGTGGAGTGGGAATAACTCCCCTCGAGATTTTGTTGACACGTCATAGATAGTTGATCGAGAAAGGATCCCCACCATGCAATTCGGCATCTTCACCATTGGCGACGTGACCACTGACCCGACCAACGGCACCACCCCCACGGAGGCGGAGCGCATCCGCAACTTGACGGAGATCGCGCTCAAGGCCGAGGAGGTCGGCCTCGACGTCTTCGCCACCGGCGAGCACCACAACCCACCATTCGTCCCGTCCTCGCCCACGACGCACCTGGCCTATATCGCCGCGCAGACGGAGCGCCTGCAGCTGTCGACCTCGACCACGCTTATCACCACCAACGACCCGGTCAAGATTGCCGAAGACTACGCCTTCCTGCAGCACCTGTCCGGCGGGCGCGTCGATCTGATGATGGGCCGCGGCAACACCGGCCCGGTCTACCCGTGGTTCGGCAAGGACATCCGCCAGGGCATCCCGCTGGCCGTGGAGAACTACCACCTGCTGCGCCGCCTGTGGCGCGAGCCTTCCGTCAACTGGCAGGGCAAGTTCCGTACCCCGCTGCAGGCCTTTACCTCCACGCCCGCCCCGCTGGATGGGGTCCCGCCGTTCGTGTGGCACGGCTCCATCCGCTCGCCGCAGATTGCGGAGCAGGCCGCCTACTACGGCGACGGCTTCTTCCACAACAACATCTTCTGGAACAAGGAGCACACCGCCAAGATGGTGAACATGTACCGCCGCCGCTACGCCAAGTACGGCCACGGGCAGGAAGACCAGGCCATCGTCGGCCTGGGCGGCCAGGTCTTCATCGCGGACACGGAGCAGGAGGCCAAGGACTTCTTCCGCCCCTACTTCGACAACGCCCCGGTCTACGGACACGGCCCCTCGCTGGAGGATTTCACCGAGATGACCCCGCTGACCGTCGGCACCGCCGAGCAGGTCATCGAGCGCACCATGCAGTTCGCCGACTGGGTGGGCGACTACCAGCGCCAGCTCTTCCTCATCGATCACGCCGGCCTGCCCCAGGAAGTAGTCCTGGATCAGATTGAGCGCCTGGGCACCCAGGTCGTGCCGGAGCTGCGCCGCCGCTTCGAAAAGCGCCGCCCGGATCACGTCCCCTCCGATCCGCCGACCCACGCCAGGCTGCGCAACACCCCGGATTCGCCGCACTTTCGCGTCAACCCCGGCGAGGAAAGCTAGCCCGCCGGCCCCTCCCTGTCCCCGGCCCGTATACCAACCCAAGGAGGTTTTTACTGTGCACACCCTCGTGGTCGTGACCGCCGGCCTGTCCACCCCCTCTACTACCCGCCAGCTGGGCGAGGAGCTCGCCGCGGCCACCGAAGCCCGCGTCACCGCCCGCGGGGAGGGCCTCAACATCGAGTTCATTGAGGTCCGCAACCTGGCCCAGGACCTGACCAACGCCATGACCAACTGGGGCGCGGCGACCCCGGCGCTGGACGATGCCCGCCGGTTGCTCAGCTCCGCCAGCGCGCTCATCGCGGTCACCCCGGTCTTCCAGGGCAGCTACTCCGGGCTGTTCAAGATGTTCTTCGACACCCTGGACCCGCAGGCGATCACCGGCATGCCCACGCTGATTGCCGCCACCGGCGGCTCCTCGCGCCACGCGCTCATCCTGGACTACGCCCTGCGGCCCTTGATGAACTACCTGCACGCCGTCGTGGTCCCCACGGGCATCTACCGCGCCACGGAGGACTACGGCGCGGCCCCGGCCGGCGGCGAGGCCGGCCACGGGGGACTGAGCCCCAACCGCATTAGCCAGGCCGCCGAGCAGCTCGCCGACCTCATCGTCACGCCGACCGACCGGGTGGGCGGCCTGTCCGCCTCCCCCGCGGTGACGCGTTCGGCACCGAACCGCCAAAACGGTATCGACTACGAGGACGACTTCACTCCCATGAGCGAACTCCTCGGCAGTGACGCCGGCAGCAACCCCGACACCGAGGCTGCCACCGGCGCCGAGGCTGTCCCCGGCGCCGAGGCTGTCCCCGGCGCCGCGACTACCCCCGAGCCGGGCGCGGGCTTGGGCGATGCCACCGGGTTTGTCGACGTCAGCCCGAACGCCGCGACTAGTGAGCAGGACGCGGAGGGCCCGGAGAGGTAGGCCGCAACCCAAATGTGGGGTTCGTCACGTAGACTTGGGTGAGAAAAGTTACCCTAAGTTACAATCCACGTCTGTTTACTCAGAGAAAGGTGGCTTGAACCCAACATGACAATTAGCGTCGTTGATATCTTCTCCATCGGGATCGGGCCGTCCTCGTCCCACACCGTCGGCCCCATGCGCGCCGCCAAGGCGTTCATCGATTCCCTGCCCCAGCTGCCCGCGCGGGTGCACACAGAGCTGCGCGGCTCCCTGGCGGCCACCGGCCGCGGGCACGCGACCGACCGCGCGGTCATCCTCGGCCTAGCCGGGTGGACCCCGCTGACGGTGCCGCTGGATGCCGAGCCGGACCCGTCCAGCCCCATCCCCTCCGAGGGCACCGTCACAGGGCCTGCGGGCAGCCTCGAGTTTGAGATTGGCTTCAACAACGAGCCGGTGCCGGAGCACCCGAACTGCCTCATCTTTAGCGCCTGGGACGGCGCGGGCAACGAGATCGCCACGGGTCAGGAATGGTTCTCCGTGGGCGGCGGATTCATCCTCTCCCGCGCGGAGCTGGAGGCCGAAAAGGAGGCCTCCAGCGAGGTGCCCGCGGGTGTCGCCGCGGCCGCTGTCGAGGACCAGGTCCCTTACCCGTTTACCTCCGGCGCGGAGCTGCTCGAGCTGTGCGAGGCCCACGACCTGCCGGTGTGGGAAATCGTCCTGGCCAACGAGGCCGTGCTCCACCGCAGCTCCGGCGGCGCGGACCACGTCCTGCGCCACCTGGACACCGTCTGGGACACCATGCGCGAGTGCGTGACCGAGGGCATTTCCACCAAGGGCACCCTGCCGGGTGGGCTGCGCGTGCCCCGGCGCGCCCCGCAGGTCTACCAGACCCTGCTGGAAAAGCAGGAGGACCCCTCCTGCGGCTTCTCCGCGATGGAGTGGACCAACCTCTACGCCTTGGCCGTCAACGAGCAGAACGCCGCCGGCGGCCGCGTCATCACCGCGCCCACCAACGGCGCCTGCGGGATCATCCCCGCCGTGCTGCACTACGCGCGCGACTTCATGGCCAACTTCACCCGCGAAGACGCCCGCCGCTACCTGCTGACCTCGGGGGCTATTGGCACCATCATCAAGGAAAACGCCTCCATCTCCGGCGCCGAGGTCGGCTGCCAGGGCGAGGTCGGCTCCGCCTCCGCTATGGCGGCGGCCGGTATGTGCGAGTTGCTGGGCGGAAGCGCGCGCCAGATCGAAAACGCCGCGGAGATCGCCCTCGAGCACAACCTCGGCCTGACCTGCGACCCGGTCGGCGGGCTCGTGCAGATCCCCTGCATCGAGCGCAACGCCATCGGCGCGGTCAAGTCCATCAACGCCGCCCGCATGGCCATGCTGGGCGAGGGCACGCACTACGTCTCCCTGGACAACGCCGTGCAGACCATGGCGGAAACCGGCCGGGACATGCTCTCCAAGTACAAGGAGACCTCCCTGGGTGGCCTGGCCAAGACCATGGGCTTTTCCGTCACCCAGGTCGAGTGCTAGCTGCCTAGTGCCCTAGCCGCCCGGAGGGCATTGCCACTCCGGCTTGCCTAGAGGGCCACCTCCGGGTGAAGGTCCTTCATGGCGATGTGGCGCCCGCGCCAGGCGCCCACCACGGCGATGGCCATGAAGATGACCAAGATTGCTGCTAGGGCCCCGATGGCCTGCTGCAGGCGCGGATCGGCGGCGTCGTAGTGGAAGATCATCTGCCGCAGGAGGTTCGTCGAGTACGTCATCGGGTCGTAGTTGTGGAACCACTGGAGGAAGGCCGGCTGGGTCTCCGGCGGGTACAGGCCGCCGGAGGAGACGATTTGCAGCGCCATTAGGCAAATACAGATCACCCGGCCGACGGTAGCGCCCAGCAGGGCGTTAATACCCAGCGCGATGGCCTGGAAGGTCACCGCGGTCAGGCACATGGCCAGCCACATACCGACCTCGTGGCTGGCGTTGAGGCCCAGCGCCAGCTTCTGCACCAAGAACATGACGGTGGCCTGGCCGATGCCCACGATGGACGCAGGCAGGTAGGAGGCCAGCACGACGCGCAGCGGGGACATGCCGGACTCGATGGCGCGGCGCTGCAGCGGGTGCAGCACCATGAAGGTGACCGTGGCACCCATGAACAGGCCCAGCGAGATGAAGATCGGGGCCAGGCCCTCGCCGAAGATGGCGAGGCTGTCGCCCTGCCGGTTCTGCTCCACCGGGTTCGACATCGCACCGGCGTAATCGGCGCGCTGGTCGTCGCCGTAGTGCGGCACCTTGCCGCCGGCCTCAGTAAGCTTCAGCGCGAGCGTGCCCGAGCCCTCGTCGAGCTGGACCAGCCCGTCGCTAAGCTGCTTCGCGCCGACCGAGAGCTGCTGCGAACCGTCTACCAGCTTGCTGGTGCCCTGGCTCAGGGTCTGGGTGCCGACCACCAGCTGGCTCGACCCATCGTTGAGCTTGTGCAGGCCCGTCGCCAGCTGCTGGGATCCGTCGGTGGCGCGCTGCATGCCCTGTGAGTACTCGCTGGCCGGATCGGTGAGCTGGCGGGCGATTTCCTGCGCGCCGCCGCTGAGCTTTTCCACATCCCCCAGCACCGGCGAATCCGGGCCGAGGGCCTGCGTGCGCACCTGCTCGATGACCCCGTCCAACTGGTTGGCCAGATCCTGGGCCGGCGGCAGCCCGGTGGCCCGCAGCTGGCTGGAGACGTTGACCAGGCCCGCCAGCAGCTGTGCCTGGGCGTCGGCGGCCTGGCCGACCATGCCAGTGATCTGATCCACGCCGCCGGAAACCTGGCTGGCGCCCTCGCCCAGGCGCTGCGTGGCGGAGTTGAGCTGACCCAGCCCGCCGGCCAGCTGGTCGGCCGCATTGCTTGCTGTGCCCAGGCCCTCGTCGAGCTCCTGGGCTCCAGACTCAAGCTTCTTCGCGCCCTCATCCGCACTCACAATGCCCTCGTGGAGTTCGCCCGCACCAGAGTCCAGCTTCTTCGACGCCTCAGCCGCACTACCGGCACCGTCGGAGAGCTCGTTCGCGCCGTCCGCGGCCTGGCCTACCCCGTCCCCGATGGTGTTGAAGCCGACCAGGAGGTTGTCGGTCACGCGGGTGCCCAGCTCCTCGTTGATCGTGCCCAGGACGGTGGAGACCACCTGGTTGCCCAGGGTCTGCGCGATCTGCCCGTTGTCGTTGTTAAAGGTAGCGTTCAGGCTCGCCCGCCGCGGGTTATCCCCACGCACGGACAGTACCGACTCGGAGAAGTCTTCCGGCAGTTCCATCGCGAAGTAGTACTCGCCGCTGCGAACCCCGTCGCGGGCGGTCTCCGCGTCCACCACGTCCAGGTTTATCTGATCCGACTCGACCAGCCGGTCGGTGATCTGCTGCCCCGCGTCCAGGTGCTCGCCGTCGGCGTCGGCGCCCTTGTCGGAATTCACAAAAGCGACCGGCAGCTCGTTGACCTTGCCGACCGGGTCCCAGTAGGACCAGACGAAAAGGCCGCCAAACAACAGCGGCAGCAGGATAATGACCACGAAGGCCAGCGGAGGCAGCTTGCCGTGGCCGAAGCGGCGGATTTCGGTACCTAGGTGTGTCAGGTTCATGCCTGCTCTCCTTCCGCGGCGCTCGGCCCCGCCTGGGACCCCGACAGGGCCATCCCCGGATCATGAATGCGGACTTCGTAGTCGGCGAGGCCGGAGGCGTCCGCGTTAGCGCTAATGCAGACCACGGGTAAGCGGTCTGCCAGGCGGCGCACGGTGGAAAGGAAGTCCTCGCGCAGGCGCCATGAGCGCAGCTGGTCCACGTCGTCGATGACCAGCGCCACCGCCTCGGGCCGGGCGATAAGAGCCAGTGCTACGCGCAGCTTGAGGCGGGTGAGCACGTCGAGGTCGCCCACCTTGGTCTTCCGGCAGGTCTCCTCGTCGAGGTCGATTTCCAGCGCATCAAAGGCGTCCTGGACGCGTTCGTCGGACATAATCTTTCGGGGCGTGAGCCGGTACCACAGGCTGGTCCAGGCCAGCTGCTCGCGCACCACGGCCCGCACTGGCACGAGGCGCTCCAGGCCATCGATCTCCGGGGTTCCGGCATAGGCGATGTCGGAAAACAGCCTGCGGGCGGGAAGCTCTGCCCCGGCGGCGTGCGCGCTACCCTCCTCGTGCTGCCCGGCTAGCGCCGGGGTCCAGCGCACCTCGCCGCCTTTCTTCTTCATCCGACCGGCAAGGGTCAGGCCTAGCACGGTGGCGGAGGCCTCCCGGCTGACGTGCAGCAGGTTCAGGCCTTCGACAAGGTGGAAGTCCGGTACCGCAAAGCCGGTGCTCAGCACCAGGTTTTCGGTGCTGCACAGGTAAGCTTGTGTCATGGTGGCGGTTACTCCAAAGTAGAACGCACCCTGCACGTAGGGCTTGGGCCCAAACCGGAGGGTGTACTATCATTTAACGTAAATATACTTAACCCTTGCCGCCAAGATTGTCAACTGATCTACGAAAGGAAGCTCCATGCGCGCCGATGCCGCCCGCCGCCGCCAAGCCATAATCGCTGCAGCCCTCGAGCTGTTCCGGGCTCATGGCAACACGGTCAGCCTGGAGAGGATCGCAAGCCACGCAGACGTCGGGATCGCCACGCTTTACCGCAATTTCCCCGACCGTCAATCACTCATTGACGAATGCATGAGCACTTTTGCCCAGCGCTTTATCGGAACTCAAAACACACTGCTGAACCGACTGGATTCAGACCCCGAGCGGGCCGAAGAGACCGTGCAAGAATACGCTCGACAATTGCTGTCACTAGATTTAAGCGTGCTCGCCCCGAGTTTTCTGCCCTCCAACTTGGAATCACTGCGCCCCGAGCAGAAAGCGGTGCAGCAAGAGCTGATGGACAATGGTGCTCGTTTCATAGAAAAGGCGCGCGCCCTAGGCCACATCGGGCCTGGGGTCACGCACCTGGAATTCACCATCGGACTACTGGCGCTTCAACGCCCCCGCGAGGTGAAGTTGGGCGAGGTGGAAAACGATCTCGACAACGCGATGATCCGCATCTATCTCGCCGGTATTCGGGTAGGAATTACACCCGGGAAGCAATAGTGTCCACGACCTGGCCGATAGACACCTCCTGTTGGTCGTGGGAAGCCAGGTCCTTGACCGCCACGGTGCCGGCAGCAAGCTCGTTTTCCCCCAGCACCAATGCCAAGCGGGCGCCGGCGCGATCCGCGCCCTTCATAGCCCCCTTCAGGCCGCGGTCACCGTAGGCCATGTCGGCGGATACGCCACGGGCCCGCAAATCATTGATCAGCCGCGCCATCTTCTGCTTGGCCTCGGCCCCCAGCGCGACGCCGTAGACGTCGACGCGACGCTCGGTGCCGGCGAGGGTAATACCTTCGGCCTCGAGTGCCAGCACCGCGCGGTCCACGCCCAGGCCGTAACCGATGCCCGACAGGTCCTGCCCACCCAGCTGGGCCATCAGCCCGTCGTAGCGCCCGCCGCCGCCGATGCCGGACTGGGCGCCCAGGCCGTCGTGGACGAACTCGAAGGTGGTCTTGGTGTAGTAGTCAAGGCCGCGCACCATCCGCGGGTTGATGGTGTATGGGACCTCCATGTCCTCGAGCAGGCCCGTGACGGTCTCGAAGTGCTCGCGGCACTCGTTGCTCAGGTAGTCCAGCATGAGCGGCGCATCCGCGGTGGCTTCCTGGATTTCCGGGCGCTTATCGTCCAGTACGCGCAGCGGGTTGATCTGCGCGCGGTGGCGGGTCTCTTCGTCCAGATCCAGCTTGAAGAGGAATTCCTGCAGCTTGTCGCGGTACTGCGGGCGGCAGGTGTGATCGCCCAGGCTGGTCAGTTCCAGCCGGAAGCCGCTGAGCCCCAGCGCGCGGTAGGAGCGGTCTGCCAGGGCGATGACCTCGGCGTCCAGGGCCGGGTCGTCCACGCCGATGGCTTCGACGCCGACCTGCTGCAGCTGGCGGTAGCGTCCGGCCTGCGGGCGCTCGTAGCGGAAGAAGGGGCCGTAGTAGTTCAGCTTGACCGGTAGCTGGCCGCGGTCCAGGTTGTGCTGGATCACCGAGCGCATCACGCCGGCGGTACCCTCCGGGCGCAGGGTCACCGAGCGGTCGCCGCGATCGGCAAACGTGTACATCTCCTTGGAGACCACATCGGTCGACTCGCCCACGCCGCGGGCGAACAGGGAGGTGTCTTCGAAGACGGGCAGCTCAATGTGCTGGAAACCGGCCAGATGGGCCTGCTCGACCATGGTCTGGCGGACCTTGTAGAAGGTGGCGGACTCCGGCGGCAGGTAGTCCGGCACCCCCTTCGGGGCGGACAGGGGCTTAAACTGCTTCTTCTTGTCACTCACGCTCATCTACATTACCCGCCCGACCTTGAGCAAAAAGGGATTGGCCCCCCGCTCCTGCCGCATGGTGGAGGTCATCCCATGGCCCGGCAGGACCGCCAGGTTATCGGCCAGGCTCCACACCGGCCCGCGCAGGGAGGCATCCATGGCCGCCGGATCCGAATGCGGCAGGTCCGTGCGCCCGATGGAACCACGGAAGAGCACGTCGCCGGTAAACGCCACGTCCTCGTTGACCAGCAGGACGCTGCCCGGCGAGTGCCCCGGCGCGTGGTGGATGGCAAACTTCAAGCCGATCAGCTCGAGGTCTTCCCCGTCGCGAAGGTGGCGCACCTCAGCAATCGGGACCATGTGGGCGGCGTCAAAAAGCACCTTGGATTCTTCGGAAACACCCGAGCCGTCTTCCAGCATGAACTCGTCTTCCGCGTGGATATAGACCGGGCAGTTGTGCTTTTGGGCCAGGTCCCCGGCGTTGCGCGTGTGGTCAATGTGCCCGTGGGTTAGCACCACCGCCTCCAGGGTGACCTGGTGTTCGTTGAGCAATCCTTCCACGCGATCAAGGGCGTGCATACCGGGGTCGATGACGAAAGCCTTGTCCTCGTGCGTGACAAGGTAGCAATTCGTCTTGTAGGGACCCGCGGTGAAACCGTAATACTGCATGACTCCCAGAATAGTGACTCGGCCCCGCAGCGACCACGCGAGTCGTCCTCCCCTGCCAGCCGCCGCGGCCCAATTAACAGCAACCTCTCGCGGAATTGAACAACAACCTCGCGGACCGCCATAAGAAAAACCGCCGTCCCGCAGAGTGCGGGGCGGCGGCAGAACGCGCAAGCGCGGACTACTTCAGGGCAGCCAGGGCGGCGTCGTAGTCGGGCTCGGTGGTGATCTCGTCCACCAGCTCGGTGTAGACGACCTTGTGGTCGGCGTCAGTGACGACCACGGAGCGCGACAGCAGGCCCTTGAGCGGGGAGCCTTCCAGGGTGACGCCGAACTTCTCGCCGAAATCGGTGCGGAAGTCGGAGCCGCTGACGACGTTGTCGATGCCCTCGGTGGAGCAGAACCGTGCCTGCGCGAAGGGCAGGTCGCGGGAGACGGACAGCACCACGGTGTTGTCCAAGCCGGCGGCCTTCTCGTTGAAGTTACGCAGCTGGGCCGCGCAGACGTCGGTATCCAGAGACGGGAAGATGGAGATAACCAGGCGCTTGCCGGCGAAGTCCTGCGCGGTAATTTCCTTCAGATCGGTACCGACCAGGGTGAAGTCCGGAATCTGCTCGCCTACTGCGGGCAGCTCACCAGTGGTCGTCGTTGCATTTCCATCAAAGTTAACGTTTGCCATGGCCCCGAGGATACCCACACTCCCCTATGCCTGCCACGGCCCTGCTAAAGCCACACAGTCTCCGGCCTAATCCCCCACTTAAGCCAGGCGACGCGATAGGATTGTGTGCCAGTTGGTTCGGGCCGCGCCCAAAGCGTCCCGGACCGGAAGACGTGTTCATTCTGCCTACTGTGTAACGAGGAAAACTACAGTGCCTGATAACAAGAAGCGCAGCGAGGAGGCCTTGGCCAACCTCAACCGTGAGCTCAAGTCCCGCGAGCGCAAGACCAAAACCCGCCCCGTGGGCGTGGCTTTGATCGCCCTGCTCGCCATCGTCGCCCTCGTGGGCGGCGTCTGGTTCATGGCTTCGCGCGATAGCTCCGACGAGGAAATCACCGCGGAGGACCAGAACACTACTGAGACCACCGAGTCCGAAGAGCAGCCGGAGGCCGTTGCCCTGACCGGCAAGCGCGCCGAGGCACTCCCGGAGACCGTCACCTGTGAGTACCCGGCCACGGAGGGCCAGGACTCCAACGGCGCCACCGTCCCGAACGGCGACGACATCTCCACCAAGGGCACCGTGAAGGTGAACTTCGCTACCAACCAGGGCGACATGGAAATGGAGTTCGATCGCTCCGTGGCTCCCTGTACCGTCAACGCCATCACCCACCTGGCCGATGAGGGCTACTACGACGGCAGCGTCTGCCACCGCATGACCTCCGGCGGCCTGAACGTCCTGCAGTGCGGCGACCCGACCGGCACCGGCTCCGGCGGCCCGGGCTTCAGCTTCGCCAACGAGTACCCGACTGAGAAGGACGCTGAGGCCGGCCAGCCGGTGACCTACCCGAAGGGCTCCATCGCCATGGCTAACTCCGGTAAGGACACCAACGGCTCCCAGTTCTTCGTCAACTACGCCGACTCGCAGCTGGCACCGGACTACACCTACTTCGGCAAGCTGACCGAGAAGGGCCAGGAAACCCTCGACAAGATCGCTGAGAAGGGCGTCGAAGGCGGCCAGCCGGACGGCAAGCCCGCCGAAGAGGTCAAGATCGACAAGGTCTCCGTCGAGTCCTAACCCGTAACCAGAAACCGCCAGCCACGGCGAAGTTCTCAACGCCAAGCCCCGGCACCGCGCAACCTGCGCTCCGTGCCGGGGCTTCGCCATATCCGCCCTACCCCCGTAGAGCATCCCCCATGAGACCCACCAACTTAGGTAACCCACACTCAGCAGTTTCTTACCTTCAATTAAGGTATTACCAGTTAACCCGCTGTTTACCTGCGATTCTATATTCACCAAGAACTTTACGATTGCGGCTCCGATTGGCAGTTTCCTTAAACAGGTCTTGCAAACCCCTGCCTGTATCGCTACTATTTGTAGCGTCTGCAAGTACTCCACGGAATCTAAGGATTTTGATAATGAAGCTTTTCTCCCGTAAGTCCCTGGTTGCTGGCGCAACCGCCATCGCCGTGTCCTTCGCTGGCGTCAACGTTGCCAACGCTGAAGATGGCGCCTCCCAGCCTGCCGGCTCCGTCGAGGCCTCGGCTAACAAAGACGAAAAGAAGCAGGACGAGGGCGACAAGGGCCAGGACAACAAGAACGATAACGAAAACTCCGGTTCCTCCATCTCCGACCTGTCCTCCAGCAAGGGCAAGGACGGCGAGAAGAAGGAAGTGGATCCGGACGAGATCAAGGCTTGGATCGGCGTCGTCAGCGCTGTCATCGGCGTGCTGGGCTCCATCTTCGCTTTCGTCAACAAGTACATCGACATCCCGGGCCAGAAGTAAGCCGGAGTCGCACTAGCTGCTAGCTAGCACGCTTAATACCCCGTGGGTTTATCCACGGGGTATTTTTTATGCCTTGGCTTGGGGCTGGGTTTATGTGTCCGTGCGGTTTTCCGCTTTCCTGTACCCCTTCGTGCTCTATTCTTGGCCGAGTCCTTTGACGTCTCGGAAGACGTCTGGGTCCATGGTCTTGCCTTCTTGAATGACGGCTATTTGGCCGGTGGGCTCTAGGATCATGGCTTGGACTTCTTGCTTGCTGCCGAGGCCGGCTTTACGGATGGCCGAATAGATGTCGGTGTCGCTGACGTGGGCGAAGTCGGCGTTGGCCTCGATTTTCTCCCCGTGGTGCATGATGAGGATGGGAATACGGTCGATGAACCGGGACCAGCCCACGGCGTTGCGCAGGACGCCAAAGGCGGCCTCCAGCCCCATGAGAGTGGCGAGTCCTAGGACGCCGGCGGCCAGTGACGGGGGCACGCCTACGATGACGCGGCCGGCAACGGCGCCGAACATGATGATAATGACGGCATCGGAAGCGGTCATGGAGGTCAGCACGCGGGATCCGAAGACCTTCACCAAGAGCATAAATGCTAGGTATATGCCGATCGACGCCAAGATGACGATCGGGATACGGTGCCACTCCAGCCCCAGCTGGTAGTAGGCCTCATCCAGAAGAATTTGCTGCCAACTCACACGCCCTAGTTTAGTCGGTGGTATGTACGGGTGGAGCGAGCCCGGTGAGTTGGCCCTTGGGGGCGGTAATACGGAGCGAGGCCCGGGGGTCTACCCCAGGGCCTCGGTGTTTTTGGTTGCGCTAGTGTTTCAGCTGCGCGGTGTTGGGCTTAGAGGCCGAACTGCTTGCGCAGGTCCTCAATCATCTTGCGGACCGGGGCCGGCAGCGTGATGATGCCGGTGCCGACCGCGCCCATCAGGCCGGCGACGAGAGCGGCGATTACGCCGGCGCCAATGCCCACCGAGGACAGTAGCGAATCACTGGAGCCGGAGCTCAGGCTGGAGGAGGAGCTCTGGCTAGAGCCGTTGTCGTCGGTGTCGTCGTCGTTGTCATCGCCGCCGTTGCCGTCGGCGGCGGCCACGGTGACCGGGATGATGACCTCGGTGCCCTGGTCGGTGGTGACCTTGAGCTCCTGCTCGCCGGAGAGGTCCTCCGGGACGGTCAGCTCGACGGTGGCGCGGCCGCGCTCACCCATCTGGTCGTCGCCGTCCTGGCGGGCGTTGTCGATCTCGGCCTCGACGGTTGCCTCACCCAGGGAGACGGTAGCGGTCTGGGCCATCGGCTCGCCCTCGCTGGTGTAGTTGAGGGAGGAAAGCTCCACGGTCAGCTTCTCCCCGGCCTTCGGCTCGCCGGACAGGTGCACGCCGACCTGGCCCTGGCCGGTACGCACGTCGGCCTCGCCGCTGGCGATGTAATCGATCATCGCCTGGGTGTCCATGTATCCCACGTCCACGATGTCCTTGACCTGGTCCTCTTTGAAGAAGCCGTCACCGCCGCCGGCCAGGAAGGTCGACAGCGCCACGGTGTAATTCTTCTCCCGGTCGAGCGGCTCGCCGTTGATGATGACCGACTGGACGCGCTGGCCCTGCTCCGCCTGCGGGTCGTAGGCCACGGAGACGTTCTCCGACAGGCCCAGCGCCAGGCGCGGGCGGGAGTTGCCCGGCTGCCACTGGTTCTCCAGGGCGTCGACCAGGTCCTGGCCGGTAATGGTGCCGTAGGCAATGGAGTTGCCAAACGGCTGGACCTCGAAGATGTCCTGGTAGGTCACGGTGCCGCCCTTGAGGTCGGCGCGCACGCCGCCGGCGTTCATCAGGCCCAGATCGATGTCCTTGTCAACCTGCTTGGACATGCTCACGCGCTGGCCCTCAGCGATGAAGTTGTTCAGAGTGGACTCGACGCCGCGGTTGGATCCCGGCTCCTTGCCCTCATCGGAGCCGCGGAACATGGCCTGCGGGGTCTCGCCGGCTTCCTCGGCGCCCTTCTCCGCGGCCTTGTCCTTGGCCTCCGCCACCAAGCCCGCGATCTCCGCGTTCGGCTCCAGGGCCGCTGCATCCGAGTAGTCGTACTGAGTCAGCTCCACGTCGGTGAGCTCCCCGGCGGTCTTGTCGTAGGTGAAGTCCACGTCGTTGAGCACCTTGCCGTACTCGTGGCCCTGGGCCCAGTGCAGCGGCAGTGCGCCTTCGCGCTCGACGGTGCCCTGGGAACGCACGTGGGAGTCACCGCCGAAGAGGACGTCCACGTCGTTGTTGAAGCCCTCGGCGTACTGCTCCGCGTCCTCGTGCATCAGCGCCACGACGATGTCGGCCTCGCCGGACTCCTTCAGGCGGGTGGCCTCCTTGTTGGTGGCCTCCACCGGGTCGGAGAAGGTGATGCCCTCGATGGCGCTCGGCGCGACCTTCTCGGCGGTCAGCTGGGTCACGGTGCCCACGTAGCCGACCTTGACGCCGTCGATCTCAGACACGTGGGAGGCTTCCATCGCCGGCTCGCCATTCTTGAGGACGTTGGCGCCCAGCACCGGGTAGTCGGACTTCGGGATGATGCGGTCGGTCAGGTCGTCAAAGCCCTGGTCGAACTCGTGGTTACCCACGGCGCTGGCCTCCACGCCCATGGCGTTGAGGACCTGCAGGGTGTACTCGTCATCGGTGATGGCGGAGACGAACGCGGAGCCGCCGACGTTATCGCCCGAAGTGGTCAGGTCGTAGTCCTGGTCCTGGTTGACCTGCTCGACCAGGCTCATCAGCTTGGCCGCACCGAGTTCCGGATCGGCTTCTTCCAGGTGGCCGTGGAAGTCGGTGAAGTTAGACACCGAGAAGCTGACCTTGTCCTCGGCGAAGGCGGCCGGAGCGCCCTGGAGGGCGACGGCGGTGACGGTGGTTGCCGCCACGAGGCGGCCAATGCGACGGAAGTTACTCATGGGAGTTCTCCTGCGAGACTTGGGAAAAGGGACTAGAGACAAGTCCTTTATAAACCCGTGACCGCGCCGGCGCAGCGCGCGCGAAGTTAGGTCCCCGCTTCCCCTGCGGTGTTAACCTCGCCGCGGCGCAGAGTTCACCTGCCAGTCACCGGGCGGGGGCAGTGCGCTCTCCCCTGTCGCTATTTCTCCGGCCGCTGGCCCCGCGGTGCGCGCGGGGTTAGGCGGTGACGCGGTAGACGTCGAAAACACCCTCGGTGTTGCGCAGCGTGGTCATCAGCTGGCCCAGCTGCTTGGTGTCGGAGACCGAGAAGGTGAACTTCAGTGTCGCGATGTGATCGTCGCCGCGGTTCGAGGTCATCGACAGCACGTTCAGGTTCTGATCGCTAAAGATCCGCGTGATTTCGAACAGCAGGCCCTGGCGGTCCAGCGCCTCCAGCTGCAGGGTGGCGGCAAAAGCGCCCGAGGCGGAATTGCCGGTCGCCCAGGACACGTCCATCATGCGCTCCGGCTGGCTGCGCAACTTTTCCGCGTTGGTGCAGTCCACGCGGTGCACGGAGACCCCGCCGCCGCGGGTGACGAAGCCGAAGATCTCGTCGCCCGGCACCGGCTGGCAGCACTTGGCCATCTTGGCCATCACGTCCGGGCTGCCTTCCACCAGGATGCCGGTGCCCGAGGAGGAATCCTCCGTCTCCTTGGTGCGGGAATTTTCCAGCGCCGACAGCGGGGTGCGGTCCGCCAGGGCCTCGACCGCGTCGTCCCGGTCGCCAAACAGGGAGGTCAGCTGGTTGGCCACGTGCTGGGCGGAGACATTGCCCGAGCCGATGGCCGTGTAGAGCGAATCCACGTCCGGGTAGTGCAGCTGCTTGGCCACCTGCTTCATCGAGCTGGCCGTAAACAGCCGGTAGAGCGGCAGGCCGCCGCGCTGGACCTCCGTGGCCAGGGCGTCGCGGCCGGCTTCGAGGTGCTCTTCTCGGCGCTCCTTGGCGAACCACTGGCGCACCTTCGCCTTCGCGCGCGGCGAGACCAAAAACTCCTGCCAGTCGCGCGACGGGCCGGCGTTGGCGTCCTTGGAGGTAAAGATCTCAACCTTGTCGCCGGATTTCAGCGTCGACTCCAGTGCCACCAGCTTGCCGTTGACCTTCGCCCCGATACAGCGGTGACCGACTTCAGTGTGCACCGCGTAGGCGAAGTCGACCGGCGTGGACCCGGCCGGCAGGTTGATGACATCCCCCTTCGGGGTGAACGCGAAGATCTGCTTGGCGGACAGGTCGTAGCGCAGGGAGTCCAGGAAGTCGTTCGGATCGGCGGCTTCCTTCTGCCAATCGAGCAGCTGGCGCATCCACGCCATCTGGTCGACCTCTTCCTGGTGGCCCGAGTTTTTACCCTTGGTCTCCTTGTAGCGCCAGTGCGCGGCCACGCCGAACTCGGCGTTGTAGTGCATCTCGTGCGTGCGCACCTGCACCTCCAGCGAGGAGCCGCCGTCGGCCAGCACCGTGGTGTGCAGCGACTGGTAGACGCCGAAGCGCGGCGAGGAAATATAGTCCTTGAACCGGCCCGGCAGCGCCGAGTAGAGGGCGTGGACCACGCCGATGGCGGCGTAACAGCTGTTGATGTCCTCGACCAGGATGCGGATACCCACCAGGTCGAAGATCTCGTCGAAGTCGCGGCCACGCACGATCATCTTCTGGTAGATGGACCAGTAGTGCTTCGGCCGGCCCATCACCTCAGCCTGGATGCCGTTCTCCTTCAGCGCGGCGCCGACCTCTTCCTTGATCTGCTTCAGCGCGCGGTCGCGCGACGGGGCGCGGGCGGCCACCATGCGCACGATCTCGTCGTACTTCTTCGGGTACAGGATGGCAAACGCCAGGTCCTCGAGCTCCCACTTAACGCTCGCCATGCCCAGGCGGTGCGCCAGCGGGGCGATGACGTCGAGGGTCTGGCGGGCCTTCTTCGCCTGCTTCTCCGGCGGCAGGAAGCGCATGGTGCGCATGTTGTGCAGACGGTCGGCGACCTTGATGACCAGCACGCGCGGGTCCTGGGCCATGGCCACGATCATCTTGCGGATGGTCTCCGCCTCAGCGGCGGCGCCCAGCGCGACCTTGTCCAGCTTCGTCACGCCGTCGACGAGCCGGGCGACCTCGGGGCCGAAATCACCGGTCAGGTCCTCGAGGGAATAGTCCGTGTCCTCCACCGTGTCGTGCAGGAGAGCGGCGGCCACCGTGGTGGTGTCCATGCCAATCTCCGCGGCGATGGTAGCCACCGCCAGCGGGTGCGTAATATACGGGTCCCCCGACTTGCGCATCACGCCCTCGTGCAGGCGCTCGGCGGTTTCGTAGGCGTTGTTCAGCAGCTCCACGTCTGCCCGCGGATGGAACTCGCGGTGGATGGACAGCAAAGGCTCCAAGACGGGATTCACCTTGGTCCGCCCACCCGTCAGGGAACGAGCCAGGCGGGCGGACATGCTGCGCATACTCGACCCAGCGGGGCGTTTCGCCGGTTTATCGTGAGTCATTACGCGCCCCTTTCCGAACTAAACTACTAATTAGTTCAGTCTAGCGCTTAATTCTCCTCAGGTGTGCGTAAGACCACCAAAGGCGTTCCCGCAAGCCGCTCGCGCCCGCCCAGGCCGTCGACCTCGATGACCACGACGTTGCCAACGACCTCGGCGCCGGCCTGTTCCAGCAGCTGGCGGGCGCCGAAGAGGGTGCCGCCGGTGGCCAGAACGTCATCCACCAGGGCGATCTTCTTGCCCTTGAGCTCCGCGCCGTTGGCGGGAATCTCCAACGCGGCGGTGCCGTATTCCAGCTCGTACTCGGTGTGCAGGACCGGCGGCGGCAGCTTACCCGCCTTGCGGATGGCCAGGATCCCCACGCCCATCTTGTAGGCGACAGCCGAGCCCAGCAGGAATCCGCGGGCGTCCAGCCCACCGATCATCTCGGCGCCGAGTTCCTCGCAGGCCTCGGCCAGACCGTCGACCACGACACTGAAGGCATCCGCGTCGGCCAGCACCGGGGTCAGGTCTTCGAAGAGGACGCCCGGCTCCGGGAAATCCTGGACGTAGCGGATCTTGTCTTGTAGGGCTTCATTAGCGTTGGAGTACTCAGAACTCACTTAATTATCCTTCGATTTCGATTCGGTGGCGCCTTCGGGGATCAGCGCCCACCTGTCCATATTCCAACCGATTCCCGACAACCCAGTGTACGGTACCACGTGTTTGACATCGTTGCGGACCACGAAGGTCTTCGGCTGCGCGGCCAGCGGGATGGTCCGCACCGTCTGCCACTGCTCGGCCTCGGCCTTGTTGAGCTCTTCCACGTTCGAAATCCGCGGCTCCACGGTCGAGAACTCCGTGAGGGGATCGATGGGGCCCAAGAAGGCATCGATAGCCGGCATACCCGTTTCCGGGTCCGGGTTGAGCATGTACTGCGAGGTGTTTTCCGCGCTCACGTCCTCGACCGCGATCCCGGCCGGACGGCAGGTCTCCGCGATCTTTTCCACCATGGCGGCAAAGCGCTCGTTGGGGCCTAGGTAACCGATGCGGATGGTCTGCCCGCTCAGGGTCTGCGCGATGGCGTTGTCAGTGCCCACGTGCGGCTCGGTGGCCCGCTTCAGGTACTTGCCGATGGGGTCGTTGTGCCGCAGCACGTGCTGGTAGACGGGCGGGACCTCCACCCCGGATTCGGTGGAGCTGAGCTTGGCGAGCGCGGCCTGGTCGATGCACTCGGAAAACGCCCGCCGCGGTTCTTCCTGGGCGAATAGACCGTACTCCGACAGGACCAGCGACTCGGTCAGGTCGCCGACAACCGGCTCGATCTCATAGGGGTTATCGTCCGCGTCGCGGTCCAGCCAGGCGGGGTTCGCCTCGCGGGAGTCGACCACGCCGAGGGTCCCGGCGTCCTTCAGCGCACCGGAATCCGCGTCCGCGGGCCAGACGGTCACCGGGGCGATTTCGGCCTCGTCGCCGAAGAAGTGCGGGTTGCGCTCCAGGACCACTTCCCCGCTCTTACCGACATGGTCGATGACGTACGGGCCGAAGGAGACCTGCAGCTCCGGATCGAATTCGGCCAGCTGGAAGTCGAAGCGCCAGATGCGCGCGACCTCCTCCAGCACCGTGGGATCCTGGGAGTACAAGGCGGTGGTCAGCTCCTGGGAGTCCATCCCCAGCTTCTGGGCGATGGCGTGGGCCGGCATGACCGTGCCCGGCCCGAACAGGCCGCGCCAGCGCTGGCCCGTGCCGGGTGCGAAGACCACCTCGAAGACCTTGTTCTCCGGCGCGCACTTGAACTGCTGGATGTCTTGGGCCAGCGGCATGTGGGAGCCGAAGGTTTCCTTCATGCTACCGGCCGTGTACGCCAAAAGGTAGTCCACGCAGGTCACCGGCTGGCCGTCGGAGAATTGCGCGTCATCGCTGAGCGTGTAGACCACCGACTTGGGCTCGTCCTCAGAGCCCGGGTTTACCTCCTGGGCATTGACCAGGTCCGTGTTGGGGATCATCTGGCCGCGCGGGCCCGGCACGAAGGCGGCCGGGTACAGGCGGCTGGACAGCTGCGCCACGCTGCCGGCCGAGCCGAAGGCGGTGCCGGCGTTGGTGGTCACCAGCTCCGAGGAGGTCTGGTAGCCGAAGTGGTCGCTGGAGGCCTTACCCTCCTCCTCGGCGGGCTCGTCGCTCTGTCCGCACGCCGCCAGGCCCAGGGCCAGGCTGGTGGCCACCGCCGCGGCTGCCAGCCGCCCCAGCGCTGGGTATTTCTTGACTCCACTTCCCATGACGGGCTTACTCCTACCTGGAACTAGCGATTAGAAAACCCCGGGGTGAAACGCCCCGGGGTAAGAAACTGACCGTGGACCACCTGGGTCGGGCTACTGCCCCGGGCGCCAGGTGGCGCCGGAACCGGAAGTGCCTTCGCCCGGGCGCGGGCCGTGGTCCTCGTCAGACTCGGCGATGTCGTCGTTGGCCGAGGCCGTGACCGGGGAAGCCACGGTGCGCTTCGCGCCGCCTTCCTCAGCCGGGGCGTCCTCGTCAACCTCGCCGGAGCGGTAGCGCTCAACCTCGGCGTTGTGCCGGCGGAACTCCTTCTTCCGGTTGACCATGCTGACCAGCAACGGGGTGGCCAGGAACAGCGAGGAGAAAATGCCCTCGATGACGCCGATGAGCTGGATGAGCGCCAGGTCCTTGAGCGTGCCGATGCCCATCAGCCAGACCGCGACCACGAACAGGGCGATAATCGGCAGCGCCGAAATCACCGAGGTGGAAATCGAACGCATCACCGTCTGGTTGATGGCCAGGTTGGCCTGTTCGCCGTAGGTGTGTTTGCGCTGCCCCAAAATGCCCTGGGTGTTCTCGTTGACCTTGTCGAAGACGATGACGGAGTCGTAGATGGAGAACGTCAGGACGGTCAGCAGACCGATGATGACCGCCGGGGAAACCTCGAGCCCGAACAGGGCGTAGATGCCGGCGATGATGACGCCGTCGACGATCAGCGCGAGGATGGCCGCGAAGGCCATCGTGCGCTGCAGGCGGATAGCCACGTAAACCGTCGCCGCGATGAGGAAGACCAGCATCGCGATGATCATGCGCTCGGTAATCGAGGAGCCCCAGGACTCAGACACGGTGGAGGTACCGATGGCGTCCGGGGTCGCCTCGCCCTCGGCGTTTTCCGGCTGGTACTCCTCGTAGATGGCCTGGCGGGCGCTATCGACCTGCTCCTGGCTCAGGCGCTCGGAGGTGATCTCCAGCGTCTCCGAGGCGCCGGAACCGACGATCTGGACCTGCTCGGGCTCCACGCCGGTAGCGTCCTCGAAGGTCTGTCCGACCTCCTCTTCCACCAGGTCCGCGGCCGGCATGGTCACGGTGGTGCCGCCCTCGAAGTCCAGCGAGAGGCTGAAGCCGCGGATGAGGATCGCGGCGATGGACACGACCAGCAGGCCGATGGTGATCGAGTACCACAGCTTGCTCCGGCCGATGAAGTCGATACCGCCCTCGTCGGAGTAGAGGCGATCCAACCGGGAAATCTTGTTCTTAGCCATTAGTTGTTCTCCTCGCCCTGCTCGGTGCGCTTGCTGCGCGCGGTGCGCTCGGTCTGCCCAGGCTTCGTGTCTGAAGTATCCGCGGTCTGCTCGCCGCGCGGATGCGTCTTACCATAGTGTCCCTTCGCCCGGTTCTCCTCAGCCAGCGCGAAGATGCCGCCCAGGCCGTTCATGGACGGCTTGGCGAAGACCGGCTTGCGGGCGGCCAGCATCATCAACGGCGCGGTGATAAGGAAGGAGACGACCAGGTCGAAGACGGTGGTCAGCCCCAGGGTGAAGGCGAAGCCCTTGACCTCGCCGATGGCCAGGAAGTAGACGACCACGGAGCCGATCAGCGTCACGGCGTTACCGGTGACGATGGTGGTGCGCGCCCGCTCCCAGGCCTTGGTGGTGGCCGAGCGGAAGGTGCGGCCTTCCAGGATCTCGTCCTTGATGCGTTCGTAGTAGACCACGAAGGAGTCGGCCATGGCGCCAACACCGATGACCAGGCCGGCGATGCCGGACAGGTCCAGCGAGTAGCCGACCCAGCGGCCCAGCAGCACCAGGGAGCCGTAGGTCAGGGCCATCGCGCCGACCAGCGTCAGGAAGGAGACGAAGGCGAAGGCGCGGTAGTAGTAGACCGAGTAGGCTAGGACCAGAATCAGGCCGACCAGGCCGGCGATGAGGCCGGCCTGCAGGGCGGCGTGGCCCAGCGACGGCGGGACCGTCTCGGTGGTACCGCCCGGCTCGCCGTTTTCACCCACGAAGGACAGCGGCAGCGCGCCGTAGCGCAGGTTGTTGGCCAGCGACTGGGCTTCCTCCTGGCTGAAGTCGCCGGTAATCGAGGTGGCCGAGCCGTACGGGGTCGCGCCCTGAATCTGCGGCGCGGAAATAACCCCGGAGTCCAGGGTGATGGCGATCTGCTTCTGCAGGTACTCCTCGGTCAGCTTCGCCCAGGTGGCCGAGCCGTTCGGGCCATCGCCGGTCTGGAAGGAGAAGCTGATCTGCATCTGGCCGGTGTCCGGGTTCAGGCCACCGTCGATCGGGGAATCCGTGTCGATTTCGGAGCCGGTCAGGCGGGTGCCGTTAGGATCCTCGACGCCGTCCAGCAGCGGGGCCGGGTCCAGGATGTACGGCATGCCCTGCGAGTAGTCACAGGTAACCAGCGGCTTGGCCGGGTCGTCCGCGCCCGCCAGCGGATCCGTATCCTGGGTGCAGGTCATCAGGGCCGAGGCCGCAGAAAGCGTGGTCGGGTCCTCCGACTGGCGGTCCTTGAGCAGCATCTCGGTCATCTCGTCGCGGCGCTCCGCCTGCTCCAGGGAGTTCTCCGGCTCCGGCAGCGGCTCGGCGCTGACCTTCTTCTCATCCACCTTGGTGTTGTTGGAGCCCTGCCCCTCGGCCTGCTCGTTGGCCTGGTTGATGGCATCGGTCACGCGCTTGAGCGACTGGTTTGCCTCGTCTTCCGAGAGCACGCCGTATTTCACCCAGCGGTTGGCCATGTCTTCCATCTCCGGCAGCAGCTTGGTCATGTCCGGGGTGGGCTGTTCGGCCACCGGGCGGAAGAGCAGCTGGGAGGTCTGGCCAACCGACTGCGCTTCCTGGGTGTCCTCGCCCGGGACGGTAATCACCAGCGTGTTGCCGTTGATGACCACCTCGGAGCCGGACACGCCCATGCCGTTGACGCGCTGCTCCAGAATCTCGCGGGCCTGCTGCAGCTGGTCCTGGGTGGGTTCTTCGCCCTGCGGGACCAGCGTTACGCGGGTACCACCCTGCAGGTCGATGCCGAGCTTGGTGCTGGCGGTGCGATCGCCAGTAAAGAATACGAGCGCCCACACCGCCAGCAGGATGACCACGAAGAGCATGATGGCGCGCTTCGGCCATTTCCTACTGGCGTTGTTGATGGCGCCTTTGTGAGGAGCGGACACGAATTCAATCTCCTGTGCATTGCAAGTTACAGGGCTAAGTAAAAATCGCTGCCTTTAACGGAGTAAAGGAGCGAACACGATCCATCATGGTACGTCATATCCGTGGCAAAACCTCAAAAGGTCGCCAGAAAAGGGCCCAGGTGTGACCATGACAACGCTCACAGTACGGACCAAGACAGAAAAATCCGCCTGCCGGCGGCACGCGCTAGGCACGTCTTCGACAGGCGGCGGACGGAATAAGGCTCGCCGGGGTGCGAGCTTTCTTAGTTCTTCTCGTCCGGGTTAACCGGCTTGTCTTCGGGGTGGACATCAGTCTGCTGCGGCTCGGCCGGGGCCTCGCCCACCGGGTTCGGGGCGGTATTCGCCGCGCGCAGGATACCCATCTTGTCGACGGTGATAACCATGCCGCGGGCGACCTCCAGGTCGATATCCCCTTCGCGCACCGCGGTCACGGTGCCGTGGATGCCGCCGGCGGTCACGACGCGCTTGCCCGGGGTCAGCGAGGCCTGGAAGGCCGCGACTTCTTTCTGACGCTGGCGCTGCTTGCGCATAGCGAAGAAGGTGGGCAGGACTAAAAGGACAACGAGGACGATAAATAGTACTAGTTCCATACCGATCCAGTGTGCCAGACTTTTCAGTTTAGCTGTTAATCAAGCGCCGTTTGGCAGCAAGAATCTATTAAAACAGGCCAATCGCCCCGTCGGGCGGGGTCAGCCCCAGGTGCTGCCAGGCCGCCGCCGTGGCCACGCGCCCGCGGCCCGTGCGGGCGATCATGCCGGCGCGCACGAGGTAGGGCTCGCAGACCTCCTCCACGGTGGAGGGCTCCTCCCCTACGGCGATCGCTAGGGTGTTCACGCCGACGGGCCCGCCGTTGTGGCCCTCGATAAGCGCGTGGAGCACTGCCCGGTCCAGGCGGTCCAGTCCCATCTCGTCCACGTCGAAGACGGCCAAGGCGCCCTGGGCGGCCGCCAGGTCGATCTCGCCGTCGCCGTTGACCTCGGCGAAGTCGCGCACGCGCCGCAGCAGGCGGTTGGCAATACGCGGGGTGCCGCGCGAGCGCGAGCCGATCTCCACCGCCGCCTCCCGCGTGATCTCCACGTCGAGGATCTGGGCCGCGCGCTTGATGACCCGGGTAAGATCCGCGGTGTCGTAGAACTCCATCTGCGCGGTGAAACCGAAGCGGTCCCGCAGCGGGCCGGTCAGCATGCCGGCGCGGGTGGTGGCACCCACCAGGGTGAACGGCGGGATTTCCAGCGGGATGGAGGTCGCACCCGGGCCCTTGCCCACGATGACGTCGATCCGGAAGTCCTCCATCGCCATGTACAGCATTTCCTCGGCTGGGCGGGCGATGCGGTGGATCTCATCGATAAACAGCACATCGCCCTCCATGAGGTTGGAGAGCATGGCGGCCAAGTCGCCGGCGCGCTCCAGCGCCGGGCCCGAGGTCATCCGCAGGCTGGTGCCCAGCTCCTGGGCGACGATCATCGCCATGGTGGTCTTGCCCAACCCGGGCGGGCCGGACAGCAGCACGTGGTCCGGGGTCACCCCGCGCTTCTTCGCGCCCTGCAGCACCAGCGAGAGCTGCTCGCGGACTTTGGGCTGCCCGATGAACTCGTCCAGGCTCTTCGGGCGCAGAGAGCGCTCGATGTCGCGCTCGCCCTGCTGCGCGTGCCCGTCGACGTCGTCGTTGCGCCGATCCGCGGCCTGCGCGCTGCCCTGGCGCGCGGCCTCCAGCCCGTCGGGCAGCTGGAACTCGGTGCGCTCAATATCTGACATGTTCTAACACCCTACCCGTCGTCAAACCCTGGCGTGCGCCTACTTATTTCTTCCCCAGCCGGGCCAGTGCGCTGCGCAAGACCACCGGCGTGGCGGCATCGGGCTGCTCGGCCACGATTGCCTCGACGGCCCCGGCCGCGGCCTTTTCCGTGAAGCCCAGGCCCACCAGCGCCTCGGTGACCTGCTGGACCACCGGCTCACTGGCCGCGGGCACCCCGCCGGCAGCCGCGCCGTCACCCGCGGCCGCACCGGCCCCGGCGAAGCCGGCCACCTTGTCCTTGAGCTCGAGCGCTAGCCGCTCCGCCATGCGCTTGCCCACGCCGGGGATGGTCTGTAGGCGCTTGGCGTCCGACTGGCTAATCGCCTGCGCCAGCTCGTTGGCCTCCAGCACCGACAGCGCGGCCAGCGCCAGCTTCGGGCCGAGCCCGGAGACGGACTGCAGCAGGTGGAACATCTCGCGGTCCTCGGCGGTGCCGAAGCCGTAGAGGGTCATGGAGTCTTCCTTGACCACCATGGAGGTCAGCACGAAGGCCTCCTCCCCGCGGGTCAGCCGCCCCAGCGTGGGCGGGGCGGCGTGCACCAGGTAGCCCACGCCCTGGCATTCGATAACGGCGTGATCTAGCGCGATGGAGATGACCTCTCCGCGCAGCGATGCGATCATGGCGAGGGCTTTCCTTTCTTCCCGGGTGGAGTTCTAGGAGACAAAGAGTTCTTAAAGTTTCGGGCGGTTGGGGCTTAATAGTCGCGGTCTAACCTGACTGCGCCGCGCGGGCGCGCGCCAGGGATTGCTGTTGGGCCTGCCGCTGGGCTTGGGTCCTTTCCCGCACCTGCTCGGCGTGGGCGAGGGCCGGGGCGCGCCAGCAGTGACTGACGGCGAGCGCTAGCGCGTCGGCGGCATCGGCCGGCTTGGGCGGCTCGCTAAGCCCCAGGATACGGGTGATCATGGCGGTCATCTGCTTCTTGTCAGCGCGGCCGTTGCCGGAGACGGCCTTCTTGACCTCCGAGGGGGTGTACATGTGCACGTCCAGGCCGCGCTCGGCCGCGGCGAGCACCAGGACCCCGACGGCGTGGGCGGTCTGCATGACCGTGGAGACGTTGCCGCGTTCGAAGACGCGCTCGATGGCCACGACGTCCGGTTGGTACTCGTCCATCCACTCCGCCACGGCCTTCGACAGGCGCAGCAGGCGCTCGGTGAGGTCCTTGTCCGCGGGCGTGCGCACCACACCGACGGAAATGGGGATGACGGCGCGGCCCCGGCCCGCCTGCACGACCGACAGGCCGCAGCGCGTCAGCCCCGGGTCGATGCCCATGACGCGCAAGCCTTCCAAGTTCACAGGCCACCTCCGTCACACATATGTTCTAGTACCTCATCACGCATACTACACGCGCTACGCCCGTCCGGCCAGCCTGGGTACCCCGGTGTTATCCGCCCGGTGCAGACACGACCAAGGGCAGCCGCGGCAAGAAATTCTCGCCCCGACTGCCCCGTTGCCAGGTTCTTAAGCCCCGGGCCGGCTTACTAGTCCTCGAGCTCGGCCAGGACCTCGTCGCTGAGATCCATGTTGGTGTAGACGTTCTGCACGTCGTCGGAGTCTTCCAGCGCATCGATGAGGCGGAAGATCTTCTTGGCGTCGGCCGCGCCGAGCGGGACCTCGACGGACGGGCGGAAGTCGGTGTCGGCGTCCTCGACGGAGATCTCCGCCTCCTCCAGGGCGCTGCGCACCGCGCGCACGTCGGCGGGCTGGCAGGTGATTTCGAACTGCTCGCCGCGGTCGTTGACCTCTTCGGCGCCGGCCTCGAGCACGGCCAGCAGCAGGTCGTCCTCGGTCAGATCGCCCTTCTGGACAACCACGACGCCGACGCGCGAGAACATATAAGACACGGAACCGGACTCGCCCAGGTTGCCGCCGTTCTTCGTCATGGCGGTGCGCACCTCGGTGGCCGCGCGGTTGCGGTTATCGGTCAGGCACTCAATGAGCATGGCCACGCCGTTGGGGCCGTAGCCTTCATACATGATGTTTTCCCAGTCGGCACCACCGGCTTCCTCGCCGGAACCGCGCTTGCGGGCGCGCTCGATGTTGTCGTTGGGGACGGAGGCCTTCTTGGCCTTCTTGATCATGTCGTCCAGCGTCGGGTTGGCCGCGGGATCGCCGCCGCCGGTGCGCGCCGCCACCTCGATATTCTTAATCAGCTTGGCAAATTCCTTGCCGCGCTTGGCGTCGTTGGCAGCTTTTTTATGCTTGGTCGTCGCCCATTTAGAGTGGCCGGACATAAGGTGTGCCCCTTCCTAGTTGGTTTTAACTAACGCGATTATACGTGCCGAGGCCATCGCGTCTCACTAGGACCCCGCGCAGGTCGCCTAACTCGGTCATTCCTTCAGCCACCGGATAAAGCCCTCCTGGTTGACTTGAGCAACCAGAGTGCCATCCTGGCGGAAGACCCGCCCCTGGGCGAAACCGCGCCCGCCGCCGGCGAACGGGGAATCCTGCTCGTAGAGCAACCACTCATCCACTTTTAGCTCGTCGAAGAACCATAGGCTGTGGTCGAGGCTGGCCATCTGCACGCGGGCCTCGGGGTGCGAAATCAGCGTCGAGTTGAGCAAGGTCATATCCGACAGGTAGGACAGCGCCACCTGGTTCAGGTCCGGGTCGTCGCCCAGCCCGGCGTTGTAGCGGAACCAGATATGCCGCGCGCCGGCGCCGTATTTGTCCTGGGCGTGGTGCGAGTTGTCGTGCTCGTCGGGGACCATCACAACGTCCCAGTCGCTCCACTCCCCCAGCACGATGCGCGAGGTCGACGGCCAGTCCGCCGCGTGGTCGCGGCACTCCTCCGGGCCCGGCACCTCCGGCAGCTGCGCGGCGTGCTCCGGGCCCTGGTCTCCGGGGCGGCGGAAGCTAACCAGCATCTCCACGATCTCCTTGTCGCCCTGCCAGCCGGTGACCCGGCGGTGGCTGAAGGTGCGCCCGTCGCGGACGGTGTGCACGGTGAAGTCGATGGGCTCGGCGGACAGCCCGCCACCGACGAAATACGCGTGCAGCGAGTTCGCCGTCTTTGCCTCGACCGTTTGCTGCGCCGACTGCAGCGCCTGGCCGATAACCTGGCCGCCGAAGGTGCGCTGCATCTCCGAGGGCACACCCGGACCGCGGTAGCGCCCATCGCCCAGGTCGGACAACTCAATTACCTGACGAAACGACACCGAAAGCTCCCTTCTCCTCCAGGTGGGCGCTGCCGCGCGAGGGCGCGCGGGGCGGCCGGCCGGCGCAGGTGCGGTGCGGCACCGGCCGGTGGACTATGACGCCCACCACATATACGGCTGCCCACCTTACCCGGTGGCGCGAGCCTCCGTAAGATGGTCGGGCAATGACTCCCCAGAAACTACACCTGTCCGCCGCTGTGCTCGAGATGTTGACCTGGACCCTCCTGCTGGTGGGTATGGCCCTGAAATACTCCGGTGTCACCGAGGCCGTCGTCCCCGTCGCCGGCAGCATCCACGGCTTCGGGTTCTTGAGCTTTGCGGTAATGACCTGCCTGATTTGGATCAACAACCGCTGGCCGGTGGGGATCGGCATCCTAGGCCTGGCCGTTTCCGTCATCCCTTTCGCCGCCCTGCCCTTCGCGCTGTGGACCGCACGCCGCGGCCTGGTGTCCGGCGGGTGGCGCTACCGCGACACCGACAGCCAGGCTACCCCCGCCGGGCCCGCCGATGCCCTGTTGGCGCAGGCGGTGCGCCACCCCCTGCGCTCTATCCTGTTGGCGGTAGTGGTTATTGCTATCGTATTTGGAGTCCTCGTGGCGCTGGGGCCGCCGGTCGATGTCGAAGGAATCCTCCGCGGCTCCTAAGCTCGTCGGATCCTCCGCGCAGCTGAGCCGGATCTTCGGCGGGCCCCTCGCGGCGCTTTAGGCGCCAGTTTCTGACCGTGTTGTGATCTATGTTGTGATGATGAAAAGACTTTTGAATAATGACTAAGCTTCTGCGGGCAGGCGGTGGCCTCCGCCGCGTCCCGGCCGTGTGGGCCGGCTGGGTGCTCGCGCGCCTGTGCTTGGCTTTGCTCATCAAGCTCAACCACGAGCCGCGGGGCGATCTTTTCTACTACCACGCGGCGATCTTCGGCTCGAACCCGCAGGATATGACCGAATACCCGCACGCCGGGACCTGGCCGACCTACCTGGCCGCCTGGCTGGGCGGCAGCGAGATCATGGCCTTCATGTTCGTCTTCGCCCTAGTCTGCCTGGCCTGCGACGCCACCTTCCTGGCCGCCCTCCTCCACCGGCACGACAAGCGCCCGACCGCCTTTGCCGCGGCCTGGTTCTGGGTGCTGTTCGGGCTGGCCGCCGGCCACGTCTTCCTCATGCGCCTGGACATCTTCCCCGGGCTCGCGGTCGGCTTCGCGGCCCTTGTCATCCACCGCTGGCCGGCGCTATCCTCCGGCCTCATCGCGCTCGCCTGCGCGATGAAACTGTGGCCGGGCGTGCTCGCCGCTGGCCTGGTCGGGCGCTTTTCCAGCGCCCGCGCCTGGCTGCGGGTGCTGACCTTCACGGTCTCCCTGGTAGCCTTCGCCGGCGTCACGCTGCTCGCGGGCGGCTGGGAGCGCCTGACCAGCCCCCTGGATTACCAGAACGTGCGCAGCCTGCAGATCGAGTCCATCGCGGCCACGCCCTTCATGTGGGACGCCTACCGGCACCCGGGGAATTACGACATCGGCATGGCGCCGTCGAAGTCCTTCGAGATCGCCGGCGCGGGCACCGACGGCGCGGTGCAGGCAACCACCTGGGCCATGGGCATTATCATCGCCTTCGCGCTGCTGTGGGCGCTCTACCGCTTCATCTGGGGCGGCTGGAGCCCGCAGACCACCATCGCCTGGGCCGCCGTCATCGTGCTGGGCCTTATCGTGACCAACAAGGTCTTCTCCCCGCAGTACATCATCTGGTTCGGCCCGCTCGTCGCGGTCGCCCTGCGCACGACGGCGCCGGGAAGTGCGCGCCGCAAGCTGGTGGCAACCCTGGGGGTTGTGACTGTCATCTGCGCGGGCCTGGGGACCTTCATCTACCCCTTCGGCTATGACTACCTCTGGAATTTCGTGGGCGAGCAGCTGGCCCCCGTGGCCGCGCTGATGGTGAGAAACGGCTTGGTGGTCGTCATGTTCGTGCTCGCCGTGGCGTGGTGGGTCCTCGAGCTGCGCGCCCAGGTGCTAGAAGGCCGTCAGATCGAAGAACTCGGGCAGCCGGGCGGTACCGCCCAGCCGGAAGGTGCGCACGAGGGGGCGCAGGCGTAGCGCGCGGGTATCCGCCACGGCCTCGTTGTAGAAGCGGTGGGCCAACTGGACGCGCACCTCGGCGTCGACCAGCTGCGCCGGCGGCGGCTCGCACACGCGGCGGATCTCCTCGCCCAGGCGGTGCTCGAGGTCGCTGCGCTGGGTAAACTGGCCCGGCACCAGGGCGGTCGCCTCGGCCTGCGCGCTGGCCTCGGCCAGCCGGGGCTCGAGCGCCGCCGCCACCGCCGCGCGCCTATCCAGCGCCGCCTGCAGCTGGGCCAGCGCCGCGTCCGTGCGGATGTGCAGGGTGTTCAGCCTCTGGGCCGTGAAATAGGCCCAGAGCATCACCCCGGTCACCACCACGGCGACTACCACGAGCAAGGCGGTACCCATCTACTTCACCTGCACTTTCGATCCGTCCTGCACGGTCTCGTAGACCGCCATCACCTGGGCGGCCACATGGTCCCAGTCATAGGTTAGCGCCCGACGGGTACCGGCGGCGGTGAGCCTGTCGCGCAACTCGGGGTTGTCCAGCACGTGGTTGAGCTGCCGGGCCAGCGCTTGGGCGTCGCCGTTGGCAAAGAGCAGGCCGGCCGGCTCCGCGGATTCGACGTCGCAGACGGCCGCGAAGGCCTCGAGGTCACTGGCGACGACCGCGCAGCCGGCCGCCATGGCCTCCACCAGCACGATGCCGAAGGACTCGCCGCCGGTATTCGGCGCGACGTAGATATCCGCCCGGCCCAGGATCTCGGCCTTCTCCGCGTCCGAAACGCGGCCGACGAAGTCCACCCCGTCGACCTCGCGGGCGCGTCCCCCGCCCATCACGGTCACCCGCACCTCGCGGTGGACCTCGGGCAGGGCCTCTAAGAGGATGTCCAGGCCCTTGCGCGGCTCGTCCAGCCGGCCCAAAAAGACGATCTCCGGGCGCGGATCGGCCCGCTGCGCGTCCTCCTGCGCCTGACGGGAGCGCGCGTAGACGGACGTGTCCACCCCGTTGGGGATGAGCACCGGGTCGCCGCCGAGCTGCTCGACCTGCCAGCGTCGCGCCATCTCGGAGACCGCGATCCCGCCGCGGACCTTCTCCAGCATCGGCGCCAGGATGGGCTTGGCCAGGGTCAGGATCGTCGAATTCGCCGCCGAGGCATGGTAGGTCGCCACGATGGGCCCGGTGGCCAGGTAGAGCGCCACCATCGAATAGCTCGGTGAGTTCGGCTCGTGGATGTGCAGCACGTCGAAGTCGCCTTCGGAGATGAACTGGCGCAGCCGGCGAAAGACCTGCGGGCCGATGGCCAGGCGGGCCACGGAGCCGTTATAGGCGATCGGCACCGACCGGCCTCCCTTGACCACGAAATACGGCAGCTCGGTCTCCTCGGCCGCGGGACCGATGACGCGCACGTAGTGTCCCTGCTCCAGGTAGACCGTCGCTAGGTCAAGGATGTGCGCTTGAACCCCGCCGGGTTCGTCGAAGGAATAGGGGCAGACGATGCCAATCCGCATAGGGGCTTACCTCCCGTCCTTCTCGCCCTCGGCGCGGCGGGCACGGTCGGCCCGCCGCCGCTCGACGTCGACGTTCCACTGCGGCTGCAGCATGTGCCAGTCGGCCGGGTGCGCGGCGATATTGGCCGCGAAACCGTCGGCCATGCGTTGGGTCGTCTCCGCCACGTCGGTCACCTCCAGCGCCGGCGCGCAGGACAGGCCCCAGCCGTCCTCGGTGAACCAGGGGTGCACCACGTGCAGGCGCGCGCCCGTCTGGGCGGCCAGCAGCGCCGGGCCGGCGGCCATGTTCGTCGTCTCCCCGAAAAACTCCACCGGCACGCCCGTGCGCGACAGGTCGCGCTCGGCCAACAGGCACACGACGCCCCCTGCCTCCAAGACTTCCTTGAGCCTGCCAAAGGGTGGCTCGGCCCCACCCGTGAGCGGCAGGACCTCGAAGCCTAGGGACTCGCGGTAGTCCACGAAGGCATCGAAAAGCACCTCAGGCCGCAGGCGCTCGGCCACGGTGGTGAACTGGCCGTGCATGGCCACCAGGCAAACACCGGCCATGTCCCAGTTGCCCGAGTGCGGCAGCGCCAGGATGACGCCGCGCCCGCGCGCCAGGCTGTCTTCTAGGTGTTCGCGGCCGACCAGGTCGCGCTGGAGGCGCGCGTGCAGGCCGGGGTCGTCGTGGATGGCCGGCAGCCGGAAGGCTTCCTTCCAGTAGCGCATATAGGAGCGCAGGGAGGCGCGCACCAGCTCGCGCGTGACGTTGTCGGCGCCCACGACGCGGGCCAGGTTGCGGCGCAGCTGGTCCATGCCGCGCCCGTGGTCGCAGGCCACGTCCGCAATCCGGTCAAACAGCCAGGTAGCCCACGCATCCGGCAGCCAGCGGACTACCCGCCAGCCGGCCAGATACCCGAGCGCCGAGAAATCAATATCGCGAGAGAAAAACCGCGCCATCGCTGCCCCTTAAAGTTACGCTTGGTCGGCTACCTTGTCCTGCTTCATGGCCATGATAAGCCGCTGGTAGATGGTGAAAATCGAGCCGATGGCCAGGATCCATAGGGAAATCGCCAGCGCGTTGGGCACGCCGAAGCCTTCTAGCCCCACGCCGACCAGGCCGATGATGAGCCGCTCGGGCCGCTCAATCAGCCCGCCGACCATGCGCAGCCCGGAGGCCTCGCCGCGGGCCTTAACATAGGAGATGACCTGCGAGGAAACCAGCACGATGAGGCCGGCGGCCACGGTGGACGGGTGCGCGTCGACGGTATAGACCAGGTACCAGATAATGGCGGCAAACAGCGCGCCGTCGGTCACGCGGTCACAGGAGGCGTCCAGCGTCGCGCCAAAGGGCGTGCCCCCGCCGCGGATCCGGGCCATGGTCCCGTCGATCATGTCGAAGGCGGCGAAAAGCCCGGACAGCACCGCCGCCCAGACCAGGTGCCCGGAGGGGATCAACAGCACCGAAATGGCGATGGTCACGATGGCGCCGACCGCGGTCACTGCGTTCGGGGTCAACCCGACCTTCAGAGCCGCTTTGGCTACCGGCTCCACCACCACCGCGGCTGGTTTCCTGCCGTGCACACTAAGCACGCGAATCCTCCTCGTCTATGTCCCGCCACGCCGCGGCCAAGAGACGGCGCGTCTCCTGCAACAGCTGCGGCAGTACTTTAACCCCATCCAGGATAGTCATAAAATTGCTATCTCCCGGCCACCGCGGCACGACATGCATGTGCAGGTGGTCTCCCACCGAGCCACCGGAAGCCTTACCTAGGTTAAGCCCCACGTTGACGGCCTCCGGCCGCGACACCCGCTTGAGGACGCGAATTGCCTTTTTCACAAAGGCCATCATCTCCGCGGTCTCGGACTCGGTGAGGTTTTCCAGCTGGGATTCCTTGCGGTAAGGCACCACCATGAGGTGGCCCGCGTTGTAGGGGAAGAGGTTCAGCAGCGCGTAGACCTCCCGCCCGCGCGCGATGATGAGCCCGTCCTCGTCGCTGCCTTGGGGGGCTTCGACGAACGGGTCCGTCGACCGCTTCTGGATATAGGCCATGCGGTACGGGGCCCAGAGCCGCTCGAGGCGGTCGGGCTCCCCCGCCCCGGAGTCGACATAGACGCCGGGGTCGGGCCGTTCGGATTCCGCGTTTTGGCCACTAGCCACGGAGGTTGCCCTCGCTCGGCTGATCGTTGACCCGCTGGGTCACCCACTTGTCGATGAGATCGACGGCCTCATCCACCGGCACGCCGTTGACCTGGGAACCGTCGAGGAAGCGGAAAGAGACCGCCCCGGCCTCGACGTCGCGGCCGCCGGCCAGCAGCATGAACGGGACCTTGCCCGTGGTGTGGTTGCGGATCTTCTTCTGCATGCGGTCGTCCGAGGTGTCCACCTCAGCGCGGATGCCGCGGGAGCGCAGCTTGGCGGTGACGTCCTCCAGGTAGGAGACGAACTCGTCCGCCACCGGGATGCCGATGACCTGCTGCGGCGCTAGCCAAGCCGGGAAGGCGCCGGCGTAGTGCTCCAGCAGGACGCCGAAGAAGCGCTCGATGGAGCCAAACAGCGCGCGGTGAATCATGATCGGGCGCTGCTTGGAGCCGTCCGGGGCGGTGTATTCCAGCTCGAAGCGCTCCGGCAGGTTGAAGTCCAGCTGCACGGTGGACATCTGCCAGGTACGGCCGATGGCGTCGCGCGCCTGCACCGAAATCTTCGGGCCATAGAAGGCCGCGCCCGCCGGATCCGGGACCAGCTCGAGGCCGGAGTTGGTGGCCACGCGCTCCAGGATGCTGGTGGAGCGCTCCCAGATCTCGTCCGAGCCGACGAACTTGTTCGGGTCCTTGGTGGACAGCTCCAGGTAGAAGTCGTCCAGGCCGTAGTCCTGCAGCAGGGAGATGATGAACTCCAGCACCTTGGTCAGCTCGTCCTCGAGCTGGTCCTCGGTGCAGTAGATGTGGGCATCGTCCTGCGTGAAGCCGCGCGCACGGGTCAGGCCGTGGACCACGCCGGACTTCTCGTAGCGGTAGACCGTACCGAACTCGAACAGGCGCAGCGGCAGCTCGCGGTAGGAGCGCCCGCGGGAGGCGAAGATCAGGTTGTGGAACGGGCAGTTCATCGGCTTGGCGTAGTAGTCCTGCGGCTGCTTGGTGCAGTTGCCCTCCGCGTCGTACTCGCCGTCCAGCTGCATGGGCGGGAACATACCGTCCGCGTAGAAGTCCAGGTGGCCGGACTTCTTGAACAGGTCGCCCTTGGTGATGTGCGGGGTGTTGACGAAGGAGTAGCCGTCCGCCAAGTGGCGGCGCCGGGAGTGGTTTTCCATCTCCATGCGCACGATGCCGCCGTTCGGGTGGAAGACCGGGAAGCCGGAGCCGATTTCGTCCGGGAAACTGAACAGGTCCAGCTCTGCGCCCAGGCGGCGGTGGTCGCGCTTTTCGGCCTCGGCCATCAGCGTCTGGTAGGCCTCCAGGGCCTCCTTGGACTCGAAGGCGGTGCCATAGATGCGCTGCAGGCCAGCCTTGGACTGATCGCCGCGCCAGTAGGCGGCCGAGGAGCGGGTCAACGCGAACGCCGGGATGTACTTCGTGGTCGGCAGGTGCGGGCCGCGGCACAGGTCGAACCACTCGACCTCGTTGGTGCGCGGGTTGACGTTGTCGTAGAAGGTCAGGTCGCCGGCGCCGACCTCGGCGGCCTCGTCCGAATCCGGGTCGACGTTGCCCTTGTCCTGGATGAGCTCCAGCTTGAAGGGCTCGTCGGCGAGCGCCTCGGCGGCCTGCTCCGGGCTCTCGTAGACCCCGCGGACAAAGCGCTGACCCGTCTTGATGATCTTCTTCATGCGCTTCTCGATGGCCTTGAGGTCCTCCGGGGTGAAGGGCTGTTCGGTCTGGAAGTCGTAGTAGAAGCCGTTCTCAATGGCCGGGCCGATGCCCAGCTTGGTGCCGGGGAACTCCGCCTGGACGGCCTGGGCCAGCACGTGGGCGCAGGAATGGCGGACCACCGCGCGGCCCTCTTCCTCGCTGGCGGCGACGGGGGTGAAGGTCTGTTCGGTCTCCGGAACATGGGACAGGTCCTTGAGGTTGCCCTCGGCATCCCGGACCACCACGACGGCCTCCGGGCCCTTGTTCGGCAGGTCCAGCTCGCGCATTGCGGCCCCGACGGCAGTGCCGGCCGGGCAGACGAAGGGCTCGTAGTTCACGGGGACTGCAGGAATAGCTTCCGCCATTTGGTGCGCTCCTTTGCGCTCATGCGGGCAGCAGCATACCTGGCCGCGGCCCGCGGTTTATTATTCCGGAGCTTATCTTACCGCGTCCAGCAGTGCGGATCCCCAAAAGGCCGAACCCGTGCCGCCGGCGCTGGTCCCGGGCGGGACGAAATAGACCGCGGAGCCGATATGGCTAATCCACGTGTTGAGGTGATCGGCCTCGTCCAGGCGGGCCTGGATGGGCTCGAACTGGCGCGTCGGGTCCTTCTGGAAGCAGATGAAAACCAGGCCCGCGTTAGACAGCTGGGTGAGGTCTTCTTCCTGCGAGTCGGCGTAATCGGGCATCAGGTCGTAGCTGTACGGGCGCCGCTTGAGCTTCTGCTCGGGGTGGTCGGCCGGCGGCCGGGCCCGGGCCATGTGGGAATTCGGGTCGATGACCGGCAGGCCATACTTGTCGGTGGCCGAATAGTCCGCCTCGTCCAGCTCCTCCTGCCCCGTCAGCGGCGCGCCGTTGGACAGCTTGCGGCCGACGGAGTTCTCCCGCGTGGCGCGGTCCAGCTTCTCCCAAGTATCCAGGTTCATGCGGATGCGGCGCACCACCATGCAGGTACCACCCTGGGCCCAGTCGGGGCCCTCATCAATCCACACCTGCTGATCGTATTCCTCCTCGCCGCGCGGGTTGACCGTGCCGTCGAGCTGTCCGAACAGGTTGCGGTGGGTCGCCCCGTGGGGCAGGGAGCCAAAGGAGTTGGCAAAGCCTTGCTGCAGCCAGGTGACCTTGGCGTAGTCGGTGCCGGCGCGAATCATGTGCCGCATGGCGTGCGAGGCCATCACCGCGTCGTCGCAGCAGATCTGCAGCACGACGTCGGTCTGGCCCCACTTGTCACTGAGCTGGTCCCGCGCGAAGGGCTTGATGTCCCGCAGCCACTCCGGCTTCCGGTCGGCGGCGCCGAGCTTGTCGAAGACCGGCTCGCCCCAGCCGCAAGTGATGGTGAGGTTGGCGGGCACGTCCACCATCTCCGGCTCCAGGGAGCCCAGCGGTGTCTCGCCCGTGCACAGCGCCCGGGCGTCCTCCGTCCACAGGCTCATCAGGTTGCGAAAGCCCCGCTTGCCGATGCCCGGCTTCAGGTCAAAGCCCACCAAGTTCAGGTGGGCCTGCATGTCCGTGTCCACGCCCGCCTGGTGCTCGCCGTCGAAGGCGACAATCGCCTCCGCTAGCGGCTCGGACTGGCTAGCCTGCTCAATCGCGTCCTTTTCTTCCGCCTGGCCGCAGGCACTCAAGGCGAACGATGCCGCCCCCACCGCGCCCGCGCCCTGCAGGAAATGCCGGCGATTAAGTCCCGTCATGGCTCTCGCTTACCTTCCCCTAGTGCCCGCTGTGGCCGGCGTGCTCGCCGTGCTCGGCGTGGTCACCGTGCTCGTTATGCTCGGCGTGGTCGCTGTGATCGCTGTGGTCGCCGTGGTCGGTGTCCGCGGCGTGGTCACCCGGATCGCCGTGGTTGGCGTGATCGGTGGAGCCCAGGTCGCCGTAGTCCTCGTCGCCGGCGCCGATGCTGCGCACCGGCACCTCGCCCAGGTCGATGGTCTTGCCGTCGGTCAGGTGCAGCGTAATCGCCACGGACTCGCCGGCCATCACCGGCTCCTTGACCCCCATGAGCATGAGGTGGTTTCCGCCCGGCTCCAGGGTGGCCTCGCCGCCGGCCGGAATGGTCAGCGGTTCGGTCATCTCGGACATTTGGCCGTCGACGGTCTCGTGCAGCTGGGTCATCTCCGCGTCGATGCTGGTGCTAAATGACTCGACCTGCAGGTCGGTATCGGTGTGGTTGACCAGGGTTCCGAAGATGGCGGTCATGTCGGAGTCCTCGGCCATCGCGCGCACGACGCCACCCTCGAAGCTGACGTCGGCGTCGGCGGCCTGCTCCGACTCGGCGGTGGTGGTGGTGGTCTGCGTGTCGGTCTGGTCCGAGGGTTCATCGCTCGGGGAGCAGGCCGCCAGGGTCAATGCCGAGGCAGCGACTGCGGAGACAACAAGACGGGTGTATTTCATGACAGATTCCTTTGTTTACTGTTCATCAATGGGGCGACGCTTGGCCAGAACCAGCACGACGACGGCGGCCAGCACCAGCACGCCGCCGACGGCGAGGATCCACTTCAGCGGGCCATCGGCGCCGCCGACCTCCTCATCCGGGGACGGGACGGCGGACCCGTCGACGGCGACGCTGGAGTCGTCGTCGCCGGCCACCGTGAAGCTGACTCCCCCGCGGGTGGCGTGCCCGTCCGAGGAGGTGATCTGGAAGCCGACCTGGTAGTCACCGGGGCCCGGATCGACGTCGTCCGGGGTCTCGATGGTCAGGTTGCGCTCGTCTAGCTCCGGCTCGGCGGAAAACAGTACGTCCCCGGTCTCCTCGTTGGTCACGGCGAAGTTGTTGAAACCCTCCCGCGGGATTCCGGAGAATTCCAGGGTGATGGTCTCGGGGAATTCGTCAAGGACCTGACCTTCGGTGACGGTGCCGCCGATGACGGCATCGTGAGCCAGGGCTACCGGCGCTGCCCATGCGGACAGGCCCAAGGCCCCGGCTGCCACCGCGGCGCCTGCGGTGCGCGGGGAAAATGAAAACATGTACTGCTCCTTACGGCGAGGACTCGCCTGGTCGTTCCAAGGTCGCAGCGGCACACACCGCGGGCTTTCCGCCGCGCTGCGCGACGCGTATCCAACTAGTCGCCCCATTGCTGGAAGTAGTTCCCAACAATGGCGCAGATCTCACTGTCATAACTGGTGCCCCCGATTGTCCCCCACCCGAGCGCCAACATACAAAACGCCGCCCCCAGCGGGGACGGCGTGAAAAGTGGAGCGGATGACGAGACTCGAACTCGCGACCCTCACCTTGGCAAGGTGATGCGCTACCAACTGCGCTACATCCGCAAATTTGAAACCAGGCCCGGTTTCCGGACTTCCCAACGAGGTTGGGACACCCGTGGTGCGCGATACTGGGATTGAACCAGTGACCTCTTCCGTGTCAGGGAAGCGCTCTCCCGCTGAGCTAATCGCGCAGGCGTCGCCGGTGGCCACGCTAACTGGAGGTGGAAACGGGAATCGAACCCGTGTGCACGGTTTTGCAGACCGTTGCCTCACCACTCGGCCATTCCACCGTGGCGTATGCCGCCTCACACAAGTATACAAATTGAAACTGTGCTGGAGCGGATGACGAGACTCGAACTCGCGACCCTCACCTTGGCAAGGTGATGCGCTACCAACTGCGCTACATCCGCATTTTCGAAACCACATCCGGTTTCCGGACTTCCCAACGAGGTTGGTAAACCCGTGGTGCGCGATACTGGGATTGAACCAGTGACCTCTTCCGTGTCAGGGAAGCGCTCTCCCACTGAGCTAATCGCGCGGGATTAACACCTTCTTTAAAAAGAAAGCGTGGAGCGGATGACGAGACTCGAACTCGCGACCCTCACCTTGGCAAGGTGATGCGCTACCAACTGCGCTACATCCGCATGCACCGTCTCCAGCCGAAGCTTTCTGTGCGGTGCGAGTAAAAACATTATCCTGAACCGGCCCCGGTTTACAAATCGCCCGCTCACAGGCCAGTTCTTGGGCTCTTCGCGGCGGGGTGTGGCGCAGGCTAAATGACACCGCTGTCATCCCCACACCCCGCACCCCGGTATCCGGGCCACCGCTACCCCGCCGGGACCGCCGTTTTGCTGGGGATTCGTCGAATCACGGGGCACCGTGCTAGATTTTAGCCCAGCACGGTCCCATGGCTCAGTGGAAGAGCGTTCCGTTCACACCGGAAAGGTCGCTGGTTCGATCCCAGCTGGGACCACCACTTATTAAGCGTCTCCCCTTCGGATGGGGAGGCGCTCTTTTTGTATCCGCACCCTAGGATGGTGGCCATGGATATCAACGCTTTAGTAGGCCCCGACCGCCCCGAGGTCCGGGCGGTGATGGTGGCTACGGTGACGGGTTCGGCATCGGCGGCCGGGACGTCCGGCTCCTTGGGCAATGACACCGACGTGCAGCTGCTGCAGGGGCTGCGCGACTGGGCCGAGGTCATCGTGGTGGGCGCGTCCACCGTGCGCGCCGAGGACTACGGCGGCGCGACCTCCGAGTCAGGGGCTCCGGCCCCAATTGCGGTCGTCACCGGCAGCGGCGACATGGATCCGGGCTCCCGCTTCTTCACCGACTTCACCACCGCCCCGCTGCTACTAGTCCCGCACGCCGCACTCACCCAGGCCGAGGTACGCAAGCGCACCCGCCGGCTTAAGGCCCAGGGCGCGGAGGTCCTCGACGCCGGGACGGCGAGCCCCGCCGACATCCTGGCCTGCCTGCGGGCCAGGGGCTACCGGCGCATCGTCTGCGAGGGCGGGCCGGGCCTGTTGTCCCAGTTCGTGGCCGCCGACGCCATCGACGCCTTCTACCTGACCATTGACCCCACGGTCACCTCGGCGGTGGAGACCCCCGTCGTCCGCGCCGACGATGCCACCTCGCCCCGCACCACCCGCCTAACCCTGGACAATTGCGCCCCCGATGCCGACGGCACCGTGTTTCTGCGGTACCGCCGCGCGCCGAGGCCGTAAACTGGCTGGCCGTGAGTACCAGTTTCCTGTCTTCCGCGTGGACCGCCCGCACCGCGCTCGCCCCCGGCCGCCCCACCCAGCTGCCCGCCGGCCTCAACCTGGCCGCCTGGCCGCTGGCCATCCTGTTGGTGCTCAACACCGTGCTAGTCCGCGCCTTCAACGGCGCGCCCACCGATGACTTCAGCACCGTCTACTACGCCGTGCGGCGCGCCCTGGACGGGCAGGCCGTCTACGAGCAGGCCTACCACCACGTAGACCCGCTCTACCTCTACAACCCGGGCGCCACGCTGCTGCTCTACCCGCTGGGGATGGTGGAGAATTTCACCCTGGCCCGGGGGCTTTTCATCCTGGTCAACGCCGCGGCGATTATCGCCGCGCTGGCGTTGCTAACCCACCTGGTGGGCCACCGCCTTAGCAGCCCGCTATGGCCGGTAAGCATCGCCTTAGCCTTTGCCACCGAGGCCGTCACCAACACGCTGACCTTCGCCAACATCAACGGCCTACTACTGCTGGCACTCAGCGGGTTTTTGGCTTTGGGCCTGCGCGGCGTGGGCGGCCGGACCGTCCGGGCCGGCCGGGCTGACCGGGCAGGCTGGGACGCGGGCTCGGGGCTGTGGGCGGGCATCGTGCTGGGCCTGGCCATTACCGTCAAGCCGCAGTTCGCCCCGCTGCTGGTCCTGCCGCTGGTCAAGGCCCGCTGGTCGACCGTGGCCGCAGGTATTGCGGTGCCGGTGGGCCTGAACGTGGTGGCCTGGCCAGTCATCCCGGACGCCGGGGACTACCTGCGCCGGCTAGTGCCCTACCTGGGCGCCACCCGCGACTACGCCAACTCCTCCTGGGACGGCCTGCGCGCCTATTTCGACCTGCCCGGCTGGGCCTACTACCCCGTCTGGGTGCTGGCGGCGGTACTGGTGGCCGTCGCCGTCGTGCTGCTTCTGCGCTGGCGGAACACGGACCCGGTCCTGTGGGCGCTGACGACCACCGGTGTGCTGCTGGTCGGCATCTTCTTCCTGTCCTCGCTGGGCCAGCAGTACTACTCGATGTGGCTGTTCCCGCTGATGTTCACCGCGGTGCTGCCGCGCAGCGTTTTTCATTCATGGTTGGCCTGGGCCGCCGCGGCCTGCTTCCTGCTGCCTATCACCTGGACCTCCACCCACTGGCCGGACGCGGGGCGCTGGGCGAATTTCTTCCTGGGCACCGCCGGGTGGTTCCTGCTTATCGTGGCCTGCGCGGCCAGCGTGACCGGCTGGTACCTAGGCCAGCGCCGCGGCGCCGGTTACACTGGGCGGCATGACCAACCAGCCCACTGATTTCAAGCTCATCGCCGACGCCGACTGGAAAAAGCGCTTAAGCGACGAGGAATACTACGTCCTGCGCCAGGGCGGGACCGAGCCGCCGCACGTCGGCAAGTACACCGACACCACCACCGAGGGCGTGTACTCCTGCCGCGCCTGCGGCGCCGAGCTTTTCCGCTCCACCGAGAAATTCGCCTCCCACTGCGGGTGGCCGTCCTTCTACTCCCCCAAGGACACCGACACGGTCATCGAGCGCGAGGACCGCTCGCTCGGCATGGTGCGCACCGAGGTGCTGTGCGCCAACTGCCACTCGCACCTCGGCCACGTCTTCGCCGGCGAGGGCTACGACACCCCCACCGACCTGCGTTACTGCATTAACTCCATCTGCCTGGACCTCGACGAGCGCGAGGTCTAGCAGCGCTTAAGGCTTAAGGCAGGACCTGGATGAGTTCTGCCACGTCAGAAACCCGGCGCCCGGTGTGGAACGGGATTTCCTCCCGCACGTGGTTGCGGGCCTCGGTGTAGCGCATGACGTACATCAGGTCGACGATCCGGTCGAGGCTCGGGGCTTCGAAGGCCAGGATCCACTCGTAGTCGCCCAGCGCGAAGGCCGGCACCGTGTTGGCGCGCACGTCGGCGTAGTCGTGCGCGGCCATGCCGTGCTCAACCAGGATCTTTCGGCGCTTTTCCTCGTCCATGATGTACCAGTCGTAGGAACGCACGAACGGGTAGACGGCGATCCAGTCGCCCGGCTCCTCGCCCATGATGAACGACGGCAGGTGCGACTTGTTGAACTCCGCCGGGCGGTGCAGGGCGTTGCCCACCCAGGTCACCTCCGTGACCTGGCCCAGCACCGTGGTGCGGCGGAAGTCCGCGAAGGCGCGCTGCAGGTCCTCGAATTCCTCGGCGTGCCACCAGATCATGAAGTCGGCGCTATCGCGCATGCCGGACAGGTCGTAGATGCCGCGGACGGTGACCTTGCCTTCCTCCGCCAGGCGGGCGAAGAAGTCCTGGGCCTGGGCGATGATGTCGTCGCGCTCGGTCCCCAAGGCTCCCGGGATGGCACGGAAAACCGCGTGCTGGGAGTACTGCTGGACTTCGTTGAGCTTCTTAAAATCGAGCTTCGCCATGGACAATCCCCTTTCAAAGGACGTACGAGTCTGACTAGGACATGACCCCTCCAGTATCCACCATTAGTTGGATACTTGGCCAACTGGGGGCACGGCGCGCCTCCCACCAGTGGCGCCGGCGAAAATATAGCTTGATTGATTGTGAGCATTTCCGAGACTTCCCAGCCGCACAGCACCTCCGCGGCCGCTAACGATGCCCCCGCCGACGGCGAGACCACCACGCCGGCCACCTTTAACCGCGCCGTGGAGTCCATGCACCAGGCCCGCTTGCGCCCCGAGATTTCCCTAGGATCCATTCGCCCGCCGCAGCGGCTCGCCCCGTACAGCCACGCCATCGGGCTCGAGGTCGACCGCGGCGCGGACGATGCCGACTCCATCCCCACCGACAGCAGCGGCGACGCCTTCGGCCGCCTCATCCTCCTCCACGATCCCGGCGCCGAGGAAGCCTGGGACGGGCCCATGCGCCTGGTCGCCTATATCCAGGCCGACATGGACCCGGACGTCGCCGGCGATCCCCTCCTACCGGACGTGGCCTGGGAGTGGCTGACCGAGGGCATGGCCGACTGCGCCGCCCGCCACACGAATTTGGGCGGCACCGTCACCTCGACCGCCTCGGTGCGCTACGGCGAGATCGGCGGCCCGCCGCGCGCCTACCAGCTCGAGATGCGCGCGTCCTGGACGGCCGAGGACCTGGAACTGGGCCCGCACGTGGAGGCCTTTGCCGCCGTGCTGGCGAACGTGGCCGGCCTGCCCCCGGAGGGCGTTACCCAGTTGGGGCGCGGATAAGCCAGCGCGCGGGTAGCCTGGCATAGCATGAGCGAGCTTAGACGAGTACCGGCGCAGGGCATCCCGCCGGTCGCCAGTACCCCGCAGGAGATCGCCGCCGCCGCAGCGCGCCTAGCCGGCGGGACGGGGACGCTGGCCGTCGACACGGAGCGCGCCGGCGCCTACCGCTACAACGACCGCGCCTTCCTGCTCCAGCTCCACCGCGCCGGCGCCGGCACCGTACTCATCGACCCGGAGGGCAACGACGCCGCCGTCCAGGACCACGTCGGCGGCGCCATCAACGGCCAGCCCTGGGTCCTGCACGCCGCCAAGACGGACCTGCCCTGCCTGGCCTGGCTGGGGCTGAAGCCGGGATCCCTCTTTGATACCGAGGTCGCCGCCCGCATGGCCGGCTTCGAGCACCCCAACCTGGGCCACATGGTCGATGAGATCCTGGGCGTCGAGCTGGAAAAGGCCCACGGCTACGTGGACTGGTCCACCCGGCCCCTGCCGCAGGACTGGCTGGCGTATGCCGCCCTCGACGTCGAATTCCTCCTCCCCCTGGCCGAGACCCTAAAGGACGTGCTGGCCGAGGAGGAAAAGCTGGACTGGGCGCTGCAGGAGTTCGACGCGCTGGTCGCCGAGCACGCCGGGACCACCGCCCCGGAGCCCGGCACCTGGCGCGACCTCAAGGGCCTAAGCACCCTGCGGCGCGGCGAGCAGCTGGCCGTGGCCAAGGCCCTGTGGATTAAGCGCGACGCGTTAAGCGCCCACCGCGACATCGCCCCGCCGCGCGTGCTGGGCAACAAGGTGCTCATCGATGTCGCGCGCACGCTGCCGAATTCACCCGCCGAGCTGGCCCGCGTCAAGGGCTTTCCGCGCAAGCGGAAATCGGCCACGCAGCTGTGGTGGGACGTCGTCGAGCGCGCCCGCGACCTGCCGGCCAGCGACTGGCCGCGCCCCCAGCGCGCCCGCCGTGAGGTCCCCGGGAAGGCCGCCTGGCCAGCCGAGCTCTGGGAGCTCTACCAGGCCGCCCGCCAGGACTTCACGGACCTGGGCCAGGACCTGGCCGTCGATGACTCCTTGCTCATTAAGCCCGCCACCCTGCGGGCCGCGATCTGGGCCGCGCTCGGCCCCAAGGCCCGCCTAGCTGACACGGCCGACTTGGTGGACTTTCTGATTGCCAACGGGGTACGCCCGTGGCAGCTGGAGTGGGCCGTGCCGATTATCGCGCGGCGCATCAACAGCTTCTAGCCGAGCCACTCCTGGACGGACTCGGCGATGCCCTCGGGTGCTAGCCCAACGTCTTCCAGCAGCTGCCCGCGGGAGGCGTGCAGCGGGAAGTAGTTCGGGAACGCGAGGCGGCGCAGCGGGGTGTCCACCTGGGCATCGCTGAGCTTTTCGGCCACCAGCGAGCCGATGCCGCCGCGCATGATGCCGTCTTCCACCGTGACCACCAGGCCGTAGTCCGCGGCCAAGCGCACCACGGACTCCGGCACGGGCGCGACCCAGCGCGGGTCGATGACCGTCACGCCGACGCCCTGCTCGGCCAGCAGCTTGGCCGCCGCAATGCTGCGCGCTGACATCGCACCCACCGAGACGATGAGCACGTCGCGGCGTGCCTTGGCATCGCTGGCCGCGGCGCCGGAGGACGAGCCGACGTTGGTGTAGATGACGTCCGTGCCGTCGGCGAGCGTGTCGACGGCGTCCATGTCGTCGAGCAGGTTGCCCTTCGGGAAGCGCACCACGCTGGGCCCGTCGGAAATCTCCAGGGACTCGTTGAACAGCTCGCGCAGGCGCTTGCCATCGCGCGGGGCGGCCACGCGCATGCCCGGCACGATGCTGGTTAGGGCCATGTCCCAGACGCCGTTGTGGCTGGCGCCGTCCGAGCCGGTCACGCCCGCGCGATCCAGCACCACGGTCACCGGCAGCCCCAGCAGGGCGATGTCCATGAGCAGCTGGTCGAAGCCGCGGTTCAGGAACGTCGAGTAGACCGCGACCACCGGGTGCAGCCCGCCCAGGGCCAGCCCGGAGGCCGAGGCCATCGCGTGCGCCTCGGCGATGCCGACGTCGTAGAAGCGGTCCGGGAAGCGCTCCGCGAAGGGCATCAGGCCGGTCGGCCCGGCCATCGCCGCGGTGATGGCCACGATGTCGTCGCGGCGCTCGGCGGCCTTGATGAGCTCCTCGGAAAAGGCCGCGGTCCACCCGGGCTGGCTCTTGCCCTTCGGCACGCCGGTGACCGGGTCGATGGCGCCGGTCGAGTGCATCTGGTCCTTGGGTTCGTTGACCGCCGGGGCAAAACCGTGGCCTTTCTCGGTGACCACGTGGACGATGATGGGGCCCTCGAAGTCGCGGGCGTAGCGGAAGGCGTGGTTGAGCGCCGCGAGGTCGTGGCCGTTGATGGGCCCGATGTACTTCATGCCCAGCTCGGGGAACATCTCCGTGGGCAAGACCGAGGACTTGACGCCCTCCTTGAAAGCGTGGAGGGCGTCGAAGGCGCGCTCGCCTACCCAGCCCATCGACTTTAGGGTCTTCTTGCCGTGGGCCATCAGCTCGTCGTAGCCGTGCTGGGAGCGGATGCGGCCCAGGTTCTCCGACAGGCCGCCGATGGTCGGCGCGTAGCTGCGCCCGTTGTCGTTGACCACGATGACGGCGTTGCGGTCCTTGTCCGCTGAGATGTTGTTGAGCGCCTCCCAGCACATGCCGCCGGTCAGGGCGCCGTCGCCCACGATGGCGATGGCGTTGCGGTGCGGCTCGCCGGCCAGGCGGAAGGCCTTGGACAGCCCGTCGACCACGGAGATTGACGCCGAGGCGTGGGAGGACTCCGTCCAGTCGTGCTCGGACTCGGCCCGCCGCGTGTAGCCGGACAGCCCGCCTTTTTGCCGCAGGCTGTCGAAGTCGCCGGCGCGGCCGGTGAGCATCTTGTGCACGTAAGACTGGTGCGAGGTGTCAAAGACCATCGCGTCCTGCGGCGAGTTGAACGTGTAGTGCAAAGCGATGCTCAGCTCCACCACGCCCAGGTTCGGCCCGAGGTGGCCGCCGGTGGCGGAGACCTTCTCAATGAGCAGCTGGCGGATCTCCGCAGCAAGCTGTTCCAGCTCATCGCCATCGAGCTTTTTGAGATCCTTCGGCGAGTCAATCGAATCAATGATTCTCATGGAGTGCTCAACTACTCCTTTGCTTAATTTTGCTTCAATCGCAGCGGTGCCCCGCTAGTTTTATTTTCTACCGTACATCGTGGCCCGTACGCGGGGTCAAAAGCACCAGGGTCTCGAAGTGGTGAGTGCCGGGGAAAGCGTTCACGACGACCATCCGGTCGACGCCGTAGCCCGCCTCGACCCAGGCGGACAGGTCGCGGGACAGGGCGGCTGGGTCGCAGCCGATGTGCACAACGCGATTCGGGGCGGCATCGGCAATGCGGGCCACGACCTGCTCCCCGGCGCCGACGCGCGGCGGGTCCAGGACGACGGCATCGGCGGGCGGCAGCTGGCCGACGACCTTTTCCACTCGGGCGGATTTGACCCGCACCGCGCAGTCGGCCAGGCCGGGCTGCTGATCCGGGCGCGCGGCCGGCGACAGGTCCACCGAGTAGATTTCCGCGCCGCCGGTGGCCGCGCTCAGCGTCGGCACGAAGAGGCCGACGCCGCCGAAAAGGTCCCAGGCGGGCCCGTTGCCGGTGCCCAGCAGCTCAGCAACCAAACGGGTATAGGCCTCCGGCGCGCCGCAGTGGGCCTGCCAGAACGCGGTCGCCGGGAACTCGAAGCGGTGCCCGTCTACCTCCTCGACGACGCCGGCGGTTCCCTCGACGACCTGCTCGATCTTTTCCACCCGCTTGCCGCGCGGGCCCTTGCGGGTCTCGATGACGTGGCGGGCCCCGGTGCCATCGAGCACCGCGATGACCTCCGCGCCCGGCGTGAACGTGCGCGCACCCGGGCCCACGATGCCGTCCACCAGACCCGGCGCCAGCTGCGTGCAGGCGACGTCGGTGACCAGGTCGTTGGACGCGCGCTTGCGGGTACCGGCCCGGCCGCGGGAGTCGACGCCCAGGCGCACGCGGGTGCGCCAGCCGCGGTGCGGGGGCAGCTCGCGCAGCTCGAGCTCCGGCAGGTCGCCGTGCGCGTCCAAGTGGCCGACGCGGGCCAGCTGGTCGCGCAGGACGTCGGCCTTGATGCCCAGCTCCTGGGCCGGGTCGACCTCCGCGAAGTCGCAGCAGCCCGCCCCCGCCGCGGCGGCCGGGCAGGCCGAATCCACACGGACCGGGCCGGCGGTTGCCACCTCGGTAACGGTGCCGCGCAGCATGGATTTTTTGACCTTGTCGAGGCGGACGACGACCTCGTCGCCGGGAAGCCACCCCGGGCGAAGACGATGCGCCCGTCCTCGGCGCGGCCAATCCCCTCCCCGCCGTGCGCCATGCGGTCGATGCGCAGTCGGATATCGTCGCCTGCCTGGTAGTTCGCAGTCTCCATTAGTCTGGTTGTCCGTTCTTCTCGAGGGGTGGTTGTTCTTCTTCGACCTCAATGGCCTGGTTGGCCCGGCGCACCAAGAAGATGGTCAGGAGGGTGACCAGGCCGGTCAGCGGCCACCCCATGAGGATGCGGGTAATGCCCAGCGCGGTGGTCTCGCCGGCGTTGTAGATGCCGTTTTGGATCACGAAGCGGGCCAGGAAAACCACGGCCCAGCCGGCCGTGGCGAGCGCGTAGGCGCGCCGCGCGGCGGGGATCTGGCGCCAGGCCATGTCCTCGCCGTTGATGCCCTTCCAGATAACGCCCACCGCCGGCCAGCGCACCAGGATGGACACCACCGCGGCGATGCACAGCACCAGCGAGGCCCAGATCCCGTACAGGAAGTAGCCCTTCGCGTCGCCGGTGGCGTAGGCGATGCCCGCGCAGATCGCCACGCCCAGCAGGCCGGAGATGGCCGGCTGGAGCGATTCCTTGCGCGCCACGCGCCAGATGGCCACCGCCACGGCCACGCCGATGGCCGCCAGCAGCGCGGGGACCAAGCCCCACATGCTGTTGACGGGGATGAGCACGACCACCGGCAGCGTCGCCGCCACCAGCCCGGTCACTCCGCCCATCTGCTCGAGCAGGGTCTGGTCCTCGAGGGGTTTGTTGTCAGCCACGTGAGTCCTTCTTAGGGGTCGAGCTAGCGGTCGGAGTTGTCGTCGCCGGCGTCCTGCGAATCAGCGCCGTCAGCGCCGTCGGCGCCATCAGCATTATCAGCGCCGTCTGCGCTGCCATTGTCCGGGCCGGCGGAGTTGCCGTTGCTCAGCAGGCGCCACATCTGCTCGCGCAGCTGCTTTTCGCGCTCCTCGTCGGCGGCGGTGCGCTGACCGTCCTGGCCGGCGTTGCCCGCGGTGCCCGCATTAGCATTGCCCGCGCTGCTGTTGCCGGCCTGGCGCTGCTGCATCGCCTTCTGCAGCTGCTCCACCAGCGCCGGCGGCATGACCACCCGCAGAGCATTGCCGGCCAGGATCGGCTCGTCGCCGCGGTAGACGAAGGTGCGCGCGACCAGCTCGCGGCCGATCCGCGCCAGCTCCTCCGACTTGCCCTTCGGGGCGGCCAAGGTCACGCGCAACATCCAGCGCGGGCCCTCCACGCCGATGATGCGGATCTCTCCGTTGTCGTTCGACCCGACAATCTCGGTGCCCCAGGGGCCTTCCTCCAGGCGGGTGGGCAGTCCGTCGTTCTCGATGCCCTGGATGAGCTCCTTGGCCGAGGACTCCCACTGCCCGCTCGAGCGCGGCGCGGCGAAAGCCACCGGGGTGATGCGCCCCGCCGTGGTGACGATGTGGAGCATCTTCGGGCCCTTCTCGCCCATCTCCACCTGGACCTGGGAGCCCTTCGGCAGCGCGATCTTCATCGAGCCCAAGTCGAGCGTGCCGGCGGAGAAGTCGCTGAAGTCGAAGTCCTCGTAGTTCAGGCTGTCGCCGTCGAAGGGGCCGGTGTCCCCGCCGACCGCGTCGTGCTCGACAACGTTGATGCTAATGCCCGCGGCGCCCGGGAAGCCGTGGGCTACCGCGGCATCGCCGGGCGTATCCGGCACGTCGTCCAGGCGGTCGATGGGCGCGTTGTCCGGCGCGGCCTCCGCCGCCGGTTCCGACGCGGGCGCCTCAGGGGCGTGGTTGTCCTTGTTCTTCTTGCCGAAAGGCCACAAAGCCATGGTTGAAAAGTCCTTTACTCATCGACGTCTATCCGTTCCACTGTAGCCCCTTGCCGCGGGGCCTACACGCCGGTCGAACCGTAACCGCCGTCTCCGCGGACAGTTTCGTCCAGCTCGGGCACCTCCACGAACTCGGCCAGCTCAACCTTCTGGATCACTAGCTGGGCGATCCGCATGCCGCGCGTAATCTCAATCGGCGTGGCCGGGTCGAGGTTGACCAGGCAGACCTTGATCTCGCCGCGGTAGTCGGCATCGATGGTGCCCGGGGTGTTGACAATGGAAAGACCCTGTTTGGCGGCCAGGCCCGAGCGCGGGTGCACCAGCCCGACGGTGCCCACCGGCAGCGCAAGGGCGATGCCCGTGCCCACCAGCGCGCGCTGGCCCGGGGCGAGGGTGACGTTCTCGGCCGCGTAGAGGTCCGCACCGGCATCGCCGCGGTGGGCGCGGTGCGGCAGCGGCAGCTCGGGGTCGAGGCGTTTGATCTGGACGGAGAGGTTTGTATCCGGAGTGCTAGTCACGCCCGACAGCCTACCTTCCCCGCCCGGCAACTTTGCCTTGTGCCCCGGGCGGTGCGATAGACTAGCTAATCGTGAAACCTGCGGACACTAGTGGCAACGACTTGAACCCCAGCGCGAATTCCGAGGTCATCTACCAGGAACGCCAGTGGGTGCCTTGGTATTTCTGGGTGCTGGCCGCCATCGTCATCGCCGTGACCACGGCGACGGTCGGGCTCAACCGCTCGGGCATCTGGCCACTGACCGCCGCCATCGTGCTCATCGCGGTGGCCGTGTGGGTGCTGGTCTCCTGGTCCTCGACCGTCGTCACCGTGGAAAAGGACCCCGACGGCACCCGCTGGCTCAGCGTGAAGGACGCCCAGCTGCCCAGCGATGTCGTGGCCCGCTCGCTGGCGGTGCCCAAGTCGGCCCGCCGCAACGCGCTGGGCCCGCAGCTCGACCCCGCGGCGTTCCTCTCGACGCACGAATGGGTCGATGAGCTAGCGATGTTCGTCCTCGACGACCCGGACGACCCGACCCCCTACTGGCTCATCGCCAGCAAGGACCCCGCCGCCCTCATCGAGGCCTTCGTCCCCGAGCAAGCAGAGCAGGCCCTGCGCAGCTTCCGCAGCGCCTAGAGCCTGCCGGCCCAAAGCGCACAAGCCCATAAAGAGCAGTTAGGCGCAGTCCATGCAGACCTTGTCGCCGTCCTCCTCGTAGGACAGGCGCTTGTTGTCCTGCACCAGGAAGCACACGGAGCAAGTGAACTCGTTGTCCTGGCGCGGCACGACCGTGACGTTGAGCTCCTCGCCGCTCAGATCGACTGTCGGCGGCTCGAAGGGTTCGACGATCTCGCCGTCGTCGTCCATGGCGCTGTTCTCGCTCTCGGCGGCCTTCAGCCCCTCCAGAGAATCGGTCTCCAATTCGTCTTCCACGCGGCGCCGCGGTGCGTCGTAATCGGTTGCCATAACTGCACGCTCCAATCGGTTTTTTATGCAAACTTGTGCAGGGAAATCAACTATGTCGATCGCGCATACTAAAGCACAATCGCCGCGCTGTCACACTCGCAGGTAGGAGCCCACGAAACCGGGTACCCCCTCCCCGCTCAAAACCCTGCGGCCGCGGCTGCATGCGCTACACTTTCCGGCATGCACACGAGTGAGGATTCGACCGCCGGAAATGCCCCGCTAGCCTACGGGATTGACATCGGTGGTTCCGGGATCAAGGGAGCCATCGTGGACCTTAAATCCGGGCAACTGCACTCTGCCCGGCAGAAGATCGCCACTCCCCAGCCTTCTACCCCCGCCGCCGTAGCCGAAACCGTCGCCGAAGTCGTGGGCCACCACGGCTGGGACGGGCCCGTCGGCATTACGGTGCCGGCCATCGTGCGCGACGGCATCGTCCAGTCCGCGGCCAACATCGACCCCAGCTGGATCGGCGTCGACGCCCAGGCCCTCTTCCGGGACCACCTCGGCGGGCGCGAGGTCGTCGTGCTTAACGATGCCGACGCCGCCGGCCTCGCCGAAGCCGCCCACGGCGATCCCGTCGCCCGCCAGGGCGCGGCCATCTTCCTGACCATCGGCACGGGCATCGGCTCGGCCTTCCTCCTCGACGGCCGGCTGTTCCCCAACACCGAGCTGGGTCACCTGCGGGTGAAGGGGAAGGAGGCCGAGCACGTGGCATCGTCGGCCGCCAAGGAGCGCGAGGACTTGAGCTTCAAAAAATGGGCCAAACGCCTCAACCGGGTGCTGGCCACCTACGAGAAGCTGTTTAACCCGCAGGTTTTTATCGTCGGCGGCGGGATCTCGCGCAAATTCGAAAAATGGGGACCGCACCTGACTATCGATACCCCGGTCGTGCCAGCGCAACTGCGCAACGAAGCCGGCATCATCGGCGCGGCGATGGCTGTGAACGCACACGTCCAGCCCTAGGATAGAACTAAGGCGCGACGGCGGGAGCAGGACCCCGCTGTCACAAGAGTCGACCAGAATGCTCTATACTGGGCGGTCGATCGTAACTAGATAAACCGACCGACACACCGCGGTATAGGTTTTGACTGTAACAATTAAGGCGAAAGGGCGTACGTGGCAGCCACTGATTCTTCCGACAAGGTACTCGGCGAGGACGCAGAGGCAAATACCCCTGCGGGAAAGCCTGCCGCCAAGACGGCAAAGAAGACGGCCAAAAAGACGGCGAAGAAGTCGGCTAAAAAGACCGCCAAGAAGTCGGCAAAGAAGACCGCTAAGAAGACCGCCAAAAAGACGGCTAAGAAGACCGCCAAGAAGTCGACCCGCAAGGCCGCGCCGAAGAAGGCGACCGCCAAGAAGACCAAGGACGACGAGCAGAACCTCGCGGCCACCGCGGCCGAGGAGCAGAAGCCGGCCACCGACAACGAGGACGAGTTCGGCGCCAGCGTCACTGACGACGACTTCGAGCCGGACCACGCCGACTTGGAAGAGCACCTCGACGACGAGGACGAGGAGCTGGACGGCGACGTCGATGACGTCGACGAGGACGAGGAAGAAGACGACGGCTCCTCCGTCTGGGACGAGGAGGAATCCGCCGCGCTGCGCCAGGCCCGCAAGGACGCCCAGCTGACCGCCTCCGCGGACTCCGTGCGCGCCTACCTCAAGCAGATCGGCAAGGTCGCGCTGCTGAACGCGGAGCAGGAGGTCTCGCTGGCCAAGCGCATTGAGGCCGGCCTCTACGCCCAGCACCGCATGGACGAGATGCAAAAGGCGCTCGCCGACGGCGACAAGGACGCCAAGCTCTCCCCGTCCCTCAAGCGCGACCTGCGCACCATTTCCCGCGACGGCCGCAAGGCTAAGAACCACCTGCTGGAGGCCAACCTCCGCCTGGTGGTCTCCCTGGCTAAGCGTTACACCGGCCGCGGTATGGCCTTCCTCGACCTCATCCAGGAAGGCAACCTGGGCCTCATCCGCGCGGTGGAGAAGTTCGACTACACCAAGGGCTACAAGTTCTCCACCTACGCCACCTGGTGGATCCGCCAGGCCATTACCCGCGCCATGGCCGACCAGGCCCGCACCATCCGCATCCCGGTCCACATGGTCGAGGTCATCAACAAGCTAGGCCGCATCCAACGCGAGCTGCTGCAGGACCTGGGCCGCGAGCCCACCCCGCAGGAGCTGGCCAAGGAGATGGACATCACCGAGGAAAAGGTGCTGGAGATCCAGCAGTACGCGCGTGAGCCCATCTCCCTGGACCAGACCATTGGCGACGAGGGCGACAGCCAGCTGGGCGACTTCATCGAGGACTCCGAGGCCGTCATCGCCGTCGATGCCGTCTCCTTCACCCTCCTGCAGGACCAGCTCCAGGACGTGCTGACCACGCTGTCCGAGCGCGAAGCCGGCGTGGTGCGCCTGCGCTTCGGCCTGACCGACGGCATGCCGCGGACTTTAGACGAAATCGGCCAGGTCTACGGCGTCACCCGCGAGCGCATCCGCCAGATCGAGTCCAAGACCATGTCGAAGCTGCGCCACCCCTCGCGCTCTCAGGTCTTGCGGGACTACCTCGACTAAAATGCCCACCCCGCCACCGAGCCCGAGCCTTTACCGACGTTTAAGGTTCGGGCTCAGTCGTGTCACTGCTACTGCCCACATTCTTGTTTCACCACTTCAGGAGTTTTAAACCGTGGCCTTCCCTGCAGATTTCCCCTCTTGCCTCCAGCACTTTTCCACGGCCGCCGAGCGCCTGCGCGCCGCCGACGACGCCCTAGCCGACCACGACCCGGCCGAGCTGAGCGCCGCCCAGCTCGATTGGCTGAGCACCGAGTTCGGCCGCGCCCTAACAGCCGCCGAAGCCCCGGCCGAGGTCGCGGGCGCCCACCCCAACATCGTGGCCGCCGTGCTGACCAACGCGCGCACCCAGCTGGCCGATTCCGCCTCCTTCTGGGACACAGCCGCCGCCCAGCTGCAGGTCGACGGCGAGGCGCTGGAGGCGGTGCGCGAGGCGGCATCGTCGGGCGGGGTGGACACGGAGCCGCTGGAGCTGCCGGTGGCGCCTTACGCGGAGTATCGCCCGTGGCTGGAGCTCGACCCGGAGGCCGGGCGGCTCAGCCTGGTCCTGCCGGACCCGTCGAGCGCCTGGTCCGTCGACGCCGGCTTCGACACCTTCCGCATTACCCCGCAGGCCCAGCCGCCCGAGCTGCGCGATGCCCCCTCCCGCGTCGCGCTCGTCCAGCCGACCGCTAGGGTCACCGCCACGCACGCGGCCAGCGGCACCAAACACCGCCTGGGCGTGGTGGCGGAGGACTTCCCCGTCCTGTTTTTCGGCCCGGACTGCCGCCCGCTGCCGGACCAGCACCGCATCACCACCGCGGAGGTCTTCGTCCTGGCGCCGACGCGCACGAAGTTCTCAGCCGAGGGCGCGGCCGTGGAAGTCGCCGACGAGCTGCGCTTTACCACCTGGCCGGAATGGTCCCTGTTCGAGCTGCGCGACCTGGCCGCCGCGGAGTTTGAGACGCTGACCATCGCGCTGGATCACCCGGCCAGCTTCACCACCCGCCAGGTGCGCGTGTCCACCCCGGAGGATCCGCATTCGCGCCTGCCGGAGTGGCGCAGCACCGACAACGCCATCGCGGACGTGCGCGGCACGGATGCCGGGCGCATCTACGGCTCCTCGCCGCGCCTGGTGCTGCCGGTCGACCCGGCCCCGGAGTGGTCCGTGGAGCTGTACTACGTCGACCCGTTGGGCGAGCGCGAACTGGTCGAGCAGCTACTGGAGCTGGCCGAGTTCCAGGGCCAGGAGCTGGCGCTGTTCGCCGACGCCTACGAGGACGCCTGGGTCGGCCGCTACGAGGTCGACGTGCTGCGCGACGAGACCCTGGTGGATCGCCGCACCTTCAACATGGCCGAGGGCTTTGACCTGCACGTGACCTATAACGGCGCGCAGTTTAGGCACCCCGACCAGGCCGCCGACGCCAACGCCTACACCAAGGCCTATTACTCCCAGCGCAAGGCGGCGGAAAAGTACATCGACGTGCCCTTCGACAAGACGCAGTCCGTGCCCCGCGACGCCGAGACCGCCATGTTCCAGATCTCCAACGCCGTGGACTACTGCCTCGACGTCGTGGTGGTGCCTAAGGCGCTGAAGTACTCGCTGGACCTGCGCGGCGAGCAGCCGGACTGGGACACCCACCCCGGCACCATCCCGCAGGGCTCCCTGGCGCGCAACGGCGAGCTGAAGGTGCGCTTCCCCGTAGCCATCGGCGGGTCTGCGGCCCTGCTGCTGACCCACGAGGTCTCCCGCAAGGTCAAGGTCATCCAGCTCAAGCGCCGCCGCCACGGCCGCGTGTTCACGGTGGGCAATAGCGCCATCCAGCACGCCTTCCCCGAGGCGCATGCCAACCTGGTGGCCACGCTGGCGTGGCATCCGGCATCGGCGGCGCAGACGTGGTCCGAGCTGGCGGATTCCTTCGGCTCGGAGCTCGAGTTCGAGAAGGCGTGGGAGGCGCACGCCACCCCGGACGTGCAGTTGGCTACCCTGCTGCGGCTGAACGAGTCGGAGTTTGAGCTGTCGGGGCGGATTGTGGGCGATAGCCTGCGGCTGTCCGGCAACGCGATGGGCCGGCAGCTGACCGGTTTCCTGTGGCCGGTCACGCGCCCGGACATCGCGCCGTGGCGGGTGGAGTTTTCCGCGCAGCTCGCCACGCGCGTGCCCGAGGAGCTGCAGGAGGCCGGCCCGCTGGCCGTCGACGTGGTGGAGGCGCAGCCCGGCTACCAGGCCAAGGCGCCGAACCGGCCGGCGATGCGGGCGTTCATCGTCGCCCAGGACGGCTACTTCGACGACGGACAGGGCGACGAGCTGGCCTACAAGCTCTCCGGGACGAACCCGCGGGCGACCATTGCCAAGCACGAGCAGCCCGCGCTGTGGCGCCACCTGTTTGCGCTGCGGAACCTGGGCCCGGCCGCTACCCGCCCGATGGCCGGTGTGCTGCGCAAGACCATCGATGCCGACCCGCGCCACATGCTCGAGGCGCTGGGGCGGTCCAACGTGCGCTCCGGCGACCAGCCGGCCCTGGCTATCGCGCACGGGCTGGCCAATTATGACTTCCACAGCAACGGCGAGCGCGTCGCGGAATTCCGTGCGCTGCCGTGGATTCGCGTCGTGGAGCAGCTCAACGATCTGGTCGACGGGCACGCCGACTGGGACGATGCCACCGATTTCATCCGCACCGCCGGCGGCGAGGTGCTCTTGGAGCTGCTGCGCGGCGGCGAGGACACCGGCACCGCGGACACGCAGCAGGTGATGAAGGAGGTGCTGACGGCGGCCAAGGCGAATAACACGCAGCAAGCACTCGAGGCGCTCTACGATGTCGCCGCCGCCCGCCGCGTCGCCGATGCCTCCGCCCTGCGCCACGGCTGGGCCGAGATCCTGCGCCGCCGGAAGAAGTTCATCGACGTCACAGGCTTCGCGGAGTTCCGGGAAGAGATGATGAAGCAGGAGGCGAACGTCGTCGGCGAGGAAATCCGCGCGCACCTGCACCTGCTGCGCCGGTTTGCGCACACCGCCGGCAAGCGCCAGAAGAATCAGTGGGCCTGGGTGCCCTACCTGTCGGCCATGGCCGCGCACATCACGCGCGCCGGCGCCGCCGAGCTCAAGGGCCGAGTCTCCTACTACGTGCCGCTGAAGCCGGAGCACCTGACCACCTGGGCGGAGCTCGCGCAGTTGGCCCCGACGCTGACCATCTACGATGTCGTCCGCGAGGAAGCCCGCCAGCTCGTCCGCGCCAACGGGCCGGTCGAGGGTCTTTAGGCACGCCGAGTAGGCGCTACGGACGTGGTCCGTGGCGCCTTTTCTTGTGCCTTTGCCTGTTGCCCGGCAGTGGTGGGGTTTGGTTGACTTTGGTGTTTCTTTTCCCTCGGCTGACCTCGTGTCAGCCGTCAGTCCCGCGGCTTTGTTCTCGCGGCTTTGCTCTCTCGGCTTTGTTTTCACGGCGGGCCTAGGGCCCGCCGCTCCAGGGTGGGTCCCAGGTGACTTTGCCGTGTCTTCGGTGGACTCTTCCGTGTCTGGGGTAGGCGGGGTCGTCGTCGTTCCAGGAGTTGTGGAACTCGCACAACAGTGTCAGGTTTTCTTGGTTGGTTTCTCCGCCGCCTGCCCAGGGGTGGATGTGGTGGACCTGGCACTCATCCGCCGGTTTCCTACAGTTTGGCCAGGCACAGGTGGTGGTCTCTGCCTTGGCCATGTCTTTCTGCTTGGGTGAGGCATGTCGTTGGTAGCGGTATTGGTTGACCGGCCCGCGCCTCGGGTCCACCAGGGTGGCTAGGCCGGCGTCCAGTAGGCATTGGCGGACGTAGTCGGCACCGGTCATGGTGGTGCCGTTGCTCAGCTGCAGTGTGATGTCCTCCCCGTCGCCGGCAAGGATGCGCACCCAGTCGGGAAGGGAGATGACCACGTGGGTGGTCTTGGGTTGTTTTTCTAGGCCGCCGCTGAACAAGGCTTCGACGTCGGGGATGGTCTTAATTGATGCCCAGAGGTTTTCTACCAGCTGTGGGTCCCCGGTGATGGAGAAGGTGCTGGGTCCGTCTTTGCGGCGGGTGACTTTTACGCCTTCGGCGGGTGGGGCCGGGCGGTTGAGCTCCAGCACTTTTTGGTTGGCTAGTCGGCGGAGTTGTTTGGTGGTGCCGGGGGTGTTGCACAGTTCGATGAGCATGGCCCAGGCGTCGCCCTGGTGGCGTACCCGGCGGAAGGCATTGTCCAACACTAAGAGGGTGTCGAGGTGGTGGCCCTGAGAAGCGGCTGCCCGGCGGGCGGCGGCTTGCTTGCGCGTATAGGACGTTTTCCCGAAGAAGGTCTGGCAGGCACGGTGCTGCGCGGCGGCGGCGACGTCGGACATGACAGCCTTCATAGCGGGCAGGCTGAGCTGGCGGCACAGGTCCAAATACTGGATCCCGTCCGCGAAGATGGCGTGCGCTGCTTTGAGTGTGTCCATGGCTGTCGTTGTCATGACTCACACGCTAGAAGCCCAGATCAACCCCTACAAGGGCCGAAGACCCGATCTGTGGATAACTCGGGGCAAAATAACCATCCTGCGCACACCATCCACAGTCCGAAAACGGCCATTTCCTCGGCACGAGCTGCCCAAAGGCCGAAAAATGGAGCAACGTGCCCAAGTAGCCATAAGTTGGCATAATTTGGGCACAATTTAGGCACACTTAGACACAAAAATGGCCCCCGCACCAGGCGGGGACCAGGAGGAATAAGATCCTAGTTGTTCGAGTTGACCAGTTCCTCGCTCTGGCGCTCGACGCACTCGCGCTGCGCCTGCTCGTCCTGAAGGCTCATGCACTCTTCGAAGTTGGTCTCGTTGAAGACCCAGCCGATGAAGATCACCATGAGCACGCCGAAGGCGACCGAAATCAGCGAGAGGATAAGGCCCACCACCGACATCCAGGTGCGGCGGGCCTCCTTCGGCTTCTTGGCATTGCGCACCAAGGCCACGATGGCCAGCACCACGCCCACGACACCCACGAGTGCACCCAAGCCGCCGACAATCAGGCCGACCAAGGCAACAATACCGACGATGAGAACGGCCAACGCCAGCTTCGACTTCTCGAAGTTCGGCGCGTTTTCGAAGCCGCCCTGGTACTGGGAGCCGCCGTAGCCGGCGGCCGGAGCGGCGTAGGCGTTGCCCTCCGGCGAGGCCCCATAGGCGCCGCCGTCGAAGCCAGCATTCGCCTCGCCGGTGCCGCCGTAGCCGGAGCCGGCGCCGGCTCCGGGCTCGGCTGCGTGCTGGCCCTGGGCATCGTTAGCACCCGGGCGGGAATCACCGTAGGACGGCAGGCCCTGGTTCGGGTCGTTGTTCTGGTCGTTGCCATAAGGGTTGTTGGGAGTGGTCATTTCTACCCTCTTTCCTAGTGCTATAACTAACTATCCCGCCCCACAATAGCGAATAAGTGGCCTACTTCGCAGCGCGAACGCTACCACGCGCGCAGGTACTCGATGCGCTCGCGCAGCTGCTCGGCGTTACACAACGCGGTCGGCGGCCCGCCACAGGCCTTGCGGGCCTCGTTGTGGATGGCACCGTGCGGCCTCCCCTTGCGCCCGGCGGTGATGGAGACGACGGTGTTGAGCTCCTTGCGCAGCCGCGCGATTTCGTCGACGGCGACCTCCCCGTCCCCGCCGCCCTGCGGCTGCTGCTTCTGCTTCGGCGCGCTCGGCATGCCGTAGATCTGCCGCCGATGCTCCTCCGCCGCAGCCTCAGCCCGGCGCGCCTTCTCCCGCGCCTCCCGGGCGTCCATCTCTTCTTCCTGCTTCTTGCGCAGCAAGTCCTTGACCTGCTGGGCGTCCAGCAACCCGGGGATGCCGAGGAAATCGGCCTGTTCCGCATCGTCAGTAAAGGCGGCGGTGTTGAAGGAGGAGCCGTCGTAGATGAGCGAGGAGAACTCCGCGTCGGCGCCGAGCGACTCGTAGGGCTTGTCCAGGTCCGGCTCGGACTCCTTGCGGTTGGCCTGCTCTAGCAGCTCGTCGTCCCAGCCCTCCTTGGGCCGATCCGGCTTGCCTAGGACGTGGTCGCGGGACTTTTCCATGTTTTCAGCCAGCCCCAGCAGCACGGGCACCGACGGCAGGAAGACCGAGGCGGTCTCGCCGGGCATGCGCGAGCGCACGAAGCGGCCGATGGCCTGGGCGAAAAACAGCGGCGTCGACGCCGAGGTCGCGTACACGCCCACGGCCAGCCGGGGCACGTCGACGCCCTCGGAGACCATGCGGACGGCGACCATCCACTCGTCGTTGCTCTCCGAGAACTCATCGATCCGCTCGGACGAGCCCGGATCGTCGGACAGGATGACCGAGACCGGGGTGTTCGAAATGCCTTTGAGGATCTTCGCGTAGGCGCGGGCGGTCGTCGAGTCGGTGGCCAGCACCAGGCCGCCGGCATCGGGCATGCTGCGGCGCATCTGCATCAGGCGCGTGTGCGCGGCCTGCAGCACCGCGGGGATCCAGTCCCCCTTCGGGTCCAGGGCCGTGCGCCAGGCGCGCGCGGTCTGCTCGGGGTTGAGGATGTCGCCCAGGCGCGCGGCGTACTCCTCGCCCGCGGAATCGCGCCAGCGGGCTTCGCCGGAATACGCCAAAAAGACCACGGGGCGCACGACGCCATCGGCCAGCGCGTCGCCGTAGTTGTAGGCGTGGTCGGAGCGGGAGACCAGGTGGCCCTCCCCGTCCTGCTCGTAGCGCACGAAGGGGATCGGGGAATCGTCGGAGCGGAAGGGCGTACCGGTCAGCGCCAGGCGGTGGTTGACGTCGTCGTAGGCCTCGCGCACGCCGTCGCCCCAGCTCTTGGCGTCGCCGGCGTGGTGGATCTCGTCCAGGATGACCAGGGTGCGCCGCGCGGAGGCGACCGCCCGGTGCTTGAACGGGTGCATGCCGACCTGGGCGTAGGTGACCACGATCCCGTCGTAGGCGGGGTTGACCGCCGAGGAGTTGGTGAAGTGCGCGTCCAGGGACATGCCGACGCGGGCGGCGGCGGACGACCACTGGATCTTCAGGTGCTCGGTAGGTACCACCACGATGACGCGTTCGACGGTCCGATCTTCGAGCAGCTCGGTGGCCACGCGGAGGGCGAAGGTGGTCTTACCGGCGCCCGGCGTCGCCACGGCCATGAAGTCCTGGGGCTTGGTGCGCAAGAACTTCTCCAGCGCCTCCTGCTGCCATTGGCGGAGTTTGCCTTTGTTCTTGCCCGGAATCACTTGCGCCGCAGACCCTTAAAAATCCGCTCGCAGTCGGGGCAGACCGGCGAACCGGGCTTGGCTTGCTTGGTCACCGGGAAGGTCTCCCCGCACAGCGCGACAACCATCTTGCCGTTGACCGCGGAGTCGAGGATCTGGTCCTTCTTTACGTAGTGGAAGAATTTCGGGGTGTCGTCATTCGGGGTGGACGTATCCTCCCGGACGTCTGGCCTTTCGATTGTTTTCGTCGTCGTACTCACAGCACCCCATTTTGCCGCAAGAGTGTGGATTAATGCGAGTCCCCAGCTACCCTAGGGAGGCATGGAACCGTACACCGTTGACAATCCGGACGGCGATCCCCCTGTTAAGGGCTCCCGCCGCCTCTTCCGGCGTGCCTCGGTGTCCCTGATTACGGATGCCAAGGTCGGCCCCGGCCAGGATCGCCACCACCGCGAGGTGGTCTACGCCATCCTGCAGTTTATCCGTATCCCCGCCCTGTTTATCTCCATCTACCTGGTCTACGCGCATCAGGCGTGGATCGCGGCGGGGATTGTCTCCGGGCTCACGCTGCCGCTGCCGTGGGCGGCGGTGGTCATCGCCAACGGGCGCGGCCAGCCGAAGGACAAGCGCGAGCGCAACGTATACAAGCCGGCGCTGGCTCGGCAGATGGCCGCCCAGCAGCGTGGGCAGGTGTCCGGCCAGCAGCGTGCGCAGCTCGAGCAGCCGGAGACCATCGACCACGACGACCCGAAGAACCCTTAAAAAGCAAGGAGCCTGCCTGCTATGCCCGCCACTGAACGCTTTTGTCTGCCGCTTCCGGACGATCTCTCCGCGCTGGCGGGTGAGCTCGCCGATGTCTTTACCTCCGCCGGTTTCGACGTGGCCGGTATTGCCGGCTATTTGGGCCCGGAGGTCACCGAGGCCCTGCACCGTGGCGAGTATGCCCCGGTGGCGCTGCGCTGCCGGGACAACAGCCAGATGGCGTGGCTTGTCCGCATCTTTTTGCTGCACGATGCCGTCCCGGCCACCGCCCTGGCCCAGGCCGTGGGCGCGCGGCTGGCGACGCAGCTGGTGGATACCGGCATCGTGCGCGCGGACGAGCACGGCACGGTCTACTGCGCGCTGGAGATTCGGCCGCAGATCATCGCCGGCCGGGAGCGCGTGGTCTTTTCTGACGTCGATGCCTCCCTGGTCGACCACGTGCCCGGCTCCCAGCACGTGGTGGGCGTGGGCGCGGCCAGCCTGTCGCTGCTGCAGTCCACTCCCCTCTCCCCGGTCGGCACGGTGCTGGACCTGGGCACGGGCTCGGGCGTGCAGGTGCTCGGCCAGCTGGGTTGCGCGGAGTCGGTCACCGCGACCGATGTGAGCGAGCGCGCCCTGCGGCTGGCGCGCGCGACGGTGGCCGCGGCCGGTGCCGGCGACCGGGTGGAGCTTGTGGAAGGTTCCTGGTTCGCGCCGGTGGCGGGCCGGCGTTTCGACCGCGTGGTGGCCAACCCGCCGTTCGTGGTGGGCCTGCCGGAGGTGGGCCACGTCTACCGCGACTCCGGGATGGAGCTGGACGGGGCCTCCCAGAAGGTGGTCTCGGAGGTGGCGGACTACCTGAACCCGGGCGGTACCGCGCACCTGCTGGCGGCGTGGGTTCACCGTACCGACGAGAACTGGGCGCAGCGCGTGGCCAGTTGGTTGCCGTCGCACGGGGTGGCCGCGTGGGTCATCGAGCGCGACGTGGCGGACCCGGCGCTGTACGTGTCCACGTGGCTGCGCGACGAATCCGTCGACGTGCGCACCCGCGCCGGCCGCAAGCGCAGCAAGGCCTGGCTGGAGTACCTGTCCGACCACGACGTGACCGGCATCGGCTTCGGCTTCGTGGCGCTGCAGCGCATTGCTGACGATGTCCCCACCGAGGTCCTGGCGGAGTCGCTGCCCCAGTCCTTTAGCGATCCGCTGGGCCCGGAGGTGGAAGAATACTTCGCCCGCGTGGCCTGGCTCCGCGACCTAGTGCCCGGGGAAATCGAGACCAAGTACTTCGGGCTGCGCCCCGGTGTGGCCTTGGAGGACATCTCCGTCGCGGATGCCGAAAGCCACCAGGGCTTCGAGCCGGCGGTCAAGCGCCTGACCCGCACGGAGGGCCCGCGCTGGTCGCACGAGGTCGACGACGGGCTGGCCGCCGTGGTGGCCGGCCTGCGGCCGGATGGGCTCAACCTGGGCGAAACCATCGCCTTGTACGCCGCCGCCCACGGGCTGGATGAGGAGGAGCTGGTGCGCTCGGCCGTGCCGGCCATCGTGGACCTAATCCGGCACGGGCTGGTGCTGCCGGCCGAGTTCCTGGACTAAGCGCCGACGCAGGAGGCACCGGCGCAGGAAGCACGCAGCCGAGCAGGCAACCGAGCAGGCAACGAGAAGAAAGGCACGAAGCGGAAATGAAGGCAGTGTTGACGCGGGTATCGCAGGCGAGCGTGACCGTGGCGGGTGAGACGGTGGGCAGCATCGACTGCCCGGAGACCGGCGGGGTGCTGGCCCTGGTGGGGGTCTCCCGGGAGGATTGCGAGGATGAGTCCACTACGGCGGCCGCCGTGGAGAAGATGGCGCGGAAGATCGCGGAGCTGCGGATGCTCGACGGAGAAAAATCCGTCACGGATACCGGCGCGCCCGTCCTGGTGGTCAGCCAGTTCACCTTGTACGGGGCCACGGCGCGCGGGCGGCGGCCCTCCTGGTCGGCGGCGGCGCCGGCGGAGATGGCCGAGCCGGTGATCGTCGAGCTGGTCCGCCAGCTGCGCTCCCGCGGCATCACCGTGGCCGAGGGCCGCTTCGGCGCGATGATGGAAGTCTGTTCAGTCAACCAAGGACCCTTTACTTTGCTGGTGGAGACCTAGTTCGCCACCCCCAAAAGTTGGTGGGGGAACTAATCCGCGCCACGAGCCGTTGAGTAGTTTGTAACCGGCGATACTTTAGGAGGCCCTAGATGACCACTTCCCACGACCAGGATTCATCTAAGCAAGACGCCACGGAGCAAGAAGTAGATCGCGGTTCGCGCCGCGGACATACTAATGACAACCCTTCGGCCGACCTCGTGCGGGTTTACCTCAACGGCATCGGCAAGACCGCTCTTTTGTCCGCCGAGGACGAAGTCGAGCTGGCACAGGAAATCGAAATCGGCCTGTACGCCGAATACAAGCTCAACAACGCGGAAAAGCTCACCCGCGCCGAGAAGCGCGACTTGAAGATTCTCGTCAAGGAAGGCAAGAAGGCCCGCTCCCACCTGCTGGAGGCGAACCTGCGCCTGGTGGTGTCCCTGGCGAAGCGCTACACCGGCCGCGGCATGCCGCTGCTGGATCTTATCCAGGAGGGCAACCTGGGCCTTATCCGCGCGATGGAGAAGTTCGACTACGCCAAGGGCTTTAAGTTCTCCACCTACGCCACCTGGTGGATCCGCCAGGCCATCACCCGCGGCATGGCCGATCAGTCGCGCACCATCCGCCTGCCCGTCCACCTGGTCGAGCAGGTCAACAAGCTCTCCCGCATCAAGCGTGAGATGTACCAGTCGCTGGGCCGCGAGGCCACGAACGAGGAGCTGTCGGAGGAATCCGGCATCGATGAGGACAAGATCGAGATGCTCCTGCGCCAGTCCCGCGATCCGGTCTCGCTGGACATGCCGGTCGGCGCGGACGAAGAGGCCCCGCTGGGTGACTTTATCGAGGACGCCGAGGCTACCGATGCCGAAACGGCCGTCGTCGCCTCCCTGCGCCACTCCGATATCCGTTCGGTGATCGGCTCCCTGGAGCAGCGCGAGCAGGACGTCATCCGCCTGCGCTACGGCCTGGACGACGGCGTGCCGCGCACCCTGGACCAGATCGGCCGCCAGTTCGGCCTGTCGCGCGAGCGCGTGCGCCAGATCGAGCGCGAGGTCATGGCCAAGCTCCGCGACGGCCAGCGCGCCGACCGCCTGCGCGAGTACGCCCAGTAGGTTTTTATCCACCGCCTCCCCGCCGCCGGACCTGTACTTTCAGGCCGGCGGTTTCGCCATTATTCATTCGCTTAAGCCAGTGCCGAATGGCGTTTATAGCCTTTACTGCGACAACGGGCCCGCCGCGATATGCGCTAGACTATGGTGTATTAGTTTTGCCGCAGCTTAGGTTGAGCAATCCTGCGCTGTCAGCGATCATCCACTCCCCGGAATCAGAAAGGTGCCAGCCCACGTGAGGGACCTAGTCGATACCACCGAAATGTATCTGCGAACCATCTACGAGCTCGAGGAAGAGGGTATTACCCCGCTGCGCGCCCGCATCGCGGAGCGGCTCGAGCAGTCCGGCCCGACGGTCTCGCAGACCGTGGCCCGCATGGAACGCGACGGCCTTTTGCACGTGCGCACCGACCGGAGCCTGGATCTGACCCCGAGCGGGCGCGAGCTGGCGACCGCCGTGATGCGCAAACACCGCCTGGCCGAGCGACTGCTGACCGACGTGCTGGGCCTGGACATCCACCAGGTCCACGACGAGGCCTGCCGCTGGGAGCACGTCATGAGCGAAGACGTGGAGCGCCGCGTCGTCGCCGTGCTGGATGATCCGGCGCGCTCCCCCTTCGGCAACCCGATCCCGGGCCTGGCGCAGCTGGGCACCAACGTGCCCGAACAGCCGGAGGGCACGCGCGCCATCGACCTGCCAGAAGGTAAAGAGGTCACCGGCGTGGTCAGCCAGATCAATGAGATCCTGCAGGTCGACCACCAGCACTTCCGGGAGCTGCACGACGCCGGGATCGTCGTCGGAGCCGAAGTCACCGCGCTCAACAACGACGGAGCTATCACCCTGACCACCAAGTCCGGGCAGGGCGTCGAGCTGCTCAACGACCTGGCCCACGCCGTGCGGATCGAGGAGTCTTAAGCCTTATGAAGCTTCTGGTCACCGGCGGCGCCGGTTATGTTGGCAGCGTCTGCGCCGCCGTTCTAATCGAGCGCGGCCACGACGTGACGATCATCGATGATTTTTCCACGGGCAACCGCGAGGCCGTCCCGGCGCAGGCGCGCCTGGTCGAGGGCCGCGTGGACGAGCTGGCCCAGTCGGTGCTGTCCGAGGGCGGCTTCGACGGCGTGGTGCACTTCGCCGCGCGTTCCCTGGTGGGAGAGTCCGTCGAGGTCCCGAACGAGTACTGGCACGACAACGTCGGCACTGCCCTGGCCCTGCTGGATGCCATGCGGGCTAACGACGTCAACAACCTCGTCTTCTCCTCCACAGCGGCCACCTACGGCGAGCCGGAGCAGGTGCCCATCACCGAGGACGCGCCGACCGCGCCGACGAACCCGTACGGTGCGACCAAGCTGTCCATCGACTACATGATCACCTCGTACGCGAAGGCCTTCGGCCTGGCGGCGACCTCGCTGCGCTATTTCAACGTGGCCGGCGCCTACGGCTCCATCGGGGAAAACCGCGAGGTGGAAACCCACCTCATCCCCATCATCTTGCAGGTGGCCCTGGGGCACCGCGACAAGATCTTCATCTTCGGCAACGACTGGGACACCAAGGACGGCACCGCGGTCCGCGACTATATCCATATCCGCGACCTGGCCGACGCCCACGTGCTGGCGCTGGAGAGCAACCAGCCGGGCACCCACCGGATTTACAACCTGGGCTCGGGCGACGGCTACTCGGTCAAAGAGGTCATCGCCGCCTGCCGCAAGGTCACCGGCCACCCCATCCCCGCCGAGGACGCCCCGCGGCGCGCGGGAGACCCGGCGGTGCTTATCGCTTCCTCCGAGAAGATCAAAGGCGAGCTGGGCTGGAACCCGACGCGCACGGACTTGGATACCATCGTCTCGGACGCGTGGGAGTTCACTCGCCAGCTCGGCGACATGGCGCACTCGGCCCGCCGCCAATAGGCAAAACCCGGCTAGGCCGCTCGCGGCTCGGGGTCGCAGCCGCAGACCCCGTAGACGGCGGCCAGCCGGGCCTTCTCCGAGCCCTGGCGCACGCTGTCGATGAGGTGTTCGCTCAGCCCGCAGCGGAAGGCGCCGAGCAGCAGCCGAAGGAAGGTGTGCTCGGGGAATTCCTCGCGGCCGACCATCAGCGCCGTGCTGGCCTTGTAGTAGATCCCCATCTGGATGGTGCAGACCGAGTAGACGGCCAGCGCGTTGGCGCGGATCGTTCCGCTAAAGGTCTGGGCCAGCGCCAGCATCAAGATTGCCGCGGCCGCGGGGTTGTCCAGGCAGCCGCGCAAGGCGACGTCGCGGGCCTTGGTGCTGCCCATCCACACCGCGGCGGTAAACAGCAGCTCGTCGTCCGCGAGGCAGTCGGCGGGGACGTCGATGTCGCTTAAGACCTCCGGGACGTCGTTGTCTATGGCTACGAGGTCGTAGCCGTAGGTGTGCCGGCCGCAGCAGGCATCGTTAGCGCAGGCGATGGCCAGCCGGCCGAGCGCGGCGAGTTCTTCCCGCTCCCCCAGGCGGTTGCGGCGCTGGAAGGGCTCGAAGCATTCCTGCCGGTCGAGCGCGGGCAGTTCGCCCTCCGCGAGGCAGGCGCGCATGCTGTAGGACTCCGTAATCGGCGCGACGCGGCCGTAGAGCCACGCGTCGCCGCCGGGGCCTTGGTGCAGCGCCGGGTCAGCAAAAAGCTCCTCGTAGGGTTGGCCGACCTGGATTTCCGGCACCATCCACAGGCCCTCCAGGTCGAGGCAGCACTGGTCTGGGTCGTTCAGGAAGTCAATGAGTTCGGCCAGGTGGCGCTCCGGGCGGGTGCTGATGATAAATGCCAGGAGGATGTGGTCGGGGTAGTTGTCCAGCAGGGCGAGGCCCTCCTCCCAGCCTTCTTCGACGTCGTCGATGCTGATGCGCAACAGCGGGCCGGGGACGAAGCTTTCGGGTCCGTCGTGGACAGGCTGAAAGCTGACGATGACGAGGGATTCGGACGGGTAGAAACCAAGGTTTCCGGGGATGTCGGCAAGGATTTCGGCGGGCGTGTACGTGCGTTGTTGTGAAGTAGTCATGCTGTCATCATCGGCGGGATTCCGCCCGAGGTCGAGCGCTAGCGCTGCGCGCCTGTGGATAACTCGCCGTTTTTATATTCCACGTAATATATCGGCACGTTATCCACAGGCCGCGGTGCTTGCGGATGGTCTACAATAGCTCCAATGCGTTCCCGAAAAGGTTAAGGAATAAACCCGGCCGGGGAATCGTTGTTGCAGGTAAAAGAAGGAGGAAAAGACATGCCTGATGAAGATCGCCGCATGTACGAACTGGAGTATCCTGCCCCAGTGGTCGACTCCGCGAACGACGACGGCAACGGCCCCACCCTCGTAGTAGCCATGAACGGCTACGCGGACGCCGGCCAGGCGGTCGACGCCAGCGCCGCGCACCTGCTCGCCGCGCTCGAATCGCGCCCCGTGGCCGCGTTCAACAACGACGAACTCATTGACTACCGCTCGCGGCGCCCCGCGGTGACCATCGACGCCGACAGCCCGATGGAGATCGAGCAGCTCGACCTCAGCATGCGCGTGGTGCGCGACAACCGCGAAAAACCCTTCCTGCTGCTGTCCGGCCCCGAGCCCGACCTGCGCTGGGAAGGCTTTACCAACGCGGTGGCGGACCTGGCCGACAAGTTCGACGTCTCGGACACCATCTGCCTCTACGCTGCCCCGATGCCGGTGCCCCACACCCGCCCGCTGGTGATTACCGCCCACGGCAACTCGCGCCGGCTCAAGCAGCGGATGTTCAAGCTGGATTCCACCATGATGGTCCCGGGCTCGGCGCAGCTCTACCTGGAAAAGGAGCTGGCCGACCGCGGCCGCAAGGTCGCCGGCTTTACCGTCCACGTGCCGCACTACCTGGCCTCTTCGCCGTACCCGCACGCCACGCTCCAGCTACTGGAGTCCGTGGCCACAGCCGCGGGCCTGGACTTGCCGCTCGGCAGCCTGGAACACGACGTCGAACGCGTCAACCAGCAGCTGGCCGAGCAGGTCGAGGACTCCGAGGAGGTCAACCAGGTCGTGCGCCAGCTCGAGGAGCAGTACGACTCCTTCCTCGAGCACTACCGCGACGAGCACCCGCAGGCCGTCCTGCCGGGCGAGCAGAACATGCCCACCGGCGAGGAAATCAGCGAGGAATTCGAGCGCTTCCTGGCCTACCTCGATGACCAGGACCCAGAGGTCCGCCGCGCCATTGAGCGCAACATGAACCACGGCCGCGACGACCAGGATCTGGACTCCGGGGCGGGGCCGGAGGATCGCGGCGAGGAGAGCTAGACGGGCCGCGCCCGGCGGTGACGGCGGTTGCGGCGATGACCTAGAGTGGTAGGCGTGACTTTAACGCAAATGCTGCCCGACCTCGCCGAAGTACCGGAGTCGCTCGTCGACACCGCCATCTGGGACACGTTTACCGCGTGGACCACCGAGCGCGGGATTTCGCTCTACCCGGCCCAGGAGGAGGCATCGTTAGGCATCCTCGCCGGGGACAACGTCATCCTGGCGACGCCGACGGGCTCCGGCAAGTCCATGGTGGCCAACGCCGCGCACTTCATCGCCCTGGCCCGCGAGCAGCGCAGTTTCTACACCGCGCCGATCAAGGCCCTGGTCAGCGAAAAATTCTTCGCGCTGTGCGAAATCTTCGGCGCGGAAAACGTTGGCATGATGACCGGCGACGCGACCGTCAACGGCAACGCCCCCATCATCGCCGCCACCGCGGAAATCGTGGCTAATATCGCCTTACGCGACGGCCGCGACGCGAAAATCGACCAGGTGGTCATGGACGAGTTCCACTACTACTCGGACCCGCAACGCGGCTGGGCCTGGCAGGTCCCGCTCCTGGAGCTGGACCGGGCCCAGTTCCTCCTGATGTCCGCCACCCTGGGTGACACCACCTGGCTGGAAAAGGATCTCACCGAGCGCACCGGCCGGACCACGGACCTCGTGGCGGGCTCGGAGCGCCCGGTCCCGCTGGATTTCAGCTACACCTTCCTGGCCGTCCACGACACCATCGAGGAGCTGCTAAACGCCGGCAAGGCGCCCATCTACGTGGTGCACTTCTCCCAGCGCGAGGCCGCTGAGCGCGCGCAGGCACTGACCTCCCTCAAGGCGATGATTACACCGGAGGAAAAGGAGGCCATCGCCGGCGAGATTGGTAGTTTTAGGTTCACCACCACCTTCGGCAAGGACTTGTCGCGGCTGCTGCGCAAGGGGATTGGCATCCACCACGCCGGCATGCTGCCCAAGTACCGCCGCCTGGTGGAACGTCTCGCCCAGCGCGGCCTGCTGAAGGTCATCTGCGGCACCGACACCCTGGGCGTAGGCATCAACGTGCCCATCCGTACGGTGCTGATGACGGGCCTGGCGAAATTCGACGGCACGCGCCAGCGCATCCTGAAGTCCCGCGAGTTCCACCAGATCGCCGGGCGCGCCGGCCGCGCCGGTTACGACACCGAGGGCACCGTGGTGGTCGAAGCACCCGAGCACGAGATCGAAAACGCCAAGGCCCGCCGCCGCGTGGGCGACGATCCGAAGCGGCTGAAGAAGCTTCGCAAAAAGGCCCCGCGCGACGGCGAGGTCTCCTGGTCGGAAAAGACCTTCGAGCGGCTGACCCACGCCGAGCCGGAGCAGCTGACCTCGCAGTTCCGCGTGTCGAACTCCATGCTGCTCAACGTCCTGGCCCGGCACGGCAATGGCTACGAGCACCTCAAGCACCTGCTGCGGACCAACCACGACACCCGCGCCCAGCAGAACCAGCACATCCTAACCGCGCTGGACCTGTTCAAGGGCTTGCTCAACGCCGGCGTGGTCCAAAAGTCCACCAAGGGCCTGGACATCTACGGCCGGCCCTACCACTTGGTGCGCGAGCTGCCCCGGGACTTCGCGCTGAACCAGCCGCTCTCCCCCTTCGCGCTGGCGGCGCTGACGCTGCTGGATCCCGAGTCCGAGACCTTTACCCTGGACATCATCTCCTGTTTCGAGACCATCCTGGACGATCCCCGGCAGGTGCTCCAGGCCCAGCAGAAGGCCCGCCGCGGCGAGGAGATCGCGGCGCTGAAGGCCGAGGGCGTGGACTATACCGAGCGCATGGCCATCGTCGAGGAGATCACCTGGCCCAAGCCCCTGGAGGAACTGCTGGACCAGGCCTTCGAGTCTTTCTGCGAGGGCAACCCGTGGGCCAAGGAATTCGACATCGCGCCCAAGTCGGTTTTGCGCGAGATGGTAGAGAAGGCCATGACGTTCTCCGACCTGGTCGCCACCTACGGCCTGGCCCGCTCCGAGGGCGTAATCTTGCGCTACCTGACAGACTGCTGGCGCACGCTCAAGCAGTCGGTGCCGCAGGAGTACATGACCGAGCAGCTCGCCGACATCCTGGAATGGTTGGGCGAGCTCATCCGCCAGGTCGACAGCTCCCTGGTGGACGAGTGGGCGCAGATGGCCGGCGAGGACTCCCCCGTCGACCAAGCCACGGTCGACCGGGAGCTGGCCTTCGGCGTGGAGGACCCGACCGCGCTGACGTCCAACAAGCGCGCGTTTACCATCATGGTGCGCAACTACTTCTTCCGCCTGGTCCAGCTCTTCGCTTTCGAGAAGGAGGACCGCCTGGCCGAGCTCCTCGACTACCTGGACGAGGTCCCCGATTTCGGCGCGGCGCTGGACGATTACTTCGACGAATACGCCGACATCGACTCCGGCCCCGCCGCCCGCGGCCCGGAGTACTTCCGACTGGCAGAAACCCACCCGCGCACGTGGAACGTGCGCCAGATCATCAAGGACCCGGACGGCGACAACGCCTACGCGCTGGTCGGCACCGTTGACCTGGACGCCTCGGACGAGGCCGGCGAGGTCCGCCTGTCCAGCCTCAGCGTGGACTACTAAAGCGCCTGCTCCCCACAAGGCGCGAAAACACCCGCCCGGGCTCTTCGTAGAGCCTCCGGGCGGGTGCGTGCTTTAGAGCGCGGCGCTAGTTTTAGCGGGCTGCTTCAATCTGGACGGTCTGGGCGACGGCCTGGACGACGGCGCCGACCTTGACGGCCTCCCAGATCTGCTCCTTGGTCAGGCCGGCTTCCTGCAGCTCGTGCGCGTGAGCGGCCAGGCAGTGCTCGCAGCCGTTGATGGCGGAGACCACGGTGTTCCACAGCTCGAAGTTGGCCTTCTCCACGCCCGGCTTAGAGATGATGTTCATGCGCAGGCCGAACTTGACCTGGGCGTAGTCGTCGCCGAGCCAGCCCTTGGCGCGGTAGGCAACGTTGTTCATCGCCATGACGGTGGCAGCGCCCAGGGCAGCCTCGACGGCCTCGTCGGACAGGTGCTCCTTGGCCTCTTCCATGATCTCGGAGAGGACGGTGTCGTTGCGGGTGGCGGCGGCAGCGGCCAGCAGGGAGCCCCAGAGCTGCTCCTCGTTGAGCTCGGTGCTGCGGGTCAGGGTGCCCAGGTTCAGCTTCTGGTCCTTGGCGTACTCGGGCATGGAGCTCTTCAGGTTATCAATAGACAAGACTATTCTCCTTCTGGTTTTTAATAGGTATTTTTCACCGGGGTTGACGCAAAGACCCCGCCGGAGCGGACTTCGACGGGGTCCATGGCTTGAGTCTTACTTCAGGGATTCCTGAACGACGTCCATCTTGTCGATGTTCTTGGTCGGGTCGTTAGCCTCCCAGTTGCAAGCGCAGACCTCTTCGGACTGCAGGGCGTCGAGCACGCGGAGAACTTCGTCCACGTTGCGGCCCACAGCGTCCGGGGTGACGGAGACGAACTGGATGATGCCGTCCGGGTCGATAATGAAGGTGGCGCGGTCAGCGACACCGTCGGCGTTCTCGACACCCAGCGCACGGATCAGGTCGTGGCGAACGTCGGAGAACATCGGGAACGGAACGGACTTCAGGTCCGGGTGGGTGGCGCGCCAGTTGAAGTGAGCGAACTCGTTGTCGGTGGAGCCGCCCAGGACCTGGGTGTCGCGGTCCTGGAACTCTTCGTCCAGCTTGCCGAATGCCGCAATCTCGGTCGGGCAGACGAAGGTGAAGTCCTTCGGGTAGAAGAAGACGATCTTCCACTTGCCTTCGTACTTATCCAGCGAAACCTGCTCGAAGTAGTCCTCCGGCTGCTGGGCGTTCACGTCGTGCAGGTCGCCACCGGTGAGCGCGGTCAGGTTGAACTCCGGGAACTTTTCCCCAACGGTCAAGATAGGCATTGTTGACAACATCTCCTTTAATGAGGTTGCTTAGTCCAGATTTGTGGTCTGCGGCCGCCTTAGCGGCCAACGACTCCCATTATGCCTATCAGTTTCCGGAACGTCAATAGACCTCCCTATCTATTAATGATATAATGATAAGTATGCATAATAAAGAGTACCGTCCCACCCTCGCTCAGCTGCGCACATTCGTCACTATCGCCGAAAACAAACACTTCGGCACGGCCGCCCAAAAGCTCCAGATTTCCCAGCCTTCGTTGTCCCAGGCGCTGGTCGCCTTGGAGCAAGGCCTCGACATCCAATTGATTGAACGCTCCACCCGCCGGGTCATCGTCACCGCCGCCGGCGAGAAGCTCCTGCCCTACGCCAAGGCCACCCTGGAGGCCGCCAACGCCTTCTTCGCCCACGCCCGCGGCGCCCACGGGGATCTCTCCGGCCCCCTGACTATCGGCGCTATCCCGACCGTGGCCCCGTACATCCTCCCGGACCTGCTGAAGAACCTGCACAGCAAGTTCGCCGACATGGAGCCGCGGATCGTCGAAGAACAGACCGAGCACCTGCTCCAGCGCCTGCGCGACGGCCAGCTGGACCTTGCCATCATCGCCCTGCCGTCGGAGGTCTCCGGTCTGGTGGAAGTCCCCCTCTACACCGAGGACTTCGCCGTGGTTGTGCCCAACGATCACCCGCTGGCCGGCCGCGAAGACTTGAAGCTCGACGACCTGGACTCGCTGGATCTGCTGCTGCTCGACGACGGCCACTGCCTGCGCGATCAGATCGTGGACCTGTGCCGCCAGGCGAAGATCAACCCGTCGGAGGCCACCAACTCGGTGACCCGGGCATCGTCGCTGACCACCATCGTGCAGCTGGTCATCGCGGGCCTCGGCGCCACCCTGGTGCCGGAGTCGGCCCTGGCCGCGGAGGCCAACCACCCGCAGCTGGGCATCGCTCGCTTTGATGACTCCGTGACCGCCCAGCGCCAGATCGGACTCGTCTTCCGCAACTCCGCCGCCCGCGCCGATGAGTTCCGCGAGTTCGGCAAGACCGTCAAGGACGCCTTTGATAAGGCCCTGACCCGCTCCCGCGAGTCCATCCAGTAACCCACAACAACCTACAACGCTACAAAGACTTCACCCCACCGCGGGGCACAACCAGGTGCTCCGGGCGGGGTGAAGTCTTTACTCAACGCCTCCTAGAGGCCGACGCTGGCCGCGCACGAGCGGTACATGTGCGCCTGGGCCAGCAGCACGATGGCCGCCACGATGCTGGCACCCAGCATGACGACGATGGACATGATGATGACGCCCACGACGCCGAAGCTGATAAAGAGCAGGCTCAACAGCGTCACCCCCAGCATGATGCCGAAGGAAATCAGGCCCACCAGCAGGCTGAACAACAGCAGCTGCAGGTAGTTCTTCTTACCGGCGGCAAAGCCCGTCGAGAAGGAGGCGCCGAACCCGGTCTTGCCGTCCGCCGCGAACCACGCCATCAGCGTAAACAGCGGGGACAGGAAGAACGCGAGCAGGGCAAAGGCCAGGAAGAAGGCGAAGACACCCGCGAAGACGCTCGGATCCACCTCGGCCGGGTCGGTGGTTTCGCTCATCTCGGTGAAGCCGCTCAGCTGCATTCCGCCCACCATGATGATGGTGATAATCCCCTGGACCACCAGGTAGACGCCGGCGGCGACCCAGTGCATGTCTTTGCCGAGGGCGCCGAAGCCCGGCCGTGGCTCGTCGACGTGCCAGGTGGCAAACCGGTACAGCACCGGAGTAACGACCAGCGAGATCACCAGGCTAAGCAGGCTGGTGACCAGGGAGTCGCCCGAGTACGCGGTCTCGACATTCCCGCCGGTGAGCAGGGAAATACCCATCGAGAGGATCGCCCCGGCCAAGCCCAGGGCCAGCGCCAGCGGCACCAGCGTCTTCCAGTTGCGGCCGAAGGCGGAAAAGCCCCACCCGATGGACCGGACCGCCTGCGGGCGCTCCGGCCCATGCAGGTAGCCGGCATTGCCACCGGCATAGCCCTGCCCGCCCGCGTAACCGTAGCCCGGGGCCTCATGCTCGCCGGGGTAAGCGGAGCCGAAATTCGGGTTGTCCTCCGGGTGGTTGGTCGGCTCGTAGCGCGGAAGGTCGCCGAAGGATTCGTTCGGCGACTGCCCGTCGCGCGGATCGTTCGGGGTGGTCATGGTGGGTCCTTTCTGACAATCATCAACTGAATGCGGCGGGAACTGGCTACCCAGTGACGGTATCATCCATCCGGCCTGCGCGTTCGACCTGTCCCGAAAGAGTGTCCCAATAGTTACCGGTTTGAGCCCTAGCCCGGCGCCATGAGTAGAATTAGCTGCGACAATGGCTAATACACACAAGGACCCGCAAGAACCCCGCGAGGCGCGCGACAACTCTCCCGCTGCGCCCAGCCGCGACGATCTTTACGCCCGGTTGACTAACGTGCGCAGCGCCGACGAGCGCTCGTTCCGGCGCCGCCTGAAAAAGGCGCGCTCCCCGCACGCGTTGTCGGCGATCTCCGCCGACATCGACGCCGCCGAAGAACGCGTGCGCAGCATCGACCGCCTGGTGCCGGAAATCGTCTACCCGGATAGCCTGCCGGTTAGCGCCCGCAAGGACGACATCGCGGAGGCAATCGACAACAACCAGGTGGTCATCATCGCCGGCGAGACCGGCTCCGGCAAGACCACCCAGATCCCGAAGATCTGCCTCGAGCTGGGCCGCGGCCGCCGCGGACTCATCGGCCACACGCAGCCGCGGCGCCTGGCGGCCCGCACGGTGGCCGAGCGGATCGCCGATGAGCTGGGACAGAAGATCGGGCAAACCGTCGGCTACGCCATCCGCTTCGACGACCAGGTCTCCAAGTCCACCGCCGTCAAGCTCATGACGGACGGCATCCTGCTGGCAGAGATGCAGCGCGATCGCTTCCTCAACGCCTACGACACCATCATCATCGACGAGGCCCACGAGCGCTCGCTGAATATCGACTTCCTTCTGGGCTACCTCAAGCGGCTGCTGCCCAAGCGCCCGGACCTGAAGGTGATCATTACCTCGGCGACCATCGATCCGGAGCGTTTCGCCCAACACTTCGCCAGCTCGGAGGGCCCCGCGCCCATCATCGAGGTCTCCGGCCGCACCTACCCCGTCGAGATCCGCTACCGGCCCCTGGAATTCGAGGCCGGCGGCAAGGTAATCGACCAGGATCCGCTGGACGGGCTCATCGAGGCCCTGACCGAGCTCATGGCCGAAGGCGACGGCGATATTTTGTGCTTTTTCCCCGGCGAGCGCGACATCCGCGACGCCATGGAGGTCATCGAGGCCAAGAAGTGGAAGGGCGTGGAGGTCGTTCCCCTCTTCGGCCGCCTGTCCAACCAGGAGCAGCACCGGGTCTTTAGCCCGCACTCGGGCCGGCGCATCGTGCTGTCCACCAACATCGCGGAGACCTCCCTGACGGTGCCCGGCATCCGCTACGTCGTGGACACCGGCACCGCGCGTATCTCGCGCTACTCCACGCGCACCAAGGTCCAGCGCCTGCCCATCGAGCCCATCTCGCAGGCCAGCGCAAACCAACGCTCCGGACGCTGCGGGCGTGTGGCCGACGGTATCGCCATCCGCTTGTACTCGGAGCAGGACTTCCTCTCCCGGCCGGAGTTCACGGACCCGGAGATCCTGCGCACCAACCTGGCCAGCGTCATCCTGCAGATGATTTCCCTGCGGCTGGGCGATATCTCCCGCTTCCCCTTCGTGCAGCCGCCGGCGGACAAGGCAGTGCGCGACGGTATCGCCCTGCTCAACGAACTCGGCGCCTTGGGCACGGCCGACGACAACGGACTGCCCACGCTGACCAAGACCGGCGCCACGCTGGCGCGCATCCCGGTGGATCCGCGCATGGCCCGGATGCTAGTGGAGGCCCACAAGCTGGGCTGCCTGCACGATGTCATCATCATCGTGGCGGCCATGACCATCCAGGACGTCCGCGAGCGCCCCTTAGAAAAGCAGGCCCAGGCCGACCAGGCGCACGCGCGGTTCAAGGACAAGACCTCGGATTTCTTAAGCCAGCTCAAGCTGTGGGACTACATCAAAGACTCCCGCAACGAAAAGTCCGGCAACGCCTTCCGCAAACAGATGAAGGCGGAATACCTGCACTACATGCGCATCCGCGAGTGGTTCGACCTGGTGCGCCAGCTGCGCGAGGTAGCCAAGCAGCTCAAGTGGACCGCGCAGGAATCCGGCAAGCGGGCCGATAACGCCATCCACCAGGCGCTGCTGTCCGGCTTGCTGTCCAATATCGGCGCCCGCGACGGCAACTCCAAGGAGTTCCACGGCGCCCGCAACACGCGTTTTATGGTCTTCCCCGGCTCCGCGCTGGCGAAGAAGCCGCCGGAGTTCGTCATGGCCGCCGAGCTGGTGGAGACCTCCCGGCTGTGGGCGCGCGATGTCGCCCAGATCGATCCCGCCTGGGTCGAGCGCTTGGCCTCCGGACTGCTCAAGCACAGCTATTCCGACCCGGTCTGGTCCACCAAGCGGGCCACGGCGATGGTCAAGCAGAAATCGACGCTCTACGGCGTGCCGGTGGTCCACGACCGCTCGGTGCCCTACCACCGCGTCGACCAGGCCGCGGCCCGGGACCTGTTCATCCGGCACGCGCTCATCGGCGGCGAGTGGAATACCCACCATTCCTTCTTCCACGACAACGTCGCCAAGCTCGACAAGGCGGCCGAGTACGAGGACAAAGCCCGCCGCCGCGGCCTGGTAGCGGACGAGGACGCCCTCTTTGCCTTCTACGACGAGCGCCTGCCCGCCAATATCACCAGCGGCAAGTACTTCGACTCCTGGTGGAAGAAGGAGCACCGCGCCCACCCCGCGCTGCTGGACTTCGATCCGAAAGCGCTGGTCAATGACGACGATAACCGCGTGACCGAGGAGGACTTCCCCGATACCTGGCGCGCCGGCGACGTGGAGCTGGACCTGTCGTACCACTTCAGCCCCGGCGATCCCATGGACGGCGTGACCATCCAGGTGCCGGTGCCCATGCTGGCCGGCCTGGACACGACCGGCTTCGATTGGCTGGTGCCGGGCCTGCGCTTAGAGCTGGTCACCGAGCTCATCCGCAGCCTGCCGAAGGCCCTGCGGCGCACGGTGGTGCCCGCCCCGGAGTTCGCGGAGCGCGCCCTGGACAAGCTGGTCCCCTACGCGAGCCCGATCACGGAGCAGCTCGCCGATGTCCTGCGCGAGCTCGGCGGCCAAGGCATCAACGCCGTGGATTTCCGCCCGCAGACGCTGCCCGACCACCTCTGCATGAACTACGCGGCCATCGATAAGCGGGGCAAGGTCATCGACTCCGACCGCGATCTTTCCGCGCTGGTGCACCGCCAGGCCGGCTCCATCCGCTCCTCCGTGGCCAAGGCCAGCCGCACCTCCTCCTCACCCGCGGTAAAGGAATGGCGCGCCGATAACCTGGGCGACATCGACGACGAGATCCGCACCACGGTGGACGGCCACGAGGTCACCGCCTACCCGGCGCTGGTCGCCACGAAGGACGGAGTCGAGGTCAAGGTCCACCCCACCAAGGCCGCGGCCGATGCCGCCATGCTGACCACGACGCTGACCTTGCTCATGCGCGAGATCACCGTCAACCCGCGCCCCATGGTCAAGGGCCTGCCCTTGCAGCAACGCGTGGCCATCGACAACTACCCGCACGGCGGCGCCGAGGGCCTGGTCTCCGACGCCCGCGTGGCCGCCATCCGCGATCTCATGCTGGAGGCCGGCGGCCCGGTGCGCTCCCCGGAGGAATTCGACCAGCTGCGCAAAAAGGTTGCCCCGGCGGTTCCCGGGCGCGTGCGGCAGATGGTCGTCGCCATCGCCCCGGGCCTGGTCGAATACGGCCGCGTCACCCACGAGCTCAACAAGTGGACCGGCCCGGCCATTGACGACATTCGCGCCCAGCTGGATTTCCTGCTTCCCCCGCAGGCGATCACGAAAAACGGCATCGAGCACCTGCGGCACCTGCCGCGCTACCTGCAGGCCGTGCGCATCCGCTTGGAGGAGATGAACCTGGATCCGGACAAGGACGCGGACCGCCAGGCCGAGGTCGAAGAGGCCAAGGCCTACCTCAACAATCGCCTGCGTTCCCTGCCGGCCGGCCGCTCCAAGACCAAGGCGGTGCGCGAGATCTACTGGATGATCGAGGAACTCCGGGTCTCCCTGTTCGCCCAGCGCCTCGGCACCGCGCACGCGGTGTCCCTGCGGCGCATCCAAAAGGCGGTCGATAAGCTAGCCTAGCGCGGCAGCGGGAGCCTAAAAACTGCTGCGGTCGCGGCGCTTCATCAGGCGGATCTCCGACTCGAAATCGTCCGCGCTGTCGAAGGACTTATACACGGAGGCAAAGCGCAGGTACGCCACCTCATCGAGGTCGCGCAGCGGGTCGAGGATGGCAAGGCCAATATCGTTGGCGTTGATCTGGGAGCTGCCGTGGCTGCGCACGGTCTCCTCCACCTCCTGGGCTAGGCGCTTGAGCGCGTCGTCTGAGACGTCGCGGCCCTGGCAGGCGCGGCGCACGCCGCGGATCAGCTTGTCGCGGCTGAAGGGCTCGGACAGCCCGTTGCGCTTAACCACGGACAGCACCGCCTTTTCGACCGTGGTGAAACGGCCCCGGCACGAAGAACACTCGCGCCGGCGGCGGATGGACGCACCCGCGTCAACGACGCGGGAATCAATAACGCGTGACTGCTCGTGGTGACAAAATGGGCAATACAATGTGGCTCGCTCCCCGTATCTTTCTAGCTTTCCGGCTCAATCCGCCACCGCAGATAAAGCGGATGCGCTACCAGTCTACTGCGCCGGAGCGCGCCTCAACCGGCCGGGCGAGCCCGCCTACTAGTTCAGGGTCGCCTGCTGGGTCACGGCGCTGTCCGTCGTGCCCAGGGAACCGGCCGCATCCGTGCCGTCGACCAGGCCCATGCCCGCCGCCAACGTGCCCAGGAAGACGGCGAATCCGAACACAGCACCGAGCGCGTAGTTGCCCTTCTGGCGCGCCTGCTCAGTAACGGCGCCGCGCGGCTGCCCTGCGAAATCCTCGGCACTCAACGCGGGCTGCGAACGACGGTCTGTTCGATTATCTAGCGTGAGGGTTCGAGAATAACGCTCACTCGTGCCGGCCGGCCCGCCTCCCGGCCAGCCGGCGTTGGGGTTGCGGTTTCCGGAAAAGGGGGCGGAAGGCTCCCACACCGCGGCCGCGGGGACCACGGAAGGCGCGAGGGCGCCGGAGCGGTAAGCTGCATGTTCGGTGTTAGCAATACGGCGGTCATCAAATGCGAGAGTCATAGTAATCTTTCCTTTCTTGGTGCCACCGAGTCTAAATCTGGACCCCGACATGGCGCCGGCTTTTCTTCGTTCGAATGTTCGAATTAGGTTCTGTGTTCGATTTATAGCAGGCTTCCCAGAGTTTGTCTAGCGCGCGGTCGAAGATCTCGAACATTTGTACTTTTCGTGCTAGAAATGAAGGTAGGAATTTACGCGGGCCCGCAGTGCCTGTGACCGACTATCCGACCTGCCAACCAACTTGGAGAGTTAAAGACCATGGCCCGACCCAGCAAATCCTCACAGAAGCCCACCCTGGACTCCTTGAGTGCCCGCCAGCGGCGCATCCTCGAGGTCATTCACGACGCCGTGCTCCTGCGCGGCTACCCGCCGAGCATCCGCGAGATCGGTGACGCGGCCGGCCTCCAGTCCACCTCCTCGGTGGCCTATCAGCTCAAGCAGCTGGAGGAAAAGGGCTTCCTGCGGCGCGATCCCAACAAGCCGCGTGCGGTCGACGTTCGCCACCTCAACACTGAGAAGGAAGACGCGAAGGCCGAGAAGGCCAGCAAGTCCGCCGAGCTCCCCCAGACCCCGCCGGACGCGGGCCAGGTCAGCTACATCCCCGTCGTCGGGCGCATTGCCGCCGGGACCCCCATCACGGCCGAAGAAAACATCGACACCTATTACCCCATGCCGGACGAGGTCGTCGGCGGCGGGGACCTCTACATGCTGCAGGTCGTAGGCGACTCCATGCGGGACGCCGGCATCCTCGACGGGGATTGGGTCATCGTTCGCTCGCAGTCCACGGCCGAGGAAGGCGACTTCGTCGCGGCCCTACTGGACGGCGAGGAGGCAACCGTCAAGGAATTCCACCGCGACTCCACCGGCGTCTGGCTGCTGCCGCACAATGACGCTTACTCCCCCATCAACGGGGACGAATCAGAAATCATGGGCAAGGTCGTCTCCGTGATGCGCAAGCTTTAATTCCCCGGAACATCCCGCGTTATTCCCCCTTTCTGAGGTAATCAGGCATGCAAAATCTCACGCCGTGTGTGTGATCCCGGGTCCGGTTTGTCCGATCTACCTCAAGAGATACCCAAGCAGCCCAAGAATCGGGCGCTTGGGTTGTTCTGTTTGTGTTTGCCCACGCGGTTTTTCTGAGACAATTTGAGTAGACCCATTTCACCGTGTGCGCTAACCCATCAGCGTGCGTACCCACGGACCGAGGAGAACTACCCCCATGTATGCAGAAGAACGCCGTCGGCAGATTGCGTCCCTCACCGCCGTCGAGGGACGCGTCAATGTCACGGAACTCTCCCACAAATTCAACGTCACCGCAGAAACCATTCGCCGCGACTTGGCCGTTTTGGACCGGGAAGGCGTGGTGCACCGCGTCCACGGCGGCGCGGTGGCCTCGCAGACCTTCCAGACCGCCGAGTTCACCCTCGACACGCGCTCGCGCTCGGCCACGGGGGCAAAGTCCGCGATCGCCGAGGCCGCCCTCGAGTTCCTCCCCGAGACCCCAGGCAGCATCTTCTTGGACGCCGGCACCACCACGAATGCCTTAAGCGACCTGATCGCCGCCAGCCCGCTGGCCAACCAGCTGTCCATCGTGTCCAACAGCTTGCCCATTGCCCTGTCCCTGGCTAATAACGGCATCAAGGACGTCCAGCTGCTGGGCGGTACGGTACGCGGCATTACCCAGGCGGTAGTCGGTGACACCGCCCTGCGCACCATGGCGCTGCTGCGCGCCGACGTCGCCTTCATCGGCACCAACGCCCTGACCCTGGACCACGGCCTGTCCACGGCGGACGCGCAGGAGGCGGCCATCAAGGCCGCGTTCGTCACCAACGCCCGCAAGGTCGTTGTCCTGTGCGACTCTTCCAAGCTGGGCAACGACTATTTGGTCAGCTTTGCCAAGATCTCCGACATCGACGTCGTCATCACGGACTCGGCGGCACCGCAAAGCTTCGTCGACGCGCTACGCGAGCGCGAAATCACGGTCGTCACCGCCGACGCTTAAAGAAGGGCCTTTCCCTCCCTTCCCCCACATACCAAACACCCGGCGCAGGCCCGCAACTTGAAAAGCGGGGCCTGGGCCGGGTGTGATGTTTTTCGGCGGCGTTTAGTTGTCCGCCGCGGGGCGGGAGAATTCCTCGATGAGCTCGCGGACCTTCTCGCGGGCCTCAGAGGGGCCTTCGCAGGACACGGCCGCTGCTGCGATCTTCTGGCAGTCCTCAAAGCTCAGCTCGGCTAGCTGCGCGCCCACGCCGGCAACGGCGGTCGAGGCGGCCGACAGGGAGTTAACGCCCAGGCCGGTGAGCACCGCGGCGAGCATCGGATCCGCGGCGGCCTCGCCGCAGACGCCGACGGGGACGTTGTTGTCGCCGCCGACCACGCAGGTGTGCTGGATAAGCCGCAGCACGGCCGGCTGCCACGGGTCGGTCAGGTACGCCAGCTGCGGCGACAGGCGGTCCGCGGCCATGGTGTACTGGGTCAGGTCGTTCGTGCCGATGGACACGAAGTCGAGGTGCGGCATGATGGTGTCTGCCATCAGGGCGGCGGCGGGGACCTCAATCATCGCGCCCGGAATCAGGTTGCGCTCCCGGCACAGGCCGGCGAACCAACGGGCCTCGTTCGCGGTAGCCACCATCGGCGCCATGACCCAGGTCTGCGCGCCTTCCGGGCGCTGCTCGGCGGCCTGGGCGATGGCGTCCAACTGCCGGGTCAGCAGCGACTCGTTGTCGCGGGCGATACGCAGGCCGCGCACGCCGAGCGCCGGGTTCTCCTCGTCATCGAGGGTGGCGTAGCTAATAGGCTTGTCCGAGCCGGCGTCCAGGGTGCGCACGACGACCTTGCGGTCGCCGAAGGCGTTGAAGACCTTGGCGTAAATTTGGGCCTGCTCGTCGACACTCGGCTCCTCCGAAGCGTTGAGGAAGGACAGCTCGGTGCGGTACAGGCCCACGCCCTCGGCCTGGGTGCCGGCCGCCAGCCGCGCGGCGTTGCCGTCGGCGACGTTGGCCAGCAGCTGCACGCGGTAGCCGTCGTTGGTTTGCGCCGGGCCTTCCCACTGGGCGATCTTGGCGGCCTTGGCCTGGTATTCGGCCACGGCGGCCCGCGAGCTTTCGGAGTCCGCGCCGGTCTCGACCAGCCCGCGGGAACCGTCCACGAACAGCCACTGCCCTGCGGAAAGCTCGCGCAGCTTCGCGCCCGTGGCCACTATGCACGGGATGTCCAGCTGGCGCGCGATGATGGCGGTGTGGCTGGTGGGCCCGCCCAGCTCGGTCACCAGGGCCTTGATCCGGTCGATGTCCAGCGTCGCGGTATCCGCCGGCGCCAGGTCGTCGGCCAGGAGCACGGCCTCGCCCTCGACGTAGGGCAGGCCCGGCTCGTCCTCGCCGCGCAGCTCCGCGATGACGCGATCGCGCACGTCCTTCAGGTCCGTCGTGCGCTCGGCCATGACGCCGCCGGCGGATTCGAACATCGAGACAAACTTGTCCGTGGCGGCGACGACCGCGTATTCCGCGCCATTGCCGCCGCGCACGTTCTTGCGCACCGTCTTGTGCCAGCCCTTGTCCCGCGCCATCGAGGCAGTGGCCTTCAGGACCTCCGCCGCGTGGCCCTCAGCGCTTGCCGCCCGGCCCTCGAGGCGCTGCGCGACGGTTTCCGCGGCCTGTTGGAAGCGCGCAAACTCGGCCTCGCGCTGGCCTTCTGCGACGATGGCCTCGCCGGATTGCGGCAGCTGCGGGCGGGGACGTACCCACACCGCGGGAGCGTAGGCGACGCCGGCCACCACACCGGTGCCCGCGATGGTGCCCCGCTGTCCGGCTTCGTTAGCCGCAGCGCTCGCCGACGTGGTGTCCGCCAAGCTGCCAGTGTTGTCGGTGTTGGTCATGTAAAACTTCTCCCTACGTCTAAAGACTAAGTAGACAAGATCGATATACGCGTTGTGAAGGCAATCCTACTCAGGCTCGCCAGTACTCACTAGATACAAATTCTGCAGCTCTTCCGGAGCCGGCCCGGGGCCGCCTCGGCCCCGCAGAACAAGACTCGGGGTGGCCCTAGCAGCCTCCGCAAGAGAACAACTTTCCGCCTAGTCTACCGAGACCCACGAAAAACCACATATACCCATTGACATACGGGCATAATCGGGCAACAATACGAAGTAAACGTCTGCAAACGTTGTCACGCGTTACAGCTCGTTGACATTGACCCCTCGACCACTCGGCCGCGACCCGCCGCCTAGTCCCACCCCGCCCTGTGCCCTGCGCCGGCGGTTAAGGACAACTAGCGGTGAAACGCGGAACGCATGGTCGAAGCGCCCGCCGGAGGAAGCCCACCCACTATGATTTTGACGCTGACCCCTAACCCCAGCATCGACGCGACCCTGTCCCTCGATGAACCGCTGACCACCGGGCTGGTCCACCGCGCCCGGTCCGTCTCCCAAGTCGCCGGCGGCAAAGGGATCAACGTCACCCACGCCGCCTACCTGGCGGAGCACCCCACCGTTGCGCTGTTTCCGGCCGGCCCATCGGACCTCTTCCTCTCCCTGGTTGAGGAGGCCTCCCTGCCCTACGAGGCGGTACCCCTCGAGCAGACCATCCGCGTGAACACGACGATCACCGACCCGGCCGGTGACACCACCAAGATCAACGGCCCCGGCCCCTTGGTAGGCCCGGAGGTCCAGCAAGAGATCATCCAGCGCCTGGGCGCCCTGTCGGCCAACGCGGACTGGGTGGTCCTGGCCGGCTCCCTGCCGCCGGGCTGCCCGACCGACTGGTATTCCTCGCTCATCAAGGCCCTGCGCAGCGCCTCCCCGCGGACCCGGATAGCGGTAGACACCTCTGACCAGCCGATGCTGGAAATCGCCCGTAACCTGGAGGCGGCCGCACCGGACCTGCTCAAGCCCAACGGCTTCGAGCTCGGCCAGCTCGCCGGCGAAGACGGACTCGCCCTCGAGGAGCAGGCCGCGGGCGGCGATTATTCTGGAGTCGTGGCTGCTGCCCGCTCCGTGGTGCAGCGCGGAGTGGCCGAAATCCTGGTGACCCTGGGCGGTGCCGGCGCGGTACTCGTGACCGCGGATGGGGCCTGGGTGGCCACGCCCCCGGCCGCCGAGGTCGTCTCCACGGTCGGCGCCGGCGACTCCGCACTCGCCGGTTACCTGCTGGCGCGTACCAATGGGACCAGCCGCCCGGAGTCGCTCCGCCAGGCCGTCGCCTACGGCACGGCCGCCGCGGGCCTGGCCGGTACCACCCTGCCTCGGCCGGACCAGATCGACCTGGCGGGCACCACGCTCGACGAACTTGATAACTAAACATCCTTTCCCGAAATCCTAAAGAAATGGAGCTGTCTCATGGCTTCTGAAATCATCACCGCCGACCTGGTGGCCCTTGATGCCCACTTCGGTGATTCCGTCGACTCGGTCATCACCGAGCTGGCCACGCTGGTGCACGCCACCGGCCGCGCCACGGAGGTCGAAGGCTTGGCCCAGCCGGCCATCGAACGCGAGTCGAAGGGACGCACCGGCGTGGCCGGGCAGGTCGCCATCCCGCACTGCCGCTCCGCCGCGGTCACCGAGCCGACCCTGGCCTTTGCCCGGCTGGCCGACGGCGTCGACTTCTCCGGCCCGGACGGCGACGCGAACCTGGTCTTCCTCATCGCCGCCCCCGAAGGCGGCGGCAAGGCCCACCTGAAGATCCTGTCCAAGCTGGCCCGCGCGCTGGTCCGCCCGGACTTCCTCGAGGTCCTGCGCACCGCTCAGCGCCCGGAAGAGGTCGTCGAGGCCGTGCTCGGCGTGGTCAACGCCGAAAAGAAGCCGAAGAAGCAGGCCGCTGATACTACCGGTAGCGCCGGGGCGCAGGCCGGGGCCGCCGCGGCCACGGGTGCCGCTCCATCTCATGGCACTGATGCCACCGGTGCGCAGGAGTCGGCGTCCGGTGCCGCGGTCACGCGTATCGTGGCGGTGACCGCCTGCCCGACCGGTATTGCCCACACCTACATGGCAGCCGACGCGCTGACGCAAAACGCGGATACCCGCTCCGATATCGAGCTCCACGTGGAGACCCAGGGCTCCGCCAACCAGGAGCCGCTTCCCGGCAGCGTCATCGAGGCTGCCGATGCCGTCATCTTCGCCACCGACGTCGGGGTCCGCGACCGCGAGCGCTTCGCCGGCAAACCGGTAATCGAGTCCGGCGTCAAGCGCGCCATCAACGAGCCCGGCACCATGCTGGATGAGGCCGTGGCGGCCGCGCAGAACCCGAACGCCCGCAAGGTCAGCGGTACCGCCGCGGCCCAGTCCAACGAGGCCGAGGAAGGCGCCAAGCTGGGCTGGGGCAAGCGCATCCAGCAGGCGATCATGACCGGTGTGTCCTACATGGTCCCGTTCGTGGCCGCCGGCGGCCTCCTGCTGGCGCTCGGCTTCCTCTTCGGCGGCGCGGACGTCGCCAACGGCTGGCAGGCCATTACCACCAACTACTCCCCGACCAACCTGCCGGGCAATACCGTTGAGGTCGACGGGGCGATGATGGAATTCCAGCGCTCCGGGATGATGCTCTACCTGGGCGCGGTCCTGTTCGCCACCGGCCAGGCCGCCATGAGCTTCATCGTGGCCGCGCTGTCCGGCTATATCGCTTTCGCGCTGGCCGGCCGCCCCGGCATCGCCCCTGGCTTTGCCGGCGGCGCCATCGCCGTGCTGCTGGGCGCCGGCTTTATCGGCGGCCTGGTCACCGGCCTCATCGCCGGCTTGGTCGCCATGTGGATCGGCAGCTGGAAGGTCCCGCGCTGGCTGGGTTCCCTGATGCCAGTGGTCATCATCCCGCTGTTTGCCACCCTAGTCGTCGGCGTGCTGATGTACATGCTCCTGGGTGCGCCGCTGGCCGGCATCATGGAGGGCCTGCAGAACTGGCTGCGCTCCATGACCGGTTCCTCGGCGGTCCTGCTAGGGCTTATCCTCGGCCTGATGATGTGCTTCGACCTGGGCGGCCCAGTCAACAAGGCGGCCTACCTCTTTGCCACCGCCGGCCTGTCCACCGGCGACCAGGCCTCCATGGAGATCATGGCCGCGGTCATGGCAGCCGGTATGGTTCCGCCCATCGCCCTGTCGCTGGCCACGTTCATCCGCAAGAACCTGTTCACCCCGGCGGAGCAGGAAAACGGCAAATCCGCCTGGCTGCTGGGCCTGTCCTTCGTCTCGGAGGGCGCCATCCCGTTCGCCGCGGCCGACCCGTTCCGCGTCATCCCCGCCATGATGGCCGGCGGAGCCGTGACCGGCGCTATCTCCATGGGCATGGGGGTTACCTCCCGCGCCCCGCACGGCGGCATCTTCGTGCCGTTCGCCATCTCCCCGGTGGGCAGCTACTTCCTGGCGATCATCGCCGGCGTGGTGGTCTCCACCATCTGCGTGCTGGCGCTCAAGCAGTTCTGGCCGAACAAGGCTGTGCGTGAGGCCGCCGCGAAGGACGCCGCCGCCCAGGCCGAGCCCGCCGCGGCTTAAAGCACACCCCGCGGCGCTACCGCTTCCGTCACAGTCGCGCGCACACCGGCGCGGGGCGTGGCACGCGGTACTAGGGCGCCGTAGACTGGGGCAGAAAACAACCGATGAAAGGATTGATTAATCATGGCTTCCAAGACCGTCAAGGTAGGTTCCTCCGTGGGCCTGCACGCCCGCCCGGCTTCCATCATCGCTGACGCCGCTGGCGAGTTCGACGAGGACATCTTCCTCAACCTCGTGGGCGAAGACGATGACGACGAGACCGATGCCGCCTCGTCCCTGATGATCATGGCCCTGGGCGCCGAGCAGGGCGACGAGGTCACCGTCACCTCCGAGAACTCCGAAGCCGTCGAGAAGATCGCTTCCCTCATCGAGCAGGATTTGGACGCCGAGTAAAAGGTCCTAAAGCTGCAGCCTGTAATCTGCAGTAATTAGCAAGGAAATCCCGCCCACGCGGCGGGATTTTTGCATCTTTAGGCGCCGGCACGCCAGTGTCTAGGGCGCTTCTGCACCACGCTCGTCCTTGTCTGGGGTTGGCAAGAAGGCAGTCGCGCTCGTACCTAAGAAGACGAGGACAAAGAGCACCCATAGCCCTGGGGGAAGGTAAGGCAGCAGCGCCCCCGGGTACCCCGAGACCGCGACATGGACGGCGACCGTGTACCAGATGCCCACTAGGAGCGCTGTCAGCATGGCAACGCAGTACGGAAAGAGGATTGCCCAGAACTCTGCTCGCTGGATCGCGCCTTGGGTACGGCCCAGAAGACGCAGTGGTGAGAAGAACGCGTGCAGATTGGCCCGCTTGCCCATCACAGAGACCGCGAGGACCAGACAGATCGCCAGCAGAGTGTAGGCCGCGGTGGGGACGAAGCCGGCGGTTCCGTCGCCGTGGGGCCCGTACATGATCTGGCTATCCATATCCACGTGCCGTACCCAATCCTGCGCGGACTCCACCCGGAGATGATCCGGTGCGCTAGCCGATTCTGCGACCACGGGAAGCCCCCATTCCGGTTTGACCGGAGACTCGCTAGAGATACCGGAGAACGGCACCATGAAGTCTGGGTAGAAGGGGCTGTGGGCTTTCACCGGCGCCGCGGGCGAGAGTAGCTGCCCTATCACGTGGTCATTCGATCCTGCCAGAGAATAGTCAGACGCCTTCTCCATCGGTACGGAGGTCTCCCCCGCGGCTTCGAAGTCCGAAGGCTGCCAGTAGACCACCCCACGGCAGTCGTCGCCGATCTCCTCGCATACACCGTCTGCTTCCTGTGCTTCCAGCAGGCGAAAATCTTGGCCAACGACGACTGGGCCCGCTTGGAAATTCTGGGAGCCTACGTAATTTGCCGCCCATAACGAGGTCTGTGCACCTGTGAAGCCTGCCAGCGGAATGGCCACGAGCGCGGTAGCAAGCCCCACCCTCGAGGTCGTCCCGACGGTTTCGGAGGAGCGGATGCCTAGCGCGGGTGCCGACCATCCGCTCACCTTTTTGATCGCCGCGGCTGCCCAGCGAGCTAGCGCCCGGGCGAAGGGGCCTGCAAGTGCGACAGCGAGGAACGGCAAGGTGAAGACTAATATCAACACGACAGGTCCCGGCGGAGTCGTCACCATGCACCAGATACCCGCGGCAATATTGACCACTGCGAGTAGTAGGCCAACCAGCCCCACCAAGGACTTGGACTTACCTACTGTCGCCGCTTCCCGATCCCCGGTTTTGGCCAGCACCTTGTCGACGTTGAGAATCCCCACGCCGAGGAGGTACAGGGGGACTAAGACCAGCAGTGACGACCAGGCAACGTCAATGGGCGAGCCCCAGCGATCTGGCAGCTGCTTGTTGAGCCCTAGCAGAATCACCTTGAAAAGCGGCGTCGCCAACACCCGTCCCAACACGACCGCCGAAACGCTTGCCAGAAGCGCCAGGCACGCCCCTTGCAGCAGCAGGTGCCGGGTGAAAAACGCCCTGCCTATGCCGAGAATCCGCAGCGCGTGCACGGTATTTCGGTGGTCAGCGATAAAATTCTGATGCGCCAACCGGACCCCGGCGAATGCCGGGATGATCGCGATCAGGCTCATATTCGTCACGCCGGCCTTGAAGTCGCTGCTTCCGCCAGTCGAGAATGCGACGTAAAGGATGGTGCCGACGAGCGTGCCTATTACTACCGCAGCCAGTACGATTCCCCCGATGAAGGGGCGCGCCGTCACCAACAGCTCTCTCCGGTAGGCGGCGGTGGGAGTCATGGTCTTCATGAGCTATGCCCCCCATCTGCAGCAGCGTTTCTGCCTGCCCGTCGAAAAGCTCGCGGTGGGAGCAATAGACCACTACGGCTCCCCGCTTCGCCGACTGGCGCAGCAAATCCTCGACCACGGTGATATTCGCGCCATCAAGCGCACTGACGGGCTCATCCATGAGCACCAGGTCCGGTTGAGAAGCTAGTGCCTGGGCCACTGCAACGCGCTGGCGCTGACCCCCGGACAACTCTGCCGGCAGGGCTTCTGCGAAAGGCTGCATGCCCAACGTGCCAAGCAGCTCTTCCCTGCCCTGGGCGTCGAGGCCCCGTCCGGCCACGTGAACTGCCAGCTCGAGGTTCTCCCGGCAGTTGAGGCTAGGCAGGAGGGTCGGTGCCTGAGGGGCGTACCCGACGTGCGCGGCGCGCCACGAAGTTAGCTGCTTGGCAGCGCCCTTTCCGACCTGTTTACCGTCGATGGTTACCCTGCCTTCACTGGGCGAGCGCAGGCCGGCTAACAGGTCCAGAACCGTGGATTTACCGCTTCCCGATGGACCCCGGACCTCGTAGATGCCAGGCCGTGACAACGACAGCGCGGCATCCCGCAGAATATATGGCCCATATTTCGAGTATCGAAAAGAGATTTCATTCCAAACTATTGCAACCATCACAATTCCTATGTTGTTAGAGGGCGTACGCTACCCGAGCACCAAAACATTATCGGCAATTGCACGAACACGTTTATCGTGAGTGACAATTACCCAAGTACGGGTGCTGCGATATTCACGTAGCGTTGTCAAGAAGCGTTCGACAATTTCATCGTTTAAACCGTTCGTCGGCTCATCCAGAATGATCCCACGACGGCCCAATGTCAGGGCATAGATAATTGACAATCTTTTCATTTCGCCACCCGAAAAAGCAGCGCCATAAAACACGTTCTTTTACAAATACTAAATAGGTTTTATCCATGCTTTCCACATACGAGTTTTATTTAATCGTAAAGATTTCTGGGGCCGCCGACCGAGTCAAACCACTTAACAATAATCTCCCTGACGAAGGTAAAGACCGAGGTGAGCTTAATCCGCCCCCGGTCTTTACACGTCGATTCACTATTTATAATTTCTGCAGAACGCAGTGCTCCAGCGGGATTCACACACAGGACCGCATGTAGTCATCGATGCGCTTCCGTCAGCTTCAGCCCCAAACTCTGGAACAGTGCACGAAATTTCCTGAAGTTCATAAAAAGACATGGTCACCTACTTTCGACCCTGCCACGTACTATTCGTACCCTCTAATCCATGATACTGCTACCCTATTTCAGAAAGTAGTTAAAGATTAATCCGTAGTTTACTTTGCAGTTAAAAAATTGCTGGTAATTCATCTGTGGTTTACCTAGAATTACCATCGAGACTCAGCCAATCCAGCTACCAGCTTCCCACCCCCAAGGAAAACAGTCGGTTGCGTCATTTAGAGTGGTGTAACGCCTGCTGATGGTGGGCCCCGGAAATAGTGGGGCGGTCACCGTCAGTTAACCTTTCGACTCAACTACCACATCTCACCGAAAGGCACACGACGATGACCGCTGCACCGCATTCTATCGACCCGGCAACCTAATTTGGATGATCTGCTCGCCGAAGCTTCTCCGGATGTGATGCGCCAGATGCTGCAAGGTTTTATCAACCAGATCCTCTCCGCCCAGGCTGACACCGTCTGCGGCGCCGAAATAGGGTGTCGCCTCCACCGAACGGGTCAACCACCGCAAAGGGGTACTGCCACCGCGACTTTGACACCCGTGTCGGCACTATTGATGTGGCAGTACCGAAACTGCGCTACGGCGCGTTCTTCCCGGACTGGCTGCTCGAGCGCCGTACGCGCACGGAACGAGCCTTATCGACCGTGATTGCAACCTGCTACCTTAAAGGCGTCTCGACCCGCAGGATGAATGATCTGGTAGCAACACGAGGCATTGCCAACATGTCGAAATCCCAAGTTTCACGCATGTCGGAAGAACTCGACGTGATGGTCGCCGATATCAAAAACCGCCCGCTCGATCCCGGCGGATATGCCTACCTGTCGTGCGATGCGTTTACGATCAAAGTCTGTGAAGGCGGCCGGGTAGTCACATGCTCAAGTACTGCTTGCCACCGGAGTCAACGCCGACGGGTACCGCGAAATGTTTGGCATGCATGTTGCCACCGCGGAATCTAACGCGTCGTGGACAGGCTTCTTCCACGATTTAAAAGCCCGTGGACTTCGTGGTGTCTACTTGGTCACCAGTGATGCCCACGAAGGCATCCAGCACGCCATTTCCGAAGTGTTGCCCAATGCGTCGTTGCGGCGGTGCCGCACCCATTTCGCGAAGAACCTCTACGAAAAGGTTCCGAAAATGCAGTGGCCGATGGTCTCTGCGATGTTCCAGACAATCTTTCAGCAACCAGATGCCCAGTCCACCTGGGCTCAAGCCCACGAGGTTGTCGACCTAGTGGAGCCGAAATTCCCTCACGTTGCGGCCTATGTGGAGGAATCACTCGATGAGGTTGTGGCGTTTACCGCAGCACCGAAACCAGTCTGGACGAAGGTGTGGTCAAACAACCCCACAGAAGGGCCTGACCCCCGAACTTCATACCGAGCCGAAAGCAAAACGGCTACACCACTACACAGGACTTGACCAGGCAAAAGCCGTGACCGTGAACTAGATAAACTGCTAGTATGACTGGCGGTTGCGTTTATCGGTCGGCGAAAACTCGCCAGTCAGGAAATGTACCAGTCGCTATCGACGAACAGCCCTTGAAGCTGATCAGCACGTCTCGCTCAAAACTTTGGGTGGAGAAGGTGCTCTTACGATTAGCAAAATCCCTTTGCTTTTGAAGGATCGCCATACCAGGAGGAAGGCGAACAAATTGGAACAGGAGAGAGAAAAATGTTTGGCTACATTTCATTGATGGGCGGAGTACTGCTCTTGGCCATCGTCTCGTACGGCATGTCAAGATTTGCAAAAGCGGGAGATTTGGAACGAAACGATGCCATCGGAATACGAACGAAGTCGACTCTTGTATCGGACGAGGCTTGGATCGCGGGCCACAAAGCCGCCGTGCCGTATCTGAATGCTACGGGACTTGTGGGTGCGATTGGTTTCGTTACTTCACTGGTTGCGCTACCATTTGTTCAGGAATCCGGCACCCTCGCCAGTACATGGGTTTACACAATTCCAGCAGTTGCGTTCTTAGTTGAGTTACTGGTTCTACTCTGGACAGTATCGAGAGCGAATCAAGAAGCGAACCTAGTTTCATAATCACCGGTTGCGTCTTTTAGTGTGGTGTAACGCTTGCTGATGATGGGCCCCGGAAATAGGAGGGTGCCAGGAAGTTTGTGTGTGAGGCTCTGATCCGGAAGGAGTTTCACCGATAATGGCAACGGCGACAACGAAGAAAAACCATGACCAGGACAAGGTCAACGAGATCCGCGAGAAGCTGATGGAAAATCCTTAAGCTCGTCAAGCTGATTGGCGAGTTGTCGAGGTCCACCGATGACGCCAGCGACCTGGTTAAAGGCCTGTTGCAGGCATCGATTAACGCTGGTCTGCAGGCGGAAATGGATGCCCATTTGGTCTAGGGTCATTCCGGCCGGACGATGAAGTCCCAGGTTGAACCACCACAGGGTAGTAACCACCGCAACGGGTCGTACACCAAGACGGTTAACTCTGGGTACGGCGCGTTGGGAGTGACCGTGCCCAGGGATCGTTCTGGCACGTTTACTCCCCGGATGGTGCCCCGGGGCGCACGCCGGCTGACAGATCTCGACGACATGATCATCTCGCTGTACGCCGGTGGGATGACAGTGCGTGATATTCAGCACCATTTTCGGTCCACCCTGGGGATGGATATGAGCCCGGATACGATCAGCACGATTACCGATGCGTCTCTTAGACGAGGTCATGATCCGGGTAGAACCGTCAGCTCGACTGGTTCTACCCAGTAATCTTCCTTGATGCGCTCCGCGTGAAGATCCGCGATGACCACCGTGTAGTTGGGGTTGCCCGCAAATCGTGGACACGTAGTAGAGCTACCTAGTGGTTAGGCAGCTATTTCTTTTTTACTGGTGGTT